>WGLN01000004.1 GCA_016125555.1 Porphyrobacter sp.
ATGTTGGTCTTGGTCATCGGGGTCTCCGTGTGGTCCGTGGTTGAAGTCGCCAAACTCCACCTCCACCATACACCTCGATGGCCACCCGGGATCACACCGTCGACGGCGCTGAAATTACACCACGTGCTTGGACACTACCGTCAGTCGTCCCCGGGCACGAGCCCGGATACGAAAGGACGATTGATGCGAGACGATGACAATGCGCAGGTGCTGGCAAGGCTGGCGGCGCTGAAGGCCATGTCGGTCAGGGAACTGAAGGCCGACTGGGCAAAGCTGTTTGGCACCGAGGCGCCGAACAACAGCCGCCCGTTCCTGGAGCAGCGCCTGGCCTATCGGATTCAGGAGTTGACCTTCGGCGGCCTGTCGAAACCGGCACGCCAGCTGCTCGATGCCCTGGCCGACGAGGTCGAGGGCAAGAAGGTCAGGAAGTCGGTGATCAGCGACCCGCGCAACCCGGTGATCGGCACGCGCCTCGTGCGCGAATGGAACGGGGTGGAGCACGTCATCACCGTGCTGCGCGACGGGTTCGACTGGCAAGGCCGGCGCTACAAGACGCTCTCGGCAATTGCCCGCAAGATCACCGGCACGCAGTGGAACGGCTACCGCTTCTTTGGCCTGCGGCCGACCCGGGGTAGCGCGGCATGAGGGACGGCATTGCACCGGTGCGCCGCCTGCGCTGCGCCATCTACACCCGCAAGAGTTCCGAAGAGGGGCTCGACATGGAGTTCAACAGCCTCGACGCCCAGCGCGAGTCCTGCGAGGCCTATATTGCCAGCCAACGCGCCGAAGGCTGGGTCTGCATGCGCGAACGCTACGACGACGGCGGATATTCAGGCGGATCGCTCGAACGGCCCGGCCTCAAGGCCCTGCTCGAAGACGTGGAGGCGGGGCTCGTCGACGTCATCGTCGTCTACAAGATCGACCGCCTGTCGCGCTCGCTGATGGACTTCGCCAAGCTGGTCGAGGCCTTCGACCGCAACAACGTGACCTTCGTGTCGGTCACGCAGGCGTTCAACACCACGACCTCGATGGGCCGGCTGACGCTGAATATCCTGCTGTCGTTCGCCCAGTTCGAGCGCGAGGTCACCGGCGAACGCATCCGCGACAAGTTCGCTGCCAGCCGCGCCAAGGGCATGTGGATGGGCGGGTTCGTGCCGTGGGGTTACGACGTGGTCGACCGCAAGCTGGTCATCAATGAGGCCGAGGCCGAGCAGGTCCGCAATGTGTTCGAGCGGTTCGTCCGGCTGGGATCGGCGACCCTGCTGACCCGGGAGCTTGTGGCGGGCGGCACCCTGAACAAGCGCGGCAAGCCGATCGACAAAGGGTTCCTTTACAAGCTGTTTCGCAACCGGCTCTATCTTGGCGAGGCTGTCCACAAGGGCACCAGCTATCCCGGCGAGCATCAGGCGATCATCACGCCTGAACTGTGGGATCAGGTCCATGCGATCCTGCAGGAAAGTCCGCGCCAGCGCGCGGCGAACACTCGGGCGCAGGTGCCGGCGCTGCTGAAAGGGCTGATCTTCACCGACCGCGGCATTGCCATGACGCCGACGTTCACCCGCAAGGGGCAGCGGCTTTATCGGTACTACACGTCAATGGATGCGATCCGGAATCGGGCGTGCGAAGGCCGCGAGGCATTTGTCCGGCTGAACGCCGGGGTGGTCGAGGGCGCGGTCATCCAGCAGATCCGCAAGCTGGTGCGCACGCCTGAAATTGCGGCCAAGGTCGCGGTGGTCCTGATGGACTGCGATTCCGTTTCGAACGACAATGACGTGGCCACCGCGCTCTCGGACTTCGACAGCCTCTGGGCCTCGCTGTTCCCGGCCGAGCAGGCCCGCATCGCCCGGCTGCTGATCGACCGGGTCACTGTCAGCGCCGAGGGCCTTGTGGTCGACCTGCGCACTGAAGGCCTCGGATCGGTCATCCGGGAAATGGTCACCCCCGAACGGAGACAAGCAGCATGAGCACGCCCAGCACCATGCGGGTGTTTATCCCGCTCACCATCCGCAAGCGCAACGGACGGCCGAAGATCGTCCCGCCTGCGGACATGGTGCCCGACACCGGCGGGGTTGATCCGCATGTGCTGAAGGCGATCGCCAAGGCGTGGAGCTGGCGGCGGAAGCTGGAAAGCGGCACGGTGGGGACCATTCAGGACATCGCGGATGCCGAGAAGGTGACACATCCCTACGCGGGCCGACTGCTCAGGCTGGCCTATCTCGCGCCTGACGTACTTAAACGGCTGCTAATCGCACGCAACGTGCCCGCCGCCTCGCTCAAGGAACTCATCGCTGCCGCCGACCTGCCATGGTGCGAGCAGCCAGCGGCGGTGTTCGGGGCGGAATAACGGCGCGCCCCGGAGCCACGCCATTTTGCGAAACCTCGTAAAAGTGGTTGTCGCTTGATACTTGCTACTGGCATGAAACAATCGGGCGAACACTGAGTGGGGCCACAGATAATGTATGCCGCGCCCTTCCAAGAGGCGATGCGGCGCCCTCGCTATACGAAGGCGCCGCAAGGAACCGGCCGTGTCTTTGGGATGCCGAGCCCACACGAAGAGACTTTTGCTTGCGAAAAGCAGCCCCTTCTCGTTCTGCTAGGATTTCATGCTAGCAATATGCGCCGGGAGGTCAAGTATGGCATCAGAACTCATCTTTGGTTTCGACATCGGCACCACGTCCATCGGGTCGGCCGTCGTAAGGATGGACAGCACTTCTGGCACTGGCGACATTGTTCATTTGGGGGTTCGCATCTTTCCTGAAGCGCGCGACCCAGACGGCGTCCCCTTGAACCAGGAACGCCGGAAGCGGCGCATGATGCGTCGCCAGTTGCGGCGGCGACGCACAAGACGGCGCGATCTCAACCAATTTCTGCACGAGGCGGGTCTGCTGCCCGAATTCAGCAAGGCGAAAGGTTCGGCGTGGGCCGAAGCTATGGCGCTGGATCCATGGCAGTTGCGAGCGAAAGCAACGAGCGAGCAACTCGGTTCTGTCGAACTTGGCCGCGCGCTCTATCACCTCGCGCAACGCCGCCATTTCCGGGGCCGCGATCTGGAAGGTTCTGCCGAAGTAGCTGATGGCAACACGGACACGGCGAGTGCCGAAGAACAGAAAGCGGCATCCCAGCGCGAGAAGGATCGCGGCGCCCTGAAGGCCTCGGGCCGCACACTTGGCGCCTTCATTGCCGCCATCCCGGAACGTGGGGAGCGGCGGCGCGGGCATCATTTTTCACGGGACGATGTCGCCGCCGAGTTCCGCGCCATCGTCGCGGCGCAGGCGTCCCATTACGCGCAGCTGCGCGATGCCGACTTCGTGTCGGCGCTTGAACAGACGATCTTCGACCAGAAGCCGGTATTCTGGCGCAAGGCCACGCTCGGGGAATGCCGCTTCGTGCCCGGCGCTGAATTGGCCGCCTCGGCCTCCTGGGTGGCGCAGGAAAAGCGCATGCTCGAAAAGCTCAACAATCTGCGCATCGAGGAGGGCAATGGCCGCCCGCTGGACGAGCAGGAGCGCGCGGCCCTGCTCGCCCTACTGCGCACGCAGGATAGTGCGACCTGGGGTGGAATCCGCCGACACCTCAAGCTCTATTGGCGCAAGCATGATCTGCCCGAGAAGCCGACGTTCAATCTGGAACGCGGCGGCGAAAAGGGACTGGTTGGCAACCGACTGGAAAACCGGCTGGCGGCGATCATGGGCGAGCGCTGGAATGCCGATCCGGACCTGCGAGACCGGATGCGCCGTGAAATCCATGCCCGCCTCTATGCCTGCGATTATGGCCAGATCGGCAGACGCATCGTCATCCTGCGCGAGGCAAAGCGACGGGCCGAGCGCGCCGCCGAGCGTGATCGCCTCAAGGCGGATTTCGCTCTGACCGACGAACAGGCCGATTGCCTCGCCAATCTGACCTTTGCCTCGGGCTGGGAGCCGTTCTCTGAGGATGCCCTATGGCAATTCCTGCCGCGCCTGCAAGCGGGCGCCATCTTCGGTAGCCTCCTGGCCAGCCACGAAGAGGAAGGCTGGCGCACCACCACCTTTCCAAACCGCGTCCAGCCGACGGGCAGCTGGGTCGATCGCCTGCCCACGCCCGGCAAAAGCCGAGACGAGGTTGAGCGCCAGAAGTCCATCCGCAACCCCACCGTGCTGCGTGTGCAGAACGAATTGCGCAAGGTGGTCAACAACCTGATCGCCGTTCACGGGCGGCCCGACCGCATCCGGGTTGAAGTGGCGCGTGAGGTGGGCAAGTCGGCCCGCGAGCGGTCCGAGGATCTGAAGCGCAACCGGGACCGTGAGAAGGAGCGCAAGAAAGCCGCAGAGGAACTCCAGAAGGGCGGCATTGCCCAGCCTACCCGTGACGATATCGAAAAGTGGCTGTTGTGGGAGGAGTGCAATCGCCAATGCCCCTACACCGGGAAGATGATCAGCTTTGACGCCTTGTTCAAGCACGGCGAGTTCCAGGTGGAACATATCTGGCCGCGCTGGCGCTCGCTGGATGACAGCTTCGCCAACAAGACGCTCTGTCATCGCGACTTCAATCTGACAAAGTCCAATCGCACGCCGTTCGAGGCGTTCGAGCATGATGCCGAGGGGTGGGAAGCTGCGCTCACGCGGGTTCGTGCCTTTGCCGGTCCGCCGGGACGTGCAGCCATCAAGGTCCGCCGTTTTGCCGCAACTGAAATCCCTGCTGACTTCGCTGCCCGCCAGCTCACCGACACCGGCTATGCCGCGCGCCAGGCGGTGGGGTTCCTGAAAATGCTGTTCCCTGATCTTGGGCAGGCGGGTGAGGTGCGCGTAGCCACTCTGTCCGGTCGGGTCACGTCGCGGCTGCGGCACAATTGGGGCCTGAACAACATCCTTTCGGACAACGGCGAGAAGACCCGCGCTGATCATCGGCATCATGCCATCGACGCGCTGGTGGCGGCACTCGCTCATCCCGGCTTCACGCAGCGCCTGTCGCGCTGGTTCCAGGCGCGCGATGCGGCGACGCCGCAGCCCGAGCCGCCGCTTGATCCGCCGTTCGCCGATGTGCGAGCGCAGGCGACGCGCAAGGTAGCGGACATCGTTGTGTCCCACCGCGTCCGTCGCAAGGTCTCCGGCCCCCTGCACAAGGACACCACTTATGGCGATGCCGGCCCTGCTGAGGGAAGCGGCGGCATCGCCTACCGCTGGTTCGTGACGCGAAAACCGGTGGAGGCGCTGACGAAATCGCTGCTGGCCGATGACGAGGCCTGGCCCGACACGCATGTGCACGACCGGGTCCGCGCCTGGGTCGAAGCGCATGGCGGTGATCCCAAGAAGGCCTTTGTGAACGGCTATCCCACCGTGTCCGACGGCGGCACGCCGATCCGCAAGGTGCGCATCCGCTTCAAGCAGCAGGCAAAACTGATGGCGCCCCTGAAGAACGGCTACGCCGATCTGGGCAACAATCATCATATGGCTGTGTTCCGGCATCCTGATGGCCGGGTCGAAACCGAGATCGTCAGCTTGTTCGAAGCGGCTGACAGATTGCGCAAACACCAGCCGGTGATCCACAAGTCGCTGAACGGCGCACCACTGGTGATGTCGCTGGCACAGGGGGACACGCTGTCTTTCCCCGATGGCAAGCTAAAAGGGCTGTGGATCGTGCAAGGCGTGTGGTCCGCCGGCCCCATCGTGCTCTGGCGCGCCGAGGATGCCACCGGCAGTAGCGTGTTCCGCCCGACCGCTGCCTCTATCCTGAAGTCTGGCGGCCGAAAGGTGGCAGTTGATCCCATCGGCCACATCCGCCCGGCGCGCGACTGATGCTGCGGAAGACGATCGAGATTGCCACGCCCGGCACCCGCCTGTCGGTCTCGCACCGGCAGCTGGTGATTGAACGGCCGGAACTGCCCAAGGCGACCGTGCCGATCGAGGATCTAGGCGTACTGGTAATCGACGACGGCCGGGCCAGCCATACCCAGGCGGTGTTCATCGAATGCCTAGCCGCCGGCGCCACCGTCATCATCACCGGCCGCGATCACCTGCCGGCCGGCATGATGCTGCCGATGGACGGGCATCATGCACTCACCGAACGGCACTGGGCGCAGGTGGAGGCTGGCGCGCCTTTGCGCAAGCGACTCTGGCAGGCGCTTGTTGCGGCCAAGCTGCGCCAGCAGGGGCGCGTGTTGAAAGAGACCGGCAAGGACGACGCCGGCCTGACGGCACTTGCCGGCCGTGTCCGCTCCGGAGACCCGGACAATCTGGAGGCACAGGGCGCGCAGCGATATTGGCCGAAACTGTTCGGCCGGAAGTTCCGCCGGGATCGCAGCGCGGACGATGCCAATGCTCTGCTCAACTATGGCTATGCCATCGTGCGCGCCGCCTGTGCCCGTGCGCTAGTGGCATCCGGCTTGATCCCCTCGCTTGGCGTCTGGCACCGCAACCGTTCCAACCCCTTCTGCCTTGCCGATGATCTGCTGGAACCCTGGCGGCCGATCGTGGACTGGAAGGTGCACGGCATCATGCAGGATGCCGAAGCGCCGAAAAACCTGGACGACCGGTCGACCCGCGCCGCCCTGCTTGCTATCTTCAACGAGACAGTGCTGCTGGCCAGCAGGCGCTGGCCGCTGCTGCTCGGCATCGAACAGTCGGCCGCCAGTCTCGCCAAGGCGCTGACGCAGAACAACCGCGACGCGCTCATCCTGCCCGAAAGCCTGCCGCTGCCGCCGGACCTGCTCGACAATGGCGCGGGCTGAAGCACCATCGACCTATCCCATCCAACCCTGGGGGTGGCGCAGCATGTGGGTGATCGCCATGTTCGATCTGCCGGTGGACACCAAGGCGGCCCGCCGCGCGTATGCCCGCTTCCGCAAGGACCTGCTGGAAGACGGCTTCACCATGATGCAGTTTTCCATCTATATTCGCCACTGCGCGTCCATCGACAATGCCGAGATGCACGCCACACGCATGGGCGCCAAGGTGCCGGAAAAGGGAGAGGTGCGATTCCTGACCATCACCGACAATCAGTTCGGCCGGATCAAGGTGTATGTCGGCAAAAAGCGGGACAAGCCCGCCCCCGCGCCGTCCCAGCTTCAGCTTTTCTGAACGCAGAAAAGGAAAAGCCCCCGCGTTTCCAGATGGTTACGCGAGGGCGGGTTCTAGCAGAACGAGAAAGGGCTGCAATCCGCAGCAAGTAGGTCTGCGGCTTCCTGCGCCCGAGCGTTCTAGCAGAACGAGAAAGGGCTGCAATCCGCAGCATGGCTAAGGTGCCTCACCTTCCGCTCCGGGGTTCTAGCAGAACGAGAAAGGGCTGCAATCCGCAGCGCCCGCGCGCTGCTCTCCAGCGTCCCTTGGGGTTCTAGCAGAACGAGAAAGGGCTGCAATCCGCAGCATATCGCTTCCCAACCGGGCTGAAGCACGGCTGGAAAGCGATCGCCGCTGAAGCGGCGGGCTCGGCAGCGAATGTGCCGCAAGGGGAGGAGAGCAGGATCCACGCCCACTTGCACCGCCGAGCATTGTCGTCACGGTACTGGCGGTTGCAGCCATCTCGCCTGCCGGGATTGGGCACAAAAGGTATCGAACCCTCGATCATCAAAAACGTCTGAAATCTGTCACTTTTTGGACCGGTACCGTTTAGCGCGAGGTTTCGGTGAAAAGAGACAAAAGCCCATCAGAGACCGATTTTGGCGGTTTTGGTAGTCTCTGAGGTTGCGGTGCCAGCCGCAAAACGGCGCAGAAACGTGGGATTTTTGGCCTCCCACAAGGTCATCTCATTGATTCGCAATGAGATAGTGGCGGAGCAGGAGGGATTCGAACCCTCGATACGGTTTTGCCGTATACACACTTTCCAGGCGTGCGCCTTCGACCACTCGGCCACTGCTCCGTGCTCCTCGGTGCGCTGCCGCTTCGCTGCCTGAGCGCGTTTTTGCGCGCTACCGCCTCGCTGCTTGAGCGCCCGATGGGGCAAGCCCGCGCCGATAGCGGCGAACGGCGGGCTTCGCAAGGCAGTCTGCAGGGCGGAGATTGGCGGGCGCGCGCAATCGTGGTAAAAGGAAGCCACGGGAGCAGCGTTGCGCGGATCCGGCATTCCCTGTGAACGCTGCTGACCAAGAACCCCTTTCCGCCAGCCTGGGCGAGCGGAAAGGGGTTTTTGCTTGGGCTGAGAGTGTGTCACAACCCGTTCCATGAGAACCGCACTCCTCGCCGCCACAACGGCTCTTGCCCTTGCGCTGCCCTTGTCCGCGCAAGAGGCAGCCAAATCCGCCTACCCCAGCCCCAACGAAATCGTCGCCGCTGCGCCCGAGGGCGAGTGGGTGGCGATCCCCGAGGAAGACCTGCTGGTGATGACCCTCGCCCCCGACGCCGAGGGCAAGCCGCGGCAGGTGGTGATCCAGCTCATGCCGGCGCCCTTCTCGCAGGGCTGGGTCCACAACATCCGCCTGTTCGCGCGCTCGGGCTGGTATGACGGGATCTCGGTGAACCGGGTGCAGGACAATTACGTCACCCAGTGGGGCGATCCGAATTACGACAACCCCGAGGCGACGGGAAAGCCGAAGCCCTTGCCGGAGGGGCTGAAGGTGATGGGGGAAGCGGAATACATTCTCGGTGACAAGCCCAATGACGATTATTGCGGGCATCATGTTTGCCCCCCCAATCAACAGGTGAAGTTGGGGAGCATCCGAACCTTTGAACCTTACGCTACGGGCGCTTTTGTTGCGGGTTGGCCCGTAGGATTGGGCGGCAATCAGGCTTGGCCCACCCACTGCTACGGCATGGTCGGTGTCGGCCGGAACATGTCGCCCGACACCGGCTCGGGCGCGGAACTCTACACCGTGATCGGCCATGCGCCCCGGCACCTCGATCGCAACATCGCGCTCGTCGGCCGGGTGATCGAGGGGATGGAGCACCTTTCCTCGCTGCCGCGCGGGTCGGGCGATCTCGGGTTCTACACCGCCGAGGAAGCCGCTAAGCGCACGCCGATCCTGTCGGTCAGGGTGGCGAGCGACCTGCCCGCCGCCGAGCAGCCGAAGTTCGAATATCTCTCGACGACAAGCGACACCTTCGCCCGCTACGCCGAGGCCATCGCCAACCGCCGCGATCCGTTCTTCATCACTCCCGCCGGCGGCGCCGACATCTGCAACATCCGCGTGCCGGTGCGGCGGGTGGCCGAAGGGGGCTGAGCCTACTGCCGTTCCGCCTGTGCCACGGCATCACTCGCCCGCAGGGCGGAGAGGATGCGGTTGAGGTGCGCGACATCCTGCACCTCGATCTCGATGTCGTAGCTGGTGAAGGGATGGTCGATCTGGGTCTGCACCAGGCTCGTCACGTTGGCCTTGTTCTGCGCGAAGATGCCCGCCATTTCCGCGAGCGTGCCGGGCCGGTCGTAGAGCGTCACCGACAGCTGCCCGAGCGCCCCGACCGAGCGGTTGCCCCAGGCAAGGTCGATCCAGTCATTGTCCACGCCGCTCGCCAGTTCGAGACAGTCGATCGCGTGGACCAGCACCGTCTCGCCCTTGCGGCGGATGCCGACGATGCGGTCGCCCGGCACCGGGTGGCAGCAGGTGGCCAGTTCGAAGGCAACGCCGGGGGTGAGGCCGCGGATCGAGATCGCCCGCTCGCGCCGCGTCCAGTGCTCGTCCTCCTCGATTCCCGCCGTGCAGCCGGGGACCAGCGCCTCCATCACCTCGCGGTCGGTGATCTTGGCCGCGCCGATTGCGTACATCAGGTCGTCGGGCTCATCCATGCCGAGCCGCTGGATCGCGCTGCGGATCGCCTTCTTGCCGATCTTGGCGGGAACGCGCGCGGCGATCTCGTCAAACAGTTTCGAGCCGATCGCGGCGACCTCGTCGCGCTCCTTCAGCCGCACCGCGCGGCGGATCGCGGCGCGCGCCTTGCCGGTGACGACGAAGGCGAGCCATGACAGCTGCGGCGCGGCGCACGGGTTCTTGATGATCTCGACCACGTCGCCGTTCGCCAGCGGGGTGCGCAGCGGCATGTGCCGACCGTTGATCTTGGCGCCCACACAGGCGAGGCCGAGATCGGTGTGCACCGCGAAGGCGAAATCGACCGCGGTCGCGCCCTTGGGCAGCTGGAACAGCGCGCCCTTGGGGGTGAAGGCGAAGATCCGGTCCTGGTAGATAGCGAGCCGCGTGTGTTCGAGCAGTTCCTCGGCATCGTGGCTCTGCTCGACGATCTCGATCAGGTCGCGCAGCCAGCCGACCTGCCCGTCGGCCTTGTCGTGCTGCTTGTAGGCCCAGTGCGCGGCGAGGCCGAATTCGTTGCGGCGGTGCATCTCGCGGGTGCGGATCTGCACTTCGACGCGCATCGAGTTCTCGTACATCAGCGAGGTGTGCAAGGAGCGATACCCGTTGGTCTTGGGCGTCGAGATGTAGTCCTTGAACTTGCCGGGGAGGAACTGCCAGGTGGTGTGGAGGATGCCCAATGCGCGGTAGCAGTCCTCCTCGGTCTCGGTCAGCACGCGGAAGGCCATGATGTCGGTCACCTGTTCGAAGCTGACATGGCGTTCGGACATCTTGTGCCAGATCGAATAGGGGTGCTTCTCGCGGCCCGAAACCTCGACCTTCAGCCCCGCCTCGGCGAGGCGCTGCTTGACCTTCAATGCGATGGCATCGACCTGCCCGCCGTCCTGACTGCGCAGCTGTTCGAGCCGGGTGGTGATCGTGGCATAGCCTTCCGGCTCCAGTTCGCGGAAGGCCAGCGCCTGCATCTCGCGCATGTATTCGTACATCCCCACCCGCTCGGCGAGGGGGGCGTAGATATCCATCGTCTCGCGGGCGATGCGCTGGCGCTTTTCGGGCGACTTGATGAAGTGCAGCGTGCGCATGTTGTGGAGCCGGTCGGCAAGCTTGACCAGCAGCACGCGGATGTCCTCGGACATGGCGAGCAGGAACTTGCGCAGGTTCTCCGCCGCGCGCTCGTTCTCGGGCATGGTCTCGATCTTGGAAAGCTTGGTCACCCCGTCGACCAGCCGCGCGACCTCGGGTCCGAAATGGGCCTCGATGTCGTCGATCGTGGCAAGCGTGTCCTCGACCGTGTCGTGCAGCAGGGCGGTGATGATCGTCGCCTGGTCGAGCTTCAGGTCGGTCATCAGCCCGGCGACCTCGACCGGGTGCGAGAAATAGGGATCGCCGCTGGCGCGCTTTTGCGTGCCGTGCTTCTGCACGGTGTAGACATAGGCACGGTTGAGCATCGCCTCGTCGGCGGCAGGGTCGTAATCGAGGACCTTCTCGACGAGTTCGTACTGGCGCAGCATCGCTGCCGAATATGTGGCCCGCCCGGGACACGGGCAAGCGGCAAATGGCCGCGCCTGCTGAATTCGTCTGCACCCGGGTGGCACGCACCCGGCACACGGTGCTATCGCCGGGTCCGACCCCAGCGGAGAGACGAGCACATGATCCGAACCCTTTTCCTCGCGGCCACCGCCGCGCCCGCGCTGCTCGCCGGCACGGCGGGCCAAGCGCAGGTCGCGCAAACCTCCGCCGAGGCCGAGGCGCGCAAGCTGGTCTTCGCCGACGAGTTCGACGGCCCCGCGCTCGACCGCGCCAAGTGGAACGTCGTCGGCATGGATTTCTGGGTCAACAACGAGCAGCAGGCCTATCTCGACAGCCCCGAGACGATCGCGATCGCCAGCCATGTCGAAGGCGCGGATGGCGGCGCGCTGGTGCTCCGTCCGGTCTATCGCCCCGGCATCGACACGCGCAAGGATCGCAAGGCGGACTTCGTTTCAGGACGCATCAATTCGCTGGGCAAGGCCGAATTCACCCATGGCCGGATCGAGGCGCGCATCAGGATGCCCGATGCGACCGGGGTGTGGCCCGCCTTCTGGATGCTCGGGGACGGCAAGTGGCCCGACACCGGCGAGATCGACATCATGGAATATGTCGGCGAACGCGACTGGACCGGCGTGGCGCTGCACGGGCCCGGCTATTCGGGCGAAACGCCGCTGGTGAACAAGTTCGTGTTCGATCCGGCTACCGACGTCACCGACTGGCACGTCTACGCCGTCGAATGGACCAGCCAGTCGATCCTGTTCGAAGTCGATGGGCGGCTGACCTATCGCGTCACGCGGCCGATGGTGGAGCATTACGGCCCGTGGCGCTTCGACAATCCCAAGCACCTGATCCTCAATTTCGCGATCGGCGGGGCCTATCCGGTCAAGACCAACGGCATCAGGCGCCCCTATAACGGGATGCCGCGGGCCACGGTCGATGCGATCAAGGCCGGCCAGGTGGCGATGTATGTCGACTGGGTGCGGGTCTACGAACCGCTCGAGAGCGAATAGTCAGCTCCAGGTCGCCCGCGGCGGCAGGCTCATCAGGATCGCGTCGATATTGCCGCCGGTCTTGAGACCGAAGATCGTGCCGCGGTCGTAGACGAGGTTGAACTCGGCATAGCGCCCCCGGTATTCGAGCTGCTTCGCCTCGTCCTCCGGCGTGAAGTCGCTGTTCATGCGCTTTCTCACCAGCTTGGGAAAGATGTCGAGAAAGGCCTTGCCGACATCCTGGGTGAAGGCGAGGTTGCGCTCGAAAGCGGCCTCGTCGGCGCATTCGAGATGGTCGTAGAAGATGCCGCCGACGCCGCGATGCACCTCGCGGTGGGGGATGTAGAAATATTCCTCCGCCCACTTGCTGTAGCGTTCGTAATAGGTCGGGTTGTGGCCCATGCAGGCCGCGCGCATCGCGGCGTGGAATTCCTCGGTGTCCTCGGCGTAGGGGATCGGCGGATTGAGATCCGCGCCGCCGCCGAACCACGCCTTGGTGGTGGTGAGGAAGCGGGTGTTCATGTGCACCGCCGGCACGTGCGGGTTGGCCATGTGCGCAACGAGGCTGATGCCGGTCGCGGCGAAGCCGGGGTTCTCGACGCTCGCCCCGTTGATCGACCCGGCGAACTCCTTGGCGAAGCTGCCGCGCACGGTCGAGACGTTGACCCCGACCTTTTCGAACACCTTGCCCTTCATCAGGCCCTGCGTGCCCCCGCCGGGATCGGCATTGCCCTCTTCCTCGCGGTTCCAGGGGGTGTAGGTGAAACTTGCCTCGGACCCCGCCTCGCGCTCGATCGCCTCGAATTCGGCGCAGATCTGGTCGCGCAAGGATTCGAACCACCCGCGGGCGCGCGTGGTGTGCTGTGTCCAGTCCGTCATACATCCCCGTCCGTCATTTGCGCGCACAATAGGCCAGCCAGCGGCCCGCACAAGTCCTGCTTTGCCCTCGCTTGAGGCTTGCCGCGGCGGGCAATTGCAGGCACAGACACACGCATGGTTCGCGCTATGTTCGCCCCCTTCCCGTTCGCCGGACACGAGCTTGTGCTCGGGCAAGGCCGCGCGCTCTACTGGCCGGCGGAACGCGCGCTGCTGGTCGCCGACCTGCACCTTGAGAAGGCGAGCTGGTTCGCGCAGCGCGGTGCGATGCTCCCGCCCTACGACAGCCGCGACACGCTCGAACGGCTGGCCGACGCGGTGAAGCAGACGGGGGCGCGACGGGTCATCACGCTGGGCGACAATTTCCACGATGATTCGGGCGCGCTGCGGCTCGATCCGCATTGCACCGGGATGCTGGAAGCGCTGACGCGGGCGCTCGACTGGGTGTGGATCACCGGCAACCACGACGAGGAACTGCCCCGCGGCTTTGGCGGGACGATCGTGCCCGAGCTGGAACTCGGCGGCGTGATCCTACGCCACGAAGCGAAGCGCGGAGAGACCGCGCCGGAACTGTCCGGCCACTACCACCCCAAGCTGCGGGTGAACGTGCGCAACCGCCATATCGCCCGCCCCTGTGCGGTGCTGGGGCGCGGCGCCGGAGGGGCGGAGCGCATGATCCTGCCCGCCTTCGGCACGCTCACCGGAGGGCTTGACGCGGGCCACCCCGAAATCCTCGGCGCGCTGCAACCCGCGCGCGCGATCGAGGCGCTGATGCCCGCCAAGGGCCGGATTGCGCGCTTCCCGCTGTGGCAGGCGGCGGTGTGATGGAGTTTGCGCCGTTGGCCTATTTGTGGGGCACACTAACGGTGTGGCACGTGGCGATCTGGATTGCATTCCTACTGCTGATGGGAGTGGTTTTGCAATTGCGCGCTGACAAGCCAGTGCTCTGGAAAGTGCTCCCACTCTACCTGATCATTCTCGCGATCGCTTATGGCATCTTCGCGCTGATCTTCGGTCAAATTTTTGGCGACAAGTACTCTTGGTCGCAGCTCTGGCCGAGCGGTGCGCTGCTTGGCGGATCGTTCGGCGCGCTGATTTTTGCCGACCGCTCTGCCACCAGGCCACCTGCCGCTTTTGCTCTGGTTGGCGTGGCTTTCGCTGCCGTGTTCTTCACGTTCTGCATTTGGCTGTTCCCCCGCGTCATCGGCTTCGGCCTGATCGACTTCCCCAAGGCCGCGTGGGGCGTGCAGCTCTAGCACCCCGCAAGACTCCACCTAGCGCTGGGGCGCGTTTCGCACTACATAACCGCCATCAATCGCAACGACAGGAGAACACCCCATATCTCGTCCACCCCGGCGCTCGATGGCCCCGCCCGTGAAAAGCGGCCCTCGCTACGACAATTTCATCCAGGTTCCCAAGGTCCGCGTCATCGATGACGAGGGCGAGAACCTCGGAGTCATGTACACCCGCGAAGCGATCGAACAGGCCCAGGAAAAGGGCCTGAACCTGGTCGAAGTGTCCCCCAACGCGGACCCCCCGGTGTGCAAGTTCCTCGATGTCGGCAAGTATCGCTACGAGGCCCAGAAGAAGGCCAACGCGGCGCGCAAGACGCAGAAGACGCAGGACATCAAGGAAGTGAAGATGCGTCCGAACATCGACACGCACGATTACGACGTGAAGATGCGCAACGTGAACAAGTTCATCGAGCACGGCGACAAGGTCAAGATCACCCTGCGCTTCCGCGGGCGCGAGATGGCGCACCAGCACCTCGGCATGGATCTGCTGAAGAAGGTGCAGGACGACGTGGCGGAAATCGCCAAGGTCGAGGCCTTTCCCCGCCTCGAAGGGCGCCAGATGCTGATGGTGCTCGCACCGAAATAGGCGCAGGCGCCCGGAGCCCGGGCGCCGACTTTCGACCAACCGCGCGACGCAATCGACTGGCGGCGCCCGCTCCGGCGCCCGTTCGGCTATGCGGTGACGGAGCGCGGCGCCGGGCGGGTTCCCTTGCCGGCCCGTCCGCCGTGCCGTCCGCGCTTCGAGGGGGTTGCCGCGTCATCGCGTCTCCGCCGCCGGGGCGGATGTTCGGCGGCAAGCCCTTGTTTGCGATTGGCCTTTTTCCGGAAATTCTGCTAGTGTTCCGGGATTGTTTTCGTGGGAGACAGCACATGCATCTTCGCCTGATCGTCGCCGGTCTCGTCAGCGCCGGCCTTGCCGCTCCGCTCGCGGCCGAAGTCGCGACGCCCGCTGCCCAGGGGGCGGAGGGGCGCAGCACGTCTGCGGATCGCAGCGGCTTTGCGCAGTTCGTTCCCGCCCCCGATCGCGGCGATCACCGCCTCGATTACGGCTATTGGGACGAAGCGCTCGGCTGGTTCGTCATCCCGATGGGCCCCTCGATCCGCGAAGGTGCGCGCAAGGTCGATCCGACCGTCGGCACCCGCGTCGTGTTCGGCCATACCTCGCGCTTCCGCCTCGAGGGCAACCGCGTCGCCTTCTCCTACCTCACCGACGAGATTCGCGCCTCGCTCACAGAGTATCGCCAGGATCTCGAGCGGATCGGCACCGAGCTCGATCTCTCGCGCCTGCCGCGCAACGAGCAGCTCGCCTTCTGGCTCAACCTGCACAATGTCGCGGTGATCGAGGCGATCGCGAACCAGTATCCGATCTCTTCGCCCGACCGGGGCCAGTTCGGCAGCAATCAGGCCCCGCTGCAGGATGCCAAGCTGGTGACCGTTAAGGGCGTCACCCTCAGCCCGCGCGACATTCGCGAGAAGATCGTCTTCCCCAACTGGCACGACCCCAAGGTCGTCTACGGGTTCTGGCGCGGTGAGATCGGGGGACCCTCGATCCAGCGGCTGGCCTTCACCGGCGCCAACGTGGACCAGTTGCTGACCCTCTCGGCGGAGGAATTCGTCAATTCGCTGCGCGGCGTGGAAGGTCGCGGCGACACCCTGCAGGTCAGCCGCATCTATGACGAGGCGGCCCCGTTCTATTTCCCCGATCCCGCGGCGCTGCGTGCGCATCTCGCCAAATATGCGGGCGATGACGTCAAGGCGCTGCTCGCGAAGACGTCGCGCACCACCTATGGCGCCTACGAGGACGACATCGCGGACCTGACCCGCGGCGAGCGGGACATCGGATTGAACAACGTCTGCGAGAGCCGGGACTACGGCTTCGGCCTTGCGGCGGGCGCAGGAAATTGCACGCCCCAGCGCGCCAATATCGACCGCTCGATCGTGCGCCTGATGCAGGAGCGCGACGAGAAGCTCGGCAAGGCCGTGCGTCGCGGCCTGCGCACCGGCACCGTCATCTACGGCGATGGCAGCGCCAATGATGGCGACGGCCCCAGCGAAGTCGAATAGCGAGGCCCGCGCCGCAGGCTTGCCCATCGCGCCCCGGTCCTGATAGGCCCTGCGGGGCACGCCAAGAGGGGAGCCTGCCGCACATGACCGCCAGCCGGATCGGCCTTGCCCTCGGCCCGCTGGCCTTCGCCCTCGCCGCGCTGCTGCCGCCGCCTTCCGGAATGGCGCCGGGCGCGTGGCTGGTCGCGGGGCTGGTGGTGTGGATGGCCGCCTGGTGGATGACCGAGGCGGTGCCGATGGCGGTGACCGCACTGCTGCCCTTCCTCGTCCTGCCGCTCGCCGGGGTGTCGAGCGCGAAGGCAACCGCCAGCGACTATTACTCGCCGATCCTGTTCCTGCTGCTCGGGGGAGCCTTCATCGCGCTGGCGATCGAGCGCACCGGGCTGCACCGCCGGCTGAGCCTCGCGATCCTGCGGCTGGTGGGCACGGGCGGCGGACCGGGGCGATTGCTGCTGGCCTTCATGATCGCCGCGGCGCTGCTCTCGATGATCATCTCGAACACCTCGACCGCGCTGATCATGATGCCGATGGCGCTCGCCGTGCTGGAAGGCGGCTCCGAGGCCGA
This sequence comes from Porphyrobacter sp., assembly GCA_016125555.1. Lineage (GTDB taxonomy): Bacteria > Pseudomonadota > Alphaproteobacteria > Sphingomonadales > Sphingomonadaceae > Erythrobacter. Next base: position 17,032 of record WGLN01000004.1, read on the forward strand.
TAACGGCAGCGCGCAGGAGGGCCTCGGAGGCGCTCTGCCGATGGGGATCGCCTTCGCCGCGAGCATCGGCGGCCTGGGGACGATCGTCGGCTCGCCGACCAATGCCATCGCGGTGGGCCTGCTCGATACCATCGCGGGCGTGCGGATCACCTTTGCGCAGTGGTCGCTCTACGGCGTGCCGCTCGTGCTGCTCGGCGTGCCGCTCGTGCTGCTCGGCGTGCCGCTCGCCGCGTGGATCATCGCCCGGGTGCAGGCGGTCGCCCGGCACCCCTTCGACCTCGCAGCCGCGCGCGATGCGATTGCCCTCGCGGCGAAGTGGAGCGCGCCCGAACGGCGTGTGGCGGCGGTGGTCGCGCTGACCTTCGCGGCGTGGGTCACCCAGCCGCTCGCGGCCCCGCTGCTGCCGCCCGATTCGTGGACCGACGGCACCATCGCCACGCTCGCCGCGCTGGCGCTGTTCGTTCTGCCCGACGGGACCGGCCGCCCCCTGCTCTCGTGGGAGGAGGGCGCCCGCGCGCCGTGGAGCGTGATCTTCCTGTTCGGTGGCGGGCTGGCGCTGGCGGGCGGGATGCAGGCCTCGGGGCTGACCGACTGGCTAGGCGCGGCGCTGCTCCCGCTCGAGGCCTGGCCCATGCTGCTGGTCGCGCTCGCGGTGACAGCACTGGTGGTAGCGGTGACCGAATTCGCGAGCAATGTCGCCACCGCGACCGGGATCATCCCGGTGGTAGCCGCGCTGGTGGTCGCGCTCGGGGCCGATCCGGTGCTGCTGGCGCTGCCCGCCGCGCTGGCGGCAAGCTGGGGCTTCATGCTCCCCGCCGGCACCGGGCCCAACGCCATCGCGTGGAGCACCGGACGCATCCGCATCGGGCGGATGGTGGCCGCGGGCGCGGTGCTCGACCTTCTTGGCGTGTTCCTGATGGTTGGCGTCGTGTGGGGGATCGCGACGCTCGTCTGAACGGCCTCCAGCCGCTTCACCACATCTTGGGGACAGTGCTCTTGAGCTTATGCATGTCGCGGCCGTTCGCGCGGTCCCAGAACCGTCCGCCGATCAGCTGTTCTGCATCGTAGGTGTTGGTGAGGTAATCCGCGGGAACGCCGTCGAGCTTGGCGTTGTCCATGCGGAAGGTCCACAGCTTGAGCGAGCCGTTGCGGTGCTCGGCCAGCACCGACTTGATGAAGCCGTGCGGCACCGGGATGTGGATGCCGTACTTGTCCTGCTTGTCCCCGATCAGCTTGATCGGCTTGGTGAAGTCGAACAGCGGGCAATTGAGCACGTAGACCTCGAGCACCTCGTCGCGGGCATTCAGCTCGCGCACCTGCTCCTCGAGGTCTTTCCAGATGCCCTGGTTGAAGCCCGGTTCCTGCGGGCTCATGTTCGAGAGCAGGAAGGTCTCGCTGTTCTCGATGTGGCTGAGCGTGGCATTGGCGCTCGAGACGAGGTGCCCGCGATCATAGCCGTTGCCTTTGTAGGCGTTCAGCGAGGCGCGGAAGCGATGCGGGACGCGCACGTCGGCGCGGAAATTGTTGAGCCGCTGCGCCCGCGTGAAGGCCTCGGGAGCGAATTCGTTGCCGCCCCGGCTGACGATTTCCAGCGTCCATTTGGCCTGCCGGAAATACCAGGAATAGCCGATCGTGAAATAGCGCCCGATCAGCAGCTCGTCACACACCGGATAGCCATAGCGCAGCTCGCGCTGCATCAGGAAAGGATCGTCCATCGCGATTCTCCCGCGGGTCCAAAGCGGTCCCCGACACGCCCCGGATGACAGCGCAGCATTGCCCCGTCGTGACACGCAGCATCGCGCAGCATCCGGAATCCGGCAACCTGCCTTTTCCTGTAGATGCGCGCCCCGCGCTTGCTTGAAAGGGTCACCCGGCCGCGATACCTCCCCGCCCAGCACAGCGCGCGGCAGCGGAGAGGCGTTCCTGCGGAGGTTAGGAACGGGCGCCCTGCCCAACGCCGATCTGCTCCCGCCTTCCTGGGAGCGTGAGCACAGGAAGGAAATCCGTCATGACCGACGCTGTCGACGCCGTCGAAACCCCCACGCCCCGTCGCAAGCCCAAGCCCGCCAAGCGCGAAATTGGCGGACGCCCCTTGAAGCCCTCCACCCTGATGATGGGCCACGGCTATGACCCGGCGCTGTCGGAAGGCTCGCTGAAAGCGCCGATCTTCCTCACCAGCACCTTCGCCTTCGAGAATGCCGCCGCCGGAAAGCGCCACTTCGAGGGCATCACCGGCCTTCGCGAAGGGGGCGCGGAGGGCCTCGTCTATTCGCGCTTCAACGGGCCGAACCAGGAGATCCTCGAGGATCGCCTCGCGGTGTGGGACGGGGCCGAGGACGCGCTGACCTTCTCCAGCGGGATGACCGCGATCTGCATCCTGATGATGGCCTATTGCGACCAGAACGACGTGATCGTCCATTCCGGCCCGCTCTATGCCGCCTCCGAGGGCTTCGTCGCCAAGGTGCTTTCGCGCTTCGGCGTCACCTATGTCGACTTCCCCGCCGGAGCGAGCCGCGAGGAACTGGACGCGGTGCTGGCCAAGGCCAGGGCGCAGGCCGAGGAACAGGGCGGCAAGGTGGCGATGATCTACCTCGAAAGCCCCGCCAACCCGACCAACGCGCTGGTCGATGTCGAAGCGGTGCGCGATGCGCGCGATGCCGCCGTTCCCGATTGCCCCATCGCGATCGACAACACCTTCCTCGGTCCGCTGTGGTCGCGTCCGCTCGAACATGGGGCGGACATCGTCGCCTATTCGCTGACCAAGTATGTCGGAGGCCATTCGGACCTCGTCGCGGGCAGCATCGCGGGTGCGAAGAAGTGGATGGACCCGGTGCGCGCGCTCAGGAACACGATGGGCGGCATCGTCGATCCCAACACCGCATGGATGCTGCTGCGCAGCCTCGAGACGGTGGAGCTGCGCATGCAGCGCGCGGGCGAGAACGCGGCGAAGGTGTGCGAATACCTGCGCAGCCACCCCAAGGTCGAAGGGCTCGGCTATCTCGGCTTCATCGCCGATGCGCGGCAGAAGGACATCTATGATCGCCATTGCCTCGGTGCCGGGTCGACCTTCTCGCTGTTCATCAGGGGCGGCGAGGCGGAGTGCTTCCGCTTTCTCGACAACCTCACCATCGCCAAGCTCGCGGTCAGCCTCGGGGGGACCGAGACCCTGGCAAGCCACCCGGCGAGCATGACCCACCTCTCGGTCCCGCACGCCCGCAAGACGATGCTGGGGATCAGCGACAACCTCGTGCGCATCAGCATCGGGATCGAGGACCCGGACGATCTGATCGCCGATTTCGAACAGGCGCTGGAACATGTGTGAGTTTTCTCCCCTCGCCTGCTAGTTCATTGGCAGTGCGAGGGGAGAGACGACCATGACCGACAGCCGCAAACCCGTGTTCCTGGTGATCGGCGCAGGGGCCGGGATCGGGGGCAATGCCGCGCTGCGCTTCGCCGCCGGGGGCTATCACGCGGTGATGGCGCGGCGCTCGGATGAGGCGGGGCTTCAGCGGCTGGTCGGCGAGATCGAGGCGGCGGGCGGTTCGGCCAGCGGCGCCCTGCTCAACGCCGCCGAGGACGGCGCGATCGAGGAACTGGTCGCCCGGACGGAAGCGGATGTCGGCCCGATCCATTGCGCGCTCTACAACCTCGGTGCGCAGATCGGGAACCGCAGCCTCGACCAGACCCCGCACCGCATCTTCGAGCTCGGCTGGCGGCTGGCGACCTTCGGGGTGTTCCGCCTCGCCCACGCGCTGTTCCCGCACATGGTGGAGCGCGCGGAGACCGGGGCGCATGGCACGCTGCTGGTCACCTCGGCGACCGCGGCGATGCGCGGCAATGCCGGGCAGCACAGCCACGCCGCGGCGATGGGCGGGCGGCGGATGCTGTGCCAGACATTGAACGCCGAATTCGCGCCGCAGGGCGTCCATGTCGCGCACGTGGTGGTCGACGGCGCGGTCGATGCGCCTGACACGCTCGGCAAGCTGCTCGGCGACAAGTACGAGGCGTTCAAGCAGCGCAAGGGCCACGAGGGCATCATCGACCCGGCAGCGCTGGCCGAGACCTACTGGCACCTCGCCCACCAGCCGCGCAACTGCTGGAGCCACGAGGTCGATGTGCGCCCCTGGACCGATGTTGCATGGTGGAACGACAACCCCGACCCGCAGATCGACGCGAGGGGCAAGGGCTTCGCGGGACCTTCCGCCGACTAGTGCCTCAACCCCGCCATTCCCGCCGGTCCTCGGCGGCGCGCAGGACCTCGTAGGCGGTCTGGATCAGCTGGAACTGCCGGGCGGCCTCTTCATCTCCCGGCTTGACGTCAGGGTGCACTTCCTTGGCGCGGGCACGATAGGCCTTCTTGATGAGGACGAAATCGGCATCCGCCTCCAGCCCCAGCACCTCGAGCGCGCGCATCTCGTCGGCCGAGCGCGACCCGTCCCCCGATCCCGACCAGCCGTAATGCGCCGCCTCGGCATAGCCCGCGTTCTCGGCCCGCTCGGCGCGGGCGCGCTCTTCCTTCTCGGCCTTCTCGAGCCCTTCGAAATAATCCCACTTGGCGTTGTATTCGGCCGCGTGGCGCTGGCAGAAATACCACCTCTCGCGGCTGTTGGGGGCCTTGGGGGCCGGGCAATCGCCCGGCGCGTCGCAGCCGTGGCGGTCGCAGATGCGCACGTTCGCGGCCTCCTGCGAGGAGCCGTAGCCGCGCCAGCGCGGGAAGCCCCAGTCCATCGAGCGGCGCGCGCGGCTCATGCGCGGCCGTTCCGGGGGCGAGGCATCATGTCGTTTGTCGATGGGGTCACGCGGTCAATCTAGACGCGGTGGCGCGCAATGCAATGCGATGGAACACGGGAACCGGTTGCAATGTGAAATGTTGCGTTGCAATAGGATGACCGGGCCTCCGCCATCGCGCGGGGCCGCAAGGACGCGCCGCAAGGACGCAAAGCCGATGAGCCCGCAACTGACCCTCTCCAGCCTGTTCTGCGTGCTCGCGCTCGCGGGGCTGTGCGTGGTCGGCGCCGCGCACGAGCTGTCCGGCGGCGACCCGCGCCCCGCGCCTGCCCCCCTCGCGGCGCAGGCCGAGCTTGCGCCCGGCCTGTTCCACGGCTGACGATCAGTTGATGATGACGCTGGCGGCGCGGCGGTTCTGCGCCCAGGCCGCCTCGTTCGAGGCGAGCGCCACCGGGCGTTCCTTGCCGTAGCTCACCACCGCGATGCGGCCCGGGTCGACCCCGAGGCTGACGAGGAAGTTCTTGGCCGCATTGGCGCGGCGTTCGCCCAGCGCGAGGTTGTATTCGCGGGTGCCGCGCTCGTCGGTGTGGCCCTCGATGGTGAAGGTCACCTGCGGGTAGCGCGCGAAATACTGCGCCTGCGCCTGGAGTGCGGCGGCATCCTGCGTGTCGATGTTGTAGCGGTCGGTGTCGAAATAGATCGTCGTCGCCTGGCCGACCGCATCGGCGAAGTGCTGCTGCGTGCCGACGCGCGGCCCGGCGGTCTGGTTCGGCTGCGGCGTTGTCTGCACCTGGGTCACGCGCTCCACCGGCGGCGGCGGCAGGACTTCGGGCGCCTTCTTGGCGCAGGCCGCCAGGGTGGTGGCCGAAGCCAGGAGAAGGATGGTGGCAATCTTGGTGTTCATCGCTCTGTTTCCTTTCTGGTGAAGTCTGGAAGGCATGGGGCCTTGATTCACGGACGGATCGGGCCCCACGCCGGGTCCGAGGCATCGACGGGGGTCGGCAGGCGGCGTTCATTCTGCCCCGTCAGATCGACCTGCCAGATCGAGGAGCGTCCGGTGTTCTTCTCGGTGCGGAAGAACTGGATGATGCGGCCATTGGGCGCCCAGGTCGGCGCCTCGTCCTGCCAGCCGCGGGTCAGCACCCGCATGTTGCCGCCCGTGGGACTCATCACCGCGACATTGAAGTCTCCGGCGATGCGGGTGAAGGCGATCTGGTCGCCGCGCGGGCTCCATTCCGGGGTCGCGCAGCGGCCGCCGAAGAAACTGATGCGCTTCTGGTTTGTTCCATCGGCATCCATGACATAGCACTGCTGGCTGCCCGAGCGGTCGCTCTCGAACACGATCCGGCGCCCGTCGGGCGAGTAGGACCCGCCCACGTCGATGCCGGGGTTGTTGGTCAGGCGCTCGCTCTGCCCGCCGGTCGCGGGGATGCGGTAAATGTCGGTATTGCCCGCCACTGCCATCGAATAGAGGATGTATTTCCCGTCGGGCGACCAGCGCGGGGCGATGGTGGGATTGCGGTTCTCGGTCACCAGCGTCTGCTTGCCGCTGCCGATGTCGTAGACATAGATGCGCGGATTGCCGTCGACATAGGAGAGATAGAGGATCTTCGAATAGTCGGGCGAATAGCGCGGGGTCAGCGCGGTGGCGCTGCCCAATGTTAGAAAGCGGTGGTTCGCCCCGTCCGAGTCCATCACCGCGAGCCGCTTGACGCGGTGGTCCTTGGGGCCGGTCTCGGCGATGTAGGCGATGCGGCTGTCGAAGAAGGGGCTTTCTCCGGTCAGGCGGCTAAAGATCAGGTCCGCGCACTTGTGCGCCGAGCGGCGCCAGTCTGCGGGGCTCACCACCCAGCCCTCGCGCACCAGTTCGTCCTGCAGCGCGACGTCGTAGAGATAGCAGCCGACCACCAGCCGCCCGTCGTCGCGCGCGCGCACATAGCCGTGCACCAGCATCTCCGCCCCGCGCCCGCTCCAGGTGCCGAACACCGGGGCGGTGATCTGCGCGAAACCGGGCTGCGGCAGGCTGTCGGGGCCGACCGGCTTGAAGAGGCCGTTGTTCCTGAGGTCGGCGGTGATCACCCGCGCGATCTCGCGGCCCAGCGCGCCGGTGCCGTCCTGGTTGGCAGGCGTCGGGCGCTCGCGGTCGGTGGCGAAGGCGGGAATGGCGATGCCGATGTCGGACCACGCGCTTTCGTCGGTGACGGTGCCGCGCAGCGGGCCGGCCTCGCCCTCGCCTTCCACTTGCACGCTTTCGACCGGCTGGTCCTCGCCCATCGGCGCGCCGAGGTCCTGCGCGGCGAGGGGCGCGGCGATCAGCGCGGCGGTGAGGAGCAGAAGAAGTTTCTTGGTCATGTCAAAGCCTTCGGTCGAATTGCCATTCGAGCGCCTTCCAGCGGTCGTAGAATTGTTCGGGCAGGTTGAAGGGGGCGGCGAGCTGCACCGCGCGGATCGCGCGCTCGCAATAGATCGCGGCCTGCGGCTGGTTGCTCGGCGTGATGCTGGCGGGATCGACCCGGCAGCGCGGGCGGCCCTTGATCGAGCCATCCGCGGCGAGTTCCCAGTTGACCACCGCCACCAGCTTCTCGGCGTCGACGCCTGAAGGCGCCTGCCCCTGCCAGTGCGGGCGGATCTGGCGGGTGATCGCCGCGAACAGCGCGGCGCGCTCGGTGCTGCCGAACTTCGCTGCGGGGGCGCGCGTCTCGTCGGTGGTGGTCGAGGACCCCTTGCCCTCGAGAAAGTCGTCGCCGATCAGGCTGCCGCCGCGCTTCTCCGCGGTCCGCGCGGGCGCGGGGCTGGGCTTGGGCGCGGGGCTGCGGTCGGGGCGCGAGCGTTCGCGGGTCGGTGCGGGCTGGCTGGACGCCGTGCGCGCTGCGGGCCGTGGCGGAGTGGGCTGCGTGCGCTCCACCTTCTCGGCAGGCGCCGGGTCCGGAGCCGGGGCGGGCGCGGCGTCGAGCGTCGGGGCAATCGCGGCGCGGCTTTCGGCAACCGGAACGGGCGCGGCCGCATCCAGCGCGGTGTCGGTCACGAGGCTCACCGTCATGCGTTCGGGGAACACCGACACCTCGGAACGCAGCGTCTGCAAGGCCAGCACGCCCACCAGCGCGAGGTGCAGCGCAAGGGCGACCCCCAGGCCGACCTTCTCCTCGTTGCGAAAGGCGATGTCTCCCATCATCGTCCCCGGGCTATGGCGGCGTTACTGAACCGTCGGTGACCAGCGAGATCGAGGTGAAGCCCGCCCGGCCCAGCTCGCCCATAACCTGCATCACCCTGCCGTAGTCGAGGCTGCGGTCGCCGCGCAGCACGATCAGCGGCGGCTCCTCGCCCCGATCGAGCTGTGCAAGCGCCTCGGGAAGTCCGCCGGCGGGCACGGGATCGTTCTCGATATAGATGGTCCCGGCACGGTCGATCGAGATGGTGACCTGGTCGGGCTGCTCCTCGACCGGCGCGGCGCGGCTTTCGGGCAGTTCCACCGGCACGCCGACCGCGGGGAGCGTGACCGTCACCATGAAGATGATCAGCAGCACCAGCATCACGTCGACCAGCGGCGTGACGTTGATCTCGGCCATCGCCGCGCGCCGCGAACGCTTGCCGCGGCGGGCGGAGGAGGAAACGCCCATCCCCATCAGGCGCGGTCCAGCTCGCGGCTCAGCCCGGCGTGGACTTTGTCGGCGAAGCGTTGCAGCTTCGCTTCGTAGCGGTTCACCGCGCCGGAGAAACGGTTGTAGGCGATGACCGCGGGGATCGCCGCGAACAGGCCGATGGCGGTCGCGAACAGCGCCTCGGCGATGCCGGGGGCGACCACGGCCAGGGATGCGCTCTGCTGCGCGCCGATCTGGAAGAACGAGTTCATGATCCCCCAGACCGTGCCGAACAGCCCGACGAAGGGCGCGACCGAGCCGACCGTGGCGAGGAAATTGAGGCGCCCGGCGAGTTCGTCCGCCTCTTCCGCGACCTGGCTCTCCATCGCCGCGCCGATCCGCTGGCGCGCCGCATCGCGGTCGACCGGCTGCTTGGCGGTCGATTTCTTCCACTCGTCGAGCCCTGCGCCGACCACGCGGGCGGCGGGGATTTCCTTGCGCTGCTGCTTGCCGACCAGCGCCTGACTGTCGCGCTCGCTCCAGAACTCGCCCTCGTATTCGCGGCTCGCCTTGTCGAGCCGGGCGATCCTTAGCGAAAAGGAGACAATGATCATCCACACCCAGATGCTGGCGAGGATCAGCCCCACCATCACCGCCTGCACGATAATGTCGGCCTGCAGGAACAGTTCGACCGGATCGAGCCGGGTGGGGGCAGGAGCGGCTGCGGCGGCGCTGAGCAGGGCGAGCGTCACGGGGTGGGGGTGTCCTCGTTCATGAAGGTGGCAAAGGCGGTGCGCCACCCGGCGGGCTGGCGGCGCGGGCGGCCGTCGAGGCTGATGAAACCGACGCGCAGATGCGCCTCGCACAGCACGTCCTCGCCCCGCCGCGCGATCTGGTGCATCCGGCAGGACGCCGCGCCGAGTTCGGTGCAGCAGGTCTCGATCGTCACGTCGTCGTCGAGCTTGGCGGGGCGCAGGTAGCGAAGGTTCACCTCGCTGAGGGCATAGGCGCCCTCGCCGCTCTCGATCGCGGCGCGCTGGTCGATGCCCAGCAGGCGCAAGAGGTCGCTGCGCGCGCGCTCGAACCAGCGCAGGTAGTTCGCGTGGTAGGTGATCCCCGAAAGGTCGGTGTCCTCGTAATACACCCGCACGGCATAGAGATGCCGCGCGCGGTCGAGGATGCCGCCGGGGGGATTTGGAGAGACCATCACGCGCCACCTAGCGCAGCGCGGATTCGCTGCAAAGGCGGGTCTTGCGAATTGTCGATGAATGCCGGTGAAACGAGTCGCGCCAGCGATCAACGCCGCGTGATCATCGGACCCAATGGTTGACCGCCGAAGATGTGGACATGCAGGTGCGGCACCTCCTGCCCGCCATGCGCGCCGATATTGGCGAGCAGGCGATAGCCGGGTTCGACAAGCCCCTTGGCGCGCGCCACCGCGCCGACCGCGCGCACGAAACCGGCGATTTCCTCCGCGCTCGCCTTGGCGGAAAAATCGTCCCAGCTGACATAGCGCCCCTTGGGCACCACCAGCGTGTGCACCTCGGCCTGCGGGTTGATGTCCTCGAAGGCGAAGGCCCACTCGTCCTCGTAGACCTTCTGCGAGGGGATTTCCCCGCGCAGGATCTTCGCGAAGATGTTGGCATCGTCATAGGGCAGGGTCGGGTCGATCGGCATGGGGGTCTGTCCTGATGGGTTGGAAGCCTTAGCACGGAGCCGATTTTGGCCCAGCGCAAGGAGCGAGGAGGGAGCGATGCTTGCCCATCGTAACCGACGAGCGACGCAGCGATGGGCCAAAATCGGCCCGCCCCTCCGGGGTTGCGTCAGGAAGCGCGCTGGCTTCGTCGCGGTGCTTGCAGGGGCAACCAGCTCCCGCTGCGCACCACTCCTGTCCAGCGCGCTTCCTGACGCAATGATAAGGTTTCCAACCCATCAGGACAGACCCTGCTCGCTCCGTGATGCTTTTTCGGCGAGGCCCGAGGTGCCCTCGCGGCGGTCGAGTTCGGCGAGGACCCGTTCGAGCGCCACGCCCTTTTCTGCGAGCAGCACCATCAGGTGGAAGATCACGTCCGCCGCCTCGCCCACCAACTCGGCCTCGTCCCCGGCGAGCGCGGCGATCACCGCCTCGGTCGCTTCCTCGCCCAGTTTCTGCGCGATTTTCTTGAGGCCCTTTTGGTGCAGCTTCGCGACATAGCTCTCCTCCGGCGAGGCGGTGAGGCGCTGGGCGATGGTGGCTTCGAGGCGGGTCAGGGTGTCCATGACGCTTCTTTTCCGTCAAACCCCGCGCGCGGGCAAGCCGGCGTCGCGCAGCGCCTTGTGCGCCTCGGCGATGGTGTGCTGCCCGAAGTGGAAGATGCTCGCGGCGAGCACCGCGCTGGCGTGGCCTTTCGTCACCCCCTCGACGAGGTGTTCGAGGCTCCCCACCCCGCCGCTGGCGATCACCGGCACGCTGACGCTGTCGGCAATCTCGCGGGTCAGGTCGAGGTCGTATCCGGCCTTGGTCCCGTCGCCGTCCATCGAGGTGACGAGCAATTCGCCCGCGCCCAGATCGGCGACCTTGCGGGCGTATTCGACCGCGTCGATGCCCGTGGGCTTGCGCCCGCCATGAGTGAAGATTTCCCAGTTCCCGCGCGGTGTGCGGCGCGCATCGACGCTGGCGACGACGCACTGGCTGCCGAAGCGCTGCGCAATCTCGCCCACCAGTTCGGGCCGGGCGACCGCGGCGGAGTTGACCGCCACCTTGTCCGCGCCTGCCAGCAACAGCGCGCGCGCGTCCTCGGCCGAGCGCACCCCGCCGCCGACAGTGAGCGGCATGAAGCACACCTCCGCCGTGCGTCGCACCATGTCGAGCAGCGTCCCGCGTCCTTCGTGGCTGGCGGAAATATCGAGAAAGCACAGCTCGTCCGCCCCCGCTTCGTCATAGGCGCGCGCCTGCTCGACCGGGTCGCCCGCGTCCTTGAGGTCGACGAAGTTGACGCCCTTGACCACGCGGCCATTCGCGACGTCGAGACAGGGGATGACGCGGATGCGGACTGTCATGCCTTCGGCTCCATCTCGGCCTGGTGCACGAGCCTAAGCGATCCGCCGTTCTCAACGAAGAATTCAACGAGACAACGGTCGCCCGGCGCTGCGCCTGTCACCACGATCAGCCGACTTTCGGCCCTGTAGTAATAGGCAGCCCGCACGCGCTTGCCCGCCCGGTCCTTGTACCTTGGTGCACAGTCCTTGAAAGCATCACCTTGGCGAATGTCGACGTCGATCGGCTTGCCGGTTGAAAGGTCCAGCCCGAGCATGACAATCGGAACGTCTCCGCAGCATCCGATTGGCGCGCCGTGAAGGACGTAGCGACCTGCGAAGTTGGGTTCCTGCTCGCGGGCGTCGTCATAGGTTCGGCGCCAGTACTCCTGTTCTTCCGTTAACTGGAGCGGCGGCTTCGATCCTCTGAAGACCTCGACAGGGTAGTCGGCGAACTTCGGCGTGGAGGAAGGCAGTGCGCGGGTGTGCGCAACGCCAAGCGAAGCCACGGCTGCGAGCACTCCTCCCGCAACGCAAACGAACATCAGTCTCGCGCGTCGCATCACACCCGCGCCCCCATCGCAATCGCCGCCGCGAGGTCCAGCCGCCCTTCGTAAAGTGCCCGCCCCGTAATCACGCCCTCGATCCCCTCATGCGCGTGGAGCGAGAGGATGTGGATGTCGTCCAATCCCTTCACCCCGCCGCTGGCGATCACCGGGATGTCGACCCGGCGGGCGAGGTCGACGGTGGCCTCGATGTTCACGCCCTTGAGCAGGCCATCTCTGCCGATGTCGGTGAACAGCAGCGAGGCGACGCCGGCATCCTCGAAGCGGCGGGCGAGGTCGGTGACGGGGACGTCGGAGACCTCCGCCCAGCCCTCGGTCGCGACCATGCCTTCACGCGCGTCGACCGCGACGACGATGCCGTTCTCCCACTCGCGCGCCATCTCGCGCACGAAATCGGGATTCTTGAGCGCCGCCGAGCCCATCACCACCCGCGCCACGCCGAGGTTGAACCAGCCCTCCACCGCCGCCGCATCGCGGATGCCGCCGCCCAGCTGCACATAGCCCGGGAAGGCTTCCACGATCGCCTCGACCGCCGCGCGGTTGCGGCTTTCGCCTGCGAAGCTGCCGTCGAGATCGACCACGTGGAGGTGCTCCGCTCCCGCCTCGGCGAAGATCAGCGCCTGGGCGGCGGGGTCATCCCCGTAGATCGTGGCACGCGACATGTCGCCCTCCGCAAGGCGGACGACCTGCCCGCCCTTCAAGTCGATCGCCGGGAAGATGATCACGGATACCACTCCAGAAATCGCCGGAGGGTCGCCAGCCCGTAGGCCTGGCTCTTTTCCGGGTGAAACTGCACGCCCAGCACGTTGCCCTTGGCCACCGCCGCCACCAGCCCCTCGCCGTGATCGGTCATCGCGGCGACGTCCGCGCCCTGTTCGGCGGCGAAGTGATAGGAGTGGAGGAAATAGGCCTCGCCCTCCTCGATGACGGCGTGGTCGCGCGCGTGGGGCAGCACGGCGACATCGTTCCAGCCCATGTGCGGAACCTTGATGCTGGCGTCGGTGGGTTCGATCAGCCGCACCTCGCCGGGTATCCAGCCAAGCCCCGGCGTCTCGCCGTGCTCGAGCCCGCGATCCGCCAGCAGCTGCATCCCGACGCAGATGCCGAGGAACGGCGCGCCGCCCACCTGCACCCGCTCGGTCATCGCCTCGACCATGTGCGGCACGGCGCGCAGCCCCTCGGCACAGGCCCGGAAGCTGCCGACGCCGGGCAGCACGATGCGGTCGGCGGCGCGCACCACGTAAGGGTCTGCGGTGACGGTGACGCTCGCCCCGGCGGCCTTGAGCGCATTGTGCACCGAATGGAGGTTGCCCGCGCCGTAATCGACCAGGGCAACAACCTCAGCCATTGAACGCCTCCAGCCCCGGGAAGGCCATGCGCGGGGTCCATTCGATGATCTCGAGCCACGCGAGCTGCCCGGTCATGAAGGGGTCGCTCGCGAGCAGTTCCTCGGCCGCGGCGCGGCTCGGCGCCTTGACGAAGATCAGCCCCCCGTCGCGCGGTTCGCGCGGCCCCCAGGCGATGAAGTGCCCCGCGGCGTGCCCGGCCTTGAGCCAGGCGAGGTGATCGGCCAGCGCCGCGTCGATCTTCTCGATCGGCACGGTGTAGGTCAGCGAAGCGATGAAGATGCTAGCCACCCAGCTGCCCCTTGGTGCTCGGCACGGCCTCGCCCTTCCGCGGATCGCGTTCCACCGCCTGCCGCATGGCGCGCGCGAAGCCCTTGTAGAGGCTCTCGCAGATGTGGTGGTTGTTGGTGCCGTAGAGCACTTCCATGTGCAGCGTGATGCCCGCCGCCTGCGCCACCGAGTGAAACCAGTGCTCGATCAGCTCGGTGTCCCATTCGCCGAGGCGCTCCTGGGTGAACTTCGCCTTCCACACCAGATAGGGCCGCCCCGAGATGTCGAGCGCGACGCGCGAAAGCGTCTCGTCCATCGGCGAATAGGCCGCGCCGTAGCGCCCGATGCCCGCCTTGTCGCCGAGCGCCTGCGCAATCGCCTGCCCGAGCGCGATGGCCGAATCCTCGGTGGTGTGGTGCTGGTCGACATGCAGGTCGCCCTCCACCTTCATCGTCACGTCGATCAGCGAATGGCGGCTGAACTGTTCGACCATGTGATCGAGAAATCCGATACCGGTCGAGACCGCATAAGCGCCCGTCCCGTCGAGGTCGACGCGGATCGCGATCTTCGTCTCGGTGGTGTTGCGCGACACGGCGCCGGTGCGGGCGGGAAGCTTGGCCATATCCCGCGCGCTATAGTCCTCCCGGCGCCGCTGGCAAGCGCCTGCGCCGCGCCGATGTCCCCTGTCAAACGCGCGAGGACAAGCGGGAAAGGCTTGACCAAGTCCGCGCACAGCGTCACGATTCAGGCCTGATGAGCAACGACACGCCCGACAGCCTGATCCCTTACGACGAGATCGTGCAGGAAGCGCTGCGCGCGGTGGTCGGCCGGGTGCTCGGCTCGATCGTCAGCGGCGGCGGGACGCTGCCGGGCGCGCATCATTTCTACATCACCTTCAAGACCGGGGCACCGGGGGTCTCGATCCCGCCGCACCTGCGCGAACGCTTCCCCGACGAGATGACGATCGTGCTCCAGAACAAGTTCTGGGACCTCGAGGTCGCGCAAGGCGGTTTCTCGGTCAGCCTCACCTTCAACCAGGTGCCGGCCAAGCTCACCATCCCCTTCGCCGCGATCACCGCCTTCGTCGATCCGGCGGTCGATTTCGGGCTGCAGTTCCAGGCCGCGGTCGAGGAGCTCGAACCCGAAGCGCACGAGGATGCGGAGAACGACGGGTCGGACCCCGACGGGGACGGCGACGGCTCGAACGTGGTCAGCGTCGATTTCGGGCGGAAGAAATAGGGCGATGGCGCGGCGCAAGCTCCTCCCCAAGCGCGCCGGGACCGGCAAGGCCGGCGAAACCCCCATGCCCTCGCCCGATCCGGTGACCAACCTCGTGATCGCCGACATCGTGCTGCGCGGGGCGGGGATGTTGCTGCGCAAGCGGCTTGAAAAGGGCCTGCTCACCGGTCAGCTCGCGTCCGACAAGGCGCGCCGGGCCGTCGAGAACCGCGGCATGGTCAGCACCGTCGCGCTGTGGAGCGCGAGCCGCCTCGCCACCCGCTCGCCGGTCGGCCTCGCGGTGGTCGCGGGCGGGCTCGCAGCGAAGGTGCTCTACGACCGCGGCAAGCGTGTGGGCCCGAAGCGGCGCGGCACCGGGATGTCCGACACCAAATCCTGACCGCCCCTTGATTCGCAGGGCCCTGTTGGTGCAACGGGACCTATGGGCGACACTCCGCACAATCCTGCCGACACGCTCCAGCGCCGGGGCCTGATGTTCATCCTCTCCTCGCCCTCCGGGGCGGGCAAGACCACGCTGTCGCGGATGCTTTTGGCGCAGGAGAGCGAGATCAAGCTGTCGGTCTCGGCCACCACCCGCCCGCCGCGTCCGGGCGAAATCGACGGGGTGCACTATCACTTCGTCACGCCCGAGCGCTTCCAGCAAATGGTCGACGAGGATGATTTCTACGAGTGGGCCGAGGTGTTCGGCCACCGCTACGGCACGCCCAAGGGCATCATCCGCGCGGCGCTGAAGGAGGGGCAGGACTTCCTCTTCGACATCGACTGGCAGGGCACGCAGCAGCTCTACCAGAAGGACCAGCAGGACGTGGTGCGGGTCTTCATCCTGCCGCCCTCGCTCAAGGAATTGCACCGCCGGCTCAAGGCCCGCGCCACCGACAGCCCCGAGGTGATCGCCGCCCGCATGGAGCGCGCGCGGGCCGAGATCAGCCACTGGGACGGCTATGACTACGTCATCATCAATGACGACGTGGACGTGTGCTTCGCGAAAGTGCGCGCGATCCTCGCGGCCGAGCGCATGAAGCGTGCGCGGCAGACGGGCCTCATCCCCTTCGTGCGCGGCCTGATGGCCTGAGCGGCGCGGCAGCCCCGCTCAGGGCCGTCCCAACCTGCTTGAGCCTCACAGGTTCTGGCCGTTCGTCGCACAGGCGGCAAGGTTTGCGCCAGAAAGTGCAGGGAGCGGGGCAGAATTGATGGCAAAATGGCAGGTCCGCATCGCGGCCAATTCGCTCAAGGCCTGCGTGCCGTTTCAGGCGGCGCTTCGCAGGGTCAAGCACGCGATCCGGCCGCCACGGCCCGGCCAGCACCACGACCTCGTGCTCGACGGGATCCGCGACCAGCTGGCGATGATCCGCAAGGCGGGCGGGCAAATCGCGGGGGCGCGGGTGCTGGAAATCGGCAGCGGCTGGATCCCGGTCGCGCCGCTGCTCTACCGGCTCGCCGGTGCGCGGGAGGTGATCCTTTCGGACCAGCACCGCCTCCTCCACGCGCGCTCGGTCGAGGCCGCGGTCGCCTTCCTGGAATCGCGGCGGGCGCGGCTGGAGGACGAATTCGGGATCGCCCCCGAACGCATTCGCGAAGTGCTCGACGTGCCGCTCGATGGCGGTCTCGACGCGATGCTCCGCGCGCTCGGTCTCGCCTATGCCGTGCCGCTCGATGCGCAGGCGATCGGCGGGACGATCGACATGGCCTACAGCCACACCGTGCTCGAACACGTCCCCCCGGCGGCGCTGGCGGAGATCTTCGCGCTGGTGCGCGGCCATCTGAAGCCCGGCGGGCTGTTCTGCAACGGCATCGACAACAGCGACCATCGCCGCGGCTACGATCCCGCGGTGCCGCTGGTCGATTTCCTGCGCTATTCCGAGATCGGCTGGAAGCTGCTCTGCATCAACCCGCAGGACTACACCAACCGGCTGCGCCACTCGGACTATGTGGAACTGCTCGGCGATGCGGGTTTCCGACTGATCGATTCCGAGGTCCACGTCTCGCGCCGCGAGATGGAACGGCTCGAACCCGCCGCGCTTCCCGAGCGGTTCCGCGCCAAGAGCGCCGCAGACCTGTGCACCACCTGGAGCCTGATGCTCGTGCGCGCCTGAGGCGCGAAGCTCAGACCTTCCCGCCGCTTTCGACGTAATCCTCGGGGTCCTTCTCGCGGCGGTCGTATCCGGCGGGATGGGCGGATTCGAAAGCGAGATATTTGACGCCCAGCTTGACCCGCTCCTCGACCGGCACGTGGCGGCGAAGATCGCTGAGGCCCTGGCGCTCCTCTTCCGAGAGGTGCTTGGAGTTCTGGTAGTGCGCCTCGTCGACGCACTTCCACCAGTCGTCCGAGCCGACCTCGTGCGCCATCGCCTTGTCGGCGGCCGCGCCGATGTCGTTGTGATCGTCGATCGCGTCCTCGGTGGTCTCTGCGGCGCTGTCGGAATCCAGCGCGCCCTTCCCGCATTCGAGCAGGCGCGGGTAGAAGAAGCGTTCCTCGGCCGCGGCGTGCGCTTCGAGGAACTCGCGTAGATGCGCGAAAATGGCTCCCGCCGCCTCGGTGTCGCCGCGGGCCTCGTCGAGCGCGGCGAACAGGCGGCGCTGGCGGTCGTGGTCGGCGAGGATGCAGTCTACGATGTCCATGTGGGTGTTCTCCCTCTGTGGCGTGGCGTGTGGCTTGGCCCCTGTCACCAAAGGGAATGCGAAAGACAGGCCCCGTGTTCCATCGCCCGCGCGCACAAGCGAAAGGGCCGCCGGATCGCTCCGACGGCCCCTGGTCTGTTCGCGCGGGGAGCGGCGCTCAGTTTTTCCCGCCCGGGTCGGCGAAATGGCTCGGCAGGTGAGCGTTGACCACGCCGCCGTCGACGGTGAGCGTCTCGCCCACCACGTAATCGCCCGCACGGCTGCACAGGTAGATCGCGGCCGCCGCCATGTCCTCAGCGGTGCCGATGCGCTTCGCCGGAATGCCGGAGGCCGAAGCGTCGGGCGCGTCCTTCGCGGCGCGGTTCATTTCCGAAGGGAAGGCCCCCGGCGCGATCGAGGTGACGACGATATTGTCCTGGATCAGCCGCGCCGCCATGCGCCGGGTGAGCTGGATCACGCCCGCCTTGCTGGCCTGATAGGCATAGGTCTCCCACGGATTGATGCGCTGCCCGTCGATCGAGGAGACGTGGATCACCTTGGCCGGGTGCCCGTGCTTGCCGCCTTCGACCAAGAGGTCGTGGAGCTTCTGGGTGAGGAAGAACGGCGTCTTGACGTTCAGATCCATCGTCCGGTGCCAGCCGGCCTCGGAGAATTCGAGATAGGGCTGGCCCCAGGCGGCCCCGGCATTGTTGATGAGGATGTCGAGCCGGCTCTCGCGCGACTTCAGCTCGTTGGCGAGGCTGACCATGCCGTCCATCTGGCTGAGGTCGGCGGGGATGCCAATGACGCGATCCGCGCCGAACTCGTCGATGGTCGCCTGCATCTGCTCGACCTTGCGCGCCGAGATGTAGACCTTGGCGCAGCCTGCCGCGAGCAGCCCTTCGACGAACATCTTGCCGATGCCCCGCGAACCGCCGGTGACGAGCGCGATGCGTCCTTCGAGGCTGAAGAGTGATTGAATGTCCATGATTTAATACCCGCTCAATTCGGCCACGCGGTTGGCGTGGAAATAGGCATCGCCCAGGAATTCGGCCAAGGCGCGGTCGCGCTTCATGTAGAGGCCGATGTCGTATTCGTCGGTCATCCCGATGCCGCCGTGCATCTGGACGCCTTCCTGCACCGCAAGACGCGCGGCCTTGGCGACCTTGGCCTTGGCGACGCTCGCCATCAGGTCGGCCTGCTCGCTGCCCGCATCGAGGAGCTGCTGCGCCTTGATGGTCACCGCGCGGGCGATCTCGACCTCGGAATAGAGGTGGCTGGCGCGGTGCTGCAAGGCCTGGAACTCGCCGATGAGACGCCCGAACTGCTTCCTCTGCTTGAGGTAGTCGACCGTCATGTCCATCGCCCCGCGGGCAACGCCCACGCCCTCGGCCGCCGCGCCGACCCGGCCGGCGAGCAGCATCGCATCGAGCACGGCGCGCCCGCCGTCGATCTCGCCGATCACGGCATCGCCGTCCAGTTCGACCCCGTCGAACCTGGTGTGGGTCGCCATCGAGCTGTCGACCAGCCGCACCGCGTCATGGCTCATGCCGGCGGCGTCCTTGGGCACGGCGAAGAGCGTGATGCCCTCGGCGTCCTCGTCCGAGCCGCTGGTGCGCGCGGCGACCACGATCATGTCGGCGCTCGCGCCCTGGATGACAAAGCTCTTGGAGCCGGTCAGGCGGAAGCCGTTGCCCGACTTCTCGGCGCGGGTGGCGATGCGCTGCGGGCGGTGCTTGGCGGTCTCGTCGATCGCCACCGCGAAGACCGAATCGCCCGCGATCAGGCCGGGCAGGTAGCGGCCCTTCACATCGTCCGAGCCGTGCTTCAGCGCGGTTGCGGCCAGCACGGACGAGGTCAGGAACGGCGAAGGGGTGAGGTTGCGGCCGATCTCCTCGAGCACGATGCCCGCCTCGACATGGCCCATGCCGAGCCCGCCGTCGGCCTCGTCCACCAGCATCCCGGTGAAGCCCATTTCGGCCATCTGCTTCCATAGTCCGTGGCCGAAGCCGTCCTTGCAATTGCGGTCGCGCCAGTGGCGCAGCTGTTTGGCGATATTGCCTTCTTCCGCCATGAAGCTGCTGGCGGTGTCGGCGAGCATCGCCTGATCGTCGTCGTGATACAGGGGCATCGGTCTTTCCCTCTCCAATTCTTCGTCATCCCGGCGCAGGCCGGGACCCAGTCCCGCGCGCGCCGCATCTGGCCCCCGGCCCCAAAACCCTTGGCGCCGGGGTGACGATTGTTTGCTAAATCAGGCCCCCGGCAGATCGAGGATGCGCTTGGAGATCACGTTGAGCATGACCTCCGAGGTCCCGCCCTCGATCGAGTTGGCCTTGGTCCGCAGCCAGTTGCGCGCGGGCTTCCCGCCGCCGGTGTCCTCGCTCTCCCATTCGAGGCTGCGCGAACCGCCGGTCGCCATCATCAGCTCGTGGCGGCGCTTGTTCAGCTCGGTGCCGACATATTTCATCATGTTGGGCTGCGCGGGATGCGCCTTGCCGACCTTGATCTCGTCGAGGAACTTCTCGCCCATCGCGGTGTAGGCCAGCGCGTCGACATCGAACATGGCGAGCTCGGCGCGCAGGACGGGATCGAGTTCGTCGCCGAGCTTCGCCGCATGGCGCTTCATCATCGCCCCGATCGCCGCGGTGCGATCCCCGCCGCCCGCGCCCGAGATCATCTCGCGCTCGTGCCCGAGCAGGTATTTCGCCACGTCCCAGCCGCGATTGATCTCGCCCACGTAAGCGGGAACATCCTCGCCATAGGACTTGGGCACCTCCACATTGTCGAAGAAGGTCTCGCAGAAAGGACTGTTGCCGCTGATCAGCAGGATCGGCTTGGTGCTCACCCCGGCGCTCGCCATGTCGAAGAGCATGAAGGTGATGCCGTGATACTTGTTCGCCTTGTCGGTGCGCACGAGGCAGAAGATCCAGTCGGCCTGGTCGGCATAGGAGGTCCAGATCTTCTGGCCGTTGACCACCCAGTGATCGCCTTTGTCCTCGCCATAGGTCTGCAAGCTGACGAGGTCCGAGCCCGAGCCCGGTTCCGAATAGCCCTGGCACCAGCGGATTTCGCCGCGGGCGATTTCATTGAGGAACCGCTGCTTCTGCCCCTCGGTGCCGAACTGCAGCAGCGCCGGGCCGAGCATCCAGATGCCGAAGGAGCTCAATGGCGGGCGGGCATTGATGCGGCCCATTTCCTCGCGCAGCACCTTGGCCTCGGCCGGGCTGAGCCCCGCGCCGCCATATTCCTTGGGCCAGGCAGGGACGGTGTAGCCCCTGGCCAGGCAGGCCTCGAACCACGCCTTCTGCGCGTCGTTCTTGAAGGTGGCGTTGCGGCCGCCCCAATAGACGTCCTCGTCGTCGCGCACCGGCTCGCGCATTTCGGGCGGGCAGTTCGCCTCCAGCCACGCGCGCGTTTCGCTGCGGAAGGTCTCCAGATCGGCCATGCCGATTCTCCTCTCTCGGGTTTCCACTTGACGCTTACGTTAGTGGCATTGCGCGCAGGTCTGCAAGCGCTCTTGAGCCGCGCCGCGATGCCGTAGCGTCAGCGCGTGGCCGATTGACGCCCCGCGCATTCGCTCTAGGTTCGCGGACCGAACGGGAGAGAGATTTTGGCCGAGACATCCGGGTGCACGGAGCATGGCGCATGGGCGTGATCGCGGGCAAGGTGCCGATGCGCGTCAAGCTGATCGCGGGCTTCGGCGCGGTCGCCTTCGGGATCAAGGACAGCGGTTTCTCCTTCTTCCTGCTGATCTTCTACAACCAGGTGCTGGGGATGGACGCGGGGCTGGTCAGCCTTGCGCTGCTGATCGCGCTGCTGGTCGATGCGGTGGTCGATCCGATCATCGGCAATCTCTCCGACCGCACCTACACCCGCTGGGGGCGGCGCCTGCCGTGGCTCTATGCCGCCCCGGTTCCGCTCGCGCTGATGTGGGTGCTGCTGTGGAGCCCGCCGGGCGGCGCGGCGCCGAGCTTTGGCGGACTGGTCGGCATCGCGGTGGGGGTGCGGCTGCTGCTGTCGGCCTGCGAGGTGCCCTCGATCAGCCTCGTGCCCGAGATCACCGCCGACTACGACGAGCGCACCACGCTGTTCCGCTACCGCTACCTGTCGGGCTGGGTCGGCGGGCTGGTCGCGATGCTGCTCGCCTACACCGTCTTCATGCCGGGGGCGGAAGGGCTGCTGGCGCGCGACGGCTATCACGCTTTCGGGATGTTCGGCGCGGTGCTGATGGTGATCTCGGTGATCGGTTCGGCGGCGGGGCTGCACGGCCTCGTCGCACGGCTCCCCGATCACCGCCCGCCGCCCTTCTCGCTGAAGGGCGCCTTCGCCGAGATCGTCGAGGCCTTTTCCGAGCGCGCCTTCCTGATCTTCGCCGCCGGGGGCCTTGCCGCCTATGTCGCGCAGGGGATGACCTTCTCGCTGACCAATTACCTCAACCTTTTCGTGTGGCGGCTGAGCGAGACGCAGCTTGCGGTCTACCCGATCGTGCTGTTCGCATCGGTGGTGCTGATGTTCGTGATCGTCGGCCCGATGCACCGCCGGCTCGGCAAGGCGCGCAGCGCGGCCTTCAGCGCGGTCGCGGCGGCGGTGCTGGGGTTCGTCCCCTATGCGCTGCTGCTCGCCGGGGTCTGGCCGGAACCCGGCAGCACCGCATCGACCGCCAGCTTCTTCGGCTTCCTCGTCTTCGCCAATGCGCTCGGCATCATCTCGCTGGTTTCGGCCACCTCGATGATCGCCGAGATCGTCGAGGCCTTCGAAGAGCGCACCCATCGCCGCGCGGAAGGCTCGTTCTATTCGGGCAACTGGCTGATCCAGAAATGCGCGACCGGGGCGGGCATCTTCCTCACCGGTCAGATCATCGCGCTCGCGGGCCTCGCCACCGATGCACGGCCCGGCACCGTGCCGCAGACTGTGATCGTCCACCTGGTGCTGTCCTATGGCGGCGCGGCGCTGCTGCTGGCGGTCTTCTCCGCCTGGTGGCTGGCGCGCTTCCCGATCAGCCGCGCCGAGCACGAGGCGCGGCTCGAACGGCTCGCCGAACGCCGCGCGCATGGCCCGGTCGATCCCCTTGGCGAAGCGGTGCGCGCCGATCCGGACGCCCACTCGATCGGCATCTAGCACTTCACAAATGAGAGCTTGGCGGTCGGCTCACGCTCTGCCACGGTCCCACCCAGATTCGGTTTTCATTCAGGACGAGAGAGGAACACCCCCATGGATTTCGAACCCACCGAACGCCAGGTCTACTGGCGCAACCGCGTTCGCGATTTCATCGAGGCCCACGTGCGCCCCAACATGGACACCTACAAGGCGCAGGACATGGAGGGTGACCGCTGGAAGGTCATCCAGATCATCGAGGACAAGAAGAAGCTCGCCAAGGAGGCGGGCATCTGGAACCTGTTCATGCCGCCGCGCAACGACAGTCACCACCACGTCGACGACACCTTCGAATTCGACGGGCCGGGCCTCACCAACCTCGAATACGCGCTGTGCGCCGAGGAGATGGGGCGCATCGGCTGGGCCTCGGAAGTGTTCAACTGCTCGGCGCCCGACACCGGCAACATGGAGGTGTTCCACCGCTATGGCACGCGCGAGCAGAAGGAAGAATGGCTGCGTCCGCTGATGAACGGCGAGATCCGGTCCGCCTTCCTGATGACCGAGCCCTTCACCGCCTCCTCGGACGCCACCAACATCGAGACCCGCATCGAGCGCGACGGTGACGAATACGTGATCAACGGGCGCAAGTGGTGGTCCTCGGGCCTCGGCGATCCGCGCTGCAAGGTCGCGATCGTCATGGGCAAGACCGATTTCGGCGCCCAGCGGCACGCCCAGCAGTCGATGATCCTGATGCCGATCGACACCCCCGGCGTGAACATCATCCGCCACCTGCCGGTGTTCGGTTACGACGACGCCCCGCACGGCCACATGGAAGTCGAGATGAAGGACGTGCGCGTCCCGGCCTCGAACATCCTGCTGGGCGAAGGGCGCGGCTTCGAGATCGCGCAGGGACGCCTCGGGCCGGGCCGCATCCACCACTGCATGCGCACCATCGGCGCGGCGGAGGAGGCGCTCGAGAAGATGTGCCGCCGGTTGCAGGAGCGCGAGGCCTTCGGAAAGCCGATCTACAAGCACTCGGTCTGGGAGGAGCGCGTCGCACGCGCCCGCATCGACATCGAGATGACCCGCCTGCTGTGCCTCAAGGCCGCCGACATGATGGACAAGGTCGGCAACAAGGCCGCCAAGCAGGAAATCGCGATGATCAAGGTGCAGGCCCCGAACATGGCGCTGCGGATCATCGACGATGCCATCCAGGCCCACGGCGGCGGCGGCGTGTCGGAGGACTATGGCCTTGCGCGCTCTTATGCCAACCAGCGCACCCTGCGTCTCGCCGACGGGCCGGACGAGGTCCACGCCCGCTCGATCGCGCGCATGGAATTCGCCAAGCACGCCGCCCGCCCCGGCCCCACCGCCAACGCGCTGCGCGAGGGCCGCGCCCATGCCAATGACGGCGACGGCTTCAGCTCGGGCGACATGGGCGTCGCGCGCTGACAACCTGACCGAACGGAAAGCATTTCTGATGGCAAAAGCCGCAATCCTCGAAACCCCCGGACAGGGCCTTCGCATTGCCGAAGTGACCTATGCCGAGCCCGGCCCGCACGAAGTCCTGATCGACACCAAGGCCTGCGGGCTGTGCCATTCCGACCTCCACTTCATCGACGGGCACTACCCTCACGCCCTGCCCTGCATCCCGGGGCACGAGGCGGCGGGCGTGGTGCGCGCGGTGGGGAGCGAGGTGAAGACCGTGAAGCCGGGGGACCATGTCGTCTCCTGCCTCTCGGCCTTCTGCGGGCACTGCGAGTTCTGCGTGACGGGCCGCATGGCGCTGTGCCTGGGCGGTGACACACGCCGGGCGAAGGGTGAGGCTTCGCGCATCGCCTTTGCCGATGGTTCGCCGGTCAACCAGATGCTCAACCTCTCGGCCCTGTCCGAACAGATGCTGATCCATGAACACGCCTGCGTTGCGATCGACAAGGACATGCCGTTCGATCGCGCCGCGCTGCTCGGTTGCGCGGTGACGACCGGGGCGGGGACGATCTTCAACGCCTGCAAGGTGACGCCGGGCGAGACCGTGCTGGTGGTCGGCTGCGGCGGGGTGGGCCTCGCCGCGATCAACGCCGCGAAGATTGCCGGCGCGGGCAAGATCATCGCCGCCGATCCGCTCCCCGAAAAGCGCGCGCTCGCCGAAGTGCTGGGCGCGACCCACACCGTCGATGCGCTCGCCGATGACGCCGCCAAGCAGATCGTCGCGATCTCCGGCGGCGGGGTGCATTGGGGGATCGAGGCGGTCGGCCGGCAGGCCTCGGCGGACCTCGCGGTCGCCTCGCTTCGGCGCGGCGGGACGGCGGTGATCCTCGGCATGATGCCGCTCGATTGCAAGGTCGGCCTCTCGGCGATGGACCTCCTCGGCGGCAAGAAGCTGATGGGCGCGATCATGGGGATGAACCACTTCCCCGTCGATCTGCCGCGCCTCGTCGATTTCTACCTGCGCGGGCTGCTCGACCTCGACACGATCATCGCCGAGCGCATTCCGCTCGAGAAGGTGAACGAGGGCTTCGACAAAATGCGCGCCGGCCACTCCGCGCGCAGCGTGGTGGTGTTCGACTGATGGACATCGACTACGACAAGGAAATGGTCGGCACGGTCGAGGTGACCGAGAAGGACCGGCTCGACATCGACAGCCTGACCCGCTGGTTCGAAGCCAATGTCGAAGGCTTCGATGGCCCGATCAGCTACACCAAGTTCAAGGGCGGCCAGTCGAACCCGACCTACAAGATTGAGACGCCGGGCGCGAATTACGTGCTGCGCCGCCAGCCTTTCGGCAAGCTGCTGCCATCCGCCCACGCGGTCGACCGCGAATATGCGGCGATGACGGGGCTCTACCCCACCGGCTTCCCGGTGCCGCGCACCTATGGCCTCTGCGAAGACCCCGAGGTGATCGGCTCCAAGTTCTTCGTGATGAGCATGGCCGACGGGCGGAGCCTGTGGAACGGCGCGCTCCCCGGCATGAGCCCTGACGAACGGCGCGGCATCTACCACGCGCTGATCGACACCATGGCCGAATTGCACCTCAATGATCCGCAGGCGATCGGGATGGGCGACTACGGCAAGCCGACCGATTACTGCGCGCGCCAGATCGCGCGCTGGACCAAGCAGTACAAGCTCTCCGAGACCGAGCACATGCCCGAGATGGAGCGGCTGATCGAATGGTTGCCGCAGACCATCCCGCCCCAGAACGCCTCGAGCGTCGTGCATGGCGACTACCGGCTCGACAACGTGATCTTTCACAAGGAAGAGCCGCGGATCATCGCGGTGCTCGATTGGGAGCTGTCCACGCTCGGCGATCCGATCGCCGATTTCAGCTACCTGATGCTCAACTGGCACAACCCCGCCGATGGCCGCGCGGGGCTGCTGGGCCTCGATCTCGATGCGCTCGGCATTCCCTCGCAGGAGGAGGCGGTCGAACGCTATGTTGCGAAGACCGGCTATCCGGTGCCGCCGATGGACTGGTATTTCGCCTACAACCTGTTCCGCCTCGCCGGGATCATGCAGGGCATCAAGAAGCGCGTGATCGACGGGACGGCTTCCAGCGCCCACGCACAGGCGATGAGCGAGCGCGTCCACCCGCTGGTCGAGCGCGCCTACCAGTTCGCGCTGGCTGCAGGAATGCCAGCGTAACGCTTGCCGAGTTTCCCCGGCGCGGCTAGCAGCGGCCACCCGCTGATTTCGCGCCGGAAGGAACACGCATGAGTGACAGCCTGATCGCCACCATCGAGGATGCCTGGGAAAGCCGCGCCGAGCTCGTCGCCACCAGCGAGCTGCGCCACGCGGTGAACGATGCCCTCGCCCTGCTCGACAGCGGCGAGGCGCGCGTCGCCCAGCCCGACGGGAACGGGGGCTGGCAGGTCAACCAGTGGCTCAAGAAAGCGGTGCTGCTCAGCTTCCGGCTCAACGACAACCGCATCATGGATTACGGCGCGGCCGGCGAATCCGCTTTCGACAAGGTGCCGCTCAAGTTCGCCGGCTGGGGCGACAACCGCTTCCGCGACGCCGGTTTCCGGGTCGTGCCGGGCGCGGTGGTGCGGCGCGGCAGCTTCATCGGCAAGGGCGCGGTGCTGATGCCGAGCTTCGTCAATATCGGCGCCTATGTGGGCGAGAACACCATGATCGACACCTGGGCGACCGTCGGCTCCTGCGCGCAGATCGGCGCAAACGTCCACATCTCGGGCGGGGCTGGGATCGGCGGGGTGCTCGAACCGCTGCAGGCCGAGCCCGTCATCATCGGCGACAACGCCTTCATCGGCGCGCGCGCGGAAGTGGCCGAGGGCGTGCGCGTGGGCGAAGGCGCGGTGCTGTCGATGGGGGTCTATCTCGGCGCCTCGACAAAGATCGTCGACCGTGCCACGGGCGAGGTGCACATGGGGCAGGTGCCGCCCTATGCGGTGGTCGTCCCCGGCTCGATGCCCGGCAAGCCCCTGCCCGGCGGCTCGCCCGGTCCCTCGCTCTACTGCGCGGTGATCGTCAAGACGGTGGACGCGCAAACCCGCTCCAAGACCGGCATCAACGAGCTGCTGCGCGACTGAGCGCCCACGCCGCCGCGCCGCTCGACCCGTCGCACCTCAGGCCCGTTCGGCCCCGTCGCCGGAACAGGCTCCCGCGCCCGGGCATAGGTCTCTTGCAACGTCTTGATGCAGGAGAACTTCATGCCACGACCCGAGCGCGAGATTCACGTCGCGGACACCGATGCCAAAGCCGGCAGCAACGAGGGCGTGGTGCGCTGGGTGCTGCTGATCAGCACCGGCCTCGCCATCGTCGTCCTGACGATCATCTGGGTGACGGGCGCACTCACCGAAGGCCCGGTGGAAAGCGAGCGCACCGCGTCCGGCCGCCTCGAGGCCGAGGCCGAACAGCAGCCCCCGGTGCGCAGCGACACCGATGGGATCGACCTCGAGGACGGCTCGAGCCTGTCCGAACAGGGGCCCGCCCAGCCATGAGCAACTCGTTCCGCACCGGCCAATACGTGACCTGGAACTGGGGCAATGGCGAAGGCAAGGGCCAGATCAAGGAGCGTTTCGAGCGCGAGGTGACCCGCAAGCTCAAGGGCTCGGAGATCACCCGCAAGGGCGACGCCGACAATCCCGCCTACCTCATCAAGCAGGACGATGGCGACGAGGTGCTGAAGCTCGGCAGCGAGCTGGAAGCGGTCAAGCACTGATGGACGACGAGGAGCGCGAGGACGCCTATCGCACCTTCGGCGAGCGGGTGAACATGGCGCCGGCGGAGCTCGAGGAATGGCTCGAGACCGAGGAATCGCGATCGGTCGGCGACACCCACGGGGATGGCGAGAGCACCGGCCACGCCTCGGGCCGCCGGATCGTCAAGATCAAGCGCACCCGCAAGGCCGATCTCACCGACAGCGATTACGCGCACATGCGCAAGGTCAATGGCTACATCGCCCGCCACTGCGCCCAGCGTCCCGAGGGCGACGTGTCGAAGACCAACTGGCGCTACAGCCTGATGAATTGGGGGCATGATCCGCTGAAGGACTAGCCCGCTGTTCCGCTGCTCGCCGCAGCCCGGGAACCATTTGCCGCCTGCCGCTTTGATTGACGTTACGGAAGATGTTTCCGTAACGTCAACCGGAAACGGGGAGAGAGCGAATGGCCGATCCGAAAGAAGTGTTCCGCATCACCGACGACGCCGTGCGCGGCGCGGTCAGCAACACGGGCCTGCGTTACGTGCTGGCCTTCAGCCTCGCCTTCGCGATCATCGCGATGAGCCTGGTGTGGATCATCCCGGCGCTCGCGCACGCGCATCACTGATCATTCCGTCGCAGCGGACGGGGCGATCAGCGTCTCGATCGGTGCCATGTCGCGCACGCGCGCGGCGTGGGCCTCCGCCTCGCGCAGGACGCGCAGCGCATTGCGGCTCGCGATCATCTCGAGCTCGGCCTGAGAATAGCCGCGCCGCGCCAGTTCGGCGAACAGCGCGGGATAGCCGCGCACGTCCTCGAAGCCGACCGGGCCCGAACGCATCCCGTCGAAATCGCCGCCGATGCCGATATGCTCGACCCCGGCGATTTCGCGGATGTGGTCGATGTGATCGGCCATGTCGCTGACCGTGGCGGCAGGTTCGGGATTGGCCGTCTCCCACTCGGAAAGGCCGGCCGCGACCGCGTCGGGCTGCCCTTGGAACAGCGCCTTGAGCCGCGCTTCCTCGCCCGCGCGGCGCGCCGACCATTGGCGGACCTCCTCGCTGAGGAAGGCGGGGAGCGCGACCACCATCACGATCCCGCCGTTCTCCGGCAGCCGCGCAAGCACGGAATCGGGCACGTTGCGCGGATGGCCGTCGATTGCCCGTGCGCCCGAGTGGCTGAAGATCACCGGCGCCTGCGCGACGTCGAGCGCATCCATCATCGTCTTTTCGCTGACATGGCTGAGATCGACCAGCATCCCCAGCCGGTTCATCTCGCGCACCACGTCCTTGCCGAAAGGGGTCAGCCCGTCGTGCGCGGGATCGTCGGTCGCCGAATCCGCCCACGGGGTGTTGGCGCTGTGGGTCAGCGTCATGTAGCGCACGCCCAGCGCGAAGAGCTGGCGCAGCACGGCGAGACTGGAGCCGATCGCATGGCCGCCCTCCATCCCCAGCAGCGAGGCGACGCGGCCCTCGGCGATGGCGGTTTCGACCTGGTCGGCGGTGGTGACGAGGCGCAGGCGATCGGGATAGCGCGCGATCAGCCGCTTGGTGACGTCGATCTGTTCGAGCACCTGCTGCACCGCCTCGGGCTCGTCGGGGTTGGAGGGTACGTAGACCGACCAGAATTGCGCGCCCACCTTGCCTTGGGCGAGCCGCGCCAGATCGGTGTGCATCGCGCCGTCCTCGCTCCCGTTCTGGCCGGTGTGGCTGGTGTCGGCGAAATCGAAATCCGCGATCTGGTTGTCGTAGCGCTCGCGCAGCTGGATCGGCACGTCGTTGTGCCCGTCGAAGACCGGCGCGACGGCGAGCGCGGCATTGGCGGTGGCGAAGTCGGCATCGCTCGGCGCCGCATCGTCGGAGGCCCCTTGCGCGGCCAGTGGCGGGGCGAGCAGCAGCGCGGCGGCAAGGACGAGACCCGAGGGCGCGAAGAGTTGCATGGGCGAGGCTCCCGAAGCTAGAGCGCCCGGACAGGCGGGCAAGGAATGACCCATGGATAGCGCGGACGCCCTCATCGAACAATTGCGCCTCGCGCCCCACCCCGAAGGCGGGTGGTATCGCGAGACATGGCGGGGCGCGGCCGACGCCGAGGGCCGCGCGCAGGGCACTGCAATCCTGTTCCTGCTGCGGTGCGGCGAGGCCTCGCACTGGCACCGGGTCGATGCGAGCGAGCTGTGGCTGTGGCAGGCGGGCGATCCGCTCGAACTGCGCCTCGCGGACGGCGATGCGGGGCCGGTGCGCAGCGTCATTCTCGGCAGCGATGTCGCCGCGGGGCACCACCTGCAGGGGCTGGTCGCACCGCACGAATGGCAGGCGGCCCGGCCCGCGGGCGCGCCGCGTTTCGGCTACAGCCTCGTCTCCTGCGTGGTGGTGCCGGGCTTCGATTTCGCAGGCTTCACCCTCGCGCCCGAAGGCTGGGAGCCGGGCCGATGATCCGCGCCGCGCTGCGCTGGCTGCTGGCGGCCTTCTATGCGCTGGCCGGGGTCATCCACCTCGCCTGGCCCGCGCCGTTCCTCGCGATCATGCCGGCCTGGGTGCCCGCTCCGCAGGCGGTGGTGCTATGGACGGGGGTGGCCGAGCTGCTCGGCGCGATCGGCCTCGTGCAGCCCTTTTCTCCCGCGCTGCGCCGCGCGGCGGGATGGGGCCTTGCGCTCTACGCGCTGTGCGTGTGGCCGGCCAACATCAACCACTTCGCGCTCGACCTGGCGCGCGCGGACGGCGGGCTGGGCCTCGCCTACCACGTCCCCCGGATGTTCGCGCAGCCGCTGATCATCTGGCTCGCGCTGTGGGTGGCGGGATGCCTGCCACTGCGCCGCCGCAGGGCATGAGCGAAGCGCAGGAGGCGATCCTCGCGCTGCTCGCCGAGCGCGCTGCGGGCGCAACCATCTGCCCGAGCGAGGCTGCGCGCCGCCTCGCCGGCCCGGGGGGTGACTGGCGGGCGCAGATGGAGGCGGTCCACGCCGCCACCGACGCGCTGGCCGCACGCGGCGCCATCGCGCTGTCGTGGAAGGGCGGCCCCATGCAAGAGCGGCGCGGACCCTACCGGATCGCGCGCCGCTGATGTCGTGAGGTGGCAGGGCGCCCGCAGGCGCCCGGCGCGCCTTACTTGAGGTGCTTGGAGACCGCAGCGGTCATCTTGAACATCGAGATCTGGTCCTTGCCGATCACCGCGCCCAGCTTGGCGTCGGGATTGATCTGACGCTTGTCCTTGCTGTCCTGCAGGTTGTGCGCCTTGATGTAGTCCCACACCTTCGAGGTCACTTCGGCGCGGGTCATCGGCCCCTTGCCGATCACCGCTTCGAGTTCACCGGAAAGCTGCACCGGCTTCTGCAGTGCGTTCGTCGTGCCAGCCATCTTCTACTCCCTTGTCTTCAGTGGCAGGTTGATCAGAAATCCTCGTCTTCGAAATCCGCATCCTCGTCCTCCCCGCCGCCGGTGAAGGTGGCGTGGAGCACTGCGCAGGCCGTAATCGTCCCTTGCAGCGATGCGATCAGTTCCGCTCGGCTTGCCCCTGGCATCAGCACCAGCGGCAGGTCGGTCGCGAAAATCTGGAACAGGTAGTGGCGCGTCTCGCCTTCGGGCGGATCGGGCAGCAGCCATTCGGAATTGCCGTGCGCGTTCTTGCCGGTGCGCGGCGGAACCTCGCCCTCGAGCAGCTTGCCGCGCTGTCCGGCGAGGCCCCAGACCAGCCAGTGGCAGGCCGGTTCGCCGCCCTTGGCTGAGGCGTCCTCGACCACGATCACCAGTTCCTGCGAACCCGGCGGCGGCGCGGTCCATTCGAGCGGCGGGGCGACGGCGTCTTCCTCGGTCGCGGTGAAGCTCGGATCGAGCGCCTCGCCCGCGCGGAAGGCGGGGCTGGAGAGCGCAAATCCGCCCTTGCCGAGCGTCTGGCCTGAGCCGAGCGCGGCCACCGCAACGCCAGGATGGCGCGCGGGAGCGGGCACGTTGCTGGCGAGCCAGGCGGGGAAATCAGTCATGATTCTGTCGCTTCATCGCCCTCGTGCTAGTCCCTTCGCGGGCGAGAAACGAGGCTTGGGCGCGAGGTTTTCGCCGGATTCTGCGGAAAAGCCTGCAAAAAGCAGGCAAAAACAGCGCAGGTGTGGCTTTTTTGGGTCACCCCGGCCGCGCTCCTTGCCCTCGCGCGCGCGACATTGCATCCCTTCCACAGCGGGAATCCCCTGTCCCGCGCCTCGCCTTTGCCCCTGCCGATGCCGGAGTCGCTCCCGATGAACATCCGCCGCACCCTGATCGCCGCCCTCTCCTCCTGCGCCCTCGTCGGCTGCGGCGGCGGCGGAGGCTCGGCCCCGCCAACCGCGGGCGGAGGCACGCCGACGCCGACGCCCGCCACCGCGGCCTGCTCGCTGCGCGCCCAGCAGGACTTTGCCGATGGCGTCCTCAACGAATGGTACCTCTTCCCGACCCTGCTCGCCAACGCCAACCCCGCCGCCTACAGCACCCTGCAATCCTATCTCGATGCGCGCGTCGCCCCCGCGCGGGCGCAGAACCGCGACCGCTACTTCACCTACGCGACCTCGATCGCCGAAGAGAACGCGCTCATCAACTCGGGTGCCAGCGCGGGCTTCGGCATCCGCCTGTTCTACAATACCGGTGCAAACCGGGTGTTCGTGACCGAGGCCTTCGAGGGCGGCAACGGACTTGCCGCCGGGCTCGACCGGGGCAGCGAGATCACCGCGATCGGCACCTCGGCGAACAACCTGCAGAGCGTCGCCAGCCTGATGGCGAGCGGCGGGCCGCAGGCGGTGGTCGATGCACTCGGCCCGTCCGACCCCGGCGTCACCCGCGTGCTGCGTTTCGTCCAGCCCGGCGGCGCGACCATCGAGCGGAGCATCACCAAGACCGCATTCTCGCTCGATCCGGTTTCGGATCGCTATGGTTCGCTGGTGCTCGACGACGGGGGGCGCAAGGTCGGCTATATCAACCTGCGCACCTTCATCATCGCCGATGCCGCCGATCAGCTGCGCACCGCCTTCGGCCAGTTCCGCGCGCAGGGCATCACCGACCTCATCATCGACCTGCGCTACAATGGCGGCGGGCTGGTCGATGTCGCCGACACGCTGGGCGACCTGATGGGGCAGGGCCGCGTCGGGCAGGTGTGGAGCCGCACCGTTCTGAACGCCAACAAGTCGTCGCAGAACTCCACCCGCGCCTTCCGCAGCGAGGCCAACGCCATCGCGCCGATGCGGATCGCCTTCATCGGCACCAACGCCACCGCCTCGGCGAGCGAGCTGACGATCAATTCGATGATCCCCTATCTCGGCAGCAACATGGCGCTGGTGGGGGGCAACACTTTCGGGAAGCCGGTGGGCCAACTCGCCTTCGATCGCGATTCCTGCGACCTGCGCCTGCGCGTGATCGCCTTCAAGACGCTCAATGCCGCAGGGCAAGGCGATTACTACACCGGCCTTGCCCCGGTGGTGCCCAACACCTGCCGAGCCGGGGACGACATCACCCACCCGCTCGGAGACCCGCAGGAGGCCTCGATCGCGGCGGCGCTCGATTTCCTCGGCGGACGCGCCTGCACGCCGATCGCGGGAAGCGGCACGCCGGACACCGCGGTGGTGGGCGATTCCGCTCAGCGCGCGCGCATCGGGCTCGACCTGCCCGAACGCAAGCCGCTCGCGCCGCGCCGCCCGGGTGCGGGCGACGAGGAGATCCCGGGCAAGTTCTAGAGCCCCTCGGGCACGGTTTCGAAGCCGGGCAGGTCGCCCAGGTCGACCCAGTCCTGCTTGCTCTTGGTGTAGCAGTGGAAGGCGGGCTTCAGGATGCTGGTGTCGTCGAGCGTGCCGGCCTTGATGAACATCATGCCCGGCGGGCTGTCGACGCGGGTGAAGACCGGCGAGCCGCAGTTGGGGCAGAACTGCCGCCGCACCGTCGCGCCACTATCGCCGGTGTCGTTGTAGGTGGCAAGCTCGCCCGTTTGGCGGACGGCATCCTCGGGTACGCCGATGATGACCGACAACGCGCTGCCCGCCTGTTTCTGGCAATTCGTGCAATGGCAGGTGACACACAGCAGCGGATCGCTTTCGCAGGTGTAGCGCACGCTGCCGCACAGGCAGCCGCCGGTGATGGTCATGGCTTCTCTCCCCCGCTGGCCCTCGCGCTCTCGGCGAAAGGCTGGCTGTCGCTATAGCCGCAGCCCTCCAATGTCTCATCCCCCAAAGCGATAGTGGCGACGAAAGGATAGGCCCGCTCGCTCATGCCGTCGCTGCAATTGCCCGGGGTGAGCGAGGCGACCAGCGCCTTGCCTTCAAGCGTGCCGGTGAAGCCGAGACCGTTGTTGCCTGCGAAGCGGGTGACGGCGAAGCGGGTGCCGTCCTGATTGTCGGGCACGGTCCACAGCGCGCTCTCGCCCTCGATGCGCAGGTTCCAGAACGGCTCGGTGCCGGTCAGCGTCACGACCTCCCCGGGGCCGACCGCGTCGAAGGTGTTGCCCTTCGGGTCGATCGCATCGTCGGGCGCGCTGCATCCGCCCGCCACCAGCAGCGCCGCCAGCGCCGCCCCTGTCATCCTGCGCTTCGGCATCGCGCACCTCCTTTCATCCGGCCTGCAACAATAGGCCCCCGCCACGCTTCGCGAAAGACCCGCACGGGGAACCGCCCCGCCAGCGAGGGGTTTGCGAGGGGATGGACTGGATCCCGACCCGCGCGCGCGGCCTTGCGCGCCTCACCGACTTTCTCCCCTCCGCAGGCCGCCTTTACGCCGAGCAGCGCAACCACGACAACGGCCCTGCCGAGGGGGGCGATCGCGGGAATGTCTCGCAGCTTTCGCCGTGGCTCCATGCGGGATTGCTGGGCGAGGCCGAGGTGCTCGATGCGGTGCTCGCGCAGCATGGCCCCGGCAAGGCGGAAAAGTTCGTCGCCGAGGTGTTCTGGCGGATCTATTTCAAGGGCTGGCTCGAACAGCGGCCCTCGGTATGGGCGAGCTACTGCGCGGGGCGCGACGCGGCGCTCGAAGGGCTCGCGCGCAACGCCGGTCTGGCGCGGGCCTATGCCGAGGCGACCGAGGGCCGCACCGGCATCGCCGCCTTCGACACCTGGGCGCGCGAACTGGCGGAGACCGGCTATCTCCACAACCACGCGCGGATGTGGTTCGCGAGCATCTGGATCTTCACCCTGAAGCTCGACTGGCAGCTCGGCGCCGATTTCTTCCTGCGGCACCTGATGGATGGCGATGCGGCCTCGAACACGCTGTCGTGGCGCTGGGTCGCCGGGCTGCACACCCGCGGCAAGCACTACCTCGCGCGGGCCGAGAACATCGCGCGCTACACCGCCGGGCGTCCGGAGGGGCCGCTGGAGGCGCCGGGTCTCGTCGAAGATGCGGGGCCGCTCGAGGAGGCCGAGGAACACCCGCGCCGGCTTCCCGAGCTGCCGCCGCCGGCGCAGGCAGAGGACCTCGCCGCGCCCTTCGCGCTGCTGCTCCACGACGAGGCGGCACACCACGCGCCGCTCGGCCTGCCTGCCGCGCCCGCGCTGGTGATCGGGGCGAGCCGCGCGCAGGCACGCTCGCCCGGGGCGCTCGGCACCTGTGCGGCGCGCTTCACCGCCGGCGCCATGGCGGGCGGGCTCGCCGATGCGGCGCAGGCATTCGCCTGCCCTGCGGTGGAATGGCATGCCGGAGAACCGCTCGCACCGCTGCTTGCCGAAGCGGGGGTGGAGCGCCTTGCCGTGCCGTGGCTCCCCGTCGGGTGGACCCGCGACGCGCTGGCGCCGGACCTCGCCGACATGGCGGAAGCGGGGCGCATCGTCACGCTTCTCGCGCCACTCGACCGGGCGACTTGGCCGCACGCCAAGGCGGGGTTCTTCGGGGTTGCCAAGCGGATCGACACGCTGCTCGGCGAATGCGGACTGCCCGCAGGCTAGATCTGCTTGTCGGGCGAGGGATCGTGGCTGTGCCGCCCGGCCTTGCCGAACATCCTCTCGAGCCGCTCGGCGAGAGTGTTCGCCGCGATCCGCGCCGCGGCGTCGACATCGGCGGCCTTGCCGGTCACGCCGATCGCACGGCCGCCGCGCGGGCGCGCCTCGATGGTGCAGTGCTTGTCGTCGCCGCCATGCTTGCGCCCGTTCACGTCGGTGACGTGGACCTCGACCCGCGTGAGCCGGTCCGCGAACCGCGCCAGGCGGCGCCGCACCTGATCCTCGATCCGCTCGGCGACGTTCTGCGTTCCCATCACCGAACTGTCGGTGTTGAACTGGAACTGCATGGCCTTCCTCCTCGTGCTCTTATGGTTCTGTTGCCCCATCAATATGTGCACGAGGGAGGCGCTTTACCAGCCCGATCGGGCGGGCCGAAAGCGGGCGGCGGCGCCCCGCGATGGAGCCCCGCCGCCCGCCCTGTGCCAAGGTCAGTCGGCAGCCGAAAGATTGACGGCGCTTTCCTTGCCGTTGCGGCCGCGCTCGAGCTCGTAGTTCAGGCGCTGGTCCTTATCGAGCGCGTGCATCCCGGCCGCCTGCACGGCGGTGATGTGCACGAAGCTGTCCGAGGAGCCGTCGTCGGGCTGGATGAAGCCATAGCCCTTTTCGGTGTTGAAGAACTTTACGGTTCCGGTCTTCTGCATGGTTCGTTCCTTTCAGAGAACATGTCGTTGCCCCACCGCAGGATGCGGCAGGGAAGTGCGTCAAATCGTCCGATGAAAGGAAGTCGTCGTCTGGTTAACGCCGGGGCCCGGAGGCAAGCGGCGGAGCGCAAATTTCGAAGTCCGTCGCAAATTTCGACGTCAGCAACGCGGGTTGTATCATGGCTTTGCCTCATCGCCTAATTCGCTTCGTCCCGTTTGGCGCCCGGACGGGGACGCGAGCCTGCGATCGGCTTGACGAAGTTGACACCCTGTCAAGCATCGCCTTCCCACCCATGTTCCTGTAATGCGGCCATTAATTCCTCGTCGCTCCAGCTTGACGGACAGGAATACCCCCCCTTGTCGGGCGCGCTGCCATACCTGCGGCGCAGCGCCTCCATCTCGCCCGGGTCCTCGGGGGTCAGCGCGCCGGTCTCCACCGCCTCGCCCCTCTCGAGCTTGCCGAGCAGCGCCTCGAAATCGCGCGCGTGGCGCTCGGCCATCGGGGCGAGCCGCCCGAGCATCGGGGTCCCGCCGATGGCGAAGCGGTGCAGCAGGTGCACGGTGAGCCGCTCGTCGAAGCGGCGGTAGGAGCCGACCTGCTCGCCCTGGAAGAACACCGGCACCTCGACCCCGTTCAGCGCCCGCTCGAGCGCCGCGTGGGCGAGCACGTCATAGGAATGGTGGAAGGCGACCTCCCACGCGAGATCGAAGGGCTGCCCCTTGAGGCGTGAGCGCAGCCGGTAGGCCGACTGCCGGCTCATCCCCACCGACCGCGCGGCTTCCGAGACCGAGTGCGTGGCCGAAAGCGCGCGCAGGAAGGCGACCTGCTTGGCGCGCGTCCAGCCGTCGCCCCGCTGGGCGCGGGGGCTGTCGGGCGTGTCGGGAACAGCGCGGAGCTTGGGAGCGCCGCGCGGCGAGCGGGGGGATGGGGTGCGGGTCATCTGGGGAGGATGACCTAAGGGTGGGGGTGTAGGAAAGGGGGCTACGGTTCTAATTCGAGCGGGTATTCGTCATAAGTCCGACCGTGCAATTCTCGTCCGGTCGCCTTCTTGTTGCGACCGCCCCACTGCTTAAAGAAGAATGCCACGTCGTCGCGACGGCAGATTTCATAAAGCCGCTCGACCCATGCCTCTTCCATCAACCGAGCTCGAGGCCCAGACTCGCCACCAACAATCGCCCAATGAATGCCACGCAAATCGACCTCATTTATTGGCCCAATCAAGGGTTCGAACGAAATGAATAGCGTAGCGTGCTTGATCGTCCTGAGGTGGGCAATTCGATCTACCACTTCGTCACTTTCGACTGACGTCCCAACCCAAATGTGGGATTGCGGCACGATAAGGCCGAGATCGAACAAGTCGGCCATTCGATCTGGTCGCTTCGTCAGCACCTGAAAGTGGTGCTGCGGGCACGCAACCATCACGTCCCAGACTCGCTTGATGAATGCATCTGGCACGTCGGCATGGAACAGGTCCGACATTGAATTGACGAAAATGCGTTTAGGCTTGCGCCATTCGAGCGGCGCCGAGAGGCTTCCCTCGTCAAGGTTCACCTTGCCAGTCCAGACATAGCGAGCGCCGCTCTTGCGGGTCGTGCCGATATACTTCGGGTGCCCCATCGCTTCCAGACGCGCCGCCATTCGCATAGCGTAGCAATTGGTGCAGCCAGCGGACGCGACGCTACACCCCGCAACCGGGTTCCAAGTGACATCGGTCCATTCGATATCGGAAGTAGCCGCCATTACTTTAAAACTGCCGCTGCAAATTTTTTCGCCAACTCCTCTGCTCTCGAACTCGGATTTGCCCAAGCGAACATGAGCGAAAAATAGTGGACACCGTTCTTTCCGAGTGGAAGGGTTTTATCCAGAACGCGGCCACCGAATGCACTTGCTAACCTCTCTTTGGCGAACGTCTCAAAACCAACAATGTCCATAGCGCGCTTCGTATTGAAACGTTCAACTTCAAATAAATCCTGCGAAACAGGTTCAATTTTCACGGCGCTGTTTCGCCATGCGGTTGTGCCCAGCGCCGCATCGACACGCGGCCCGCCATCCGGGTTTATCTCACCGTCTCCTGATACCTGACGATACATCGCGAATACTGGAACTAGATACCACAAGTCGATCGCGCGAGTTTGGGCAAGTATTTCAAGAGTTTCAAATTTTATTTGCAGCCCGAATGGATCAAGAAAAACGACGGCTCGGGTCTCTCGCCAATCATAGGACGCGGCCATCTGCCGGAGCATCTCGTTGGCATCAAGATTTGTAGTGATGATGCGCTCCTTAAGATGCGCAAACTCACCATCTATCGCCTCAATCAAGGATTGTACATTCTTGCGATCCAAATCATTGAAGAGATAACGATGAAACGGTGGGGTCACAGACAAGGCCCTCAGCGCCGAACCAATAACGATTTGATCACTGTCGACAACCGGCCTGCCGAACCCGTCCAAGGCTTGCTGGGCATCCTCTGCCTCTGACTTCGTCGCAGATTTAGGGATTGATGCGCCTGAACCTGCACAAGCATCGACATAGAGTAACTTGAATTTGCCGTTCAAAGCCGTGGCATATGGTTTAAGATATCGCTCAACTGTTTGGAGCTTTTGCTTCGTGTATTCGTCTCCAAACGACTGCGCCACCATAGCCACCCCCTCGAACAGAGAGGGAACGATACTGAAAAAGTGCGATAAATTCAACACTTGTTTTGGATCGCCCTTCCCCGCCCCTCCACCATGCTGCGCATGGTCCCCCTCCCCTTGCAGGGGAGGATTGGCGCTTTAAGCCCCTTCCCTTGGGGGAAGGGGTTGGGGATGGGGGTTCGAGGTTCGCTAGGTCGCGCTGCCATAGCACCGCCGAGCCCCCACCCTCAGCCCCTCCCCTAGGGGGGAGGGGAGAAGTTGGTCCAGCAGGCTCACACCTCACCCCCCCACAATCTCCTCCGCCAGCGCGGCGATCGTCACCCCAAGCTGACTCACCTCGAGCACGTTCGCCGCGCGGCTGCCGTCTGGCGAAAGGGTCAGTTCCTGCCGCACCTGGAAGCCGCCCTCGATGCGATATTCGAGGGTCAGAAGGTTGCCCTCGGCGCGCCCCGATACCGGGCCGATCGCATCGGTGAGGGTGCCTTCGTAGCGGCCCGGCGCGGTCTCGACGAGGCGCCACTGGCGTTTGCGGGGCTTCTTGTCACCCTCGCTCACCACCTGGTCGAGCACCAGCACGCGGGTCTCGGGCGCGGCCCACGCGGATTCGCGGGGGCGCAGGGTCTCGATCCGCCCGACGCTGGAAACGCGCACCGGGACCGGGTCCGCCAGCACCTTGTCGAGCGTCCCCTCCCCGCGGCTCTCCCCCACAAAGAAGGTGAAGGGATCGAAGCGCGGCGCCTCGGCGCGGGCGAGGTCGGGCAGGCCTTCGGGCGTCGCAACGCAGGCGGCCAGCATAAGCGCCAGCGGGGCGAGGAGCGCGGCGCGCACCCCCCGCCCGTGCCGCTCAGTCGTGCTCACGGTCCCCGGCGCCGACATAGAGCTGGTTGCCGACCTCGCGGAACTTCGCGCTCATCTCCTGCATCCCCTTCTCCGCCTCAGCCTCGCTGGCGACGAAGGTTTCGATCCCGGCGTTCTGCTTCGCGGCGAAATCGCGCACTTCCTGCGTGATCTTCATCGAGCAGAACTTCGGCCCGCACATCGAGCAGAAATGTGCAGACTTCGCGCCTTCCGCCGGGAGCGTCTGGTCGTGGTACTGCTCGGCGGTCTCGGGATCGAGGCTGAGGTTGAACTGGTCGCGCCAGCGGAACTCGAAGCGCGCCTTGGAGAGCGCATCGTCGCGCACCTGCGCCGCGGGGTGGCCCTTGGCGAGGTCGGCGGCGTGGGCGGCGAGCTTGTAGGTGACCACGCCCACCTTCACGTCGTCCCTGTCGGGCAGGCCGAGGTGCTCCTTGGGGGTGACGTAGCAGAGCATCGCGGTGCCGTACCACCCGATCTGCGCCGCGCCGATGCCGCTGGTGATGTGGTCGTAACCCGGTGCGATGTCGGTGACGAGCGGCCCCAGGGTGTAGAACGGCGCCTCGCCGCAGGCTTCCAGCTGCTTTTCCATGTTCTGCTTGATCTTGTGCATCGGCACGTGGCCGGGGCCTTCGATCATCACCTGCACATCCTGCTCCCAGGCGCGCTTGGTGAGTTCGCCGAGGGTGTAGAGCTCCGCGAACTGGGCTTCGTCATTGGCGTCGGCGATGCTGCCGGGGCGCAGGCCGTCGCCCAGCGAATAGGCGATGTCATAGGCCTTCATGATTGCGGTGATCTCGTCGAAGTGCTCGTAGAGGAAGCTCTCCTTGTGGTGGGCGAGGCACCACTTGGCCATAATCGAGCCGCCGCGCGAGACGATCCCGGTGACGCGCTTCGCGGTCATCGGGATGTAGGGCAGGCGCACGCCCGCATGGATGGTGAAGTAGTCGACGCCCTGTTCGGCCTGCTCGATCAGCGTGTCGCGGAAAATCTCCCAGGTGAGTTCTTCCGCAATGCCGCCGACCTTCTCCAATGCCTGATAGATCGGCACGGTGCCGATCGGGACGGGCGAGTTTCGGATGATCCATTCGCGGGTGTCGTGGATGTTGCGGCCCGTCGACAAGTCCATGATCGTGTCCGCGCCCCAGCGGGTCGCCCAGACCATCTTGTCAACTTCCTGCGCGACGTCCGAGGCGACCGCGGAGTTGCCGATATTGGCGTTGATCTTGACGAGGAAGTTGCGCCCGATCGCCATTGGCTCGCTTTCGGGGTGGTTGATGTTCGACGGGATGATCGCCCTCCCCCGCGCGACTTCGGAGCGCACGAATTCCGGGGTGATGACATCGGGAATTTCCGCGCCCCAGCTCTCGCCATCGCGCACCATGTCGGCCGCGATTTCCCGCCCGAGGTTCTCGCGCTCGGCGACATATTCCATCTCGGGGGTGATGATCCCGCGGCGGGCATAGTGCATTTGCGTCACGTTCATGCCCGGCTTGGCGCGCAGCGGGCGCTTCACCGCGTGCGGGAACTGCGGCACGCCGCCCGAGCGGTCGGGGCCGAGGCGGCCATTGTCTTCGGGCTTCACCTCGCGGCCGGCGTAATCCTCGACATCGCCGCGCGCCATGATCCAGTCGCGGCGCAGCGGGACAAGGCCGGCGTTGATGTCGATATGCGCGGCCGGGTCGGTATAGGGGCCGGAGGTGTCGTAGACCCGCACCGAGGGCTCCCCGCCTTCCAGATCGATCTCGCGCATCGCGACGCGGATGCCCGAGCCGGTGCGCGCGCCGACATGGACCTTGCGGCTGCCGCGGATGGGGCCGGTGGTGACGCCGATTTCGACGGGGCTGTTGATGTCGGCCATGTCTCGTTCTCTCTCCAACGGGCGGAAAGAGAGCGGAACCCTGGCGACGAGACCGGCCCACTCCCTCCGCCGATGCTAATCGGTTCAGGTTCGACGGGTCGGGCGGTGCTACGCGCCCCTCTCAGCCAAGCGGCTCCCCGGGGATGGTGTGCGGATTAGAGGCTTTGGGCGAAGGTGTCGAGCCTCACTCGATCACCCGCCCGCGCACCATGACGAAATCGACCTTCTCGAGCACCCGCACATTGTCGAGCGGGTTGCCGGACACCGCGATGATATCCGCCGAATAGCCGGGCGCGATCCGGCCGATCTCGTTTTCCATGTCGAGCACCTTGGCGGCGTTGGTGGTGGCGGTGGCCAGCGCCTCGCGATTGGTCATGCCCTGGCCGACCATCAGCGCGAATTCGCCCGCGTTGCGACCGTGCTCGAACACCCCGGCATCGGTGCCGAAGGCGATCGGCACGCCCCAGCGGCGGGCATTGCCCATGAACACCCGCGCGGTTTCCGAGACCGCGCGGATCTTCTCCTCGACGACGGGGGTGTAGATGCCCTTGCCGAGCCGCTCGGTCACGCCCTGGAAGGCCATCAGCGTGGGCACCAGCACCGTGCCGCGCGCGACCATCGCCTCGGCGGCGGGCTTGTCGATGTAGGTGCCGTGCTCGATCGTGTCGATCCCCGCCTCGGCGGCCTGCTGGATGCCGCGCGCGCCGTGGGCGTGGGCCATGACCTTGAGGCCCAGCGAGTGCGCCGTGTCGGCGATCGCCTTCATCTCGGCAGGCGTGAAATGCGCCTCCAGTCCGCGGCCCTGCTGGCTCAGGACGCCGCCGGTCGCGGTGATCTTGATGACATCCGATCCGTTCTGGCTGGCGAGCCGCACCTTGGCCGCGCATTCGACCGGGCCGGTGCAGGTGAAGCCCGAATCGAGCACTTCGTTGACCTCGGGGCGGAACCCGTTGACGTCGCCGTGCCCGCCGATGATCGACAGCGGCGCGCCCGCGGCGACGATGCGCGGACCCGGGATCAGGCCCTCGGCGGTGCCGCGGCGCAGCGAGAAGATCGCCTCGGGCGTGGCGCCCGCATCGCGCACCGTGGTGAAGCCGGCAAGCGCGGTGAGGCGCGCGTTCTTGGCGCCGACCACCACGCCCCATTCGTCGGGCTCGACCGCTTCCTTCCAGAAATCGCCGCCCGGATCGCCGGTGAGGTGGACGTGCAGGTCGACAAGGCCGGGAAGCACGGTCTTGTCGGACAGGTCGATGGTGCGGTCGGCGGCGACCGTGCCGGTGCCCGGGGTGATCGAGACGATCCGCCCGTCCTCCACCAGGATGGTCGCCGGGCCGGACGGCTCGCCCGCGGCATCGGCGAGCACGCTGCCGGCGCGGATCGCGACCGTCTCGGCTGCAAGCGGCGCAGCCAGCAGGGCGGCAACGGCGCCCAGCAGCGCCGCGGCGGGCTTCATCACATTCATCGCAATTCTCCCCTCTCGTCGCCGCAGTGATGCGCCGCGCGGGGAGGTTTGGCAAGGTTCGCGGAGGCGCCGCCTAGAAGGTGTAGCCCAGCCCCAGCCCGGCAAGGAACTGGTCGGCGCTGCCGCGCTCGGCGGTGTAGGGCGTGTCCGCCGCATCGCCGAGCAGGCGCGAATAGCCGCCCACCGCGAAGATGCTCCAGCCGCCGTTCAGCGCATTGCCGTCGAGGTCCTGCGCGAGAATGGTGACGATCCCGGCGCGGTTCAGCCCGCCCTTGGCGCGGAACTCCGGCAGGCCGGTGGCGGCGCTGTCGGCCGGGTCGATGGTGAAGTAGTAGTCGGCGAAGCGGTCGCTGACAAACTCGAGCCCCGCCTGCAGGTTGACCAGCGTGCCGCGCGAAAGCGGGGTCGAATAGCCGACCTGCGGCTCGACGATAACGCCGTCGTGCGCGCCGAGCACATCGCGGCGCACCTGGATGCCGAGGGTCACGGAATCATAGGGGTTGATGACGCCCGGAATGCTCACTCCCGCATCGACCCCCAGTTCGAGCGCAACGTCGCGTTTCGAGGCGAGCGCCACCACCTCGTCCTTGATGCGCGAATTGCGATCGTTGCGCAGGCGGAAGGCGGGGCCGAGCGAGAGCCGCGTCTTGCGCGTCCCCTGTCCGGGCGGGGTGGGAGGGGGCGAGAGCAGGTCCAGCGTCAGTCCAGCGCCGTTGGGGCGGATGCCGACGCCGCCGACCCTGCCGATCACCAGCGGCAAGGGAAAGACCACGTAATCGTCCGAGCCCGCGTAGCTCGGCACCAGCCCTGCCCCGAGGCCGACGCTCACCCAGGTCTCGTCGAACACCGAGGGCGGCGCGCCCGCCTGACGTGCGGCACCCGGCGCGTCCTGCGCTGCCGGCTGCGGCTGCGGCTGCGCGGCGCTGCCGGCCTCCGCGCTGTCCGG
This sequence comes from Porphyrobacter sp., assembly GCA_016125555.1. Classification (GTDB taxonomy): domain Bacteria; phylum Pseudomonadota; class Alphaproteobacteria; order Sphingomonadales; family Sphingomonadaceae; genus Erythrobacter. Next base: position 60,956 of record WGLN01000004.1, read on the forward strand.
TTCCTCGGCGCGCAGCGGGGCGGCGGCGAGCGCCAGCGACCCGGCGACAAGCGCAAGCGGAGACAGGGCGGCGATGGGCTTCATGATGAAATCCTTGAAAATCGGGCGACGCGCTGGCGCTGGCTGCCGCAGTAGGAGACAGTCCCAGAACCGGCGGAGACAGGCTTATGTTCCCTCGCCCCCGGGTGCAACGCGGGTTGTTGCCCGCGCAGACGGGCCGCATTGCCGTATCGCTCGCCCTCGCCTAGGGCTTGGAAGGCATGAGCGATTCACCGCCAGACGGCCCCGGCAGCACCCCTCGCGGCGCGCGCGATTGCGCGCCGCACGATGTCGTCATCGTCGGCGGGGGGCTGGCGGGCGGGCTGATCGCGCTGGCGCTGCACCGCCATGCGCCGCACTGCCGCTTCCTGCTGGTGGAGGCCGGACGCACGCTCGGCGGACACCACCGCTGGAGCTGGTTCGAAACCGATCTCGCCCCGCCGGCGCGCGGGTTGATGGAGACCTTTCGTCTCAACGGCTGGGACGAAGGCTACGACATCACCTTTCCCGCCTATACCCGCACCCTGCCGACCGCCTACCGCTCGCTCGCCAGCGCCGAGTTCCACCGCGCGCTGATGGCCGAGCTGCCGCCCGAACGCGTGATGCTGGGCGCAAAGGCGGCGCGCCTCGATGCCGACGGGGTCACCCTGTCCGACGGCACCCGCATCGCGGCGCGGCGCGTGATCGATTGCCGGGCGTTCCGTGCCTCGCAGCACCTTGCGGGCGGCTGGCAGGTGTTCCTCGGCCAGCATTTCCGTTGCCCGGAACCCCACGGCCTGACCCGGCCCGTGATCATGGATGCGAGCGTCGATCAGGTCGCGCCCCATGGCAACGGTGCCGCCTACCGCTTCGTCTACGTCCTGCCCCTGTCGCTCACCGAGGTCTTCATCGAGGACACCTATTACGCCGACCAGCCGAGGATGGACGCCGAGGTGCTGAAGGCCCGCATCGCCGATTATGCCCGCCGCCACGGGTGGCAGGGCGAGGTGATCGACCAGGAGGCGGGCATCCTTCCGGTGGTCTCGGGCGGAAACCTGCGCGCCGCGCTCGACGAGATTGCCATCCCGGGCGTCGCGCTGGCCGGCGCGCGCGGGGGCTTCTCGCACCCGCTCACCAGCTACACCCTGCCGTTTGCCGCCGACAACGCGCTGGCCATCGCCCGGCTGCTGGCGAACCGTCCGGGCACCTCGGGCAACGAACTCGCCGCCTTCTGCGCCGCGCGCGGCCGCCGCCACTGGCGCGCCACCGCCTATTACCGGATGCTGAGCCGGATGCTGTTCGAGGCCGCCGAGCCGGACAAGCGCGTCGTGGTGTTCGAGCATTTCTATGCCCTCAGGGGCCGGCTGGTGGAACGCTTCTATGCCGGCCGATCGACCTGGCCCGATCGCTTGCGCATCCTGACCGGCAAGCCCCCCGTAGCTATCCCGCGCGCTATCCGCGCGCTGTTTTCATCAGGCAAACCTCTCGACACGGAGACCCCGGCATGAACGCCGACGTGAAGCTCGACCTGTCCGGCACCAAGGGCGTGAACCCCGCACTCGCTGAACGTTACGAGGGGCGTACCGCCTGCGTGATCGGCGCGGGCTTCGGCGGCATGGCGCTCGCCATCCGGCTGCAATCGGCCGGCATCGCCACGACCGTCATCGAAAGCCGCGACAAGCCCGGCGGGCGCGCCTATTTCTGGGAGAAGGACGGCTTCACCTTCGACGCGGGACCGACCGTCGTCACCGATCCCGATTGCCTGAAGGAACTCTGGGCGCTGACCGGCCACAACCTTGCCGATGATGTCGAGCTGATGAAGGTCATGCCCTTCTACCGCCTCAACTGGCCCGACGGGACCAATTTCGACTATTCGAACGACGAGGAAAGCCTCAACGCCGAGATCGCCAAGCTGAACCCGGCGGACGTGGCGGGCTATGCGCGCTTTCTCGAATATTCCGAGCGGGTCTACAAGGAAGGCTATTTGAAGCTCGGCACCAAGCCCTTCCTCGATTTCAAGTCGATGCTGAAAGCCGCGCCCGCGCTCATCAAGGAGCAGGCGTGGCGGAGCGTCTATTCGATGGTCGCAAGCTATGTCGAGAACGAGAAGCTGCGCGAGGCGCTCAGCTTCCACACCCTGCTGGTCGGCGGCAACCCGATGAACACCAGCAGCATCTACGCGCTCATCCACAAGCTGGAGAAGGACGGCGGCGTGTGGTGGGCGCGTGGCGGCACCAACCGGCTGATCGCGGGGATGATTCGCCATTTCGAGCGGCTGGGCGGGACGCTGCGCCTCGGCGATCCGGTGGTGCAGGTGCATACGCTCGGCACGAAGGCGACCGAGGTGGAAACGAAGAGCGGCTTCCGCCAGCGCTTCGACGCAGTCGCCTCGAACGCGGACATCATGCACTCGTATAAAGACCTGCTGTCGGGCAGCAGCCGCGGCAGGCAGATGGCCAAGAGCCTCGGGCGCAAGAGCTTCTCGCCCAGCCTCTTCGTGGTCCATTTCGGGCTGGAGGGCACCTGGCCCGGCATCCCGCACCACATGATTTTGTTCGCCAAGCGCTACAAGGGCCTGCTCGACGACATCTACAGGAACGGCGTGGTGCCCGAGGACTTCGCGATCTACCTCCACCACCCGACCGTGACCGACCCGGGCATGGCTCCCGAGGGCAAGAGCACCTTCTACGCGCTGGTGCCGGTCAGCCACATGGGCAAGATGCCATTGAACTGGGACGAGGTCGGCCCGCGGCTGGAAAAGATGATCCTCGACGAGCTGGAGCGGCGCCTGATCCCCGACATCCACAGCCGGATCGTCACCAAGTTCCACTACGCCCCCAAGGACTTCAAGGCCGATCTCAACGCCCACATGGGCAGCGCCTTCAGCCTCGAACCCGTGCTGTGGCAGAGCGCGTGGCTGCGCGGCCACAACCGTGACGATGTGATCGAGAACTACTACCTCGTCGGCGCAGGCACCCACCCCGGCGCAGGCATCCCCGGCGTGGTCGGCAGCGCCAAGGCGACCGCCGGGCTGATGCTCGAGGATCTGGCGAAGGTGGGTGCATGAAACGTCTCGCCGTCTATTGCGGTTCGGCCTCGCCCGAGGATCCGCGCTATGTCCAGCTTGCCCATGATGTCGGCGCGGAACTTGCCGCGCGCGGCATCGGCGTGGTCTATGGCGGGGGCAGGCTCGGCCTGATGGGCGCGGTCGCCAAGGGGGCGAAGGACGCGGGCGGCGAGGTCATCGGCATCATCCCCGAACACCTCGTCAAGGCCGAGGTCGCCAACCACGACTGCGACGAGCTGATCACGGTCGGCGGAATGCACGAGAGGAAGCAGAAGTTCACCGACCTCTCCGACGGGTTCGTCACGCTGCCCGGCGGGGTCGGCACGATGGACGAGCTGTGGGAAGCGATGAGCTGGTCGCAATTGGGCTACCACTCGGACCCGGTCGGCATCCTCAACGCCTTCGGCTTCTATGACGACCTCCTCGCCTTTAACGCCAAGATGGCCGCAGTCGGCTTCGTGCGGCCCGCGCACCAGAACATCCTGATCGCGGCCGACACCATCGGCGAGCTGCTCGCCAGGATGGAGGCCTACCAGCCGCACACCCCGATCTTCCGCATGAAGGCCGAGGAGCTCTGAGGGTTCGCGCGATGGGGGTGGACGCCGCAACCCGCGCCGCGCTGGTGGAACACGCGCGGCTCTCGATCAAGCGCGGCTCGCAGAGCTTCTCCGCCGCCGCGCGCCTGTTCGACAGGGAAACCCGCGAGCGCGCATGGCTGCTCTACGCCTGGTGCCGCCGGGCGGACGACATCGCCGACAATCAGGACATGGGCGGCGAGCTGGGCGACCAGTCCGATCTCGCGGACCGCCTCGCGCATATCCGCCGCCTGACCGCCCTCGCCTTCGCTGGCGAGCCGACCGGCGATCCGGCGTTCGACGCGCTGGGCGTGGTCGCCAGCGAAGTCGGCCTCACCCCGCAGATGGCCGAGGACGTGATCGCGGGCTTCCAGCTCGACGCCGAGGACTGGCGCCCGCGCACCGAGGCCGACATGCTGCGCTACTGCTACCACGTCGCGGGGGCGGTGGGCGTGATGATGGCGGTGGTGATGGGGGTGTCGCCGCAAGATCAGGAGACGCTCGACCGGGCGAACGACCTCGGCCTCGCCTTCCAGCTATCGAACATCGCGCGCGACATCGTCGAGGATGATGCGGCGGGGCGCTGCTACCTGCCGATGGAGTGGCTCGCCGAACAGGATATCGAGCCCGGCCAGCACACCAAGCCGCACCACCGCAAGGAGCTCGCCGAAATGGCGGCAAGGTTGGTCGCGCTGGTGGAAAAGCACGAGGCGGCGGCGCGCGTGGGCGCGGCGAAGCTGCCTTTCCGCAGCCGCTGGGCGGTGCTCTCGGCGGCGCGCATCTACGGCGCGATCGGGCGCAAGGTCCGCGCGCGGGGGACCGAGGCGTGGAACAGCCGCACCTATGTGCCGCGCGCCGAAAAGGCGCTCTACGGGGTGCGGGCGTTCCTGTCCGCGGTGCTCAACCGCGAGAAGATGCCGCCGGGCGGGATCGACTGGGGCATCGCGGATTACCGGCCGAGGCGGTGAGCGCGGCGCGAGACGGTTTCCTTTGCAACCAAGCCGGGCTAATCCCGCTGGCATGAAAGCCATTACCGCAATCGCCGCAGCCATGGCCGCAGCGCCCCTCGCCGCCGAGGAGCCGCCCACCGGACAGGCAGAAGTCATCGCCGCCGCCGACGCTTTCTTCGCCGCGATCGGCAGCGACGACAAGACCGCGATCGCGCGCACGATGGACCCCGAAGGCACCATCTACGTCCACGACCGGCGCAAACCGGACGCTCCCGAGGTGATCGTTATTCCCGTCGCCAGGCATCTCGAAAACTGGCTGAAGTCCCCGCCCGGTTTCGCCGAGAAGATGGTCTATGCGCACGTGCTGGTCGATGGTGACATGGCGCAGGTGTGGGGCCCTTACCGCTTCACCGCAGGGGGCAAGACCACCCATTGCGGGATCGATTCGCTGAGCCTCGTGAAGCGCGACGGGGTGTGGAAGGTCGCCAACACCAGCTTCACGATGGAACCGCCCAGCGAATGCGCACGGCTCGGCGCGCCGGAGATGGGCGAATGATCCGCAAACTCCTGATCGCCAATCGCGGCGAGATCGCCTGCCGGATCATGCGCACCGCGCGCGCGATGGGGATCGCGACCGTCGCGGTCTATTCCGATGCCGATGCCAAGGCGCTGCATGTGCGGCAGGCCGACGAGGCGGTGCATATCGGCCCCTCGCCCGCTGCCGAGAGCTATCTGGTCGGTGCGAAGATCATCGCGGCGGCCAAACAGACCGGGGCGGATGCGATCCATCCGGGCTACGGCTTCCTCTCCGAGAACGCCGACTTCGCGCAATCCGTGATCGACGCGGGGCTGATCTGGGTCGGCCCCAAGCCTGCGAGCATCCGCGCGATGGGCCTCAAGGATGCGGCCAAGCAGCTGATGCGTGCAGCCGGTGTGCCGGTGACGCCGGGCTATGACGGCTCGGACCAGTCGGTCGAGCGGCTGACCAAGGAGGCCGAGGCCATCGGCTACCCCGTCCTCATCAAGGCCGTCGCGGGCGGCGGCGGCAAGGGGATGCGCAAGGTCGATGCGCCCGAGGATTTCGCCGCCGCGCTCGAATCCTGCCGCCGCGAGGCCAAGGCCTCCTTCGGCAACGACGAGGTGCTGCTCGAAAAGTGGATCACCTCGCCCCGCCATATAGAGGTGCAGGTGTTCGGCGACAGCCACGGCAACGTCGTCCACCTGTTCGAGCGCGACTGCTCGCTCCAGCGCCGCCACCAGAAGGTGATCGAGGAAGCCCCCGCCCCCGGCATGGACGCCGAGACCCGCGAAGCCATCTGCGCCGCCGCCGTGCGCGCCGCCAAGGCGGTCGATTACGAGGGCGCGGGCACGATCGAATTCATCGCGGATGCCAGCGAGGGCCTGCGCGCCGACCGCATCTTCTTCATGGAGATGAACACCCGCCTTCAGGTGGAGCACCCCGTCACCGAGGAGATCACCGGGGTCGACTTGGTCGAATGGCAGCTGAGGGTCGCGAGCGGCGAGCCGCTGCCCAAGCGGCAGGACGAGCTGTCGATCAACGGCCACGCCATCGAGGCGCGGCTCTATGCGGAGGACCCGGCCAAGGGGTTCTTGCCGAGCACGGGGCGGTTGGAGTGGCTGGACCTCAATAAAGACCACCTCCATCTCTGGCCTGATGCAAAGATCAGGATCGAGACGGGTGTAGAGCAAGGCGACACCGTGTCGCCATTCTACGATCCGATGATCGCCAAGCTGGTGTCGCACGGCAGCACGCGTGAAATCGCGATTGAAAATCTGGCTTCATTGACGCGGCTGACCGAAATCTGGCCGGTTCGTTCGAATGCCCCGTTCTTAGGAAACGCGCTTGAGCATGACGATTTCTATGACGCCAAGCTCACGACTTCCTTCATCCAGGACAATGAGGATGCCCTCATTCCAAAGATGGAGCCTGCGGATGCCCATTGGGAAATGGCTGCACGCCTCTATCTCGACGGAGTTGACGAGTCGGAACGCGAAGGGATGGCAGCAGGCCTGCGACTCAACGCCCCCTCGCGTGAGGCTGTGGTTCTCTACCACGGCTCGCAAAGCAGGCTGCTCGATCGCAAGGATTTCAAGCGCGACCGCGCTGTTTTGCATTACGTCACAGGCGAGACTGTCGCGATTTTCGATGATGGCCTCTACTTCGAGTTTCGGAAGGATGTTCGAGGATCAGGAACAGCCTCCGCCGCCGATGGCGCGATCATTGCGCCGATGCCGGGCAAGGTCATCGCGGTTGATGTCGCCGAGGGGCACGCCGTCACCGCCGGGGAGCGGCTCATGGTGCTCGAGGCGATGAAGATGGAGCACGCCCTCACCGCGCCCTTCGACGGGGTGGTCGAGGGGCTCAGCGTCAGCGCGGGCGGGCAGGTGCAGGTCGAGGCGGTGCTCTGCCGGGTGGTGCCTGCGGAGGAATAACCGTCATCCCAGCGAAAGCTGGGATCGCTTGCCAGTCAGTGCGAGGCCGATAGCGATCCCAGCTTTCGCTGGGATGACGCTTTGCCTATGGATTGCCGATGACCTGGGCCAGGGAACTCGAAGAACTTCGCGCCCGCGAGGCGTTGGCCGAGCAGATGGGCGGCGCGGACAAGGTCGCGCGGCAGCATGGCCGGGGCAAGATGGACGCCCGCGCGCGGCTCGCGGCGCTGTGCGACGAAGGCTCCTTCCGCGAGATCGGCAAGATCGCGGGCTCGGCCAAGTATGACGCCAATGGCGACCTCGCGCAGGTTACCCCCGCCCCCTTCCTCTTCGGCAAGGCCCTGATCAATGGCCGCCCGGTCGTCGCCACCGCCGACGACTTCACCATCCGCGGCGGCGCGGCTGATGCGGGGATCGCGCGCAAGATGGTGCAGGCCGAACGCATGGCGCACGAACTGAAGCTGCCGATCATCCGCATGATCGACGGCACCGGCGGTGGCGGGTCGGTCAAGACGCTCGAGCAGATCGGCGCAACCTATATTCCCGCCGTGCCCGGCTGGGGCGATGTGGTGACCAATCTCGACACCGTTCCGGTGGTCGCGCTGGCATTGGGGCCGACGGCGGGCCTCGGCGCGGCGCGGACCGTGGCGAGCCATTACTCGATCATGGTCAAGGGCCTCAGCCAGATCTTCGCCGCTGGCCCCGCCGTGGTCGACGGGCTGGGCAATGCGTACAAGGGCGGCGCGGCCAATCACGAGGAAGCCAAGGAAGCCCTCGGCGGCAGCGCGATCCACACCCGCAACGGGGTGGTCGACGACGAGGTCGCCTCCGAGGCCGAGGCCTTCGCCCGCGCGCGGCATTTCCTCTCCTTCATGCCCGAATATGTCGGCCAGCCCGCGCGCCGCTCGCTCTGCACCGATCCGGTCCACCGCAAGGAAGAGGCGCTGCTCTCCCTCGTCCCGCGCGACCCCAAGCAGGTCTATTCGATGCGCCGCTGCATGGAGATGGTGTTCGATCACGGCACCGTGTTCGAGATCGGCCGCCACTGGGGCCGCGCCGCGATCACCGCGTTGGCCCGGCTCGACGGCTGGCCGGTCTGCGTCATCGCCTCCGATCCAAGCTACCTCGGCGGATCATGGGAGGCCAAGACGTCCGAAAAGGTCGAACGCTTCGTCCGCCTTGCCGACCAGTTCCGGCTGCCCATCGTCCACCTCGTCGACAACCCCGGCTTCATGATCGGGCGCGAGGCGGAGATGGCGGGGACGATCCGCTACGGCGTCAACGCGATGAACGCGATCTACCGCGCGACGGTGCCGCTCGCCAGCGTGGTGCTGCGCCGCGCTTACGGCATTGCGGGCAGCGCAATGAGCAACGCCGAACGCTACCAGTATCGCTATTGCTGGCCGTCAGGCGACTGGGGCTCACTCCCCATCGCGGGCGGGCTGGAGGTCGCCTACAAGGCGGAACTGGAGGCGGCGGATGACCCGGCAGCGCTGCTCGAGGAAATTCGCGCAAGGCTGGCGAAAGTCACCTCGCCCTTCCGTTCTGCCGAGCGTTTCAACGTCGAGGACATCATCGACCCGCGCGACACCCGGCCGTTGCTGTGCGAATTCGCGCAGCTCGCTTGGCGGCGGCTGGGGGCTGAGACCTAGTCCTCCTCGGCCACCGGCGGGCCGAACAGTCGCCCTCGCTCGGAGAACAGCACCAGCAGCAGGCAGGCGCTCGCCGCCGCCATCAGCGCGATCGCCAGCGGGCGCGCGGTGCCGTCATAGGCGAACCCGATCAGCGCGCCGAGCAACGCGCCGATGGTCATCCGCACGAAGCTTTGCGCAGAGCTTGCAGCGCCCGCGATGTGGCGGAAGGGCTGCAGCGCAATCGAGCCGAAATTGGCGCCGATGAAGCCCAGCAGGCTCATGTTGGCGGCCATCAGCGGCACGAACACCCACAGGCTCTCGTGCGGCTGGAAGGCTGTGAACAGCTGCGCGCCCGACACCGCGAGGAAGGCGAACAGCGCCGCGTGGCTGACCCGCCGCGCACCGAAACGTTCGACGATCCGCGAATTCGACCAATTGGCCAGCGCCATGCACCCCGCGCAGATTGCGAAGATCAGGGTGAAGTCCTCGCCCGCGCCGAAGGCCTCGCCGATCAGCTGCTGCGAGGAATTGATGAAGCCGAACAGCGCCCCGAACACGAGCGCGCTGCCGAGCGTGTAGCCGACCGTCGCGCGCAGGCTCAGCGCGGCGACCATGCGGCGCGCGATCGCCCCCACGCGGATCGGCTGGCGATCCTCGGCATGGAGTGTCTCGGGGAGGCGGCGATAGACCCACAGGCCCATCGTCACGCCCGCGATCGCCATGCCGACGAAGATGAACCGCCAGTCACCCGCCAGCATCAGGATGCCGCGCCCGATGCTCGGCGCGACCGCGGGGACCAGCAGGAAGATCACGAAGATGAGGCTCATCAGCCGCGCCATCTTGTCGCCGCCGACCTGGTCGCGAATGATCGCCGGAGGCAGCGCGATGATCCCGGCGGCGCAGAAGCCCTGCAATCCGCGCAGCGCCACCAGCGTCCAGTAATCGCCCACCAATGCGCAGGCGAGCGAGAGCGCGACATAGGCGCCGAGGCTGGCGAACAGCACCGGGCGGCGCCCGAAGCGGTCGGCGAAGGCGCCGGGCGCGAGCGAACCGATTCCCGCGGTGAGCAGGTAGATGCCGATCACTAACTGGCGCTGGTTGCCGACCGCGCCGAGATCCCCGGCGATCCGATCGAGCGCGGGCAGCACCGAATCGATGCCGAAAGCGTTGAGAGCCATCAGCAGCGCCATCATCCAGATCAGCTCGCGCTCGCCGAGCGTCCTCGTCGGCGCAGGGGAAAGGGCCGCGGTTGCCATGCCGGGCCCTTTGCCCGGCGCCTCGCCCGATGACCAGAGTTCTTTTCGCATCTGCACAAAATGGGGCCTCGGGGCAAAAGTTCCAGCGAGAGTTCCTTCGGGCGGCACAAGGTTCTATTTCCGCGGCATGGCGGACGACAGGCACAGCGATGCGCAGCAGGACGGCGAGGCGCCCGGACTGCGCAAGATCATCCATGTCGACATGGACGCCTTCTTCGCCAGCGTCGAACAGCGCGACAATCCCGAGCTGCGGGGCAGGCCGGTCGCGGTGGGCGGCGCGGGTGGACGCGGGGTGGTCGCCGCGGCGAGTTACGAGGCGCGCAAGTTCGGGGTGAGGAGCGCGATGCCCTCGGTCACTGCCAAGCGCCTGTGCCCCGATCTCGTCTTCGTGAAGAGCCGCTTCGATGCCTACAAGGAAGCCAGCCGCCAGATCCGGCGGGTGTTCGAACACTACACCGACGCGATCGAGCCGCTGAGCCTCGACGAGGCCTATCTCGACGTCACCGAGGATCGCCTTGGCATCGGCAGCGCGACCCGCATCGCCCAGCTGATCCGGCAGGAAATCCGCGCCAAGACGCAGCTGACCGCGAGCGCGGGGGTGAGCTACAACAAGTTCCTCGCCAAGCTCGCCAGCGACCAGAACAAGCCCGACGGCCTGTGCGTGATCCGCCCCGGCGAGGGCGCGCAGTTCGTCGCCGGTCTGCCGATCCGGCGCTTCCACGGGGTCGGCCCGCGCGCCGAGGAGAAGATGAAGCGGCTCGGCATCGCGACCGGCGCTGACCTCGCCGCAAAGGACATCGCCTTCCTGCGCCAGCACTTCGGCAGCATGGCCGATTACCTCTACCGCGCCGCGCGAGGGGTGGACCTGAGGCCGGTGCGCGCCCACCGCATCAGGAAATCGGTCGGCGCGGAGCGCACCTTTTCCGAGGACATCGGCAGCGGCGGCGCGCTGCGCGACACGCTGGAAAACATCATCGACATCGTCTGGGAGCGGATCGAGGCATCGGGGGCGCGCGGGCGCACCGTGACGCTCAAGCTCAAGTTCACCGATTTTCGGATCATGACCCGCGCGACCTCGCTGGCCGAATATGTCGGCGGGAAGGAGGAATTCGCCCGCATCGCCCGGGCGCTGCTCGCCGCCGAACTGCCACTGCCCAAGCCGATCCGGCTGATGGGACTGACGCTCGGCAATCTCGAGGGGGCGCAGGAGGAAAGGCCGGCAGCCGACGCGGCGCAGCTCAGCCTGCTTTAGCCCCGCGGCCCTTCCACGCCGCGATCCGTGCGCGGGTGGTCTCGCCCAGCGGCTCGGGGAGCGAGTGCGGCGGGAAGAAGCGCGCCTCCACCACCTCGCGGCGATCGGGCTGGGGCTGGCGGTCGCACACTGCGGCGAAGATATGCGCGGTGTGCGGCGAGCCCGACAGCACCTCCTCGAGCGTGCCGACCGGCTCGATCCTGGCAAGGTCGATCCCGAGCTCCTCGCGCACTTCGCGCCGCGCCGCTTCAGCCGGGTCCTCCCCTGCGCGCAAGCCCCCGCCGGGCAGGCCCCAGACATCGGGCCCGTAGGAATGGCGGAGCAGCAGCACGTCGCCCGCAAGATTGGTGACGATCACGCTCGCCCCGGCGATCGGCGCCTTGCGCCAGCGCCGCCAGCGGTGCCGCACCCGGTGGGCGAGCGGCAGCAGCAGGCGGTGGAGCGGGGCGGGCAGCAGCGCCGGCATCAGGCGAACACCGTGACGGGCACGCCCCGCGCGCGCGCCGCGCCGAGCAGGCGGGCGATGGGCAGGTCGTTCTCGCCCCGCATCGCCGCCTCGAAAACGCCGCGCTTGTCCGCCGCGCCGCCGAGCGTGAACACCAGCGCATCGCTGTCGAGCAGCGCCGGGATGGTCAGCGTGATGCGGTCGAAGGGGGCGTGCGCGGGCAGCGGATCGGGGGTGAGACGGCGGACGGCCCTGGGATCGTCGACCTGCGGATCGGTGTTGGGGAACAGCGAGGCGATATGCCCGTCCGGCCCCATGCCGAGCCAGGCGAGCGCGAAGTGCGGCGGGCGGGCGTCTTCGGCCAGCGCGACAATGCGCGCGCCCGCCGGTTCGAGCAGCGCGCGGACCTTGCCGGTGTTCGATGCCTCGTGATCTTCGGGCACGATGCGATCATCGCCCGGCCACACCTCCCAGTCGCTCCACGCGATGCTGCCGCGCGCGGCGAGGTCGGCGAGGATCGGGAACGGGGTCGATCCGCCCGGCACGGTGATCGCAGCGCCCGCGGCAGCGGCGAGCCTTTCGGTCAGCCAGTCGGCAATCGCGCCGGTGCCGGCGTTCTCGATGATCGTGACGTCCTGCATGGCGCTTTCCATAGCAAAAGGGCCGCCCCCGGCAATGGGGACGGCCCGCGGCGTTCGGCGCATTCGCGTTGGTCTTACCCGAGGAAGGAGGACAGGAACCACACGCGCTCCTCAGCCATGTCGGTCCAGTCGTCGAGCAGTCCGTCGGTGGCGTTGTCGCCCGCCTGGTCGGCGAGCGTCTTCATCTTCTTGAGGCGCTCGACGACCTTGCGGTTGTCGTCGCGCAGTTCGGCGATCATCGCCTCGGCGTCGAGCGAGGCGCTGTCCTGATCCTCGATCCGGGTCGCCTTGGCGACCGAGCCGACCGAGGTCAGCGTATCGCCGCCCTGCTTGCGCACCCGCTCGCCGATCACGTCGATCTGATCGCGGATCTCGATCGCCTGCTCGTCGAACAGCAGGTGCAGGTCGCGGAAACGCGGGCCCTTGACGTGCCAGTGGAAGTTCTTGGTCTTGATGAAGAGGGCGAAGTGATCCGCCAGCAGGCCGTTGAGTTCGGCGATGAGGGCGGTTTTCGAATTGGTATTGGCTTCAGCCATGGGGGTCTCCTTCTCTTATGGGGCAGCGTCAGGTGCTGCCGTTGGTCTCAGTGATATAACCCTTGAAGAAGCTTGTGGTTTCCGCCGAAATGCCAATCGCAATAATCGAACAAAGCGATTAAACCGCCGCGTAACGAGCGTTCAGTCCGATGAACAACGCCGCAAGAATGAGGCACAGGCCCAGCCCGCGCCGCAAGCCGCGCAAGGGCCAGCGCACAAGGCCAGAAGCGCCCAGCGCCCACCCCAGCGCCAGCGCCGCCGCGCCGCCGACCGCGCCTCCCAGCGCGGCGACGGCGGGCAGGTGTGCCGCAGCGGCAAGCGCGAGGACCGTGAAGCGTGCCGCGTCGCCGACCTGCCTGGCGGCGAGCACGATGAAGATGGCCCCCAGCGAGCGGGTCGGTTCGCGCGGGACCGTCTGCCGGACCGGCCAGCCGAGTTCGAACGCGGCGATGGCAAGCGCCGCGGCGACCAGCATCCGCGCAGCCCGCGGCGGCAGCAGCGCGGCGAGGCCCGCACCTGCCCAGGCCATCAGCGCGGCGCTGAACGCGGCAGCGGCGATGGCAACAAGGAGCAGCGAGGCGCGCTGCCCCAGACCATCCGCCCAGCGCGCCACCAGCCACTGGTCGCGTGCGCCGAGCGACAGGACACCAACCAGCAGCAGCGCGAGGAGGAAACTGGCCAAGCCCTGCCCCGCCGCGCCTCAGGCGGGCCCGAAACAGGTGACCGCGGCCACGCCGGGCAAGCGGCGGCCATCGGCTGCGGGAGTGCGCGGGCGGTTCACGCCCCGCGTCCTACTCGGCGGTCTCCAGCGCGGCAAGAATTTCGTCCCAGCGGGCGAGCTTGAAGTTCTGCGCGGCGGGCGGGTTCACCCCGTCCTGCGCGATGAAGAGGCCGTGCGGGAAAGCCGGTCCGAAATCGCGCGGGTCGAGCTCGATGCCGTCGGTCTCCTCGGTCGCGCCGAAGGCACCCCGTGCGATGCGGAAACGGCCCACGGGGGTCTCCTCCGGCAAGCGGAACACGGAATAGGCGCTGTCGCCCTGCGAGGAGGCGACCAGATAGCCGCCGTCGGCGCCTTCGGGCGCGATGGCGAGGCCCTCGACATCGGCGACCAGCATGACGTTGTCGACCGGCGCGACCAGCCGCTTTGCCCCGCTGTTCATGTCAATCGCCCAGATGCCGACATCCTCCTCGCCGATGTAGAGCGTGTGGGTGCGCGGGTCGGCGATGCAGCCTTCGGGCTGGGTGGCGACCTCGGCAAGCCTGGTGGTCTGCCCCGCGAAGCCGCCGCGCCCCTGGCGGATCGCCGTGCGATAGATCGTCCCTTCCTTGGGCGCGCTGAACACCACCACGTCGTCGATCCCGGCGGGCTTGGCGATGCACAGGCCGTAGCCCTCCCCCGGACCCACCGCGATCCGTCCTGCGGGCGTGAGCGTGCCGTCGGCGCCGAGCAGCGCGAGAAACAGATGCGCGGTGGAGAGGTCGCTGCGATCGCTGGCGATCACCAGCACCCGCCCGCTGTCGATGTCCACAAGGTCGACATTGTTGAGGCCGGGCGCCGGCAGGAAGCTCTGCTGCGCGCCCTTCAGGTCGTAGACGTAGAGGCCGCCCTTCTTGTCGGTGCCGACGATCAGGCTGGCCGCGGGATCGGCGGGATTGCGCCAGATCGCCGGGTCGTCGGCGGCATCCTGGTTGGAGGTCCCCACCGGCACCGTCTCGCCGTGGGCGACGACAGTGACGGCGGGGCCGCCAAGGACCGCCGCCGGCACGCTTGCGCAGGCGGCGGCGATCCCGAGGGTGAGAAGGGCAAAGCCGTGGAATGGTCGCAGCATGATGCCCTCTTTCTGCATCAGAAGGTGACGCGCACGCCGCCCTTCATGGTCCAGCTGTATTCCTCGTACTGGTAGAGGTTCCGCCCGCCGGCCAGCCGGTTATAGGCGAAATACTTGGCGTTGTTGATGTTGATCCAGTCGTAATAGAGCTGGACGTTCCGGGTCACGTTGAAGCGCGCGGTGAAGTCGAGCTGGAAGTGGTCGTCGACGTAGCGGTCGAGCGCCGCATCGCTGTTGATCTCGTCGAGATAACCATCACGATAGGTCCCCGCGAGCCGCAGGCTCACCGGGCCCTTCTCGTAGCCGAGCACCGTGTTGAAGGTGTGCTTCGATGAGGCGGGCAGATCGATGTCCCGATAATCGGTCACCGTGTCGAGATCGGTGAAGCCCCCGACCGGCACCGAGCCGGTGGCATCGGTGTAGGTATAGTTGGCCTGCACCAGCAGCCCCGAAAGCAGCCCGGGAAGGAAATCGAGGCTCTGGGTGTAGCTGAACTCGAGCCCCCAGATCGTCGCGGTCCGACCGTTGATCGGGATCACCGCTTCGTCGAAGGTGGTGCCGTTGAAGGTGCCGGGCGTGTCGATCTCGACGTTGACGATAAAGTCCTTCACGTCCTTGTAGAAGAACCCGGCCGAGACGCCGCCGTTGCCCGAAAGGTAGTATTCGACCGAAGCGTCGAAGTTCCACGCCTTGTAGGGCACCAGCGCGGGGTTGCCGAACTCGCCGGAAATCTGGTCGTCGTCGTTGACTTCGACGAGAAAGCGCGGGGCGAAGCTCGACAGGCGGGGCCTCACAAGGCTGCGATAGGCGGCCGCGCGCAGGATAAGGTCGGGCTGCGCCTCGTAACGGAGCGTCACGCTGGGCAGCCAGTCGCCATATTGCCGGGTGAAGAACAGCGGGGTCACCTCCACCGTGTCCTGCGTGGCAACCGCCCCGCCCGGCAGGGTGGCACCCTCGGCGAACAGGGTGACCTGATTGCCGAACAGGCGATTGGAGGTCCGCTCGTAGCGCACCCCGCCGATCACGAGAAGGCTGTCGCTCTCGAAGCGGCCCAGCATGTAGCCGGCGGTGATGTCTTCCTCGGCGCGATAGTCCTCGGCATTGGAATCGAAGCGGCTGTCGAGGTCGTTGCGCACGAATTGGGCGAAGTTCGCGGCGAAGAAGTCCGACGCACCGGTGTAGCTCGGCACCGGGTCAATGCCGGTCAGACGGTAGATCTGCGAACCCAGGACGTCGGCGAGCGTGAAGGTGCCGGGACCGTCGTATTCATAGAAATCCACGGTGTAGGCGTAGGTCTTGACCCTGCGGCGTGCCTTGACGCCCGCCTGGACGGTCAGCGTCCCGTTGTCGAGGTAGCTCTCGATCCCGAAGTCGAACCGCCCGGCCCATTCCTCGTCCTCGGTGTCCGAGGGATTGACGTATTCGAGGTCATTGAAGGAATAGGCCGCGGGATCGAAGAAGGCCGGATTGCCGGTCGCGCTGTAGAGCGGCACGCGCGGATCGGCATAGTCGATCGCGACCGACAGGCCGGTGTTGCTGAAGCGGCGGCGGAACTCGGCCGGATCGACCGAACTCGGCTCGATCTCGAGCGACTTGGCCCAGCTTACCGAATATTCGGCGAAGAGGTTGTCGAAGCGGCTCTCCCCGCCGAGGACCACCGACTGGATGCGCTGACGCTCGAAGCGGTCCTTGATATCGCGCCGCACCTCGACACGCTGGTCGGCATCGTCGAACACCGCGGTGGTGCCGTTCTGCGAACTCGGGCCGTCATCCTCGAAGCGGCCGAGATTGAAGCGCACGCGGCGGCGATATTCCTGGTCGTCGAACTGGCTCCACACCCCGCGCAGGTAAAGCTCGGTGTTCTCGCCGGCGCGGACATCGAAGTTGAGCGAGCCGCTGATGCGCTCACGCTCGACGTCATAGTCGCGATATTGCAGGTCGAGTGCGACGGGGCCGCCGGCATAGGCGAACCAGTCGTCGGCCTCGACGTTGTCGGTCTCGAACTTGCGATTGTAGTAGGAGACGCCCCCCGAGATGCCGAAATTGTCGGTCACGCGGGTGGCGAAATCGATCGAAGCCTTCGGCGTCAGCTCCTCGCTATAGCGGTTGTAGCTGCCCTCGAGGCGGACGGTGAGCAGGTCCTTGCGACGATCGAAGGCGCTGGTTGTCTTGATCTCGACCGAGGCGCCGATCGTGTCGGCGTCCATGTCGGGGGTCAGCGACTTCTTCACCTCGATGGATTCGATGATGTCCGAGGAGATGACATCGAGCGCGACCGAGCGCACGTCGGCTTCGGGCGCGGGCAGGCGCACGCCGTTCAAGGAGGTCGCATTGAGTTCGGGATCGAGCCCGCGGACCGAGACGAAGCGGCCCTCGCCCTGGTCGTTGAGCACGTTGATGCCCGGCAGGCGGCGCAGCGATTCAGCAACGTTCTGGTCGGGGAACTGGCCGACCGTGTCGCGCGTCAGGACATCGGAGATGCCGTCGGCGGCGCGCTTGCGCGACAGCGCCGAGGCCTGGTTCGCGGTCTGGCCGAGCACGAGAATCTGGGAGCCGGCCTGGCCGAGCACGAAGTCCTGCGCGACACGGCCCTCGGCAGGCACGATCACCGCCGCGCTGACCGGCTGCGCCCCGACATAGCGTGCCGTGAGCGTGTAGGTGCCCTCCGGCACATCGGCGAAGACATAGCGGCCGTCGCGCGCGGTGACCGTGCGGCGGCCGAGTTCCTCGATCACCACCTCGACGGCATCGAGCGTGGCGGTGTCGCTGGCGTCGGCGACCACCCCGGTGACTTCACCGGCGAACGCCGGGCTGGCGAGACTGGCGGCGAACGCGATGGCGGCGCCGCCCGAGATCAGGCGAATGCGGTTCATGATTACCCCCGTTTGGCCCCACCGTGGGGCGAAAACGGGGGCGAGCTAGCCGTGCTGCATGAAACGGGGATGAAACCGGAGTTACCAACAAATGACACAGCGCAATCGCGAATGTTTCTGATAATCTGTTGCAGAAATATCGCGTTTTGTGAGTGGCGGCCCGCGCCCCGATCGCCTAGCCCTCTTGCCGACAGCCAAGAGGGAGAGAGGCGATGAGAATCGAACCGGGCATGGCGGCCGTGGTGACGGGCGGCGCGAGCGGCCTCGGCAAGGCCAGTGCGCAGGCTTTCGCCGAGGCGGGCATGAAGGTCGCGATCTTCGACATCAACGACGAGGCGGGCGAGGCCCATGCGAAGGCCATCGGCGGCACCTTCCACCATGTCGACATCATGGACGAGGGCTCCGTCGAGGCGGGCTTCGCCGCAGCGCGCGCCGCGCACGGGCAGGAGCGCGTGACGCTCCACTGCGCGATGGCAAGCCGGCGTGGCAAGACGCTCGGCTGGGACAAGGAAGCGGGCACCTACAAGCGCCTCTCGACCGAGGATTATGCCTTCGGGGCACAAGGCATCCTCGTCGCCAGCTACCGCATCGCCAGCATCTCGGCGCTCGGCATGGCCAATGCCGATCCGGTCAACGACGACGGCGAACGCGGCTGCATCATCCTCACCGCCAGCGTCGCCGCGCAGGACGGGCAGATCGGGCAGGTGATCTACGGTTCGTGCAAGGCCGGGGTGAACGGCCTCGTCCTGCCGATGGCGCGCGACCTGATGGACTTGGGGATCCGGGTGAACTCGGTCATGCCGGGCATCTTCGCCACCCCGCTGATGCTGGGAATGAAGGACAGAAACCCGCCGATGTGGGCGCAATTGAACGCCAGCGTGCCCTTCCCCAAGCGGCTCGGCGAGCCCGAGGAATTCGCATCGCTGGTGCTCGAGATCGCGCGCAACAGCTACATCAACGGCCACCAGTTCCGGCTGGACGGCGCGATCCGGATGCCGCCGAAGTAGAAGATCACCGCAACCGAAGCCGTCAGGCTTCGCAAGCGCGCCAATGCCTCTGGGGGCGCGCGCCGGCCGGTAGGCCGCCCGCCCGGAGGCGTTCGCGAAGCGAACCAGCCGCGAGGGAAAACAAATGGCTACCCAGACCAACGAATATCCGACCAAGGCCTATGGCGCGACGGCGCCCGATAGCGGCGTGGGGCCGATGCAGATCACCCGCCGGGGCCTGCGCCACGACGACGTGCTGATCGACATCACCCATTGTGGGATCTGCCATTCGGACCTTCACGCGGCGCGCAACGACTGGGGGCGCACGACCTATCCGATCGTGCCGGGTCACGAAATCGTCGGCACGGTCGCCGCCGTGGGCGAGGGCGTCTCCCGCCACAAGGTCGGCGACCGGGTGGCGATCGGCTGCATGGTCGACAGCTGCATGGAGTGCGCGCATTGCGAGGCGGACCTCGAACAATACTGCCTCGATGGCGGGATGACCGGCACCTACAACGGCAAGGACCGGCGCGACGGCTCGCTCACCTTCGGCGGCTATTCCGAAAGGATCGTCGTGCGCGAGGAATTCGTGCTCAAGGTGCCCGAAAGCCTGCCGCTGGCCGAGGTCGCGCCGCTGCTCTGCGCCGGCATCACCACCTATTCGCCGCTTCGCACCTGGAAGGTCGGCCCGGGCAGCAAGGTCGCGGTCGCGGGGCTCGGCGGATTGGGACACATGGGGGTCAAGCTCGCCGCGGCGATGGGCGCGGAGGTGACCGTGCTCTCGCGCTCGGAAAGCAAGCGCGCGGATGCCGAAAAGCTTGGCGCCCATGCCTTCCTCAACACCTCGGACCGCGAGGCGATGAAGGCCGCGCGCGGGACCTTCGACATGGTGCTCAACACCATCCCCGTGCGCCACGACGTGACGCCCTATCTCCATCTGCTGCGCATCGACGGGGTGCAGGTGCTGGTCGGGATGATCGACATGATGCCCGAACTGCACACCGGCGTGCTCCTCGGACGCAAGGTGCTGACCGGCAGCGGCATCGGCGGTTTGGCCGAGACCCAGGAAATGCTCGATTTCTGCGCCGAGAAGGGCGTCCTGCCCGAGATCGAGGTGATCGCGATGCAGGACATCGCCGCCGCCTACGAACGGATGGAGGCGAGCGATGTGAAATACCGCTTCGTGATCGACATGGAGAGCCTGCGCAGCGAAGCCTGAGCGGGGCGACCCTTTCCTTTGCCATCCAGCGCGCTTTGCCATAGCACGCTCGGCGGACACGAAACGGGGATCGGGAGAGCCTCCACAATGCGCATTGCACTTCTCACCGGCGCGCTTGCCGCGCTGCTTGTCACGCCCACCGCCGAGGCGCGCGGGGCTCTCGCGGCCACCATCACCCGCACCACCTATGGCATCCCGCATATCAAGGCGGATACGTGGGCGGGGGTCGGCTACGGCGTGGCCTATGCCTATGCCGAGGACAACCTGTGCATGCTGGCCGAGGAGTTCGCCACGGTTGCGGGCGAAAGATCGCGCCACTTCGGCCCCGAGGCCAAGGCCGTGCTGGGGTTCCAGGAGGTCGACAACCTGTCCTCCGACGTGTTCTTCCGCGCCGCCATGAACGTCGCTGCGCTGCGCGAGGGATTCGCAGGGCAGAGCGCGGCGGCGCGCGGGCTCGCCGAGGGTTATGTCGCGGGCTACAACCGCTTCCTGAAGGACGCAGGGGCCGAGGGCGTTCCGGCCGAGTGCCGCGGCGAGGCCTGGGTGCATCCCATCACGCTCGACGACGTGCTGCGCCTCACCGAAAAGCAGATGCTGCTCGCCTCGTCGCTGGCGCTCGCACCCGGGATCGCCGGCGCGAGCCCGCCGGGCAGCGCCGCGCCCAAGGTCGCCATGGCGCTGCCGAAGCCGGGCGAGCTCGGGATGGGCAGCAATGGCTGGGCCTTCGGCGGAGAGGCGACCGCGAACGGGCGCGGCATGGTGATCGGCAACCCGCACTTCCCGTGGAACGGCCCGAGCCGCTTCTGGGAACTCCACGTCACCGGCCCGGAAGGCTATGACGTGATGGGCGTGGGCATCGCCGGCACCCCGATCCCGACCCTGGGCTTCAACAAGGACGTGGGCTGGACCCACACCGTCACCGCCGCGCGGCACTTCACGCTGCACGCGCTCACCCTCGATCCGGCCGACCCGACCCGCTACATGCTCGACGGCAAGAGCGTGGCGATGGAGCCGGTGACGGTCACCGTGCCGATGCCGGAAGGCACGCCGGAGGTCACCCGCACCCTCTACACCACCCGCTTCGGCCCCATCTTCGTCGCCCCGCAATCGGGGGTGAACTGGAGCTCAGGCATGGCCTTTGCGGTCAAGGACGCGAACCGCGGCAACAACCGCGCGATCGACACCTGGCTGGCGATAGGGCGCGCGAAGAACGTCGGCGAGGTCGAGGCGGCGGTGAGCCGCACGCTGGGCATCCCGTGGGTCAACACCATCGCCGCCGATCGCAACGGCGATGCGCTCCATGCCGATGTCACCGCGGTGCCGAACGTATCCGCCGAATTGATCGCGCGCTGTTCGACCCCGCTCTCGCCGCTGTTCGCCTCGCTCGCGACGCTGCTCGACGGCTCGCGCTCCGACTGCGATTGGCAGGTGGCGCCCGGCACGCCCGTTCCGGGGCTGATGCCGGCGGGCGACCAGGCGGCCACCGTGGTGCGCAGCTACCTCACCAATTCGAACGACAGCTACTGGCTGAGTAATCCGCACCTGCCGCACGCGGCGCTTTCGCCGATCCTCGGCAGGCACGCACAGGCCCTGAGCCTGCGCACGCGGTCGAACTTCATCGAGACCGAGGCGCTGCTCGCTGCCGGCAAGATCGACCATCCGCGCGCCGAGGCGATGGCCTTCGCCAACAAGAGCCTTGCGGGCGACATGGCGCTCGCACCGCTGCTGGCGCTGTGCGCGGATGCGCAGGCGCCGGCGGAGACTGTCGCGCGCGGCTGCGCGGCGCTCGCCCGGTGGGACCGCCGTTTCGAGGTGGACAGCCGCGGCGCGGCGCTGTTCCGCGCCTTCTGGGCCAAGGTCGCCGGACGCAGCGGCCTGTGGGCCGTGCCCTTCGACCCCGCCGATCCCGTCAACACCCCGCGCGATCTTGCCACCGGGGGCGCCAACGGCTCCGCCCTGCTGGCAGCCTTGGGCGAAGCCGTGACCGAGCTCGACGCGGCGAAGATCCCGCTCGATGCGCCGTGGGGCACGGTTCAGCAGCGCCGCGTGGGCGATGAGGGCATCGCGATCCACGGCGGACCGGGCGGCGCGGGCGTGCTCAACGTGCAGGAAGCGCGCCCCGCGCCCTGGGGCCTCGTGCCGGTGCACGGGACGAGCTACATCCAGGTGGTCGGCTTCGACGAAACCGGCCCGGTGGTCGATGCGCTGCTCTCCTATTCGCAGTCGACCGACCCGTCCTCGCCGCACTTCGCCGACCAGACCCGCGCCTATTCGGCAAAGCGCTGGTACCGCCTGCCCTTCTCGCCCGAGGCCATCGCCGCCGAGGCGATCGCGCCGCCGGAACACCTCGCGCAATAGCCCCGCCCGCGCGAGCGGCGACGCATTCGCTTGGCGACTGGCGCGGATTCGATGTAGCATCCGCGCCATGGCGGAGGGGAAGGACAGCACCAGCGGCGGCGACGCGGCTGCGCAGGGCGACGGCCCGGCCGTCTTCGTCAGCTATTCGCGCGGCGACCTCGAGGCTGCCCGCCCGGTGATCGCGCTGCTCGAAAGTGCAGGTCTCGACGTGTGGTGGGACGGCCGGCTCGAGGGCGGGGAGAACTATCTCGCCATCACCGAACACGCGCTCGAGACCGCCGATTGCGTGGTGGTGCTATGGTCGCAGACCTCGGTGGCCTCGACCTGGGTGCGCGACGAGGCGCAGCGCGGGCGCGAGCGCGGGTGCCTCGTCCCGCTCTCGCTCGACGGCACGATGGCGCCGCTCGGCTTCCGCCAGATCCAGTTGCTCGACATCTCCGGATGGAAGGGCCGGGCCGATGCCCCCGAGGCGCAGCGCATCCTCACCGCGGTCCAAGCCCGGCTCGACGAGCCCGGCGCACCGGCCGCCGCGACCGCTCCGGCACGCCCCGCCCCGCCGCTGCCCGCGCGCAAGGCGCCCGCGGTGTCGCGCCGTGCGCTCATCCTCGGCGGCGCGGGGCTCGCGAGCGGCGCCGCGCTGCTCGGGCTGTGGCGCACCGGATTGATGGGCACCGCCAAGGCAAGCAACGCCATTTCGATGGTGGTGCTGCCCTTCGCCAACCTCACCGGCGATGCGGGCAAGGCCTGGTTTTCGAACGGCCTGTCGAACGAGCTGCGCGCGGTGCTGGTGCGCAACCCGCGCCTCAGGGTGGCCGCCCCCACCTCCTCGGGCGCGATCGAGGGCGAGGACGAATTCGCCATCGGCCGCACGCTCGGGGTGGACCATATCCTGCGCGGCAGCGTGATGCGCGACGACACCCGGGTCAGGGTCTCGGCCGAACTGGTCAGGATCGAGGGCGGGCTGGTGCGCTGGGCCGAGACCTACGACCGCGCGCTCGAGGATGTCTTCGCGGTGCAGTCCGAGATCGCCGAGACGGTCGCCGTCTCGCTCGTCACCGAAGTCGCCGGCGACGACGAGGCCAAGCGCGCCGCCGCCCAGCAGCAGGAGGTCGGCGGCACCCAGTCGGTCGCCGCCTACGAGGCGTTCCTGCGGGGCATGGCGCTCTACGACGTCTCTGCGGGGGAGGAGACCGACCGTGCGGCGCTGGTGCAGTTCGACGCGGCGATCGCGGAAGACCCCGCCTATGCCGCCGCCCATGCGATGCGATCGACCATGCTCGCGGCGGTCGCCAACAACGTGGCGAGCGGTCAGGGCGAATCGCGCAAGCTGTTCGACCAGGCGATCGCCGCGGCGCGGCACGCGGTCTCGCTCGCACCGAAACTGGCACGCGCACATCTCGCACTCGGCTTTGCTTTCAACAACGGGCAGCTGAAGCGCGCCGAGGCCGCACCGCATTACCGCGCGGCGCAGGAGCTTGCCCCCGGCGATGCCGACGTGCTGCGCTCGGTGGCGAGTTTTCACGCCTATGGCGCAGACACCGCGCTCGCCACGCAGATGATCGCACAGGTGATCGAGCTGGACCCGCTCAATGCACGCGCATTCCGCTCGGCCGGCTATGTCGCGCTGTTCGCGCGCGATTACGACGCGGTGGTGCGACACATGGAGCGCGCGCTGGCGCTCAACCCCAGCCTCGCAAGCGCGCAGTTCGGCATCGCCATCGCGCGGCTGATGCAGGACGATGCGGCGGGCGCGATCAGCGCGGCCAAGGCCGAACCGGGGGAGGCCTATGGCCTCACCGCGTTCGCCATCGCCGCGCACCGCCAGGGCGATGCGCAAGGCTCCGAGGCCGCGCTGGAAAAGCTCGCGACGACCTATGACGACAGCTTCTACCAGCAGGCCGAGGTCCTCGCCCAGCGCGGCGAGGCGGAGCGGGCGCTCGACCTGCTCGACAAAGCCTATGCCAAGCGCGATCCGGGACTGCTGTGGGTGCCCAACGACCCGTTGCTCGATCCGCTGCGCGGCGAGCCGCGTTTCGGGCAATTGCTTTCCGCGCTCGCATCGTGATACCTCTTGGCCGCCCATGACGGGCACAGAAGGGGGAAGTGCAGATGAAGACAATCGTGACCTTCGGGGCCCTCGCGGCCGCCGCGCTGGCGCTGGCGGCGTGCAGCGGCAACACCGCGACGCCAAAGGCCGAAGAAACGACCGCGGCCGCCGCCGACACCACCGAGGCCATGCCCGCCGAGGGCGAAGGCATGACCGCGGAAGATGCTGCGGCGCTCGACGCGGCGACCAATGCCGCGGAAGGCACCGACCAGAACAGCAATCCGATCGGCCCCAACGCCGCCGCTCCGGCGAGCGGCGCCCCGACCGAATAGGCCGCTATCCGGGCGGGGCCGGCGATGCGTTCGGCTCCGCCCTGCTAGCGCGGCACGATTGCGGGCACCCGCCCGGCAAGAACATCCTCGATCCAGCCGCGCACCCGCTCCACCGATAGCCGGGTGAAGCGGCTGGGAACCCCGGTCTGGCCGCAATCCGTTCCCGCGCTCACCACGCCGATCAGGATCGGCCTGCCGCTGCGATAGCTGATCAGCGGACCGCCACTGTCGCCATCGCAGACCTGGGTTTTGTCGGGCGCACTGGCGCACAGCAGCGATCCGGCGAGATAGGCCCGGTTGGTCGAGGTCTTTTTCGAGCAGGTGGGCAGGTCCTGCAGCGCGAGCTTGCCGCCCTTCAACAGCTGGCTGTTCTGCCCGCGAAAGGCGGTGTTTCCCCAGCCGAAGGCGTAGGCCGTCATGCCGCCGCTCAGCGCCAGCGGCACGCGGCGCCGCCCGTCGACCGGGACCGTCCTGACGTGCTGCGGCGGCCAGGCCCGCCCATTGTCAGGATCGAAGCGGATCAGCGCCACGTCGAAGACGCGCCCCTTCTCGACATAGAGCCGGTGCGGGAACAGCCCGAGGATGCGGTAGCTATCACCTTCCCCCGCATCATAGGCGTCGTTCACGCCCAGCCGGATGGTATAGCCGCGGGTGACGATCGGGTTCTTGTCCTTGTCGACCACGCAATGCGCGGCGGTGATGACCCAGCCGGTGGCGATCAGCGCCCCTCCGCATTCGAGCCGCTCGGAAGGGTCGAGCCGGCGTCCGACCATCCGCTCGGGACGCCACAGCAGCGCCTGCCACGGCGCGGCGCCGGGGGGAACGAGGAAGCCGCGGATCATCTTCACCGCGCGGGCCACGCAGAAGCGATCTTGGTAGGTCACGCCCCGGAAGGTCACCTCCGAGTGGCTGCAGGTCACCGTCACCGGGACGGCCTTGCGTGCCGCCTCCGCTTCACGGGCAAGCTCGGCCTCCTGCTCTTCGCTGAGCGGCGGGATGAAGCGGCTGTCTGCCGCCAGCAGCGGCGCATCGGGATCGTCGGCGGCGATGTCGTCGAGGTCGTCGCAGACATAGATGTCGCCCCCGTCGCAGATCGCGATCAGCAGACCGTAGCCGCGCTTGCGGCTTTCGCGGTCCGCGCGGCGCGCGATCAGGTGCTTGCCGAGGTCCACGCAATCGGGCGCGGAACCGGCGCGGCAGGCGATGTCGAGCCAGCCGGCGATCCGTTGGTCGCCGTCCGGTCCCTGTGGCATGCCCTCGCCGCGCAGCACTCCCGCTGCCTCGCCGCAAGCGGCGACCGCTCCGGCCTCGCAGGCGCGGCCGAGCAGTGTCGCGCCTTCGAAGGGAGAGTGGAGCGGCGAGCCGGGCGAGCCGGTGTAGATCCGTGCGAGCGCGATGCAATCATCCTGCCCGCCCGCGGCGCAGCCTTCGGCAAGCATCGGGCGGATGCGGATCTGTTCGGGCAGCAGGCAGCGGGTTTCGTCGAGCGTGCAGGCGCGGTCGAACCGGGCGAGCGCCGCCTGCCGGGTTTCCGGCGGGCCGCTGGCGGATGCGAACAGGATATCGCCCCACCGGCCGCACGCCGCGGCGCTGCCGGCATCGCACCCGAGCGCCGCAATCTCGCGCGCGAGCGGGCTGTCGGCTTCGAGAAGCGGGAGAGCATCGCTGCAGGCCTGCGCATCGCCCTTGCGGCACTGCCCGGCGAGCAGCTGGGCCGCCTCCGCCCGCGCGGCCTCGTCGCCGCTTCCCGCGAGACCCGCGGCAAGGTCGCGGCAGGAGCGCTCGCCGCCGCGAAGGCAGTCGCGGCGCCGGAGTGCCGCCGCCGCCGCCGCGTCGCCCGGAACACCGTCGTCGCCGTTGAGCACCGCCGTGGCAAGGTCGGCGCAGGCCTCGAAATCATCGAGATTGCAGCTGCGGCCAAGCATCTTGAGGCCATAATCGCGCGCCTCGGCGCGGAACGGCCTGGTGATCTGCGGCGTCGCAGAAACCAGCCAATTGCCAAGTTCGCGGCACCCTTGCGCATCCGCGCCGTCGCAGGCCTGGCGCAGCAACAATTCGGCGACGAAGCGGTTGATCGGCCGCCCCACTCCGTCGCGATAGGCGGCCCCCAGCACCGTGCAGCCGGCGAGGTCGCCCGCATCGCACGCGGCTTCGGCAGCATCCGCGGCGGCCTCCTCGGCGGCGCGCTGTTCGGGCGGAACATCGCGAACCAGCTCCTCGACGACGACGTTCGGCCCTTCGACCGGGGCTTGCTGGATGTAGGGAAACAGCGCCGGCGCCTGCGCCGACACGGGAAAGGGAAGCGCGAGCACCACGCCTGCCCAGAATGCCGTCCAATGCCCCATCGCGCCTGCCTCCCCCGGACCCGCGCCCCTCGGAGAACCATAGTGCGCCCTCGCCGCGTAGTCGTCAAACCGGGGCTTTCCCCTTGTAAGTCGCCGCATCGGGACGTTAGACACCCTGGGGTCAGCCGCCGCGGCGAGGAGACGAACCGAGAATGTCCGCCGTGCCGATCCCCGCCCGCTGGCAAGCCCATCTTTCGCTCGGCATCACCGGCCACCGCGCCTCCAACCCGTCCTTCTGCGCCCATGCCGAGGCCATCGCCGGCGGGCTCGCCGCGCTGTTCGGGGAGATCGACGCGATCGCCGCCAGCCTTCCCGGCGCGCGCGGCGCGGTGCGGCTCCACAGCCTGCTGGTCGACGGCACCGATCAGGTCGCCGCCGATCTCGCACTGGCGCGCGGCTGGGAACTGGTGGTGCCGCTGCCCTTCGGCGCCGACCTCAACCTCGCGATCAACGCCCATCCGCCGACACCTGCGGATGCCGCCGCACTGTGCCGCGGCGCACCCGCGAGCGACCCGGACACCGAGGCGCGCGCGCAGGCGATCCGCGCCATCACCGGCCGCGCACAGCTGTTCGAACTCGCCGACCGCGACGCCGAGGTCGAGGCCCTGTGGCTCGCCAGCCTCGCCGATCCCGACGACCGCGCCGCAGGCCGCGCCTTCGAGGCACTCGTCTCCGACAATGTCGCCCTCGCCGGGAGGGTGATGATCGAGCGCACCGATCTGGTGGTGGCGGTATGGGACGGAAAGGTGTCGAACCTGCCGGGCGGCACCGGCCACACCGTCACCGCGGCGCTGGCGATGGGCACGCCGGTGCTGCTGATCGACCCCGCCCTGCCGGCAAGCTGGACGATCCTCACCCGGCCCGAGGAGCTCGGGCAGCCGCGTGCCGCTGCGCCCGATCCCGCGCGGCTGGCGGCGATCATCCGCGCGGCGGTGCTCAGCGAGGAGTGGAGCGCCGAGATGCTCGAGCACGAGAAGTGGCACGCGCGCAGTGCCCGCGGTTTCGGCTTCTACCGCAGGATCGAGCGGCTGTTCGGCGGCGAGCCGGGGGCCTTCGGCGCGCTCGGCGTCACCTACGAGGCGCCCGATGCGATCGCCGGGGGAAGCGGCGCGGCACTGGTCGCGGCGAGCGCGGCGCTGCCGGGCGGCGATGCGCGGGTGATCGCAAGGCTCGCCGGGGAACTGCTGCCGATGTTCGCCTGGGCCGACGGAATCGCGAGCCGCCTCGCGGATGCCTACCGCAGCGGAATGAGCATCAATTTCGTGCTCGCCGCGCTGGCTGTGATCGTCGGTCTCGCCTTTCTCCCCGCGGGCCTCGTCGAGGTGAAATGGGTGTTCGCGACGGTCGAATTGCTGCTGCTCGGCGGCATCCTGCTGCTTACCGCGGCCGGATCGCGGCTTGGCTGGCACCGTCGTTGGTTCGAGATGCGCCGGGTCGCCGAGTACCTGCGGCACGCGCCGGGCCTGCTGCTGCTCGGCGTGTCGCGCCCGACCGGGCGCTGGCCCCGCGGGGAGCGCGGCGAGTGGCCCGAACATTTCGCCCGCCACGCGCTGCGTGCGGTGGGCCTGCCGCGGGTGCGGATGACGCGCGAATACCTGGCCGCCGCGCTGGCCGGGGCGGTGCTGCCGCACGTCGCCGCGCAGCGCGCCTACCACGAGGCCAAGGCGCACCGGCTGGAGCAGGTCCATCACCGGCTCGACCGCGCGGCGGAAGCCTGCTTCGCGCTGGCGGTGGTTTCGGTGCTCGCCTATCTCATGCTCAAGCTTGGCGGCAGTGCGGGGCTGGTGCCCGAACACTGGTCGAAGGCGAGTTCGCCGCTCATCACCTTCCTTGCGGTGGCCTTCCCGACGCTCGGGGCGAACCTCGCCGGGATCCGCTATTTCGGCGATTTCGAGCGCTTCGCCGCGATCTCGCAGGTCGTCGCCGAGAAGCTTTCCGAGATCGAGACGCGCATCGGGCTGCTGCTCACGGGCGCGCCGCAGGCGCTCACCTATGCCGCCGCGGCGGACCTGATGCACGCGCTCGACGAGGCGGTGGTCGAGGAGATCGCCAGCTGGCAGGCGGTATTCGGTGCCAAGCACCTCGCCCTGCCCGCGTGACCACACGGGGCCGCGGCGCGCCGCAGCGCTGGAGCGGGTGAAGGGAATCGAACCCTCGTCGTAAGCTTGGGAAGCTTCTGCTCTACCATTGAGCTACACCCGCATCGCGCTGAAAAGGCCGGCTATCTTCTCGCGAGCCCTTCACGGTTTACAGTTCGGTTTACACCACCCTGAAAAATGCGTTCGCCCATTGCCACGACGACGCGCGATTGGTCAACATAGGTTCGACGGATTCCCGACACCTGCTCGACCGACCAGCCCCGTTAAGCGTTGCCTGCGCAGCGAGAAGCCTTGCGGGGGCGGCGAAATTCAGGTCGGATAGGCGACGTGCGGTCGCATGCCTTGACCGAAGCGCTGCGTCGAAACTCTAGGCCACGGTTAATCAATTCCTGCTAGGGCGCTCGTGGCCCGGCTCTCGGGCATGGGAACTTCGATGCCGATACCAGCCTCCATCGCACGTGGCCCCTCGAACCGCACCCTCACTCTGGCGGCGCTGCTGCTCATCATGCTTGGTCTCGGTAGCGTGCACCTCCTGATCCGCGACGAGTTCGCCGATGCCCGGAAGCTGCGGGAGCAGGCGCAGCGTATCGTCACCACGCGAACCCACCTCGCTGAACTCCTCGCGCTGCACCTCGATGCGGAAACAGGCGTGCGCGGCTTCGTGCTCACCGGGCGCGACGATTTCCTCGGGCCCTACCTCGACGCCGCCAAGCGACGCGAGCCGATCTTCGTGGCCCTTCGGGGCGACCAATCGCAGGCGGCCCTCTCCAGCGTCGATGCGCTCCAGAGGCTGTCGGATCTCAAGCTCGCCAATGCGGCTGCCAACGTGCGAGACATTCGCGCCGGCAATCCCGGTGGAGCGCGAAGACGGGTCGCCAGCGGTCGCGGCCGCGAACTGATGGACGGGATCAAGGCACAGGTCGCCCGTCTCGATGCTGCCGAAGTCGCGGCGCTTCGCTCGCTGGAGCAGGCGAGCGAGAGCAAGCGCAAGAGCGTCGAGCGCTTCGTGCTCCTGCTGCTGATCGGCATCGCGGCCCTGCTGGTTGCCGCGACGGTCCTGCTGGCACGCAGCAATGCGCAGCGGCGAGCGGCGCTGTGGGAGACCCGGCGTGGTGCCGAGCAGGAACGCGCGATGTTTAACGGTGCCGTCGACGGGATGCTGCTGCTCGACGGGCGCGGCAGGATCGTGCGCGCCAACCCTTCGATCGAGCGGATGTTCGGCTATTCCGCCGAGGAACTGCGCGGCAAGAGCAACATGTTCCTGATGGCCGAACGCTTCACCGAGGAGCAGAGCCAGGCTTGGCTGGCGCGGGTCGGCAGGGCCGGAATCGACGGGGCAGGACGCAGACAGGAGTTCCTCGGCCAGCGGGCCGACGGATCGACCTTCGAGACCGAGGTGGCGATCAGCCGTTTCGGAGAGGAAGGCGACAACCGCTTCGTTGCCGCGATCCGCGACATCACGCACCGCAAACGTGCCGAGCGGATGAAGAACGAGTTCGTCTCGACCGTCAGCCACGAATTGCGCACGCCGCTCACCTCGATCGGCGGCTCGCTGGCCTTGCTGGCCGGCGGCGCGGTCGGCCAGCTCGACGAGAAGGCGGCCCGGCTGGTCACCATCGCGCGCAACAATTGCGAGCGGTTGATCCGGCTCATCAACGACCTCCTCGACATCGAGAAGATCGAGTCGGGGAAGATGAGCTTCGACATGCGCAAGCTTTCGCTCGGGCCGCTGATCCAGCGCACGGTCAACGCCAACCGCCAGTTCGCCCACGATCTCGGGGTGGGGCTGGAAGTCGGCCTGCCCCCGTGGCCGCAATGCGTGAACGGCGACCCGGACCGGATCGAACAGGTGCTCACCAACCTTGTTTCCAACGCGATCAAGTTCTCGCCCGCGGGCGAGAGCGTCTATGTAACGACCGCGCAGCAGGGCGGCCGCGTGCGCGTCGAGGTCTGCGACCGCGGCAGCGGCGTGCCGGAGGAGTTCCGGGACCGGATCTTCTCCAAGTTCGCGCAGGCCGACAGTTCGGACACCCGCAGCCGCGGCGGCACCGGGCTGGGCCTCGCCATCGTCCGCGAGATCGCCACCCGGCAGGGCGGCAGCGCAGGCTTCGAGGATCGCGAGGGCGGCGGAAGCATCTTCTGGTTCGAGCTGCCATTGCTCAAGGAACAGCCCGCGATCGTCCCACCCGAGCAATGCGACCTGCCCCTACTGCTCCACCTCGACGATGACCTCGATTGCCTCAGCGTGGTGGCGAGCGCCTTTGCCGGGCGGGCGACGCTGGTCTCGGCCGGGTCGATGGAGGAAGCGCGCAAGGCACTGGCCGGCGAACCCGGGATTCGGGGCTGCATCGTCGACGTGGCGATGGGTAGCGACAGCGGGCTCGACCTGATACCCGAATTGCGTGCCGCGGCACCCGATCTGCCGGTGGTGCTGTTCACCGCGCTCGACGAGGATTATCCCGAGGCCGGCGCCGACGCGGTGCTGGTGAAGAGCAAGACATCGCTCGACGCGCTGGTCGAAACGACCATGGCGCTCGTCACGCGCGCCGCCCGAGGACCGAGATGACCCGCATACTTTATGTCGACGACGAACCCGACATCCGTGAGATCGCGGAGCTCGCCCTGTCGCTCGATGCGGGGCTCGACGTGCGCACCGCAGCAAGCGGGGCCGAGGCGCTGGAGATCGCCGGCAAGTGGCTGCCCGACCTCGTGCTGCTCGACGTGATGATGCCCGGCATGGACGGACCGACGACCTTGGCCTGCCTGCGCGAAAACCCTGCAACCCGCGAACTGCCGGTGGTGTTCATCACCGCGCGCGCGCAGACGCAGGAGATGCAGAGCTTCGCCATGCTCGACGCGCGCGGCGTCATCGCCAAGCCGTTCGACCCCATGACCTTGGCCGCACAGGCGCGGAGCTTCCTGTGACCGCCTCGGACGAGGCATGGCTCGCGCCGCTCAGGGCGAAGTTCGCGGCGGGGCTGCCGGAACGCCGGGCGATGCTTGTGGCAATGCATGGCCAGGGCGACCGCCAGGGCCTTGCCGACCTCGCGCACAAGCTCGCGGGCATCGCAGGGATGATGGGAGCGCCCGTCGTCGGCGAGGCCAGCCTGCAACTTGAAGAGGCGCTGCGCTCGGGCGGCGAAGGCACGGCCGAGTTCGGTGCGCTCATCGCCGCCATTGACGATGTTCTCGGCTAGGCCGGGGTGCCGCCGAAGCCCTTGCGGGTCATCGCTCCCCAGCCCTGCTCGCGGCGCAGAAACTGCCACCAGCCCTTGATCCGCCACACGTTGGAAAGCTGGCGGTAGCCAAGGTTCTCGACCACCGCGATCACCGCGAGGATCGCCAGTTCGCGCGCGCGGGGAAAGCGGCGCAGCTGCACCTCTTCGAGGATCAGCGTGAGCGCGCTGATGAAGATGCCGAAGGTGAAGGTCGCGGCGAGAAAGGCGAGCAGCCATTCCACCGCCAGCAGCTTCAATGCATAGAGCAGCGGCACCAGCGCATAGCCGAGCACCTCGACGACCGGCCCGAGCACGTCGACGAGCAGGATGTGTCCGAAACCGACGAAGCCGATGCGGCCGTAGCGCGGGTTGAAGCACATGTCCTTGTGCTTGGCGAAGCATTCGAGCGCCCCGCGCTGCCAGCGCGCCCGCTGGCGGCCGAGAACGCCCACATCCTCGGGGCACTCGGTCCAGCACACCGGCTCGGCGATGAAGTCGATGCGATAGGGCAGCCGGTTGTCGCGCATGTGGCGGTGGAGCTTGACGACCAGCTCCATGTCCTCGCCCACGGTCGCATGGCTGTAGCCGCCGACCTCGACCACCCGCTGGCGGCTGAACAGCCCGAAGGCGCCCGAGATGACGGTCAGTGCCTGCATCCGCCCGAGCGCCAGCCGCGCCATCAGGAAGGCGCGCAGGTATTCCATGATCTGCACCAGCGCGAGGAAGTTGCGCGGCAGGCGCACCGTGGTCACCCGGCCCGCGTCGATGGTGCAGCCGTTGGCGATGCGGATGGTGCCGCCCACGGCGATCGTGCGGTCGGGATAGTCGATGAAGGGCCGCACAACGCGCAGCAGCGCGTCGGGTTCGAGGATCGAATCCGCGTCGATCGCGCAGAACAGGCTGGATCGCGCCGCGTTGATCCCGGCATTGAGCGCATCGGCCTTGCCGCCGTTCTCCTTGTCGATGACCAGCAGGCGCGGCAGCGCGGGATTGGCGTAGAAGCCGCGGATCGGCTTATGCTCGACGCTGTCGTCGACGAACCGGCCGACCTGCTTCAGCCCGAACTCGTCGATCACCCGCTGAAGGGTCGCGTCCTTTGATCCATCGTTGACGAGCAGGACCTCGAACGCCGGATAATGCAGCGCGAGCAACGAGCGCACGCTTTCCACCACGGTCAGCTCCTCGTTGTAAGCCGGGGCGATGACCGCGATCGGCGGAGCCTGGTCGGAATAGCGCCGCCACAGCGTCGCGCCGCGCGGCACCGGCGGGCGGCTGGACAGCGCGGCGGCGGCATAGATCAGCTGCACGATGTAGAAAGCGGTTTGGGCGAGGCCGGTGACGATTACCACCAGCGCGATGCCTTGCGCGGCGGAAAGCATCCAGTCGGCGGCCCAGGCGGCAGGCTCGAAGTTCATGAGGTTGCGCGCTCCTCGATCGTGCGCGCAGCCGCCTCGCGCGCGCTGGGCGAACCATCGCGCGCAAGGTCGGTCAGCACGGCGCGGCCCGCCGCGCCCAGCCGCCACAGCGCCTCGCCCGCGCGGAACCGTACCCACCATTGCGGATCGTCCAGAAGCAGGCCGAGACCCGCCGCCGCTTCGACCAATCCGTTGGTCCCTGCCGCCTGTGCCGCTGCGGCGCGCACGGTCCAGGCCGGATGCGAAAGACCGCGCAGAATCGCGCTGTGGCCTGACGGGTGCCCGATCCGCCCGAGCGCGTGATAGATGCGCGGCAGCAGTTCCTCGTCCTGCCCTGCCTCCTCGGCCATGCGCGCGACGAGCGGCGCATGTTCGATGCGCCCGCTGGCTGCCAGGGCATCCGCCGCGGCAAGCCGCGCGGCATCGGGCAAGCCGGGAGCGAAGATCAGTTCTTCGACCGAAGCGGGGTCGGCATCCACGAGATCGCGCATCAGCGAAGCGACCAGCAGCGAGCGTTCGCGGGTGCCGAGGCCGAGGCGCCGGACGATTTCCGCGGCAGGGGGCGCCGCCTGGTTCTGTGCAAGCGCCAGCGCCGCGCCGAGCCGGACATCGGGATTGCGGTCGCGCAGCATCTCGCCCACCCGCTTGCGGCCCGAGGGAAACAGCGCCAGCGCCTCGGCGGCGAGCAGCCGTTCCTGCGGCACCCGGCTGACGCTCTTTTGCAGCAGGATGTGAGGCACACGCAGTGCTTCGGCGTTGGCGAGCAGCGCCTCGCGATCCGGACCGCGCACCAGTTCGGCCATTTCCAGCGCGACCTTGGCCGCGGCGTCCCGCTCGATCCGGCCGCGCGGCGCGCGTGGAGAGTCGAGCTCGGACGCGAGCAGCAGACCCGAGACGCGGCGACGTTCGTTCTCGCGCCGCGATCCGCGCCCTTCCGAGATGACGCGAGCCAGGAGGATCGCCGCCAGCGCGAGCAGAGCGACGGAACACAGGAACAGGGAAAGCTGCCAGAGGGCGAGAAGCGTCGTCAAAACAGGGCCTTCAGCTCGATCCTGAACTCGGTCCGGTCCCCACCCAGCTCGCGCCACTCGTGCGAGAGCGAAGGCAGCAGGGCGAGCTTGCCGGTCAGGGGAACCTCGCCCCCGGCGAAGACAGAGGTGACCCGCGATACGATGCCGAGGTCGGTGTCTGGCCCATTGGCCGCCCCGAGGAAGAACCGTTGCCTCTCGGTCGGCGCGTAGTCGATCCGGCCCAGCACACCCAGTTCGAGATCGCCCCCCTCGGGCACGATCCCGATGCCCCGCACCGTCGCCCAGACGCTTCCGTCGCCGAGATATTGCGTCACGCCGGGGCTGACGGTCACCACGTCCTGCAAGGGGAAGCGCTGCCAGGAGCCATCGAGCGAGAGCACCGTCGCCCGCGTGCCGCCCACCACCCGCAGGTCGCCTCCGGCTGCAAGCGCAACTTTCGGTCGGAAATCGGCCGAAGGCGTGCCGCCTGCACTGGCGCGGAGCCACAGGTCCTCGGACGGATGCGCGGCGATCCGAGCCTCCAGCTCGACATCCTCGACCCCGAAGCGCCGGAACCACCCTGCCCGTCCGCCAATCGCAACCGTTTCGGACACGGGCGCCTCGCCGGCGAGCGAGGCTTCCCACCAGTCGGGCCGGTCACCTTCGAGCGTGCTCCATGCCCCGCCGGCAATCAGGAAGCCGCCTGCCCGGTCCGCGGCGCCCTTTTGAACGAGCGCAAGGCCCACGCGGGCATCGGCATAGTCGGGTGCTACCGCGAGAGCGTCGGTGAAGTCGGCGCGCGCCTGCTCGGCGTGGCCGAGTGCAAGATGCGCATAGCCGCGCTGGATCAGCGCATCGCTATCGCCCGGGTGTTCTGCAAGCCAGCGGTCGAGCAGCACGACGGCCTCGGCATCCTCGCCCGCCTGGCGTGCAGCGACCGCGCGATCGTAGTCGCTTGCCTCCTGCGCGGCGAGCGAGACCGGCAGGACGAACAGCATCAACGGTAGGAGCGATCTCACGAACGGCCCGCCAGAAAGCGATTCAGCCGGACGACGAGTTCCTCGGGTAGGAAGGGTTTGACGATGTAGTCGCTCGCGCCTGCTTCCAGCGCACGGACGATGTCGTCCTCGTTGCGCCGGGCCGAGAGGAAGATCACCGGCACGTCGCCGTTCTCGGCATCGCCACGGATGCGGCGGAGGACCTCCATTCCGTCATGCACCGGCATCATCGCGTCGAGCACCACCGCGGCCGGCCGCGATTCGGCGAACTTCGCGATCGCCTCGCGCCCGTCATGGGCGACGATGGTCTGGAAGCCCTTGGCGCGTAGCCGGAACTCCAGCATCTCGGTGAGCAGTGGCTCGTCGTCGGCAATGAGGATTGTGGGGGAGGACAGCATGAGGCCGATCTAGCGGAGAGTTGCCATCTGAGTGTTAATGAACCGGCAGGCAAGCGGCGAGTCGAGGCCACCGGTCGCCGCGACGAGCGCAAGCTTACGACGCCACGGTCCCTGGCCCCAAGAACGGCCGCCGATTGCCTGTGCACAGAGCGCCCGCGCTTCGTCACGCTGGTCGCGCGAATCGCGAAAACAACCGCCAGCGGCAGGCCGTCATGATCCGATCTTCAGCCTCCGCTGTTGCACCGCGCCCTCGCCCAGCAGCGCTTGGACCTTGTCCGCGGGAACGGGCTTCGAGAACAGGAACCCTTGTATGTGCCGGCAACCTTCGCGTTCGAGCACCTCGAACTGGGCGATGTCCTCGACCCCTTCGGCAAGCGTCTCCATCCCGAGCGCGTCGGCAAGCGTGGTGATGGCGCGGATCATGGCATGGCCGTGGGTGCTCGTGCCGAGATCCTCGACGAAGCTGCGATCGATCTTGACCTTGTCGAAGGGAAACGAGCGCAGGTAGCTGAGCGAGGAATAGCCGGTCCCGAAATCGTCGAGTGCGATGCGCACGCCGAGGTTCCTCAGCCCGTGGAGCGTTGCCAGAGTGGCGTCGATATCGGCGATGAAAATGCTCTCTGTGATCTCCAGCTCCAACCGCTCGGGTGCCAGCCCGCTGGTGGAGAGCGCCTGAAGAATGGTAGCCGAGAGCCCGCTCGCGGCGAACTGCTTCGGAGAGACATTGACCGCGACCGATACATCGGCCGGCCAGGTGCTCGCCTGGTGGCATGCCTCGCGGATCACCCATTCACCGATCGGGACGATGAGCCCGGTCTCCTCGGCGAGCGGGATGAACTCGGCCGGCGCGATCAGGCCGCGCGTCGGATGGTTCCAGCGGATCAGCGCCTCGAAGCCGGTCATGCATCGCCCGGCGACGCTGTAGAGCGGCTGGAAGACGAGCTCGAACCCGCCGTCGCGGATTGCGGCGCGCAGCTCGATTTCCAGCTGACGGCGGCGCCGCGCGCTCTCGTCGAGCCCCGGCTCGAAGAAGTGGTAGGTCGCCTTGCCCTCGCGCTTGGCGCGGTAGAGCGCGAGATCCGCGTTTTTCATCAGCGTCACGGCGTCGGTCCCGTCGGCGGGGGCCATGGCGATGCCGACGCTGGCGCTGCACGCGGCGTTCTGGCCGTTGACCGCAATGGGGCGCGCGAAGCTGCGCTGAAGGTCGTCGGCGATGCTGCCGAGGCTCTGCTTCTCGTCGATCCCGCCGATCAGCACCGCGAACTCGTCCCCGCCAAGCCGCGCGACCAGCGCATCCGGCAGATCCTCGCGCAGGTGCTCGGCCACCGTCCGCAGCAGCGCGTCGCCCGCCGGGTGGCCAAGCGTGTCGTTGACCATCTTGAAGTCGTCGAGGTCGATATAGGCGACCATCACCTGCTCGCCGTCGCGCCGGCGGGCAAGGATGGTGGCGATCTGCTCGCTGAACAACTTGCGATTGGGAAGGCCGGTCAGCTCGTCGTGGAGGCCGACATGGATGATCTGCCGCTCGCGCTCGTCGAGCGCATCGACCATGTGGTTGAAGCTTTCCGCGAGCCGGCCGATCTCGTCCCCGGTTTCGATCGCCAGCGTCACCTTGCGCCCCGCGCCGATCAGGCGGGTGGCCTCGTCCAGCCGCTGGAGCGGCGTGGTTACGCTGCGCGCGACGCGCCAGCTCAAGCCGAGCACCAGCACAATACCCCCGGCGGCGAGGCCCACGAGCAACCAGTTGAGCGCCGAATAGGCGGCCAGCGAGGTCGTGAGCGAGTGGCGCAGCACCAGGCGCGGGGCTATCCCTTCCTGCAACACCGGCAAGTCCGAGACGTGGTAGAGAAAGCGTTCGCGGCTTTCGCGCTCGACCACGGCGCCCGGCTTGGCGGCGCGCAGCCAGGCGGGAAGGCGCGCGGCCTCGGTGACCCGGGCATCGAGCGGGATGGCGGCAAGCTCCACCAGCCGGTCGAGCTCGGCGCGGTCGAGCGGCTGGGCGATCACCAGCCAGCCGATCCGGTCGGGGGCCTCGATCGGCGCGGCTGCGGCAAGGGCGAGAGTGTCGCCCGAACCGATGATCCCGCGCAATTGCCCCGCATCCAGACGCGACCACAGCGCCTGCGGATCGCCGAGCGGAGCCTTGCCCGCGGCGGCGAGAACTTCGCCGTCGAGCGTGAGGACGAAGGCCGTGTCGCTGCGCACCCGGCTTTCGAGGCTTTCGAGCGCGCTGGCGATGGTCGGCGTGTCGGCAGTGGCTACCGCTTCGCGGAAACCGAAGTCGCGCGCCAGCACCGCGGCCTGATCGCCCATCTGGCGCCCGCGGGCGGCGAGGATCTCGTCGAAGACGCGGGCGTTGGCAGCAAGGTCGCGTCCGGCGCTGGCCTCGGCGAATTGCGCCAGCCCGCTGCCCGCGAGCGACACCACCAGCGCCAATACCCCCGCGAACAGCGAGGCATAGAGCGCCGCGATCCGCAGCCGCAGCGATGCGAACCGGAATCGCGGCAGGAAACGCGCGGCGATCATCGCAGCTCGACCTTCAGCCGATAGGGCTTCGCATCGGCGGTGACCGTCACCGCGCTGGTCAGCTCGTTGCCCGGTGCGCGCAGCCGCGGGTGCCACACCGTGAGCCGCGCCGGCCCGCCGGGCACACCGTCCAGTGTGACGTAGCCATTATGGTCGGTCTTGCCGGCAAAGGGCGTGTCGGTCACGCGGATATAGCCGCGCATCTGGTCGTGAATGTTGCACCCGAGGCGCACCGTGCCGGTCACCGGGAAGCTGTGGGTGCGGGTCTGGTCGCGCCCGTAGAGCTCGATCTCGAACCGGGCCGCTTTGGAAAAGCTGTAGATCGAGTGGCGCACCTGGTCGAGATTGGGAAATGCGACCGTGCTGCCCTTGGCGACGATCAGCGTGCCCGGCACGAATTGCCGGTCCTTCTGCGCCATCGCCATCATCCAGGGGAACCGGATCTGTCCGGATGTCGCCCGCGCACTGTGCAGCTCCACCACCGCGTCGCGCACCGGCAGTCCGTCGGCGTCGACCACCTGCACACGATAACGGTTCCCGTCCGCCGCGGCGACCGCGCTTGCGATACCCGCGACGGCCAGAACCAGCACGAGGAAAAGATTTCGCAGACGCAAGGACGCAGGCAAAAACACCATGACGGGCGGCCTAGCGGAGACCCGTTAAGGATTGCTCGCCGCAAGGTTTAGCCGCCATTAACTCTATGTGGCTAGCCACCCTCGGGATGTCACTGAGTCTTCTCTGCATTGCGGCCGCGTGCCAGGCGGCTGCGGGCGCGCTGCCCGAACTGCCCGCGGGTGACGCCGCGCCGGGGGCCACGGTCCCGCCTGCGGTCGCGGCGGAACCTTCCCCCGAACCCGAAGAGCGCGGACTGAAGATCGGGCGGACGCGGCTGCTGGCCGGCGGCAAGCTGTTGCTCACCAACGGGATCACCACGGTCGAGGGCGCCTCGGGCGGCGGGATTGCCAGCTGGGCGACCATCGCCGGACGGCAGATGGGCGGCGGGATCGGCGTCTCGGCCCATGCCACGGGAATCGAGCTGCCGGACTTCGGCTGGCGCAGCGCGGGCGCGGCGCTCGGCATCGGCGACCGGCTGGAGCTGTCCTTCGCCCGCGCCGATTTCGACACCCGCGATGCCGGCGCCTTGTTGGGGCTGGGCCAAGGTTACACGCTCGGCCTCGACAGCTTCGGCGCGAAGCTGCGGATTGCGGGCGATCTCGTCTATGGCGAAGCCTGGTTGCCGCAGATCGCGGTGGGGATCGAACACAAGCGCAGCCGCGATGGCGCGGTGGCGCGCGCGCTCGGCGCCGCAAGCGACGAGGGCACCGATGTGACGCTGAGTGCCACCAAGCTGCTGCTGGCGCGCAGCCTTCTGGTCAACGCGACCCTGCGTTACACGCGCGCGAACCAGCTCGGTCTGCTCGGCTTCGGCGGCCCCGATGGTGCGGGCCGGGCCGTGCAGTTCGAAGGCTCGCTCGGCTACCAGCTGTCGCGCCGTGCGGTGATCGGCGCGGAATTTCGCAGCAAGCCCGACAATCTCGGGCTCGGCGAGGACGACTGGATGGACCTGTTCGCCGCCTATGCCCTGACCGATGCGCTGACGCTGACGGCGGCCTATGTCGATCTCGGCTCGGTCGCCACCTTCTCCGACCAGCGCGGCGGCTACCTTTCCGTCCAGCTGGCCTTCTGACCCCTCGCCGGAGCAAGCACCGATGCTTTCGATCACGACCGCCGCCGCCGTTCTGATGGTGCTGCAACAGGCCCCTGCCGAGGGCACGGACTGGGACAAGGCTTTCGGCGTGGAGGAACGGGTCCGCGATCCCGAAACGGGCGAGTTCCCGGTCGATCCCTATGAACAGGACAACGCCAATGCGGGCGCGGCGCCCTCCGAGGATCCGCGGCTCGCAGCCGCTTTCGGCGGGCGAGAGGGGATCAAGCGCATCGCCGCGCGCACCGTCGAGCTGAGCGAGGCCGATCCGCGCATCGCCGCGATCTTCGCCGGGCATGACATGGTGCGCCTGAAGCGCACCCTTGGGGAACAGCTCTGCTATCTGCTTGACGCTGGCTGCGATTACACCGGGCGCGACATGCGCACCGCTCACGCGGAAATGGGTGTGACCAAGGCTGATCTGAACGCGCTGGTCGAAAACCTGCAAGCCGCGATGCGCGAAGCGCGCGTGCCTTTCGCCGCGCAGAACCGCCTGCTCGCCAAGCTTGCCCCGATGTCGCGCGAGGTGGTGACGCGCTGAGTTCGGTCGACATCGGGACGCACACGACTGGGTAGCCCATCGAAAGAAGGAGGCGGCCGCATGGTGCGACCGCCTCAGTCGTGGGTGCACCGCAGATCGGGGCACTGCGGCTGCTCCGGGAGTCAGAGGGTTATTCGGCTTGCGCGCCTTCCGGGGTCGCGGGTTCCGGGCTGGTGGATGCGGCGCTGCCTTCGGCACTGCCCGCCACCAGGGCATCGCCCGAGGCGCTGAACATGCCGGCCGGGAGCGCACGGGTCACCCTGCCCTGCTGAACCACCACCTGCTCGACCTCGCCGCGGCCATTGGCGACGATCTCGCGCACCGTGCCGAGCGAGGCGCCCTCGGGCGTCATGACAGGCATCCCCGGTGCGACCGAGGCCATGCCTTGCCCAGCCGCCGCGGCGCTGCCCGCCGCAGCCAGCGCGGGACGAAGGAGCGAGGCCGAGCCTTCGCCGCTCGCCGAACCGCTGCCCTCGCCGCTTGCACCGCCCGTGGCCGGGAGCGACGGCACGCCGGGAATCGGCACGTTCTGCGCCGCGCCGCGCGCGGTGCCGACCGCGGTATCCGTCATGCTGGTGGCCAGGCCCCGGGCGTTGCCCGCGACCGGAGCGACCGTGCCGGTAAGCGCATCGGTGCCGATCAGCTGCGCGCTGGCACTGCCCTGCCCGCTCGCCGCGCCGCTCCCGCTCGCTTCGGCCATCCCGCCCAGCGGCGGGACGACCAGATCGGCGAGGCTGGCGGTCGATCCGGTCAGCGATCCTTCCGCGCTGCGTTGTGCCGAGACGGTGCCGCGGCGCGCATCGACCGACTGGCTGCCGCGCGTCGAGCCCTGCCCGGTCGCTGTGCCATCGACAGCGCCGCGAACGGTGCGGCTGGTGCGATCGATGGTGGTCGGGATCGAGCCGCGCAGGGTGCCGTCGAGCGTTCCGCCGATGGAACCGCCGAGGCCGCCTCCGAGCCCGCCTCCGCCGAGCAGCTGAGCGTGAGCAGCAGCAGGAACGAGCGCGATGGCGCTGGCGGCAAGAATCAAGGTTTTCATGTCCATCTCCTTTCGTCGTCTTCAGCGAGCCTTGGCTTGCTCGCTCGGGAAGGAAACGAATGGGGGCCTGCGGCTAATTCATCGCAGCGGGAAAAAATTCATTTCCTCTGGCCGCAGCCGCCGCACAGCAGGCCCCGGCCATAGGTATCGTCGTCGCCCTTCGGGCCGAGATCACGCGCTTCGCGATCGAGGCGATGTAGCCAATTCCCGCCGTCCTCCATGGCGGCGGCGATCCGTGCGGCGGCCAAAGGCGTGGCAAAGCTGGTGCCGCGCACTGCCCTCGCACGGCCTTTGGCATCACGCGCATACACCCCAGCTCCGGGCGCGGCATAATCGAGGTGGAGCGCGCGCCCCGCCTCGATCAGGGCACGGCCCTTGCGATCGACTCCGGTGATCGCCAGCACGTCCTCGTAGGACGCTGGGAAGGCAGGAGGCGCCGCCGGCCCGTCATTGCCGACTGCCGCGACCACCACCACCCCGCGCCGCCGCGCCGAATCTATCGCGCGTTCGAGAAGCGCGTTCCTGGGTCCCACCAGGCTGATCGTCACGACCTTGCATCCGCTCGCGGAGAGCCAGCCGAGCGCCTTGGCGATCGCCAGCGCGTTGCCGCCCGCAGGGTCGCTGCCATAGACGTCGGCCACCATCAGCCGCCGCGCCCCGGCCGAGTGCAGCAGGCTGGCGACCGCACTGCCGTGGTCCGACGCGCGCGGCGCACCGCTGGCAAAA
The DNA here is from genome assembly GCA_016125555.1 of Porphyrobacter sp. Lineage (GTDB taxonomy): Bacteria > Pseudomonadota > Alphaproteobacteria > Sphingomonadales > Sphingomonadaceae > Erythrobacter. Next base: position 103,448 of record WGLN01000004.1, read on the forward strand.
CCCTTTTGGAGGGACACCGGCACCGAGGCTCCAGCCGCTCCGTCGATCACACCGACCGCCAAGTCGATCGGTGCCCGCGCATCGGGCGCCGCCGGGAGGACTGATGGCGAAGAAGAGGCAGCCGGTTCGCCGGCCGCGAAATGCAGACTGTCCGGCGCGACAACGAGGCCGGGCGCGATCTCCGCAGCGAGGCGCTGCGCCTTGGCGAGCGCGACGCCGGTGGGCACACCAAGGCGAAAGACGGTGAAGTCCAGACCCGCGATCTCCTCGCGGGAAAGGATGCGGAACCCTGCCGCTTCGAGCGGCGCCAGATCGGCGTCCGCCGCGCCCGTCACCAGCAATTCGCCGCGCCGCGCCAGGTCGCCTGCCGCATCGCGCTCGATGGCGGCGGGGTTGCGGTCGAGCAAGCGGTCTATCGCCCTTGCACGGAGCCGCAACAGCCGCTGCGCCTCGCGGGTGGCGGCAAGGTCCACGCCATCGACCGCCGCGTCGACTTGCCGCGTCAGATCTCCGAGCGTGCCGGGAAGCCCGGGTGCAGGAACCGGAACGCCCGGCAGCTGCAACTGGGCGGACAGCGGGCTCGCGACCAGTCCCGCCGATGCGAGCGTCGCGAGTATCGGGGGCAGCAGGCGTCGCATCATTGTCTCGTTCCTCCATTTCGCATTAAGCATGGATGAAACGGATGCCGCCATTCGTTTCATCCGGCAGAAAGGCACAAACCCTGTCCCAGAGCTTCGAGAAGCAGGTGCTCGATCTGCTGCCGCGACTGCGGCGGTTCGCGATCGGTCTCGCCGGCTCTCCGGCCGACGGTGATGACCTGTGCCAGATGACCATCGAGCGCGCTCTCGCCCGCCGCGACCAGTGGCAGGAAGGGACCCGGCTCGACAGCTGGATGTATCGGATCATGCGCAATATTTTCATTGACGAAGGCCGCGCCACCACCCGCCGCCGCGAGACCTTCGTGGCCGAGGATGCCGGCCTCGCCGTCGGTGCGGACGGCGCCCAGGAGGCCGTGGTCGAGTTGTCGATGGTGGACCGCGCAATGGCGCGTCTGCCCGACGAACAGCGAGAGGCTGTCCTGCTGGTGATGGTCGAAGGCTGGTCCTACAAGGAGGCTGCCGAGATCGTCGGCTGCCCGGTGGGGACGCTCAATTCGCGGCTGGTGCGCGGACGCGATGCGCTGCTGGCGCTGCTGGAGAATGTCCGATGAGCGTGACCGAGGAAATGCTCGCCGCCTATGCCGATGGCGAGCTGGACGGCGAGGACAAGGCCGCGGTCGAGGCCGCGATCGCCGATGACCCGGCACTGGCCCGCAGCGTGGAAGCGCACCGGGCGCTCAAGGCGCGGCTCGCGGCGCATTACGCCCCGCTCACCGGGGAGGCGGTGCCCGATCGCCTGGCCGCGCTGCTGCAACCGGACGCGATGCCCGCCAAACTGGGCGGCGGCGGCGAAGTCGTGAGCTTCGCGGCCGAGCGACAGCGGCGCGGGCTTGCCCCGGTGCTGCGCCGCTGGGCACCGATCGCCGGCCCGGCGATTGCCGCTTCGCTGGTTCTGGCAATCCTCCAGCCCTGGCAAGGCGGCGCGCCCGAAGGCTATGCCCGCGGCAACCTCGCGGCGGCCCTCGACACGCAGCTCGCCGCGAGCCAGCCCGCCGACGCCAAGACCCGCATTCTGCTCAGCTTCGAACGCAAGGGCGGCGGGCTCTGCCGTGCGTGGCGCGGGGCCGATACGGGCGGGATCGCCTGTCACGATCAGACGGGGTGGAAGATAGAACGACAATTCGCGCTATCCGAAGCTGGCCGGACGGAGTTCCGCCAAGCGGGCAGCGACGCGGATCTGCTCGCCGCTGCGCAGGACATGGCCGCAGGCGGCGCGCTCGATGCCGAGAGCGAGCGCGCGGCCCGCGACCGTGACTGGCTTCCCTGACGCGGAAAGGACAACAGGGCCGGCATTCCTGCCGGCCCCTTTTCCATCATGACTCGATCAGTGTCGTGCGAACCGATCAGTTCACAGTGACGGTGCCGCTGCGATAGCCGCGCTTGGCCATTCTCTCGATGTAGTGGATGCGCTCCTTGCGAAGCTCGCGGGCATATTCCTCCCAAGCGTCGCGCAGGTCCTCGATGTCGCTCGCTCGGCCGAGGTCGGAATGCAGTTCCTTCTGCGCCTCGGTGACGTCGATACGATAGTCGAACCACAGCTTGTTCTCGATCCCGGCGATCGGCGCGGTGAAAATCAGTCGCTCCTCGGCATGGGCGAGCCGTTCCTCGAAAAGATCGTTCACCGCGGCATTGGCCGTGGCAGCGAGGCCGAGCGCGAGCGCGGCAAAAGCAGCGAGTTTCATGTCCAGTCTCCATCTCGTGTGTCCCGGCCCAAGCGGCCGGTCGAAGGGACAACGGATGAGTGCGCCGGTTTAATTCGCGAAGGACAAACGCCCCGCGGTGCTGCTAGGGCCCTGCGACATGGATAGGAACGCCGTGGCCGCCGCCGCCCCCTCGCCCGAACGCCGGGACACCATCGCCGCACTGGACCTGCTCGACAAGCGCCTGCTGTGGCTGTCGGCATGGATGATCCACCACGCCAACAACATCCGCGAGAAGCGCGACGGGCTGAAGGTCGGCGGGCATCAGGCGAGCTGCGCCTCGATGAGCGCGATCATGGTCGCGCTCTATTTCCACGCGCTGCGCCCGCAGGACAAGGTGGCGGTCAAGCCCCATGCCGGGCCGCTGCTCCACGCCATCCACTACCTGCTGGGCGACCAGAGCCTCGCGCGGATGCAGGCCTTCCGCGGGCTTGGCGGGGTGCAATCCTATCCGAGCCGCACCAAGGACGCGATCCCGGTCGATTTCTCGACCGGGTCGGTCGGACTCGGGGTGGCGATCACCGCCTTCACCACGCTGGTGCAGGACTATCTCATCGCCCACGGTCAGGTGCGCGAGGAGGACGCCGGGCGGATGATCGCGCTGATGGGCGATGCCGAGCTCGACGAGGGCAACATCTACGAATGCCTGATCGAGGGCTACAAGCACGATCTCAGGAATTGCTGGTGGGTGGTCGACTACAACCGCCAGAGCCTCGATGCGACCACCGCCGACCGGATGTTCCGGCGTTTCGACGACATCTTCGAGACCTGCGGCTGGCGGGTGATCACGCTGAAATACGGCAAGCGCCAGCGCGAAGCCTTTGCGAAAGCAGGCGGAAGGGCGCTCGAGGACTGGATCGAGAACTGTCCCAATGCGGACTTCGCCGCGCTCACCTATCAGGGCGGGGCGGCGTGGCGCGCGCGGCTGATGGCCGACATCGGCGGCAAGGCCAACGTGCGGCGGCTGCTGGACAGCTTCGACGACGAGGCGCTCGCCGATCTCATGACCAATCTCGGCGGGCACTGTGTCGAGACGCTGGTCGAGGCCTTCGAGTCTGCGCAGGACGAACGCCCGACGCTGTTCATCGCCTACACCGTGAAGGGCCACGGCCTGCCGCTGGCAGGGCACAAGGACAACCACTCGGGCATGCTGAACGCCGCGCAGATCGAACAGCTGCGCGACAGTCTCGGGATCGCGCCGGGCGAGGAGTGGGACAGGTGGGCAGGCCTCGGCGACAATGCCGCCGCCCGGCTCGATGCCTTCGTCGCGGCGAGCCCGCTGGCGCGCAAGCCGTCCGAGCCGGTCGCACCCGCGGTTGCGGTGCCCGAGCGTCTTCCGCTGCCCGAGGCGCGCGAACAATCGACGCAGGCCGCCTTCGGGCGCATCCTCCATGAACTGGCGAAGTCGGGCGAGGAACTGGCCGACCGCATCGTCACCACCGCGCCCGACGTCACCCAGACCACCAACCTCGGCGCCTTCGTCAACCAGCGCGGGCTGTTCCGGCGGCAGGAACTGGCCGACGTTTTCCAGAAGGCGAAGATCCCCTCGGCGCAGAAATGGTCGGCCCACGCCGCGGGCCAGCACATCGAGCTCGGCATCGCGGAGAACAATTTCTTCCTGATGCTGACCTCGCTCGGGCTCGCCGCACCGCATTTCGGCACGCGGCTGCTGCCGGTGGGCACGGTCTATGATCCCTTCATCGCGCGCGGCCTCGATGCGCTCAATTACGGCTGCTATTCGGACAGCCGGTTCCTGCTGATCGGCACGCCTTCGGGGATCACCCTCGCTGCGGAGGGCGGGGCGCACCAGTCGATCAACACGCCGCTGATCGGCATGGGCCAGCCGGGCCTCGCCTATTTCGAGCCCGCCTATGCCGACGAACTGGCGCTGATCATGCGCTGGGCCTTCGCGCACATGCAGGCGCCGGAGGGCAGCTCGGTCTACCTCAGGCTCTCGACCCGCGCGATCGCGCAGGTGGAGCGCGAAGGCAGCGACTGGGAAGCCGATGCACTGGCGGGCGGATACTGGCTGAGGCGGCCCGCGCCGGACGCGCAGGCGGCGATCGTCTTCACCGGCGTGGTCGCGCCCGAGGCGATGGCGGCGTGGGAGCAGCTCGCCGACGACCTTCCGGGCCTCGGCCTGCTCAACGTCACCTCGCCCGATCTGCTCCACCGCGGCTGGTCGGCCGCCCACGCAGCGCGCGGGAACGGCGGCGCGCCAGCACCCTGCCATGCCGAGCGCCTGCTGTCGGCGCTGCCCGCCGGCGCGGGGCTGGTGACGGTGCTCGACGGAGCGCCGGGCGCGCTGTCGTGGCTTGGCGGGGTGCGCGGCCAGCGGGTCAGCCCGCTCGGCACCGACCGCTTCGGGCAGACCGGCGATCTCATGGACCTTTACCGCACCTATCGCCTCGATGCCGAAGCGATCATCGATGCGGCGGCCGAGCTGTTCCTGCCGCGCTGAGCGGCGCGGGCACTACAGCCGTTCGAGGATGGCCTCGCCCATCCCGGTCGTGCCGACGCGGGTGCAGCCCTCGCCCGCCAGCAGGTCAGGGGTGCGATAACCATCGGCGAGCGCCTGACCGATCGCCCTCTCGATCCGCTCGGCACAGTCGGGGCGGCCCAGCTGCAGGCGCAGCGCCATCGCGAGGCTGAGGATCGCGGCGCAGGGGTTGGCGATCCCCTGTCCGGCGATGTCCGGAGCAGAACCGTGGATCGGCTCGTAGATGCCCGGCGTGCCCTCTTCCCCCAGCGCCGCCGAAGGCAGCATCCCGAGCGAGCCGGTGAGCATCGCCATGATGTCCGACAGGATGTCGCCGAACAGGTTGTCGGTGAGGATCACGTCGAACTGCTTGGGGTTCTTGACCAGTTGCATCGCGCAATTGTCGGCGAGGATGTGGTGCAGCGCGACCTCGGGATAGGCCTCGGCGCCAAGCCGCGTCACCTCCTCGCGCCACAGCAGCCCGGCCTCCATCACGTTGGCCTTTTCCGCCGACCACAGCACGCCCTTGCGTTCGCGCGCAATGGCGAAGGCGATGCGCGCGACGCGGGTGATCTCGGAGGAGGTGTAGACATGGGTGTTCACCCCGCGCCGTTCGCCGTTCTCGAGTGTCTCGATGCCGCGCGGCTTGCCGAAATAGACCCCGCCGGTGAGCTCGCGCACGATCATCATGTCGAGTCCCTCGATGACTTCCCGCTTCAGGGTCGAGGCATCGGCGAGCGCCGGATAGCAATAGGCCGGGCGCAGGTTGGTAAAGACGTCGAGCTCGGCGCGCAGTCTGAGCAGCCCTGCCTCCGGGCGCTTGTCATAGGCGACCCCGGCCCATTGCGGCCCGCCGACCGCGCCCATCAGCACCGCATCGGCGGCGCGCGCGCGGGCGAGCGTATCGTCCGACAGCGGCAGCCCTTCCGCCTCGTAGGCGCAGCCCCCGAACAGCGCGGTCTCGGTCACAAGCTCGAGCCCGGCATCGGCGCGCAGGCGATCGATGACGCGCGCGGCCTCGGCGATGATCTCGGGGCCGATCCCGTCGCCGGGCAGGAGCAGGAGTGTCTTCACTTGGGCGGTTCCTCGGTTGGTCGCGGCTGGCCGGTGCGCGCATAGACCAGCCGCTCGGCGATGGGAAAGCGCAGAAATGGGAAAGCCTCAGGCGGCGGCGAATTCCGCCCAGACCGGGAGGTGGTCCGATGCGGTGGCGGCGAGCGCGCTCGCATGCACCCCGCAGCCCTTCAGCCGCAACCTTTCGCAATGCATGATCCGGTCGAGCCGCGCGACGGGGCGGCGGCTGTGGAAGCTCGGGCCGGGATCGAGGATCGTGAAATGCCGTCCGAACTCGCGAAAGCAGCCCGCCTGACCGCGCCATTCGTTGAGATCGCCCATCATCACCGTCGCGCGTTCCAGCCGCGCCGCCTCGGCCAGCGCGGCGATGGTGCGCGCCTGCCGCACCCGCCACAGGCCCGACAGGTCGAGATGCATGCCGAACACCGTCAGCGGCCCCGCGGCCGTCTCCAGCGTCGCGGTCACCACCCCGCGCGGTTCGAGGCAGGGGATGTGGATGATGTCGTGCTGGGTCACGGCAATGCCCTTGCGCGCGAGGATCGCATTGCCGTGCCAGCCCATCGAATCGTGCTGCACGTCGAGTGGCACGGGCACATAGTCGGTGTGATGTTCGATCAGCACCGCGGGCAGCACCGAGGAGCGCACCCCGAAGCGGCGGTCAGCCTCCTGCAGCGCGACGATGTCGGCGTCGACCTCCTGCAGCACCTTGAGGATGCGCAGGGGATTGCGCACCCGGTCGGTGCCGATCGCCTTCCTGATGTTGTAGCTGGCGAGCTTGACCGTGGGTGGCGACTTGTCGGGCATGGATCGGGCGGTCACTCGCTGCTGACAGGGCCGGCCAAGGTGGGCCGGATACCGCGCGAGGGCAAGACCCGCTCAGGCGTCCGGCGGCCCCGCATCGTCCATCGCCCCGCCGACTGCGGTGAACAGATCGACATGGGCCTGCGCAAGATCGGCGTCACCATCGATCAGCGCCTCGCGGCTGGCGATCAGCTGGCGCTGCACGTCGAGCACGTCGAACAGCGAGGCGAGGCCCTCGCGGTAGAGCGCGTTGGATTGCTCGAAGGCGGCTTCGCTTTCGGCGACAGCGTCGCGGAACTCGGCGGTGCGGTCCTTGGCGGCGGCGATCGCGGTCAAGGCGGTCTCGACTTCGGAAAGCACGCCGAGCAGCGCCTGGCGGTAGTCGGCGAGCGTGGCGGCAAGCTCGCTTTCGGCGGCGCGCACTTCGGCGCGGCGGCGCCCCCCGTCGATCAGCGGCACGCCGAGCACGGCGGAAAGGCTCGCCACCGCCTGCGAGAGAAGCCCGCCCGTGCTGCCGTCGCCGATGGTGACGAGGCCGGGGAGCGAAAGCGCGGGGAGGAGGTCGGCGCGCTCGATGCCTACGCCCGCCGCGGCGCGGGCGATGTCGGCTTCGGCGAGAAGCAGGTCGGGGCGGCGACGCAGCAGATCGGCGGGAACGCCGATAGCGGGGCCGCGCGCATAATCCGGCACCTGCGCATCGGCGGCGGTCTGGGGCGCGCCGGAGGGTGTCTCGCCGACCAGCACAGCGAGCGCATTGGCCGCCCGCGCGCGCGCCAGCAGCAGCAGGCCGCGCTGCGCCTGGGTGCGCGCGACATCGGCGCGCGCGCGGCGCACGTCGAGGTTGGAGGACAGCCCCGCCTCGTAGCGCAGCGTCACGATCCGCAGGGTCTGGCGCTGGAGGTCGGTCGACTGCTCGAGCAGCCGCAGCCGTGCGGCGGTGCGCTTCAGCTCGATATACTGGCTCACCACCGCAGCCGCCAGCAACCGGCGACGGTCGGCGACCGCCTGCTTCGCGCCGTCGGCGGCGGCGAGAGCGGCGGCACGTTCGGCGGAGAGCCGCCCGTTGAGGTCGATGCGCCACACCCCGCCGATGCTCGCCCCCGCGCCGTCGGCGGTGCGCCCGGCGTCGTCCACCGCCCCGTCGAGTGCCACTTCGCCGTCGATGGTGGGGAAGAAATCGGATTCCTCCGCGGTCACTATGGCACGCGCCGCTTCGAGCCGTTGGCGGGCGGCCTCGAGCGAGGGGTTGCGTTCCAGCGCCGCGGCGACGAGCCGGTCGAGCTCGGGATCGCCGAAGCCGTGCCACCAGGCCTCCTCCAGCCCGGTCTCGGGGCGCGCCTGAGCAAAGTAGCCGGGCGGCAGGGTCACGCCGGCTGCCGGCTCCACCGCAGGGATCTGCGGGGCGGCGCACCCGGCGAGCAGCGCGCCCGCGCCCAGGATCGCGTAGCGCAACCTCACGCCGCGGCTCCCGCCGCATCCTCGGCGGCGAGTTCGCGTTCGAGCCGCGCGAGGTCGGCGCGGCGGGGCTTCGCCAGCCGCGCGATCAGCACGTAGAGCGCGGGCACGAGGAACAGCGTGAACACCGCCGCGATGCCGAGCCCGCCGAAGATCACCCAGCCGATCGCCCGACGCGCCTCGGCCCCGGCTCCGGTCGCGATCACCAGCGGCACCGCGCCCGCAACGGTCGAGATCAGGGTCATGGCGATGGGGCGCAGGCGGATCGTCGCCGCATCGCGGATCGCGGCGGCGACATCGGCGCCCTCATCGCGGCGCTGATCGGCGAATTCGACCATCAGGATGCCGTTCTTCGCCATCAGGCCGATCAACATGACGAGGCCGATCTGCGAATAGATGTTGAGCGAGGTGCCCGACAGGAACAGCGCGAAGATCGCCGCGGCGAGCGCGAAGGGGATCGAGGCGAGGATCACGAAGGGGCTCGCGAGGCTCTCGAACTGCGCAACCAGCACCAGGAACACGATCAGGATCGCGAAGCCGTAGGTCAGCAGCAATTCGCGCGAGCTTTGCTCCAATTGCTGCGCCTCGCCCTGGAGGATCGGCTCGATCCCCTCGGCAAGGCTCGCATCGGAAAGGCGCTCGACCTCGGCGATGGCTTCGGCGAGCGGCACACCGGGCGCAATCGCCGCCTCGACCTCGATCGCGCGGCGCTGCTCGGTGCGGTCGAGTTCGGCGGCGACGCCCTGCTCGGAAAAGCGGGTCAGCGCCGAGACCGGCACGAGCCCGCCCGCGTTCGAGCGCACGTAGAGGTTGCCGAGGTCGGCGGGCCGGGTGATCGCCCCCGTCTGTTAGGACAGGCGGATCGGGATCGCCTGATCCTCGACATTGAGATCGACCACCCGCAGCCCGTCGACCATCGCCTGCAAGGTCAGCGCCAGATCGTCGAGCGACACGCCGAGATCGGCGGCGCGCGCCCGGTCGACCGCGATCGAAAGCTGCGGCTGGGTCGGCTGGTAGGAAATCTCCGGATCGGAGAGGATCGGCGAGGTCTCGATGGCATCGGCAAGCTTGCGCGCCGAGCGGTAGATGCCCTCGTAGTCATTGCCGGTCAGCGCCACCTGGATGCCGCTCTGTCCGCCCCCGCCGCCGCGGCCCAGCGTCGAGCGCCCGCGGGCGTTGGCGCGCGATCCGGGGATCGCGGAGAGCGGCTCCTCGAGCGCGGCGACGATGTCTCCCTGGCTGCGCTCGCGTTCGCCCCAGTCGGCAAGGTTGGCGGTGACCTGCACGAGGTTGGGATCGTAGCGGCCGACGATCGACAGGGTGGAGCGGATTTCGCCGCTCTCCTGGAGCGGCGCAAGCACGGTCTCGATCTCGTCGAGCTCGCGGTCCATGAAGGCGAGCCCCGTCCCGTCCGGCCCGCGCGCCCAGACGTAGAAGGTGGCACGATCTTCCTCCGGCACCAGTTCCTCGTCGAGCTGGGCATAGAGCAGACCGGCGCCGACCAGCGCGAGCAGCGATGCGCCCACCACCCGCCAGGGATGCGCGGCGCAGGCGGCCACCCAGCCCTCGTAGCGGTGCGCGAAGCGGCTTGCGAGCGCCTGCAAGCGCGGGTTGGGATCAGCCCCGTCGCCCGCAAGGTCGATCTTGGCGGCGAGCGCGGGGACGAGGCTGACCGCGACGAAGGTCGAGATGATCACCGCGATCGCCAGCACGAAGCCGAACTCGCGGAACAGCCGCCCGGTCTCCGATGGCAGGAAGCTGATCGGCACGAACACCGACACCAGCACCGCGCTGGTCGCGATCACCGCGAAATAGACCTGCCGGGTGCCGAGCACCGCCGCGGCCTTCTTGCCCAGCCCCTGCTCCTTCTGGAGCCGCTGCGCGTTTTCGAGCACGACGATCGCATCGTCGACCACCAGCCCGGTCGCCAGCACCAGCGCCAGGAGGGTGAGGAGGTTGATCGAGAAGCCCAGCGCCCAGATTCCCGCAACCACCCCGATCAGCGCCACCGGAATCGCGGTGCTGGGGATCAGCGTGGGCTTCCAGTGCCCGAAGAACAGCCAGATCACCGCCATCACCACCAGCACCGTGATGACCAGCGTCACCGCCACCTCGCGCACCGAGACGCGGATGAACTCGGCATCGTCGGAGATCACCCGGATGTCGATGTCCGAAAAGCGCGCGTCGAGCCGCGCGGCGGCGGCGCGCACCGCGTCGGAAATGGCGATGGTGTTGGAATTGGCCTGGCGGACGACGCCGAGCCCGATCACCGGCTCGCCATCGAGGCGGACATAGCTGGTGGCATCGGCCGGCGCGAAATAGGTCTCCGCCACGTCACCGACGGTGACTTCGTCCCGGATCACCACGTCGGCGATGCGCGCCGGGTCGGCGGCGGTCGCCTCGGCGCGCACCAGCAATTCCTGCGCGTCGGAGCGGAACGAGCCGACGGGCGTGTCGAACGGCGCCTGCCGCAGCGCCGCGGCGACGTCGCTCATGGTCAGGCGGTAGCGCGCCAGCCGGATCGGATCGACCGCGACGCGCAGTTCGGTCGGCCGCCCGCCGAAGGTCTCGATGCTGGCGACCCCATCGGCGGCGAGCAGTTCGGGGATGATGTCGTTCTCGACGATGCGGGTCAGTTCGGCGACGTCATAGCGGCGGCTCGAAACCGCGAGGGTCATGATCGCCTCGGCGTCCTGATCGGCCTTGACGACCTGCACCTGCTCGACCCGCTCGGGCAGGTTGCGGGTCACCCGGCTGACCGCCTCGCGCAGGTCCGATGCGGCGGTGTCGAGATCGGTGCCGGGGTTGAACTCGACCCGGATGCGGCTGTTGTTCTCCTCGGAGGACGAGCGGATCTGGCGCACGCCGTTGACCCGGGCCGCCGCGTTCTCGAGCCGCGAGGTGACTTCGGCATCCATCGTCTCGGGCGCGGCGCCTGGCAGCGTCGCGCTGATGGTGACGATCGGGCGGTCGACATTGGGCAACTCGCGCACCTCGGTGCCGAGCAGCGCGGCGGCCCCGGCGATCACGATCAACAGGTTCAGCACCATCACCAGCAGCGGCCGCTTGACCGCCAGCAGGGGAAGATCGTTGGCGCGAATGCTCACGGGCGCGCGCCCTTGACCTCGACCTTCGCCGCGGGGCGCGCCGGGGCGTCCACCAGCGTGACCGCCTGCCCTTCGCGCAGCTTCTGCACGCCTTCGACGATGATGCGTGCGCCCTTCGCAAGATCGGCTTCGAGCAACGCCAGCCCATCACGCCGCGCGGCGATGGTGACGGGGACGCGCACCGCCTTGCCCTGCCGCACCGCGAAGACGGAGGCCCCGTCGCCGGTCCACATCACCGCCGCCTCGGGCACCGCGGGGCGCAGCTGCCCGCGATCGGCGAAGCGCACGCCGAAGCTCATCCCGGGGCGATAGCGGTCGGCGCGGTTGTCGATCACCGCACGGGCGCGGTAGCTGCGCTGCTCCTGCTCGATGGTGCTGTCGACTGCCTCGATGCTGGTGGCGATCTCGCGGTCGGGATCGGCGAAGGGCACGACGGTAACGCTCTGTCCCGGCCGCAGCCGCCGGAACACCGCCTCGGGGGCGTTGAAATCGATGTAGAGCCGCGCACGCTGGTCGATCTGGGCAACGCGCGTGGTCGGCGTCACCCGGTCGCCGGGGTCGAGCTCGGAAAAGCTGACATGGCCCGCAAACGGCGCGCGAATGGTGCGCTCGGCGAGCGCCAGTGCGGCCTGGTCGCGCTCGATCCGCGCCGCGGCGAGCGCGGTCTCGCCCGCCTCGATCTGGCTGTCGGACAGCGCGCCGGTATCCTCGATCCGGCGATAGCGGGCGAGCAGCTGCTCGGCCTCGGCGACCCGCACCTCGGCGAGCTTCAGCGCGAGGCGCTCTGCCCGCGCATCGAGCTCGACCAGCACCGCGCCCGCGCGCACGAAGGCGCCCGGCGAGAAGCGCACCGCCGCGACCCGGCCCGACACCTCGGGGAAGATCTCCGCCGAGCGGGCGGCGCGGGCGGTGCCGACCGCCTCGACCACCTGCTCGTCGGCGAGCAGGCGCACGGGCTCGGCCACCACCGCGATGTCGCGGTCGGCGCGGGGCTGCTTGTCGGCAGAACAGGCGGCGAGCAGCGCAAGGGCCGCCACGGGAATGAAATGGCGCATTGTTCTTAGGTTTTTCGAATCTCTGCAGCTTTGTCCATTCAATCCCGCGGCGGCGCGCCGGTTCCGCGAGGCTTGCCGGAAGGCGCGGGGCGCGGCATGGTCGGGACCGGCGATAGAGCAAGGCGGAGGAACGGGGACATGGGGCGAATGACGGTCGGCGCGGCGCTTTTCGCGATGCTCGCAGGCGCGGCGCTGCCGACCGCGGCACAGGCCGAGACGCCAATCGCGATGAGCGAGACCGAGGTCGCGCATCCCGCCTTGCCGCCGATCCTCGGCCTGCGCGAGCGCGCCGCGGCCGAAAACCGCATCCTCGCCGACCGGCTCGACAATGTGATCCCCGCGATCATGCGCGCCGAGGGCATCGACCTGTGGCTGCTGGTCGCGCGCGAGTATTTCGAGGACCCGGTGGTTGCCACCATGCTCGATGCCGAGAGCATGCATGCGCGCCGCCGGACGATCCTGGTCTTTTACGATCCCGGCAACGGCAAGCCGGTCGAGCGGCTGACCGTCAGCCGATACGGCCTTGGCGGGTTGTTCGCGCCCGCCTGGAACCCCGAACAACAGCCCGACCAGTGGCAGGCCGTGGCGGACCTCATCGCGGCGCGCAACCCGCGGAAAATCGCGATCAATTCCTCCGACCTCACGCCCTTCGCCGACGGAATGACGCTCAGCCAGTACGACCGCTTCATGTCCGCCCTGCCGCCCGCGCTCCACGAACGGGTGGTGAGCGGCGAGGGGTTGGCGAACCGCTGGCTCGAAACCCGCACCCCTGCCGAGATGGCGCTCTACCCCGGCATCGTCCGCCTCGCCCACGCGGTGATCGGCGAGGCCTTTTCGCGGAACGTCATCACGCCGGGCATCACCACGGCCGAAGAGGTGCAATGGTGGTATCGCGACCGGCTGATGCAATTGGGCCTGACCCCGTGGTTCCACCCCTCGGTGGGCATCCAGCGGCAGGGGGCCGAAGGCATGCTCGAAGGCGACGAGGTCATCCAGCCGGGCGACCTCCTCTGGACCGATTTCGGCATCACCTACCTGCGTCTCAACACCGATACGCAGCACCTCGCCTATGTGCTGAAGCCCGGCGAGAGCGCCGCACCGGCGGGGCTCAAGGCGGGGCTGGCGAACTCCAACCGGGTGCAGGACATCCTGAGGAGCCGCTTCAAGGTCGGACGGTCGGGCAACGAGGCGCTCGCCCTCGCCCGCGCCGAGGCGATTGCAGCGGGGCTCGACCCGTCGATCTACACCCATCCCATCGGGTCGCACGGGCACGGCGCGGGGCCGCCGATCGGCGCCTGGGACAACCAGCAGGGCGATGCGCGCGGGGAAGGGCCGGTCCGGGCGAACACCGCCTGGTCGATCGAACTCACCTCCTATGCAAGCGTGCCCGAGTGGGGCGGCCAGCGGGTCGATTTCCGCACCGAGGAGAACGCCTTCTTCGACGGCGAAACCGTGCGCTTCATCGACGGGCGCCAGACCGACCTCACCCTGATACCGTCTGACCGCTGAGCACTTTTGAGGGGCGCCGCGCCCCTTGCATGGGCGGCGCTCGGGGGGCATTGGGGCGGCAGAGACAGGAGACACCCCCCGATGACCCAGGCACTGCGTCAGATTGACCACTTCATCGTCGGCGACACGCCGCCCGCGACCCGCAAGCATTCCATCTGGAACCCCTCGACCGGCGAGGTGCAGGCCGAGGTCGCGCTGGGCGATGCCGCCCTCCTCGCCCGCGCGGTCGAGACCGCAAGACGCGTCCAGCCCGGCTGGGCCGCGACCAACCCGCAGCGCCGCGCGCGGGTGATGTTCGCCTTCAAGGAACTGGTCGAGGCGAACATGCAAAGCCTCGCCGAACTGCTCTCCTCCGAGCACGGCAAGACCGTGCCCGACGCGCGCGGCGACGTGCAGCGCGGCCTTGAAGTGATCGAATATGCCTGCGGCATTCCGCAGATCATGAAGGGCGAATACACCCACGGCGCGGGGCCGGGGATCGATGTCTATTCGATGCGCCAGCCGCTCGGCATCGGCGCGGGGATCACCCCGTTCAACTTCCCGGCGATGATCCCGATGTGGATGTTCGGCATGGCGTGTGCGGCGGGCAATGCCTTCATCCTCAAGCCCTCCGAGCGTGACCCGAGCGTGCCGGTGCGCCTCGCCGAACTCTTCGTGGAGGCCGGCGCGCCCGAGGGGCTGCTGCAGGTCGTCCACGGCGACAAGGAAATGGTCGACGCGATCATCGACAATCCCGATATCGCCGCGATCAGCTTCGTCGGAAGCTCGGACATAGCGCAATATATCTATTCGCGCGGCACGGCTAACAACAAGCGCGTGCAGGCCTTCGGGGGCGCGAAGAACCACGGGATCGTGCTGCCCGATGCGGACCTCGACCAGGTCGTCACCGACCTCACAGGCGCGGCCTTCGGCTCGGCGGGCGAGCGCTGCATGGCGCTGCCCGTGGTGGTGCCGGTGGGCGAGGAAACCGCCGAGCGCCTCAAGGAGAAACTGCTCAAGTCCATCGCTGCCTTGCGCATCGGCGTCTCCAACGATCCCGACGCGGATTACGGCCCGGTCGTCACCCCCGAGCACAAGGCGCGGATCGAGCATTGGATCACCACCGCCGAGGAAGAGGGCGCCGAAATCGTCGTCGACGGGCGCGGCTTCACGCTGCAGGGCCACGAGAAGGGCTTCTTCGTCGGACCGACCCTGATCGACCGCGTGACCCCGCAGATGAAGTCCTATCAGGAGGAAATCTTCGGCCCCGTGCTCCAGATCGTGCGCGCGAGCGACTTCGAGCACGCGCTGAAGCTTCCGAGCGAGCACCAGTATGGCAACGGTGTCGCGATCTTCACGAGGAACGGCCACGCCGCGCGCGAATTCGCCGCGCGGGTCAATGTCGGGATGGTCGGGATCAACGTGCCGATCCCGGTGCCGGTCGCCTACCATAGCTTCGGCGGGTGGAAGCGTTCGGGCTTCGGCGACATCGACCAGTATGGCGTCGAGGGCTTGCGCTTCTGGACCAAGAACAAGAAGGTGACCCAGCGCTGGCCCGATGGCGGCGGCGATGGCTCCAACGCCTTCGTCATCCCGACCATGGGGTGACGATATGCGGCTTATCCTTCTTGCCCCCGCGCTGCTGGCGCTCGCCGCCTGCGGTTCGCCCGAGCCTGCCCCCGATGCTCCCGATGACACGCCGATCCCGGTCGAACCGGACGGCGGGATCGGCGACGGCGCGGGGCCGCCCGCAGCGCTCGCCGGAACCATCCCCGCGCGCTTTCAGGGCGTATGGGATGCCGAAGGCGGCGACTGCTCGCCCGCTTCCGAAACCCGGCTGGAAGTCGGCCCCGACCGGCTCGAATATTACGAGAGCCTCGGCACCGTCACCGGCGTCGAGCCTTCGGAGGGCGCGGATGCGCTCGTCACGCTGGCGATGGAGGGCGAGGGGCAGAGCTGGACCGACACTGTGCGCCTGCAACTCGGCGAAACGGAGGGGCGCGAACGGCTGCTGCTGCTGCCCGGGCCCGACAGCGAGAACCTGCCCCGCCCGCTCCCGCGCTTCCGCTGCCCGGCCTAGCCGCGTTCGATTTCGGCGATGACCCGCTCGAGCCACCCGCGCGGCTCCGGGTCGTCGCCCACATGCGCAACGAATTCCTGCCCGCGCGAGACCGCCGTCAGCCGGCCTTCCTCGCCCCAGCGCCACGGCGCCTCGTGGCAGCTGAGGCCGGTGCGGGCGAGCCACGAGGGCACGCGCCAGCGGCTCGGGCTTTCGCCGGGTGCGGTGAGGCGCAGGCTGGCAGGCGCAGCCTTCGCCGTTCCCCCCCGCCCGACATAGAGCATGTCGTTGTTGGCGTGCAGCCCGAAGGCGTGCGGCTGGCCGAGCGCGCGGTAATGGTCGCGCGTCGCCTCGTCGCAGGTCACGAGGTCGATGCGCTGCTCGACCTGCAAGTAGGCGAAGATGCGGTGATGCCGCCCCTCGCCTTCACCATCGAACAGGCCGAAGAAGAGGAAGACGTCGCCTTCCCTCACCCCCTGCTTCACCAGATGCCCCTGCGCCGCGTGGCACTGGCCGAGGATCGCGGTGCCGCAATCGCGGAACATCGGATCGTGGTGGCAGGCATCCCCCACCCCCAGCCTGCCCCGGCTCGCCTTCGCGGCGTGCTCGCCCAACCCGAGGTCGCCATAGGTGACCGGCGAGAGGCCCTTGCTGTCGGGGATCGGCAGGCTCACCGGGCGGCCCGCCACGATCGGCGACGGCCCGCCGCCCGCCGCGCTGTCGAAGCCCTTGCGGGAGAAGATGATGCGCATCCCCGCTCCATCGCCCCGCCGCGCGCCGCGCACAAGGCCATCCATCCGCGCTTGGCATTTGCCCCCGCAAGCGGCTAAGGGCCGCGCGCTATGGTGAACGAGATCAAGGCGACCGCGCTGGTGATGGCGGGCAAGCGTTCGGGCGTGCTCGATCCGCTCGCCGCGCGCGCGGGCGTGGCGCAGAAGGCGGTGGTGCCGGTCAACGGCGTGCCGATGATCGAGCGGGTGGTGGCGCAGGTTGCCGCCTGCCCGGAAGTGGGCGCGATCCGCGTGGTGGCGCATGACGAGGGCGAGATTGCGCGCCTGCCCACGATCGCGAAGCTGATCGAGGAAGGTCGGCTGACGATGATCGAGGGCCGCTTCAACATCGTCGATTCGGTGTTCGCCGGGGCCGAAGGCGCGGATTTCCCGCTGCTCATCACCACCGCCGACAACTGCCTCGTCACGCCCGAAGGCTACTCCGAATTCGTCGCGAAATGCCTTGCCGAACAGGCCGGCGGCGCGGCGGCGCTGGCGCGGCGCGAGGACGTGCAGGCCGCCGATCCGGAAGGGCAGAAGCGGTTCTACGAGTTCAGGGACGGCGGCTATTCGAACTGCAACACCTACTGGCTCGGCAGCGCCGCGGCGCTCTCGGCAGCCGAAGTGATGCGCGAGGGCGGACAGTTCATCAAATATCCGCGCCGCATCATCAAGGCCTTCGGGCTCCTCAACCTGATCCGCTTCCGGATGGGCTGGGGCGCGAAGGAGAAGCTGTTCGCGCAGATCTCGCGGCGCTTCGGCTTCAAGCTGGTGCCGGTGGTGCTGTCCGACGGGCATTTCGCCATCGACGTCGACAACGAGCGCACCTTCGCGGTGACCGAGAAAATCCTGAAGCGCCGCGAAGGCGACCGCACGGGGGCGGCCTGACGCGGCCGGCCCGCGCGCGGGACAAGGGATGAAGCGCCTGTTCTCCAACATGGGCTGGCTGCTGGGCGGACGCGGCGTCAACGCGCTGCTGAGCCTCGTCTATCTCGCGCTCGCCACCCGCGCACTGGGCACGGTGGGCTTCGGTCATTTCGCGCTGATCGTGGCATTGGGCCAGGCGATCACCGGGCTCGCCAATTTCCAGACCTGGCAGTTCATCGTCCGCTGGGGCGCGAATGGCGACGGGGGCAGTATCGATCCGGACAAGGCGCGCGAGGCGACCGGCTTTGCGGTCGCGCTCGACATCGTCTCGGCAGCGCTCGGCATCGCCATCGCCGGGGCCGTGATCCTGAGCGCGCCCTACTGGCTCAAGGTCCCGCGCGAATTGCTCGGGCTCGCCTTCTTCTACTGCGCGGTGAGCCTTGCGGCGATCCGCACCACGCCGACCGGCATCCTGCGCCTCCATTTCCGCTACGCCAGCGCGGCGGCGGCCGAGGCGGTGCAGCCGGTGATCCGGGCGCTCGGCGCCGGGTTGGCATTCTTCCTCATGCCCACGGTGACCGGCTTCATCCTCGCCTATGCCGCCTCGGAGGTGGCGGTCGCCATCGCGCTGTGGGTGGTGGCGAGCCGGGTGCAGCCGGTCAGCCTTTCCTCGGTCAGCCTCAAGGCCATCCCCGCGCGCGACAAGGGCGCATGGCGCTTCGTGGTCTCGACCAATCTTTCGGGCAGCCTTTCGGTGGCGGGCAAGCAGGTGATGATCCTGCTGGTCGGCACCTTCGGCGGCGCGGCGCTGGCAGGCGGCTTCCGGGTCGCGAGCCAGCTCGGCCAGGCGCTGGTCAGCCTCGCGCAGACGGTCTCCAAGGCGATCCTGCCCGAACTCGTCCACGCGCGCGAGAACGCGCTCGACATCGCCCGGCGCATGGCGAACATCGCCGCGGTGGGCGGGGTGATCGCGGTCGCCACGGCACTCGTGTTCGGGCGGGTCGGGCTCGAATTCATCGCCGGACCGGAGTTCGGGGCGTTCTATTGGGCGATGGTCATCCTCGCCATTGCCGGCGCGGTCGAGCTGGTGGGCGCAAGCCTCGAATCCCTGCTCGTCTCGGCGGGCAAGGCCCACATCGCCTTCGTGGTGCGCGCGGTGCCGACGGTGCTGGCGCTGGTGCTGCTCGACACCGCGATCCAGTGGAACGGCGCCAAGGGCGCGGCCTTCGCGCTGCTGGGATCGAGCAGCCTTGCGGTGATCGGCTTCTACGTCGCGATCCTCAACCTCGGCCAGATCCGCCTGGTGGTGGAGGACGACGGGGAGGCGGAGGAGGCCGAGCCGCAGCCCGCCTCCTCCTCGACCGACGCCTGATTACGCCTCGAAGGTCAGCTTGGGCTTTCTCGCCGCGGCGGTTTCGTCGAGCCGGCGACGCGGAGCGTAGTAGGGCGCCTGCTTCAGCCCCTCGTCGCCCGCCAGCGCGCGTTCCACCACCGCGCGTAAGGCGGTGATGAACTGGTCGATCGCCGCCTTGCTCTCGGTCTCGGTCGGCTCGACCAGCATCGCGCCGTGGACGACCAGCGGGAAATAGACCGTCATCGGGTGGTAGCCCTCGTCGATCAGGCCCTTGGCGACGTCGAGCGTCGTCAGACCCTCGGTGAAGTCCTTGTCGCCGAACAGCGCCTCGTGCATGCACGGGCCGCTTGCGGCGAAGGGGGCGTGGAGAATGTCCTCCATGCTGCGCAGGATGTAATTGGCGTTGAGCACCGCGTCCTCGGCCACCTGCTTCAATCCATCCGCGCCGTGGCTGAGCATATAGGTCAGCGCGCGGGTGAACATCCCCATCTGGCCGTGGAAGGCGGTCATGCGGCCGAACGAAGGCCCGCGCTCCTCGCGGTCCTCCTCCTCGACGAGGTAGAAGGTGCCGCCATCGTCCTTGCGCACGAAGGGCAGCGGGGCAAAGGGGGCGAGCGCCTCGGACAGAACCACCGGCCCCGAACCCGGCCCGCCGCCGCCATGCGGGGTGGAGAAGGTCTTGTGGAGATTGATGTGCATCGCATCGACGCCGAGGTCGCCCGGGCGCACCTTGCCGACGATGGCGTTGAAGTTGGCCCCGTCGCAATAGACATAACCGCCCGCCGCGTGGACCGCATCGGCGATTTCGCGGAAGTCCTTCTCGAACAACCCGCAGGTGTTGGGGTTGGTGATCATCACCGCCGCCACGTCCGGCCCGAGCCGCGCCTTCAATGCCGCCACGTCCACGCGACCTTCGGGCGTCGCGGGAATGTCCTCGACCCGGTAATTGGCGAAGGCGGCGGTGGCGGGGTTGGTGCCGTGGGCGCTCTCGGGCACCAGCACCACTTCGCGCGCGTCCCCGCGCGCCTCGTGCGCGGCGCGGATCGCGAGAATGCCGCACAGCTCGCCATGCGCGCCCGCCTTGGGGCTCATGGCGACGGCGGGCATGCCCGTCAGCTTGCACAGCCATTCGCCGAGCTGGTGGATCACCTCGAGCGCGCCCTGCACCGCGTTCTGGGGCGCGAGCGGGTGAATGTCGGCGAAGCCCGGCAGGCGCGCGATCTTCTCGTTCAAGCGCGGGTTGTGCTTCATGGTGCACGAACCCAAGGGGAAGAAACCGAGGTCGATGCCGTAGTTCTGGCGGCTGAGGCGGGTGTAGTGGCGCACCGTCTCGGGCTCGGTCAACCCGACGAGGCCGATGGCTTCGTCGCGCGCAAGGCCGCCGAGGCGGGTCGGCGCATCGGCGTCCACCGCGGGCAGGTCCACGCCGGTGACGTCCGCGCGGCCGATTTCGAACAGCAGCGGCTCTTCCAGCATCAGCGCGCGGTTGCCGGTGGTGGTGGCGGGACCGTTGTGCATCCCGTCGGCGGGGGTCATCTCGGGCTTCCAGCCGGAGGTGTTGGGCGCGTTCATCAGGCGGACTCCTTGATGCTGGCTTCAAGCTCGCGGGCGAGCACGTCGATGTCTTCCTCGGTGGTGGTCTCGGTCACGGCGACGAGCAGAGCGTGTTCGAGCGCCGCGACACCCGGGTAGAGCCGCCCGAGCGAAACCCCGCCGAGCACGCCGCGCTCGGCCAGGTCGCGCACGATCTGGCGCGCCGGCTTGCCGCCGAGCATCAGCGTGAACTCGTTGAAGAAGGCGTTGTTGAGCACCTCGACACCCGGCACCTGCGCCAGCCGGTCGGCGGCGCGGCAGGCGAGGCGGTGGTTCTCGGCGGCGAGTTCGCGCAGGCCCCGCTCGCCGAGCAGGGTCATGTGCACGCTGAAGGCCAGCGCGCAGAGGCCCGAATTGGTGCAGATGTTGCTGGTCGCCTTCTCGCGGCGGATGTGCTGTTCGCGGGTCGAGAGGGTGAGCACGAAGCCGCGCTTGCCTTCGGCATCGACCGTCTCGCCGCAGAGCCGCCCCGGCATCTGGCGCACGTGCTTGGGATCGCGCACCGCGAAGAGGCCGAGGTAGGGCCCGCCGAATTGCAGGCCGACGCCCAGCGACTGCCCCTCGCCCACAACGATGTCCGCGCCCATCTCGCCCGGCGAGCGGATCGCGCCCAGCGCCACAGGTTCGGTGTTCACCACCACCAGCAGAGCGCCCTTGGCGTGGGCGGCCTCGGCCACCGGGGTAAGGTCGCTGATGCGGCCGAGGATGTCGGGATATTGCACCACCACGCAGGCGGTGTCCTCGTCGATGCGGGCGATCAGGCCTTCAAGGTCCGGCTCTGGCTGGATGGCGGGCTGCGCGTCGGCGATCTCATCGCCGGTGAAGTGCGCCATGGTCTTGACCACCTGCGCATAGTGCGGGTGGAGCGCGCCCGAGAGCACCGCGCGCTTCCTGCGGGTGACGCGGGTCGCCATCGCCACCGCCTCCCAGCACGCGGTCGAGCCGTCATAGAGCGAGGCATTGGCCACCGCGCAGCCATAGAGCCGCGCAACCTGGGTCTGGAACTCGAACAGCATCTGCAGCGTGCCCTGCGCGATTTCCGGCTGGTAGGGCGTGTAGGCGGTCAGGAACTCGCCGCGCTGGATGATCGTGTCGACGCTCGCTGGGACATGGTGGCGATAGGCGCCTGCCCCGAGGAAGAACGGCACATCGCCCGCAACGAGGTTCTTCGCCGCAAGCGCCTTCATGTGGCGTTCGACCGCCATCTCGCTGGCGTGCATCGGCAGGCCCGCGATCGGCCCGTCGAGCCGGGCGACCTCGGGCACATCGACGAACAGGTCGTCGACGCTTGCGGCGCCGATTTTCTCGAGCATCGCGGCCCGGTCGGTGTCTGTGAGGGGAAGGTAGCGCATGGGAGGGAGGTTTTCCGTGGCTGGGGTGAAGGTCAGGCGGGTGGCGGCGCAGCGCTCAGCTGCGCGAGAGCGACGAGGGTTCCGGCAAAGCGCGCAGGCCCCTTGTGCGAGGTACGCATCCACGGGGCAGCCCAGATGCGGTGGCCCGCATCGCGCACGCGGCGGCAGAAGGCATAATCCTCTGAAAGGAGCTGTCCGCTGTCGGGATCGATAAGCGGCTGGAACAGCGCGAACAGGTGCTCGCCGACCTGCCCCTCGGCGCGGTCCTGCAGGTCGGGGAGGTAACGCAGTTCGGGGTGGCGTGCGCACAGCGTCTCGATCACGTCGCGGCGCACCAGCATCAACCCCGTGCCAATCCGCGCCAGTTCGAGCGGCTGGTCGATCCGCACTCCGGCAGACGGATCGAGTGCGTCGAGCGCGAAGACGCCTGCATAGCGTTCGAGATCGGCGGGATCGCCCTGCGCCAGCCCCTTGGCGGCAGCCGCGGCCACGAGCTTCCAGTTGATCCGCCGCTTCGGGCAGGGTGCGCCGATCACGGCGAGCCGGTCGTCGGCCTGCATCAGGTCGAGCAGTGCCAGCACCTCCTCGGGGGAGAAACCGATATCGCCGTCGACGAACAGCAGGTGGGTCGCATCGGACTGGCGGAAGGCCCCCACCAGCGCGTTGCGCGCGCGGTCGATCGCCGCGTTGTCGCTGAGGAAGGCAAAGCGCACCGCCACGCCGCGCCGCTCGGCCGCGCTGGCCAGACCGATCACCGAACGCAGGTAATCGGCCTCGGCCCCGCCATAGAGCGGGGTCGCGACCATCAGGCTGGCAGCAGGAGGCGGCGGCGTTTCGGTCACAGCGAGGCGACGAAGTCCTTGTAGGCGGCTTCGTCCATCAGCCCTTCGAGCTGGGCACTGTCCGCGATGGTCATCTTGAAGAACCAGCCCTCGCCTTGCGGATCGGTGTTGACCAGCGACGGGTCCTCCTCGAGCGCGCCGTTCACTTCGATCACCTCGCCGGTGATCGGGGCGTAGACATCGGACGCGGCCTTGACGCTCTCGACCACGGCGGCGTCCTTGCCCTTCTCGATCTTGGTGCCGACCGCGGGCAGTTCGACGAAGACGATGTCTCCCAATTGCCCCTGCGCGTAGTCGGTGATCCCGACCGTCGCGACATCGCCGGCGACGTCGATCCATTCATGTTCATCGGTGAAATAGCGCATGGGTCAGCTCCCTCGATAATAGCGGTGGGGTACGAAAGGTGTCGGCGCTACGGTGGCGGCGAGGCGTTTGCCCCGCACCTCGACCTCGAGCGCGGTGCCGGGCGCTGCGTTGGCGGCGCTCACATAGGCCATGGCGATGGGGGCCTGCAGCGTGGGCGAGAAGCCCCCGCTGGTGACGATGCCGACCTTCTCGGAACCGCTGAACACTTCGGCGCCCTCTCGCGCGGGCAGGCGGCCTTCGATTTTCAGGCCGACCCACTTGCGCCCGGTTCCCTCGGCGATCTCGCGGATGATGCGGGTCGCTCCGGGAAAGCCGCCTTCCGCGCGGCGGCGCTTGTTGATGCCGAAGATGAGGCCCGCCTCGATGGGCGAGGTTTCGGGGCTGAGGTCATGACCGTAGAGCGGCAGCCCCGCCTCGAGCCGAAGCGAATCCCGCGCGCCGAGGCCGATCGGCTTCACCTCGGGTTCGCCGCAGAGCAGGTCGGCGATCTCGGCCGCGGCCTCGGCGGCAAGCGAGATCTCGAATCCGTCCTCGCCGGTATAGCCCGCCCGCGCGATCTGCACCTTGTGGCCCGCGAGCGCGAAGGTGCCGAAGGTCATGAAGGTCAGCGCCGCGGCTTCCGGCGCGTGGCGGGCGAGCGCGTCGGCGGCTTTCGGTCCCTGCAGGGCGATCAGCGCCTGTTCGTCCATGTGGTTGAGGGTGATGTCGTCCGGCAGGGCCTCGCGCAGCGTGCCGATATCGTCCCACTTGGTCGCGCCGTTGACGACGAGATAGAGGCTGCCGTCCTCCATCCGCGAGACCATCAGGTCGTCGAGCACGCCGCCCTCCTCGTTCAGCAGCAGCGAATAGCGTTGCCGCCCGGGCTTGAGCGTCGACAGGTCGATCGGCAGCACCGCTTCGACCGCGGCGTCGAGATCGGGGCCGGAGAGGAGCAGCTGGCCCATGTGGCTGACGTCGAACAGGCCGGCGCTCTCACGCGTCCAGTTATGCTCGGCGACGATGCCCTCATATTGAATGGGCATCTCGTAGCCCGCAAACGGCACCATCCGCGCCCCCTTCGCGCGGTGCCAGGCGTCGAGCGGCAGCGCCTCGAGCGGCAGGTCTTCGATCTGGTCGTCGGTATCGTGGTCGCTCACTTGGGATGTCCCCGGCAGAATACGGCAGTCCGACAGCGCCGGCGCGCTGCCACTCAACTGCCCCCTCTGTCGGGTGACCTGAGAGCTTCGGCGAGCCGCGGGCGGCCAGCCTCCCCTTCGGTGGCCCCTGACGCTGTGCCAGAGACGCTTTCCAGAGTGTCACGCAGCCGAGCGGTCCGGTGGCCTGAGAGTTTCCGGGGCGGTTGCTCCTTCGGCGCCTTTGCCCTTCAGGAAGGACACAGGGCTCTCCCGCTCGTCTGCCCGCGCGAGAATCGCTTCGCGCGCGGAAGACGCACCAGCGCTTGCGCGAATTGCTGCATCGCGTCAATCACACGAACGCACCTAGCGCGCGTTCAGCCACAGCAAATAGAGCGCGGAGAGCACGATCCAGCCGCCGTCGAGGGTCTTCAGCCGCTTGGCCCCGAGCCACAGGGCGACGGGCCGTGCGAGGAAGCCCCCCAGCATCGCCGCGGGCGCGGCGAGCAGCACCACCTCCCACTGCAGCGTGCCCGCCCCGATATGCCACACCACGCCGGCAAGGCAGCTCGCCGCCGAGATCACGCAGGCGGCCCCCGTGCACAGCAGCACGGGATAGTGGCGGATGAACAGATAGAGCGCGACCAGCTCGCCCATCCCGACCGAGAACAGCGCGGTCAGCACCCCGCCCGGCACCGCCAGCGCGAGGAGGACAAGCAGGTCGCCGCGCGCCAGGTGCCCGCGCTCGGGACGCGCCGCGTTGACCGTCCATGTGGCGAGGATCAGGGCAAGGCCCAGCAGGATCGAGAAAGCCTTGTAGGCATAGAGCACGCTCTGCTGGTCGAATGCGGTGAGCCGCTGGGTCGCCAGCATCGCCGGGAGCGAGAGCGCCAGCACGGCGAGCACCACGGTCGCGAAGTCGCGCGGGCGCACCCGCGCTTCCATTGGGCCGGGTTCGGGCTGGTGAAGCAGCCGGTCGGTCCAGCGCAAGGAGCCCATGGTCATGCCGAAGGACTGGATGCCCATCGACACGCCCACCACCATCAGAGGCGAGAGGCTCATCACGCCCAGTTCGCGCAAGGCGTTGAACACGGGCACGAAGACCACGCCCCCGCCGGTGCCCGAGGTGTTGGCGATCACCGCGCCGATGACGCCGACGCCGGGCAGGAACCACAGCCGCGCCAGCAGGGCAGGATCGACGGCGACGAAGACCCACAGCGCCGCGTAGAGCACCATCAACGCCAGCCCGCCCAGCAGCACGATGCGGCCGGGCGGCAGGGGCTGGCCAGCGAGGGGTGCGGGGGCGGCGGTCACGCGGCGCATCATCCCCGCCCCGACCCTCGCGTCAATCGAGATTCGGCCTGAGCCACCGCTCGGCCTGTTCGACGCTCACCCCGCGCCGCGCGGCATAGTCCTCGAGCTGGTCGCGGCCGACGCGGGCGACGCCGAAATACTGCGATTCCGGGTGACCGAAATAGAAGCCGCTCACCGCCGCGGTCGGCCACATGGCGAAGCTTTCGGTGAGGGTCAGCCCGGCGTTGGTGGGCGCGTCGAGCAGGTCGAACAGGATCGGCTTCAAGGAGTGATCGGGGCAGGCCGGATAGCCCGGCGCGGGGCGGATGCCGCGATATTCCTCCTTGATGAGTGCCGCATTGTCGAGCTGCTCGCCCGGCGCATAGCCCCACAGCGTCGTGCGCACGTGCTGGTGCAGCGCTTCGGCGAAGGCCTCGGCAAAGCGGTCGGCCAGCGCCTTGAGCAGGATGTCCGAATAATCGTCCTTGTCGGCGAGGAAGGCCTTGGAGTGCGGCTCGATCCCGTGGATGCCGACCGCGAAACCGCCGATCCAGTCGCCATTGGGGTCGATGAAGTCGGCAAGGCACATGTTGGCGCGGTCGCGGCTTTTCTTCACCTGCTGGCGCAGGAAGGGGATGCGGACGTGTTCCTCCTTGTCCTCGAGGTGGATCGTCACGTCGTCGCCGTCGCGCGCACAGGGCCACAGGCCGCAGGCGCCGCGTGCCGTCAGCCACTTCTCCGCGATGATCCGGTCGAGCATCGCGTTGGCATCGGCGAACAATTGCGTCGCGGTCTCGCCCACCACCTCGTCGGTGAGGATCGCGGGATAGTTGCCGTGCAGCTCCCAGGCGCGGAAGAAGGGCGTCCAGTCGATGAACTGCCTGAGGTGCGCCAAGTCCCAGTCGGGGAAAACGTGCAGGCCCGGCTGTTCGGGCGGGGCGGGCTTGTCGGAGAGGAAGGCGTCGTAGAAATTCGCCCGCGCCTCCTCCAGCGGCAGCAGCACGCTCGGCGACTTGCCGCTGCGCGCATCGCGGACATGGGCATATTCGCCCGCCACCTCGGCGACGTAGTCCTCGGCCTGCGTGTCCGAGAGCAGCTTGGAGGCCACCCCGACCGCGCGGCTCGCGTCGAGCACGTGGATCACCGGGCCCTCGTAAGCCGGGTCGATCTTCAATGCGGTGTGGACCTTCGACGTGGTCGCCCCGCCGATCAGCAGCGGCATGGTCATGCCGGCGCGCTGCATTTCCTCCGCGACGGTGACCATCTCGTCCAGCGAGGGGGTAATGAGGCCCGAGAGGCCGATCATGTCCGCCTTGTTGTCGTTGGCGGCGGCGAGGATCGTCGGCCAAGGGACCATCACGCCAAGGTCGATGACTTCATATCCGTTGCACTGGAGCACCACGCCGACGATGTTCTTGCCGATGTCGTGGACGTCGCCCTTCACCGTCGCCATGATGATCTTGCCCTTGGCCTTGCGATCCTCTTCGGGCAGCAGGTCCTTTTCGGCCTCGATGAAGGGGATGAGGTGGGCGACGGCCTTCTTCATCACGCGGGCGGATTTGACCACCTGCGGCAGGAACATCTTGCCGCTGCCGAACAGGTCGCCGACCACGTTCATGCCGTCCATCAGCGGGCCTTCGATCACCTCGATGGGCCGGTCGGCCTGCTGCCGCGCTTCCTCGGTGTCCTCGACGATATGCGCGTCGATGCCCTTCACCAGCGCGTGTTCGAGCCGCCGCTTGACCGGCCAGCCGCGCCACTCCTCGGCGGCCTTTTCATCCGCGACCGACTTGCCCTTGAAGCTTTCGGCGAGAGTGATCAGCCGCTCGGTCGCGTCCGCATCGCGGTTGAGGATCACGTCCTCGCAGGCTTCGCGCAAGGCCGGGTCGATCTGGTCGTAGACGTCGAGTTGCCCCGCATTGACGATCGCCATGTCGAGCCCGGCGGGGATCGCGTGGTAGAGGAACACCGAATGCATCGCGCGGCGCACCGACTCGTTGCCGCGAAAGGAGAAGGAGAGGTTGGAGAGCCCTCCGGAGTAATGCGCGTGGGGGCACAGGTCGCGCAATTCGCGCACCGCCTCGATGAAGTCGACGCCGTAATTGTTGTGCTCCTCGATCCCCGTGGCGACCGCGAAGATGTTGGGGTCGAAGATGATGTCCTCAGGCGCAAAGCCCTCCTTGACGAGAAGGTCATAGGCGCGCTTGCAGATTTCGACCTTGCGCTGCTTCGTGTCGGCCTGCCCAGTCTCGTCGAAGGCCATGACGACCACCGCAGCGCCGTAATCCATGCACAGCCGCGCGTGATGGAGGAACGCTTCCTCGCCCTCCTTCATGCTGATCGAATTGACGATCGGCTTGCCGGAAACGCATTTCAGCCCCGCCTCGATCACCTCCCATTTCGAGCTGTCGATCATCACCGGCACGCGGGCGATGTCCGGCTCGGCGGCGATCAGCTTCAGGAAGGTCGTCATCGCGTGGACCGCATCGAGCAGCCCTTCGTCCATGTTGACGTCGATCACCTGCGCGCCGTTCTCGACCTGGCTGCGCGCGACCTCGACCGCGCTCGCATAATCGCCCGCCATGATGAGCTTCTTGAACGCCGCCGAGCCGGTGACGTTGGTTCGCTCGCCGATATTGATGAAGCGGGAGGAGGTGGGTTGGGTCATTGTCTCAGGTTCTCAGTTCCGTTCGCCTCGACCGGTGTCGAGAGGCCCCGCGGTTGTGTCTCGGCTTCGCTCGACACGGACGGGAGGTGTTCTAGGCGGCGATGAAGGCCTCCAGCCCCGCCAGCCGCATCGCCGGTTCGGGCGAGGGCACGGCGCGCGGCCGGCTGTCCTTCACCGCGGCGGCGATCGCGGAGATGTGGGCAGGCGAGGAACCGCAGCACCCGCCGAGGATGTTGACCTGGCCGTGATCGGCCCAATCCTTGACCAGCCCCGCGGTGGTCTCGGGCATTTCGTCATACTGCCCCAGTTCATTGGGGAGGCCCGCATTGGGATAGACCATCAGCAGCGTGTCGGCGATCTGCGAGAGCACCTTCACATGCGGGCGCAGCTGCTCCGCGCCGAAGCTGCAATTGAGGCCGATGGTCACCGGCTTGGCGTGGCGCACGGCATACCAGAACGCCTCCACGGTATGGCCGGAGAGGTTGCGGCCCGAAAGGTCGGTCAGCGTCATCGAGATCATCACCGGCACCTCGCGCTCCAGTTCGCGCTCCAGCCGCTTGACCGCCATCACCCCGGCCTTGGCGTTCAGGGTATCGAACACGGTCTCTACAAGCACGAAGTCCACGCCCCCTTCGACCAGCGCGGCGGCCTGTTCGTGATAGACGTCGACGAGCTCGTCGAAGTCGATTTCGCGAAAGCCCGGGTCCTCGACATCGGGCGAGAGCGAGAGGGTCTTGTTGGTCGGGCCGATGGCTCCCGCGACGAAGCGGGGCTTACCGTCCTTCGCGGCATATTCATCCGCCAGAGCGCGGGCGATCTGCCCCGAGGCGAGATTGATCTCGCGCACCAGATGTTCGGCCTTGTAGTCCGCCTGGCTGATGCGGTTGGCCGAGAAGGTGTTGGTGGAGACCACATCCGATCCCGCATCGAGATAGGCGCGGGTGATGTCGGCGATGATATCGGGCCGGGTCAGGGCGAGGATATCGTTGTTGCCCTTCTGGTCGGCGGGAAGGCCGAGGTCGCCCGCGTAATCCTTCTCGGTGAGCTTCCTCTCCTGGATCTGCGTCCCGAAGGCGCCGTCGAAGATCAGCACGCGGCTCTGCGCGGCGGCGAGCAGGCGGTCACGGGCGCTCATGCGGCGTCTCCCACGTTTCCGGCTACCTGGGGGCGCTTGCCGAGCATGTGGCAGATCGCATAGGCGAGCTCGGGCCGGTTCAGGGTGTAGAAGTGGAAATCGCGCACCCCGCCCGCATAGAGGCGGCGGCACAGTTCGGCGGCGAGGGTCGCTGCGACCAGCTGGCGCGCGGCGGGCTTCTCGTCGAGGCCTTCGAACAGCCCGTCCATCCACGCCGGGATCGCCGCTCCGCAGGCGGTCGCGAACTTGCGCGCCTGCGCGACATTGGTGACCGGCAGGATGCCGGGGATGATCGGCGCGTCGATCCCCGCCGAGGCGCAGGCGTCGCGGAAGCGGAAGAAGGTTTCGGGCGAGAAGAAGAACTGGCTGATCGCGCGGGCAGCCCCGGCATCGAGCTTGCGCTTCAGGTTGTCGATATCGTCCTGCGGGCTGGTCGCATCGGGGTGGGTCTCGGGATAGGCGGCGACCGAGATGTCGAAGGGGGCGATCGCCTTCAATCCCGCGACGAGCTCGGCGGCGCTGGCATAGCCTTCAGGGTGCGGGGTGAAAGGCGCGCCGGGTTCGCCCGCATCGCCGCGCAGCGCGACGATGTGGCGCACGCCCGCTTCCCAATATTTCTCGGCGACCTCGTGGATTTCCGCCTTGCTCGCCGCGACGCAGGTGAGGTGCGCGGCCGCCGGCAACCGGCCTTCGGCGATGATCCGCGCGACCGTGGCATGGGTGCGCTCGCGGGTCGAACCGCCCGCGCCGTAGGTGACCGAGACGAAGGCGGGCGCCAGCGGCTTCAGCTGGGTCACCGCGTCCCACAACTGCGCCTCCATCTTCTCGCTCTTGGGCGGGAAGAACTCGAAACTCACCGCAACATCGCCCGGCAAGCCGGAAAACAGCGGCGTGTCGGTGGCGGTGCGGTATTCGTGGAGCTGAGTGAGGGTCGGGGTCATCGGGTCGTTTCCAGGGCGGGGGTCCGGGGAGAGGGGGCCGCGGCGCGGCGCTTGCCGAGCCAGATCTTCACCACCAGTTCGCCGCCCGCGAGCGCGAGCGGAGGGCTGGCGGCGAAGCCTGCGGCGTGGAGCAGCTCGGCCATCTGGCGGTCGGAAAAGCCGAGGCGGGCGTGCTGGTGGCGGTCGCGCAGCTCCTCGCGGTCATGCGCGGCGAAATCGACGATCGCGATGCGCCCGCCGGGCCGCAGCACCCGCGCCGCCTCGGCCAGCGCCGGGGCGGGATCGGGGGCGAAGTGCAGCACCTGGTGGAGCAGCACGGTGTCGAAACTCGCGGGCGCGAAGGGCAGGTCGGCGAAATCGCCCTGCACCAGCTCGATCTGCGCAGCGGGCAGGTGTTGCAGCTTGGCGCGGGCAACGCGCAGCATCTCGAGATTCTTGTCGAGCGCGACCACCCGGTCCGCCTCGCCCGCGAAGATCTCGGCCATGCGCCCGGTGCCGGTGCCGATGTCGAGCAGCGCCCCGAGCGGCGCGTCGGCGAGCGCCTCGCCGAGGCGCAGCTCGACCTCGGCATCGGGGCTGTGGAGTGCGCGCAGCTCGTCCCATTCGCTCGCATGGCGGGCGAAATAGTGTTCAGCGGCGCTCTCGCGCGCCTCTCGGATCGCGGCGAGCTTGCGGCGGTCGGCCTCGCACAGCGCGGCGAATTCGGGCTCGCTCTCCTCCGCCAGCGCGAGGAGGCGCTGCACCGCCTCGATCACCGGCCCGCTCGCCTCGCTCTGGCGCAGGAACACCCAGGACCCCTCGCGGCGACGCTCGGCGAGGCCAGCGTCGCACAGGATGCCGACATGGCGCGAGACGCGCGGCTGGCTCTGCCCGAGCACCTGCGCGAGTTCGCCCACCGCCAGCTCCATTGCCGACAGCAGCCGCGCGATGCGCAGCCGGGTGGGGTCGGCAAGCGCCTTGAAGATATCCTCGATCACCATCGCGGAACGGATATAAAGATATTTTTATATCTGTAAATCGCCTAGCGCGCAGGGATTGTCCCGCAGGGGGCTCGCGCAGGTGCTTCATCAGCAGGCTTCTCGTCGGCTAAGCTTCCGCCAGCAACGCTGCGTAATGATCGCGAAGGGTCTCGCTGCCGAACTCGGGGGTGAGGTCCGCACGGTAGGTACCGCTTTCGGGATCAAGCACCAGCATGCTCTCGGTCGCGTAGTAGCGCGCGATCCGCGCATATTCGGCCTTCTCCGCGCACCACGGCGAAACCCCCGCCCCCAGCGCCAGCACCCGCTCGGCAAAAGTGAACAACCGAGGCGAAATCGCGGTGTAGCGAGGCGGCTTGCCCGCCAGTTCGAACAGCATCGCGCCCTGCTCGCGCAAGGAGATCGCCGGGCCGGGGCCGCCGATGGGCAGAACCCGCCCAAGCGTATCGGGATTGTCGATGCAGGAGGCGATGAAGCGCGCAAGATCGCCGTCGCTGATCGGCTTGCAGCGGGTCAGTGTGCCGTCCCCGAAAATCAGGAACGGCTTGCCCGCCTTGACCCGCTTCACCTGCCCCGACAGCGACTTGAAGAAGGCGGTGGGGCGGATGATGGTGTAGCCGATGCCGCTCGCCGCAAGCCGCGCCTCGAAGGCGAGCTTGGCGTGCTGGAAAGCGAGGCGCGGCTTCTGCACGCAGATCGCCGAGAGCAGGATGAACTGCCGCGCCCCCGCCGCCTGCGCCGCTTCGAGCAGGGCGACATTGGCATCGTGATCGACCGCCTGCGCATCGCGCGGCGCACCGCTGCGCGACGCGATGCAGGAAATCGCCACCTGCGGCGCACCGGCAGCGAAGGCGCGTCCGAGCGCCTGTGCGTCGCCGAGCGCGACGTCCGCCACCCGCGCACCCGCAAGCTCCGGCAGCGCCGCCGCCCTGGAGCCCGGGCGCACGAGCGCGGTGACCGCCTGGCCGTCCGCGACGAGCTGGCGAACGACCGCGCGCCCGATGGTGCCGCTTGCCCCGGCGACGATCACGGAAAGTGGCGCCATGGCGGCCTCGCTCATGCGCGGCACGATAGCGTGGCAGCCTCGCCGGTCAAACGCGCTTGTCGCACCGCTCAGCCGGTCGGCTTCGAACGCAGTCGGCGCTCGCCCCACCACAGCGCGCCGGTAACCGCCAACCAAGCGAGGAACCATGGCCACGCCGGACCATGCCGCTCCGGGGGTGTGGGCGCCCCGGTGACCGCCTGGCGGGCGGCCCAGAGGCGGGTCTCTGTCCCCGTCCGCTGCGCCTCGATCCCCGGCAGGCTGCCCTGCGGCAGGACCATGAAGGCGAAGCGCCGCTCGCCTTGCGGCCCTGTTTGGACAAGCGTGTGGATGCCGCTCTGCCGGGGCCAGTATGCCGCGCAGCCCTTCGCCCCCGCCGCCGGATCGATGACGAGCGCGACTGCCGTTCCGTCGGACGCCTCGGCGCGCGTTCTCCGGGCGAGCCCGCAGATGGTCACCCGCTCTCCGGCCTCGACCAGCGGCGGGAGTTCGGGGCGGAACAGGTCCGCGGGCCGCGCCACCGCGCTCAGCGTGTCGCTCCACCACTGCCCATAACGCTCGCCCTGCCCGGCAAGCACCAGCGCGAAGCTGTCGGGCACCGTCCACAGCGCAGCGCGGCCCTGCCCGCGCTGCTGCCAGCCTGCCAGCACAGCGCCCTCGGCATCGCGCACCGCGGGCACGAACGCCGCCCCGCCGCGCAGGACCCAGTGCTCAAGCTCGGGCGCAGGGTCATCAAGCGCATTGACCTCCGCGCGCACATCGGCGGAACCCGGCCCGCGGCGGAGCAGCAGCGCCTCGGCATCGGGGGCGAGCGGGGCAAGCGCGACGGGCGCCGTCTCGCTCCCGCCCTCCGGCGTCAGGCCGAGCGCGCGCCAGCCCGCGCGGGTCCCGGCCGTGGCAGGGCCGGTCATCCGCACCACCACGCCAAGCCCGCCCGCGACCGCCCGCGACAGCACGGCACGTGCGCCTGCGCCCAGCGCCGCGAGTGCGCGGTCGTCGATGATCACCACGTCCGCCTTGCGCAGCGACGCCGCGTCGAGCCGCACCGTGCCGTCGCCGAGATCCACCCCGCCGCCCGCCTCGAGGCGGCTCGCGAGATCGATCCCGGCATCCTCCGCCCAGCGGCGCAGGTATTTCGCTTCCGGCGAAGGCGCGCCGACCAGCAGAGCGCGCAGCGGACGCTCGGGCAGCGTGCGCAGCGGCACGGGCGTGTCCGACACCGTCTTGCCGTCGTGCCCACGCAGCCGCAGCGTGAAGGCGGCAAGGCCCGGCGCCCTCGCAGTGCCGCCAAGCGTGAAGGCCCCGTCCGGCCCGATGCTCCGCCGGTCCACCCGGCGCCCGGCGGGGTCGCGCAGTTCGGCGCTGCCGCCCGCCAGCCCTTGCGCCGCGCCGGCCAGCGTGAAGGCCGCACCTGCCGGCGTATCCGCAGGCGGATCGAGCCGCACCAGGCCGCGCGGGAGCTTCATGGGCGCGAAGTCGACCGGCACGCCCGCCGCCACGTCGCGATCGCGCGCAGGGAGCCCGCGCCCGAGGATGCGGATGCGCCGCACTGCGCCATGGCGACGCAGCGCGGTGGCAAGATCGGGCACCCGCTCGGCTCCCGCGATGCGCGGCGCCTCGGGGAGCGCGACCAGCCGCTCGCCCGGCTCCGCGCGCGTTCCGGCAGGCGCTTCGGCAGTCGCGACCACCAGCGTCTCGCCGCCGATCGGCAGGAGCGGCGGGAACAGCGCAAGGTAGAGCAGGGCGCCGCTCGCCAGCGCCAGCACGGCGAGGAGGACCGAAATCCAGACCCGCCGCAGCAGCGCCAGCCGCACCGCCGCCGCCAGCGCGCCTCCGGCGACCAGCGCGGCAGCGAGAAGTTCGGGGGTGCTCATCGGGTCAGCCCCTCGAGGTAGCGCTGGCCGAGCGCCCCGCCGTCGTTGCGGCGCCGCACCTGCGCGGGCGGACGGGTCAGCACGGTCCACAATCGGCCGCGGAGCCGCTCGCGCCGGGTGCGCGAGGTGGGCGCTGCGCGCAGCGCGTCGATCGCGGCGAGCACGCCCAGCGGATCGCGCAGCCTTGCGCTGTTGCTCCGCACCCAGCCCTCGAGCCCCGCAAGGTCGATCCGCTCCGGCCCTGCCAGCGCGCGCCACGCGGTCGCGGGAACGGCATCCGCAATCACGAAGGGCGTGAGCTGCGCCCCGCCGCCGACGATCCCCTCGCGCTTCCCGGTGAGGCGACGCGCCATGTCGATCGGCGGCTGCTCGGTGCCGACCCGCGGCAGGTAGATGCGGCTCGCCTGCTGGATGGTCTTGATGAAATCCAGCGCCTTGTATTCGAAGGGCAAAGCCGCCTCGGGCTTGCCCGTGCGCAGGTTGAGCTCGGCATCCCACATCGCGTCGAGCGCCTGCTTCAGCAGTGCACGGGTTTGGGGGTCGAGCAGCGTCGCCGCCTCGCTCTCGTCGTGGGTGTGGCCATAATCGGCGAGCACGTTGCCGAGCCCGCCGAACACCGGATTTTCGGGAGCCGCACCGTGATCGTGGCCGTCGTCCGCGTGGTGATCGGCTTCCTGCGCGGGGCTGGGCGCGTCCTTGTCGGAGGTGGGCAGCGGGGGTTTGGGCGTCTCCTCGGCCTCCATGCCCATGAACTGGCCGTAGCGCAGCCGCAGCAGCCGCTGATCGACCCCGATCGTGTCCGAGCGCGCGAGAAGGGCGTCCGCGCTCAGCCGCGGGCGCTCCTTGATGAGCGCCTCGGTGTCGATGATGACCTGCCGCTGGCTGCGGAAGTAGGCCGGCATCGCCTGTTTCGCCATCAGGTCGAGCCCCTCGGCCTGCGGAGGCTCGGGCAGCGGCCAGCGCAGGATCACGCCGGGTCCGCGCACTGCTTGGGGATCGGGCGAGCGGGTGTCGGCAACGGTGAGCTGCGCGACGAGGTCGCTTCCGGGTTCGAGACCATAGGAGGCGAGCGGGAGGTCGACGACGAAGCGGCGGCGGCGCGAATCGCCGCTGCCCGTGACCGTCAGGCTGCGCTCGGCAAAACGCACGTTCTCACCCGTGCCGATCGCGGTGGTGACGGTGAGCCGCGCGAGGCGATCGACCGCGTAATCGTCGGCGGCCTCGAAGACGACGCGCCAGCTGCGCTGCCCGTCGCGCATCGTGGCAAGGCCCGAGGCGGGCTCGATCACCCGCACCTGCGGCGGCGCGTCGGCGACCGGCTCGAGGCGGTGAGCGGGCTGATCCTCGCGCATCCCCGCGGCGGTGACGCGGTAGAGCGCGGGCGCAGCGAGCCGCAGCGCCGCGGTCCAGCCTTCCTCGCCGCGAGCCAAGGCAACCCGTTGCCCTCCGACCAGTTGCAGCGCGGCCGTCTCGGGCTGCGGCGCGAAGGCGAGCGTCCATTCGATCCGCGATCCCGCCGGCGCGCGGATATCGAGGCTTTCGGAAAAGCGGGCGGGAAGACCCGTATAGGCGGGCGGCACGATGCGCACGCGCTGCCCCGTGAGCCGCGGCGCGCCGGGCGCCGAGGATGCGGATTGTGCCGCCGGAGCGGGCGGCGGCGGGGCGCCCGCGCGCGTCTGCCACAGGATGATTCCCGCCAAGGCGAGCGCGCCGAGGCCCCAGGCGAGCGCAAGGCGGCGCTGCGACCACGGATCCGCGAGGCTTGCGGGGTCGATGGCTTCGACCCGCGCGGCGATCCTCTCGGCCTGCAGGCGTGCGAGCGCACCGGGCGCGGCCTCAGCGAAGAGCAGCGCGGCGCTATCCTCGAGGCGCGCATCGCGGGCATCGAGGCGGCGCACCAGCCAGCCGCGGTCGAGGCGGCGGGTGCGGTGGAGCGCTGCCGCTGCAAGCGCAACCGCGCCGCCCCCCGCAACCCCGATCCCGAGACCTGCGCCGCCGATCGTCCAGCCGAGCGCGGCAAGCACCATCACCAGCGGGCTCCACACCAGCACCGCCTCCGCCGCGGCGCGTCGCCGTGCCGGGGCGAGCCATTCTTCGGGGCGCAGTTCGCGGCTCACGCGGCGAACCTTCCGCGCCGGGTCGCAAGCCACCGCTCGGCGAGGAACAGCAGCGCGATCACCACCGCCAGCCATGCCGAGAGCGGACGCGGCGGGAGCGGGAACGGCGGCGTGCCGCCAGCAGGTGCGAAGGCGGTGGCAGCGACGCGCGCAGGCGGAGGCGCGGGCGGCGCGAGCAGGTCACGCAAGCTGGCGGCGAAATCGCCTGCCAGCAGCTCGGGCATTACCGCAGGTTCCAGCGGGTGGGTGAAGCGCATCAGCCGCCCCGCCCCGACCGGTCCGCCCTCGACCAGGGTGCGCCCCGCCTCGTCGCGCCACAGTGCGGTGCTCGCCGCAGGCATGGCGAGTTCCGCTTCCGGCCCGAGCAGCGCGGTGCCGCCTTCGCTGACCCAGTCGGTCACCGCCGCGGGCACCCGCCCGGGGGTGAGCCACACCAGCACGCGGCTGCGCGGCGGCAAGGCGTCACCGGTGGCAGCGTCGAACTGCGGCGCGTCGGACCAGGCTCCGGCCGCGGCCCTGAACCAGCGCAGCGCCCGCTCCTGCCCCGCGGCATGGCGCACCGCCAGCGCCGGAACCGCGGGCGCAGGCGGCCTGATCGGCTCGGCGTCGCCGACGATCCGCCAGGTGGCCTTGCGGGTCAGGCGCAGGGGTGCGGCATCGACCCCGGCCAGCACCGGCGGCACGAGGATGGCGAGCGGCGCGCCCTCTGGCAGCTCGGCATCGAACTGGCGGATCAGGCTGGAGACCTCGCCGGGCGCCTCGGGCATGGCGGTGTCGATGCCGGGAAAGCCCGCGGCGATCCAGCGGACCTCCGCATCCGGACCCGCAACCGCGCGCGCCGCCGCCGCGTCGATCCCGGGCGCGACGAGGACCTGCGGGCGGTCGCTCTCCCAGCCGAGCACCGCCGGCTGCGCGAGCAGCAGCGCAAGACCCGCCACCAGCAGCAGGCGCAGCGCCAGTAGCAGCCACTCGTCGAAGCGCAGGCGGCGGCGCGGGCGCGGCAGCGGGTCGAGCCAGCGCAGCGCCGCGAAGTCCACCGGCACCTCCTCGGTGCGGCGCCGCAGGTGGATGGCGAGCGGCACGACCAGCGCCGCGAGCGCGGCAAGGCCGAGCGGGGCGAGCAGCAGCGGGGTCACGCGGGCGGAACCCCGCGCCCGAAGAAGACGTGCAGCGGTGCATCGACCGGCGCGTCGAGAAACGCGGTCACGTGGCGGATGCCCGCCGCGTCGAGCCGCTCGTCCAGCGCCGCGCGGGCCGCCGCGAACCGCGCGAGATAGGCCTCGCGCAGCGCCTTGCCGTCGCCGATCAGCGCCGCACCGCTTTCCTGCTCGCGGAAGCGGTAGCCGCCCTCGAAGGGAAAGTCGCGCTCCTCGACGGTGAGCAGCTGGACGCACAGCACCTCGCGCCCGGCCTTCGCCAGCCGTTCGATCAGCGCGATGCCGCGCTCGTCGAAGCAGTCGCTGAGGAACAGCACCAGATCATGCGGGCCGATCCGCTCCCACAGCGGCGCGAGCGTGGCGGCATCGGGAAAGCCGCCCTCGGCCGCGAGCCGGGCGAAATCGAGTTGCAGGCGGTCGATCTGCGCACGCCCGCCGCGCGGGTCCGCCACCATCAGGCCGGCTTCGCGCAGGCCAATCCAGCCGAAGCGGTCGCCCTGCATCAGCGCCAATTCGGCGGTGCACAGCGCCAGCAGCTGGGCCGCATCGAGCCGCGAATAGTCCGGCCGCGCCCGGTCCGCCTGCGCCATGGAAGCGCTGCCATCGATCAGCAGCCACACCGCGACGGGGCTTTCCTCCTCGGCCTCGCGCACGAAGAACCTGTCCGAGCGGGCGAACAGCTTCCAGTCGATGCGGCGCGGCTCGTCGCCCGGCTCGTAGGCGCGATATTGCGCGAATTCGAGGCCGGCGCCCTTGTTGCGGCTCGGGTGCATGCCGAACCCGCCCGAACCCAGATCGCTGCGCGTCCGCAGCCGCAGCCGCTTCAAACGGCTGCGAACCTCGGGCGGGAGGGTGAGCGGCGCATGCGCCATGGATCAGGCCGAGGGCGCGGGACAATGCGCGAGCAGCGCGGCGACCACATCGTCGGCGGTCTTGCCCTCGGCCTCGGCGGCGAAGGACATGAGCAGCCGGTGGCGCATCACCGGTGCGGCGAGCGCGGCGACGTCCTCGCGCGTTGCGGCGAGGCGCCCGTTGAGGAGCGCGCGCGCCTTGGCGCAGAGCACCAGCGCCTGCCCCGCCCGCGGGCCCGCCCCCCAGCGCACATAGTTGCCGACAGCCTCCGGCGCCTGCGGATCGCCCGGGCGGCTGGCGCGCACCAGCGTGGTGATCCATTCGAGCAGGTCGTCGGAAAGGTAGACCTCGCGCACCAGCGCCTGGAGCGCCAGCACATCCTCGCCTGTCATCACGGTCGGAACATCTTCGCCCGCGCTGCCGGTGGTGCGCGCGAGGATGTCGCGCTCCTCCCCCGCGCTCGGGTAGCCGACCCGCACCAGCAGCAGGAAGCGATCGAGCTGGGCTTCGGGGAGCGGATAGGTCCCCGCCTGTTCGAGCGGGTTCTGGGTCGCCAGCACGAAAAAGGGGCGCGGCAGGCGGTAGGTCTGGCCGCCATAGCTGACGGTCTTCTCCTGCATCGCCTCGAGCAGCGCAGCCTGGGTCTTGGGCGGCGTGCGGTTCAATTCGTCGGCGAGCAGCAGGTTGGTGAACACCGGCCCCTTCTGGAAGCGGAAGCTGCGGTGGCCGGTGCCGTGGTCCTCCTCCAGCAGCTCGGTCCCGAGGATGTCGCTCGGCATCAGGTCGGGGGTGAATTGGACGCGCCGGAAATCGAGCCTCAATGCCTCGCCGAGCGTGCGCACCAGCAGCGTCTTGCCGAGCCCCGGCACCCCTTCGAGCAGGCAGTGTCCACCCGCGAGCAGCCCGATCAGCAATTGTTCGACGACATCGCCCTGCCCGACGATCGCCGTCGCGATCGCGCGCTTGAGGTCGCCCAGCACAGCGATCCGCCGCTCGACCGCCACCGCATCGCTCACACCCTGTTCCGCCACCCGTTCGAACCCTTCAATTGCTGAGCGCATACATGACGATGTTCACCCCGAACCGGGTGTTGTCCTCCGCCAGGAAACGCTTGTTGCGCCAGTCGTAGTCCCATTCGCAGCCGTAGTCCTTGTTGCTGTAGAGCAGCCCGAGCCGGCCGTTGATGGTGATCCCCTTGAGGTAGTCGTGGACGATGTCGTCGCCCCAGCCGTTGAGTTCGAAGCTGGTCGCAGGCGGCCCCTTGAAGGTGAAGAAGCTGGTGTAGATCGGGTGATCGTTCGCCAGCTTCCCCAGCGCATCGCCGCCGAAGATCCGGCCCATCTGCGCCTCGAACGACTTGGCGAACAGGCCGTCGATGTCGTGGTTGCAATCGTCCACGAACACGAACCCGCCGTTCCTGACGTAGCGTTCGAAATTGCGGCGTTCGGCATCGGAGAACTCGACCGCCTTGTGCCCCGCCAGATAGCAGAACGGGGCCGAGAGCATCCGCGGATCGGCGAGATCGAGCACCCGCTCCTGCGGATCGACGCGCAGCGCGGTGTAATCGATTAGCGAGGTGATGAGGTTCGCCGGCATGCGCCGGTCGACGTCCCAGTCACCCGAATTGTACTTGAGCCGGGTGAACCAGAAATCATAGGCCTCCGCCCCCGCACCGCGCGCACGCTGCGCGGCGAGCGGGGCGGCGAACAGCGCGCTCGCCAGCCCGCCCGCGACGAGCCGCAGGAAGCCGGCGCGGGTCGTGGCCGTGTCCGTCACATCGCCCGCCCGCGCCGTATCGCCGTTACACCGCGTCGGAAAGCGAGGTGAAGGTGAAGTCGCGGACCTTCATCGGCGGCAGCAGCATGGTGCCGCCCTCGTCCGCCTTGACGCGCACCGCACGGCCCAGCTCGTCGATATTGTTGAGCATGATCACCGGGCTTTCGTTGAAGCGGAAGTTCTTGACCGGATACTTGAGCTGACCGTTCTCGATGTAGAAAGTGCCGTCGCGGGTCAGGCCGGTGAGCAGCACGGTCTGGGGATCGACCAGCCGGATGTACCAGGTGCGGGTCACCAGGATGCCGCGGTCGGTGCCGGCGATCAGATCGGC
This sequence comes from Porphyrobacter sp., assembly GCA_016125555.1. Lineage (GTDB taxonomy): Bacteria > Pseudomonadota > Alphaproteobacteria > Sphingomonadales > Sphingomonadaceae > Erythrobacter. The sequence continues at coordinate 143,744 of WGLN01000004.1, forward strand.
GGTCGACTTGGTGCCGCCCTCCATGATGATGTTGCCCCACCCGGCGGTTTCCGGCTTGCCCTGCTTGGCCGACCAGTAGCGCGAATATTCGAGGTTCGCGACCTTGCCCCCTTCGATGATCGGCGCCTTCTGGCGCGGCAGGCCCTCGCCGTCCCACGGCAGGACTGGCACCTCGGGATGCCAGGGATCGGTGTAGATGTTGACCCGCGGATCCATGATCTGCTCGCCGATCTTGTTGCCGCCACCCGCCTTGCTCAGGAAGCTGCGGCCCTCGTCGGCGGAGCGCGCGTCGAAGAAGTTCATCATGAAGCTGACGAGCCCCGCGGCCGCCGCGGGTTCGAGAATCACGGTGTACTTGCCCGGCTCGAGCGCCCGCGCGTCGACCGAAGCCGCCGCCTTGCGCATCGCGATCTGGACATCATTGGCGGCATCGAACTGCTCGATGTCCTGGACATTGCTGCCCACCCAGCCCGAGCCGCGGCCGTCCTCGGTCCGCACGGTGCAGGTGTAGTCCGCGCCGGTCGACTGCTGATAGCCGAAATTGCCGTTGGAGTTGGCGTGGGCGAAGAAGGTGTGCCCATCCTCGAGGAAGCCCGCGGCGACAAGCCCGCGCCCGCGGCACGGGTCGATCGAGGCTTGGGCGATCCGGGCGCGCGCCTCGGCGGTCAGCGCGGCGGTCGAGGCGCTGTATGTGTCGGTCGGCCGATAGGTCTGCTTGCCGACCAGCGGCATGTATTCCGGGTTCTCCGGCGCCAGCCGCGCGAGGTCTTCGGCACGGCGCACCACCCGCTCGAGCGAGGCATCGTCGAACTGGTTGATGGTCGCGACGCCGACCCGCTTGCCGAACGCCACCTGCACGGCGAGATCGGCGTCATCGACGATGCCCGAGGTGGAGATGTCGTTGCGCGCGAAACGGACGTTGCCCTGCACGCCGCCGGTCAGCTGCGCGCTGGTTTCGTCGGCGGTCGAAAGGGCGACGACCTTGTCGAGGATGGCCTTGGCCTGCGCTTCGGAAAGGATGCTCATGTCTGTGTCTCCTGCGCGCGGCTCAGCCCAGCGACCGGGCGGTGTTGATGACGTTGATCCCGTCGAAGCGGGAGGTCGAGGACCCGTGGCTGACCGCCGAGATCTGGCTCGGCTGGCCCTTGCCGTCGAAGAAGGAACCGAACATCCGGTAGTCGCTCGCATCGCAGATTGCCGAGCACGCGCCCCAGAATTCGGGGGTGCGCATCTGGTAGGCGACGTCCTCGATCATCGGCCCCAGCTTGCCGTTCTTGATCTCGTAGAACACCGTCCCGCCGAACTGCGCGTTGTAGCGCTGCTGGTCGATCGAGAAGGAGCCGCGACCCGAGATGTAGATGCCGTTGTCGACCCCGGCGATCATGTCGGCGGGGCTCAGCTTGGCCTTGCCGGGCGCGAGGCTGACATTGGCCATGCGCTGGAACTGCACGGAAGACCAGCTGTCGGCATAGCAGCAGCCGTCGCTCTCGTTCTTGCCGAGGATGTGCGCCTGGTCGCGGATGGTCTGGTAATCGACCAGGATGCCGTCCTTGATGAGGTCCCAGCGCTTGGTCTTGACGCCCTCGTCGTCATAGCCGACCGCGCCGAGCGAACCGGGCTGGACCTTGTCGGCGAAGATGTTGACGATCTCGCTGCCGTACTTGAAGCCTTCCTCGCGCTTGTCGAGCGTGGCGAAGCTGGTCCCGGCATAGTTGGCCTCGTAGCCGAGCACGCGGTCGAGCTCGAGCGGGTGGCCGACGCTTTCGTGGATCGTCAGACCGAGGTGGTTCGGGTCGAGCACGAGATCGTACTTGCCCGGCTTCACCGAAGGCGCCTTGAGCTTCGCCTGGGCATCCTGCGCCGCGGCGATCGCGTCTTCCTTCATGTCGTAGGAATTGCCGTAGGTGGTGAGCCCGTTCGACAGCACGAACTTGTCCTCGGGCCGCCCGTCCATGTATTCCCAGCCCAACCCCATCGGCGCGGAGAGACCATCGCGCGAGCGGAACTTGCCGGTGGTCTTGTCGATCGCGGTGACCGTCAGCGGCGCCCAGATGCGGTGGATGTCCTGATCGATGTAGGACCCGTCGGTCGAGGCGAAGTATTTCTGCTCGTTGACGAGGAACAGCAGCGAGTTGACGAAGTTCGCGCCCGCGCCGAGCGCCGCCTCGTTGACCGCCATCAGCAGGTCGACCTTGTCGGCGATCGGCACTTCCATGGCGTTCTTCTTGATCGGCGTGCGCCAGCTCACCTCGCCCACGCCGGGGGTCGGTGCGAGCTGCACCTTGGCGGTCTGGGTGCGGGCGTTGGCCTTCGCGATCGCGGTGGCCTGGCGCGCGGCTTCGGCCACCGCGTCCTCCGTCATGTCCTGGGTGGCGGCGAAGCCCCACGCCCCATCGGCGATCACGCGCACCCCGGTGCCGGTGCTCTCGGTGTTGACGATGTTCTCGACATTGCGTTCGCGGGTGATCACGAACTGGCGCAGGTACCGCCCGACGCGCACGTCGCAATAGCTTGCGCCGGCCGCGGTCGCCGCGGACAGCGCGGCATCGGCGAAGCGCCGCTTGACCGCGACGTCGATCCGGTCCTGCAACTGCTCGGCGGCGATCGCCTTGCCGAACATCGCGGGCGACAGCGCAGCACCTGTGAAAAGGGTGCTGAGCGCCAAGAAGTGCCTTCTGTCCACGTGAATTCTCCCCGACCCGGCCGACCCGTCCGCTTCGGCGAGGTCCGAAGGCTGCCGGCGCTGGCTGTGCGATGAAGCCGATGTTGCCGCCTGTTTGCTGGATGGTCAAACCCTTGGCAGGGCACCTCCCGCACGAAACGGTTCAATCGCCTTCCGATTCCCCGAGCCTAGCAATGCCTTCCGGGCCGCCGGGCGCCGCAGCCGACGAAGCGCCGGATGTTATCGACGAACGGGGAACCGTCATTCTTCGGGGGGCAGCCCGCCGCCCAGCGCGACGAACAGGTTCGCCTGGTTCTGCAGGTAGGCGCGGCGGGTGGTCAGCAATTGCTGGCGCGCGACGAACAGGTTGCGCTCGGCGTCCAGCACCTGGAGGTAGTCGATCACGCCTTCGCGGTAGCGCAGCCGGGCGATCCGCGCGGTGTCCTCCTGCGCGCGCACAGCCTGTTGCTGCACGGCGAGCTGCCGGGCGATGTATTCGCGCCCCGCGAGCGCATCGGAGACTTCGCGAAACGCGGTCTGGATGGCCTTCTGGTAATTGGCGACCTGCTCGGTCTCCTGCGCGCGGGCGAGGTCGAGCTGGCCCCTGCGGCGCCCCCAGTCGAAGATCGGCAGGTCGATCGACGGGCCCGCCGAATAGAAGAAGTTGCCCGTGTCGAAGAGCCCGGAAAGGCTCCGCGAGGTCAGCCCGCCGCGACCCGTGAGCGAGATCGAGGGGAAGAACGCCGCCCGCGCCGCGCCGATATTGGCGCGCGCCGCGGTGAGGCTCTCCTCGGCCTGGACGATATCGGGCCGCCGCAGCAACAGGTCGGAGGACAGGCCCGCGGCGAGGCGCAGGCCGTTGTCCTGCTCCTCCAGCGACATCGCGCGCGGCAGGTCGGGCGGGACGGTGCCCCCGACCAGCACCTGCAGCCGGTTCTCCAATTGCGCCGCCGCGAGTTCCTGCGTGGCAAGCTGCTGTTCGGCCTGGGTCAGCAGGGTTTCGGCCTGGTAATAGGGCAGCGCACTGTCCACCCCGGCATCGAGCCGCTTCTTGGCGAGAACGAGGCCCTCGCGCCGGGTGCGCGCAGTGGCCTCGGCCAGCGCGACCTGCTGCTCGCTCTCGACGATGGCGTAATAGGTCGTGGCAACCTCGGCGATCAGCGAAAGCGTGAAGGCGCGCTGCGCGGCAATCGTGGCGAGATAGCGCGCCCGCGCCGCAGCGGACAGATTGGCGATGCGCCCCCAGAAATCGAGCTCGAAGGCGCTGACCCCGAGGCCGACCTGGAACTGTTCGGTGGTGATTGCCCCGCCCGCGCCGCCCGCATTGCCCGTTGTCGGCGTGCCGCCCGTCCCTGCCCCCGTGCCTGCACCGATCCCGGCCGCACCGGCGGGAAAGCGGCTGCGCGTCGCGCTCGCGGAAGCGGCGATGGTCGGCAAACGCTGGCTCGCCTGGATGCGGTACTGCGCGCGCGCCTGCTCGATCCGCGCCGTCGCCGCCACCAGATCCCGGTTGTTGGCGAGCGCTTCGGCGATCAGCCCCTCAAGCCGCGGATCGACGAAAAAATCGCGATAGGACAGCTGCGCCGCCTCCACTTCGCCGCCGGGCCGCAACGCGGGATTGTAGGCGGCGCTGACCGGCGCGGCCGGGCGCGTGTCGGGCGGCGCGAGATTGACGCAGCCGGCGAGCGCGGCGGCAAGCGGCAGCGGCGCGAGGCGAAAAAGGCGGACGCGCGGCATCATTCCTCCCGCTCCCCTGCATCCGCATCGGTCGGGCTGCTGTCCATCGTGCCCGCCGCCGAAGGCTGGCGCCGGCTCACGTATTTGCGCACCAGCAGGTAGAGAAGCGGGATCGCAAAGATCCCGATCGCGGTCGCGGTGATCATGCCGCCCATCACCCCGGTACCGACCGCGATGCGGCTCGCCGCGCCCGCACCGCTGGCGATCACCAGCGGCACCATCCCGAGGATGAAGGCCAGCGAGGTCATGATGATCGGTCGCAGGCGGAGTCGGGCGCCCTCCTTAACGGCCTCCAACGGGGTCTTGCCCTGTTCCTCCTCCTCGATCGCGAACTCGACGACGAGAATCGCGTTCTTGGCGGCCAGCCCGATGATCGTGATCAGCCCGACGTTGAAATAGACATCGGCGGACAGCCCGCGCAGCATCGACAGCAGCACGGCGCCGAGCACGCCGAGCGGAACGATCAGCAGCACCGCGAGCGGCACTGCCCAGCTTTCGTAGAGCGCCGCGAGGACAAGGAACACGACCACGAAGCTGAGGCCCAGCAGCAATCCGATCTGCCCGCTCGACTGCTTTTCTTGATAGGAAATGCCGGTCCATTCGAAGCCGATGCCCTGGGGCAGTTTCTTCGCGAGCCGCTCGAGCTCGGCGAGCGCGGCACCCGAGCTCTGCCCCGGTGCGGCGCTTCCCGACAGGGTCATCGCGGGATAGCCGTTGTAGCGCGCAAGGCTCGGCGGGGCGGCGCTCCACTTGACGCTGGCAAAGGCGCTGAAGGGGACGAGATCGCCCCTGGCATTGGGCACCCGCAGCGCCAGCACGTCCTCAGGCGTCATGCGGAAGGGCGCATCGGCCTGCGCGAGCACCTGCAGCACCCGTCCCTGCCGGTTGAAATCGTTGATGTAGGCCGATCCGAACACGGTCGAGAGGGCGGCATTGACGTCGGTGATCGACAGGCCCAGCGCGGTCGCCATCACCCGGTCGATCTTCACGTCGAGCTGCGGGACAGGCGGCTGGTCCTCGGGGCGCACCTCGCCGATCACGTCGCTCTGCGCAGCAAGGCCGAGCATCTGGTCGCGGGCCTGGGTCAGCACCTCGCGGCCCACCCCGCCGCGGTCCTCGAGCTTCATCGAGAAGCCGCTGGCATTGCCCAGCTCGCGGATCGCCGGCGGCTGGATGACGAAGGCCTGCGCGCTGTCGATCTGGCTGAAACGGCCCATCGCCTTGCCGAGGATCGCGGAGGCGGATTCGCCCTCCCCGGTCCGCTCGCTCCAGTCGGTCAGCGGGGTGAAGATGGTCGCGGCGTTCTGGCCGTTGCCGTAGAAGCTGAAACCGCGGATCGCGACCACATTCTTCACCACCTTCTGGTTCATCCAGTAATCGACGATCGGGTCGATCGCCTCGTTGGCGCGCTCCTGCGTGGCGCCCGGCGGCGCCTGGATGGCGGTGATGAGATAGCCCTGGTCCTCGGTCGGCAGGAAGGCGCTCGGCAGTCGCATGAACAGCAGCACCGCCAGCCCCACCAGCACCGCGAACACGGCGAGCCCGCGCACGGCGTGCGACAGGATCGTGTCGTTGATGCGGGCATAGCCTTTCGTCATCCGCTCGAACCAGGCATTGAAGCGGTCGAGGCCGCCGCGCACCGCGCCCATGGCGCGCGCTGCCCAGCCGGTCACGCCGCCGGACTGCCGGCGCTTTTCGAGCGCGTCGCGCTGCGCGCGCTCCTCCTCCTCGGTCTTGAGAAAGCTGGCGCACAGCGCCGGGGTCAGCGACAGCGCGAGGAAGGCCGAGAAGGCGATCGAGATCGACAGCGTCACCGAGAATTGCCGGTAGATGGCGCCGACCGAGCCGGGGAAGAAGGCCATCGGCAGGAACACCGCAATCAGCACCAGCGTGATGCCGACGATCGCACCGGTGATCTGGTCCATCGCGATCCGCGTGGCCTCTTTCGCCGCCAGCCCCTCCTCGCGCATGATGCGCTCGACGTTCTCGATCACCACGATCGCGTCGTCGACGAGAATGCCGATCGCGAGCACCATCCCGAACAGGGTGAGCACGTTGATCGAGAAGCCGAACAGCCACAGCCCGAGGCACGCCCCGGCGAGCGCGATCGGCACCACCAGCGCCGGGATCAGCGTGGCGCGCCACTTCTGCAGGAACAGGAACATGACGAGGAAGACGAGGATCATCGCCTCGACGAGCGTCTTGACCACCTCTTCCACCGAAATCCGCACGAAGGGCGTGGTGTTGTAGGGGATCGCCCAAGACACGTCGCGCGGCAGGCCGGGGCCAAGCTGCTCCATCCGCTCGCGCACCCCGGCATCGGTCGCCAGCGCATTGGCGCCGGTTGCGAGCTGGATCGCCATGCCCGCCATCGGGCGCCCGTTGAGCGTGGTCGAGGTCGTGTAGTTCTGCGCCCCCAGTTCGACCCGCGCGACATCGCCGAGCCGCACCGTGGCCCCGCCCGTGTCGGCCCTGAGGATGATCTCGCGGAACTCCTCGGGCGTGGTCAGCCGTCCGCCGGGGACGATCGTGGCGGTGATCTCCTGCCCCTTGGTGTTGGGCAGCGCGCCGAGCGATCCGCCCGCGGTCTGGCTGTTCTGCGCGCGGACTGCGGCGATCACCTGGTTGGGCGAGAGCGAGAAGCTCGCGAGCCGCGCCGGATCGAGCCAGATGCGCATCGCGTATTCGGAACCGAACAGTCGCACGTCGCCCACCCCCGGCACACGCCGCAGCTCGTCGATCACCTGGGTGGCGGCGATGTTGCCGAGGTCGGTCGAATTGAGCTCGCCGCTGCGCGAGGTCAGGGCGACGATCTCGAGGAAGCCGGCATTGGCCTGGCGCACCACGATGCCCTGGCGCCGCACGTCCTCCGGCAGGCGCGCCTGCACCGTGCTCAACCGGTTCTGCACCTCGGTCTGGGCGATGTCGATATTGGTGCCGGATTCGAAGGTGATGGTGATCTGCGCCGTGCCGTTCGACTGGCTCGAGGACGAGACGTAGAGCAGGCCGTCGACCCCGTTCAATTGCTGCTCGATGACCTGGGTGACATTCTGCTCGAGCGTCTCGGCATCGGCGCCGGGATAGACCACGCTGATCGCCAGGGAGGGCGGCGCGACCGAGGGATATTGTTCGACCGGCAGGGCGCGCAGCGCGATGATCCCGGCAAGCAGGATGCCGATCGCGATCACCCAGGCGAAGATCGGCCGTTCGATGAAGAAGCGCGACATCGCGTCAGCGCCCCGGTGCGCTGCTCGTGGCCGCCTGCTGGGTCCGTGCGCCCGCTTCTCCGCCCGGCTTGCCCCCCTCGGCGCGCGCGACGGCGACGCCGGGCCGCATCTTCTGGAGGTTGCTGGTCACCACCACGTCGCCCGGGCTGAGCCCGTCGGTGACGATCCACCGCCCGTCGATCATGTTGCCGAGCGTCACCGGGCGCAGTTGCACCTTGTCGTCGCGCCCGACGACGAAGACGGTGCCGCCGCGCTCGGTCATCTTGACCGCCCGCTGGGGCACGGTGATCCCGTTCTTGCGCTTGCCGACATAGAAGGTGGCCCGGACGAACTCGCCGGGAAGCAGCTGCCGGTCGGGATTGGGAAACTCGGCGCGCACCGCGACGGTGCCGGTCTGCCGGTCGACCGAGTAGTCGAGGAAGTCGACATAGCCGGGAATCGGGTATTCGCTGCCGTTGGGAAAGGTCAGGCGCACCTCGACGAGGTCGTTCTCGCCAAGGTCGATCTGGCCGGCGGCGATCGCGTCGCGGATGTCCTGCAGCTGGGTCACGCTCTGCGCGAAGCGGACGTAGATCGGGCTGATCTGCTGGACCCGCGTCATCAGCGTGCCTTCGGCCTGCGAGACCAGCGCGCCCTCGGTCACCTCGGCCGAACTGGCGCGGCCCGCGATCGGCGAGCGCACCGTGGTGTAGCTCAATTGCAGCTGCGCCGCCTCGAGGCTTGCACGCATCTGCGAGACGTTCGCCTTCGCCTCGCGCTCGGCGGCGACGGCCGCGTCGAACTCCTGCCGGCTGACCGCATTTTCCGCCACCAGCGGTCGGTAGCGCTCGACCACCGCCGAGGCATTGGCAAGCGTCGCTTCTGCGCGGTTGAGGCTCGCCTCGGCCTGCGAGAGCGCCGCCTGCTTTTCACGCGGGTCGATGCGGAACAGCGGCTGGCCGGCGCTCACGAAAGTGCCCTCCTCGTAGAGCCGCTTCTCGACGATGCCGTTGACCCGCGCGCGCACCTCGGCCTCGCGCACCGGCTCGACCCGACCGGGCAGTTCGACCACGTTCGGGACCTCCCGCGGAGTGATCGTCACCGTCTCGACCGGAACCGCGGGCGGGCTCTTCTGCTCCGTCCGGTCGCCGCACCCGCAAAGGATCAGGAGCGCTCCGAGGGTCGCGAGGCGGAAGGACATGGAAAGGAAGACTCTCGGTTCGCGGGAAACACGGGGCGGCGGCGCGAGCGCCCTTCTAAAAGCCCGCACGCGCAACTTTGTTCCGCGGCGGCGACCCGGGGGTGCGGCCCGCCCGCCAGGTCGCACCCGGTTCGGGCGCTCTCCCGCAGATGTCCAGAAATGTCGGGGAATGGGTAGCTGGTGCGCTTACAACACTCGCATTTTGACATTAGACACTTGATTTACTTAGATTGTTTTCGATTCGGTCTGGAAAGTGCCCCCAAAAGTGCCCCCAGCCGTGCGATGTGCCCCGAAAATTATCCTCAGACCGGGCCTCGCAGAAGCCCAATCACCTTCATCATTTCCGCCGCGCATAAGCCGTCCAGATACCAGTATTCATCCTCTAGCCGCTCATAGGTGCGGCGATGCATCCCCTTGGGGCGGCGGATCGGCATTTCCCAGCCTTGCGGGCACCCCAGCTTCTTCTGGAGCCGGTATAGTCGCTCGAAGGCGGCATCGCGGGGCGTCACGCGCTGCGACTTGTAACCCAAGCGCCATGCGGTGCGGCTGGCGAAGGCCTCGGCACCGGGCGGCATGTAGAGCTTGCCGACGCGCTGCCCGTTGACGGGGCAATGCATCCACCAGCGTTTGCCGCCATAATGAGGCACGGTGTAGCTAAGCCGGATGCGCTGGGTGTAGTCGCGCGTTTCACTGCCTTCAGTGATTGAGTATTGCAGCACCAGCGCCGCGTGCTCGGGATCGAACATGTCGGAGGTGTAGCCGATGCGCCCCGCCGGTTCATCGCCGCGCGACCAGCTCAGCGTGCCGCCCCGGATCGCGCCGGGAAGGGCAAGCCCTTTGCGGATCATCCACGCCAGATCGATGCGCCGGGATTCATCGGCAGTTGGCCTGCCGTAACGCTGTCCTGAACCGTAGCCGCCCATGTAAGGTGTATTAGCATAACAATACAGACTTTGGAATCCTGCAAGCAGCCCCATTAGTCCTCATCGCTGCCCCTTGGGGATACTCTCATCGCGGGGCAGTGTCAGGCGCTCGGCGTGCTTGGCCATCGGGCCATACGGCCTTGCGATCGGTTCGGGTAGGCGAGCGCCGATCGCCCTAGCCAGTTCCTTTTCGGTCTTCTTCCGTTTGGGCTTTGGAACCTTGTTCCAATCCGCTTCGATCTTGGCCTTGGCCAATGCGGCGATTTCATCCTCCCGAAACCACCAGTGCTTTCCGGGCAGGTCGTCACGAGAAGCGAGTTCCCCCGCCCCCGCGCGCCGCATCAGTTCATCCTTGTTCAGGCCCGCCTTCTTCGCGGCCAGCGTGAGATAGAACCAAATACCGGTTTCATCCTGCCGAACCAGTTTGCCACCTGCCGCCATCACGACTCCTCCAGTTCTGCGCCCAACGGCATTTCGATCCCGGCCATGATCCGGTCGGTTTCGGCCAGAATCTTGATGATCTTCTGGTAGTGCCGGATGTCATCCCAGCTTAGCGCGCGGCCCTTGCGGTCTTTGAGCCATTTCTGGGCGGGTTGGTATCCGCCGATCGGGAAGCCCCAGGACACGCTCGGCACGCCTTCGAAGTATTGCCCTTCATCGCCCTTGCCGTTGATGTAGACGCGCCCCGTGCCATCCGGCTGGGGTTCGAAGCGGGGCTTGTCCACCACGCTGTCGCCCTCACCGTGGAAGGGGTAGGGCGCGGGGCCGATTGCGGCATCCTCCATCAGGTGCAGGCGGCGCAGCGCCTCGCCCTGTTCGCTGATGGTGCGGAACACTTGCGGCGAAGGCGGGAAGGGCACGCGGGGGAAATCGATCTTGAGGAATTCGGCGTAGGTTTCGCGGTAGGCGGGGCAGTGCAGCACGCCGTAGATGTAATCGAACACCTTCACCTCATCGGGACGTGCATCGCCGGTTGCGGCGCGGAACGCCCCGCTTTCGACCATGGCGCTATCGGGCGCAGGCGCTTTGCCGGTTAGGCCAGCCGCCGCGCGGATTTTGGCGTAGAGCTTGGGATCGAAGTTGACGCGGATCGACTGGTCTAGGTCTTGCTCATCGGGGTAGAGGAATAATGGAGCCAGATAGTTGACCTCCTTAATGCTCAACGTGTGGTGAGTGATCGGAAGGTGATGAACGAATATGTCAGCGAAGGGTCGACCGCCCTCAATCGTGCGAGTGAACGAAACGGAGAGGTTCGGGCGATCCCGAACGTTCTGCATAAATTCGACGCGCCCCCAATCGACCATATCGGGGCGAGACAAGATCGCCCGCTGGTCGAAGGGGCGATAGTCGATACTCTTGAGGTCATCTTGCCAGCGTGACGCCTGAAGCGATTTCCGAGCCTCAGGAAGCTTCCAGCCCCGTGTGTCACCGGGCGGATACTTGCCTCCTTTTGTGTTCCCGAAAAATAGGCTGCGCACCTCGCCGTCAGAGAGATTGGGGTCTGCAAACTTCGTGATGCGCTCACGCAATTCTTCTTTTGTTTGACCGATCACCAGTCCGTCACGTGCAGTCACGATCCCCGCCACGTTTGACGAGAAGAATTCAGCTATGGAGAACCCGTCATCATACGCAGCCAACGCGTCAAAATCTCTCGGCACGAAAGGGTATGACGGAGCCATGTGGGGCAGTGCAGCAGGCATCAGCGTTTTTGCGTCGCCTCCCCATAGCGCTTCATATTTGCCCTCGCGCGCGCCCCAAAGCTGTCCGTGGAAGACCTCCCCAAGAGCCTTTGGCTTCTTGTCCCTTCGCCGCTTCTTGACCCCGACGATGATCGCAACGCCCTGCATGATGTCGAACACGTTGCGGTCGACCACACCCCTTGGCGCGACCTCCTGCTTTAGCGAATTGCCGTGCAGGTCGAGCACGTAAATCCGGTCAAAAGTGTTCATCAGGTGCCAACGCATCCCCCTAAAGGTGGGATTATCAAGGTATCCATGATTGGTGATGAATCCCAGCACGCCCTCGCCGTTCTTGGCGATCATGCTTTCGGCGAAGCGGATGAATTTGACGTAGTCATCTTGCAGCCAGTGCTTGCGCTCGCCGAAATGCACCCCGTCCACATACTTGTAATCTTCGATCAGGCCGGTGATCCACTCGCCGTTGTTCTGGCTGATACCGGAATAGGGGGGGTTGCCGATCACGCACATGATCGGGGTCTGGCGCTTGATGTCGCTGGCCGCCTTGGCCTCATTGGCAATGGCACGGGACAGGCCGAACAGGGTTTGATCGACCCTCTCGCCTTCCTCCAGCGAGTTGGTGAGATACACCCCCAGCCGGGGCGGGTTGCCGCTTGGCTTGTAGCCCAGCCCGGTGAGAATCATGTCGAGCTTCATGTGACACATGGCATAGCTCGCCATCAGCAGCTCGAAGCCGTGGATGCGCGGGATGAGGTCGCGCTCCACATATTGCGACCACTGCCCCGGCGCGACGCCCTTCACCCGCTCGGCGACCAGCTTAACCACCTCGGCAAGGAAGGTGCCCGTGCCGGTCGCGGGATCGAGAATCTGGACGCGGTGCACCTCTTTCCGAATGGTCGCGGGCTTGCCGTTCTTGTCGGTCTGCCCCGTATCCCAATCGATCGAGATGCGGCTGGTATCGGCCAAGCCATCGGCCAGCCCGAATTCGGTTTTCAGCACCTCGTCCACCGCGCGCACGATGAAATTCACCACGGGTTCGGGCGTATACCAGACCCCCCGCGCCTTGCGCTTGGCGGGGTTATACTCGGCCAGGAAGTCCTCATAGAAGTGCAGGAAGGGGTCTTGCCGCTTTGTCACCTTGCCGAAGTGGCGCAGCACTTTGTCCATGTCGGTTGCAAGGAACACGGCGCATAGATCGTCCACCACACGGCGCAGGCGATCGTCCAAATTCGGCCCCGCGATGTAGATGAACAATTCGCGCAGGAAGGGGTTCGACTTGGGCAGAAGCTCCAACGCCTCGGCACGGTTGAAAGTCTTGGGCGTTTCATCATGCAGGCGGGCCGCAAACAGGCCATAGGCGATGGTTTCGGCGTAGATGTCGGCGAATTCCTCCACTGTGATGTCGTGGATGAGATTGGCCTTGAACGCCTCATACTGGCCGATCAGGTCGGTTGCCGGTTCATCCGCATCCTTGGCCTTCATGTCGGCGACAAGGGCGTTGCCCATGATGTCCTTTATCAGCGCCGCCTTGCCCGCCATCAGCTCGGCCAGCCGCTTGGATGAGGTGACGCTGAGTGGGGTGACATGGGCGAATTCGGCCAGCCGCGTTTGCAGCGTTGCGAAGGCATCGGGCTTGGCGGGAAGGTTGGGTGCGAGGTCGGCGATCGACACGAATGTTACGTGCTCACCATCGCGGATGAATTCGAAATCTAACCCGTTTGTGTAGATCAGGTTGGGCAGACCTTTGCGATAGCGCTCTTTCTGGGCCTTGCTGTAGTCGCCGGTGGCGAATTTCCGGATGTCCTTGCCAATGTCCTTGGCTTCGCACCAGCCGATCGCCACATCCCCGCGCTGAAACACGAAATCGGGCGCGCCCACATCCACGGTGCGGCGGGGTTCATTGATAACGGTAAGGGCGGGATCGATCGACTTGAACAGGCGCTCCAGTGCGGGGCGGAAGCTGTGTTCGGTCGTCTGTCCGCTGGCATGGAGCTTGCGGATTTCTTCTAGGTAGCCGGTGATGTCCATGTGCGCCCCTCAAATGCGAGCGGCACGCTAACGCGACCCGAACACCTCGCCAAGATTTTCCTAGATCATTAGGCAAGTTGCCGTTTTCGGCACGTCGGGAAACAGCCGGGGACGCCGCCTCGCGCGCGCCCGCGCGGGGAAACTCCTGCATTAGCGTTCATGTCCCAGATCGCAGCCGGTTTACGCTATCCTGCTTTCAGGAAATCGCCGCCCCCCTCTGGTTTGGGCGGTTGCACCCTTGCCCACATCGCTTCGCGGAATTGCGCCACGCTGCTGGGGGCGGCGAGGCGCAAAGCCGCTTCGCGCCATGCCCTCCATCGGCAACACCCAAGCCGCTCTAACGGCGCTGCCAGACCCCTGCCCTCTTGCCGATCACGCGGGTAAGCTGGCCCCATGGCTTGTCGCCATAGCCACGTAGCCCCAGGTCGTATTCTAGGGGCGCTGGAGCGCATTTCAGCATGTATTGGAGCCGTCCCAGCAGCGCGGCCTCATATCGCCTAGGATTGGCCTGTGAAGCGCTTGCACCGGCTATCCGTTTCGATTTGACTGCCCTATGCACATAGCCGCCCCCAAGGATTGCTTTCACCCAGCGCCGGGGCATGGGCCGGAACAGCTCATCCAGCTCGGGCGGGACGTGCAGCAGGATGTGGGCGTGCTGGCCAAACGTATCGCCGTTTTCCTGCACCCACACCCAAGGCATCGGGTGCCCATGGTGCCGCATCCATTCGCTTGCCCTGCCGATGAATTGGCCGGTCGCCCAAACTGCCCTGTCGGCATCGATCCCGGCCAAACCCCAAGCCAAGGTGATGAAGCGGGATAGCGGCTGGCCCGCCTCCCATGCGTCATAGCTGCGATCGATGAGCTTGCGGCATTGGCGCTCATCGAGCTGGTAAGTTACGCGGTCGCGGCGGTTGCGCGCCCCGCCCCGCTTCAGCCGTGCAGGCGGCATGAAAACTGCCCCTATAATAGGCGAAGATAGGCCACCTCTGCCGAACAGCTTGATTTCGCTATCAAAGCGCCCTCTGCGGCTGGCACGACCAGGGACAATTCGCCTGAAGTTTCAAAGGAACGACCGGGCACAATGGCGCACCAGCCGCGCGCAGGCTTGCGGGGCGACCGGATCGAGAATCCAGCCGCCCCGGCCTTTGGGAGCCTTGCCCGAATTGGGTATAGACGCCCGGTTTATCCTCTGGCAGAAACGCGGCATCCAAAGAGGAGGACATCTGAGGATGCGAGCGCTGATGAGGTTTCCAGCCTTATCGGCGCTCTTGCTTTTCTGCCGCCGGATCAATCATTCGCGGCGTCATCCACCAGCGATTGATACCAACGCTCGGCATCCTCACGCCGGATGCGGGTTGCGCGCCCGATCTTTACGTGGGGCACTTCACCCCTGTCGCGCAGTCGGTAAGCGGTGGAACGGCTCACGCCGTATTCCTCGCAGAAGAAGGTCACAGTAATAAGTGCTGCCATCTATTCGTCCTTGTTGAGGTTAGCCGCATCGGAATGCCCGCTACGGCAGTCGCCAAAGGAATCGCAGACGACATCTGGAATCCTTTAGAAACCGCAGGGATTGTGCGGCGCTATGGCACTTCCGGCAAGAGGGTGGCTGCCCATTTGTTCCAACTGATTAACCCCTAAGTCACCATCTCAAACTGGCGAGCAGGCGCGTAACATACTGAAATAGGGAGATTATTGGCAGGCCGCGGTCATCACGCACTCTTGGCAAGCTCCAAATTGAATCTGTGAAGAAAAACCGGGTGATTGACTCACGTGAATCGGATCGTGCAACTATTATTCACTTGCGGCGCGACTGAACGGCACAATCTCGCCGCCCGCCTTCACCTTGTCGAGATAGTCGCTCCACCACTGCATCATCTTTACGCGCTCATCCCAATGCTGCCCGCGCGCATAAACGCCCCGCACCGCATCGCTATGCCCATGGGCAAGTGCCCGTTCAATCGCATCGGCGTGCCATAGCCCGCTTTCGTTCAGCAGGGTGGAAGCGGTGGAGCGCAGGCCGTGGGCGCACACTTCATCCTGCCCAAACCCCATCCGCCGATAGGCCCCGTTCATGGTGTTCTCGCTTATCGGTCGCAGGTGCGAGCGCTGGCCGGGGAACATCAGTTCGAAACCCCCGGAATGGGCCTCCAGATCGCGCAGAAGAGCGATCGCCTGCCGAGACAGGGGCACGCTATGGGGGCGGCGCAGCTTCGTTCGATTGGCGGGGACAGTCCAAGTGCTGCCCTCCCAATCAATTTCCTCCCAGCGCCCGTGTCGCAATTCGCCGGGGCGCAGGAACACATGGGGCGCTAGCTGTAGGGCGATCTTCACGATCGGCCCGCCCGTGTATTCATCCACTGCCCGCAGAAACTCCCCCAAGGGCGCAGCTTGAAGAATTGCCGCCCGGTGCTGCACTTCGGGCGGGGTAAGCGCACCGGCCAGCAGGCGAGCGGGATCATTCTCGCATCGGGCAGTCGCCACACCATGACGGAAAACCCGGCTGGCAAGGCTGCGGGTGCGGTTCGCCGTTTCGTGGTGCCCGCGCTTTTCGATCTTCTTGAGACTAGCCAGCAGTTCGGCGGGCTTGATTTCGGCGATCGGGCGGTTGCCGATATCCGCCTCCAGGTGGGAGAGATACCAGCGCGCTTTGTCGATCGTCGATTGAGCTTTGCGACCCGCCACCAGCTTTGTCTGGATGAAATCATCGGCAACAGATTTGAATGTATGCCCAGCGCCGACACGCCGTTCGATCTTGGCCATCTTGCGATCGTGAAGCGGATCGCGCCCAGCTTTGATTTCCGCCCGCGCCTCATCGCGTGCCGTTCGGGCATCGGCCAAGCTCACATCGGGATAGCTACCCAGCCCGAGCCGCTTTTCCCTGCCGTCGATCCGATACTTGAGAAACCACAGCTTCGAGCCGTTGGGGCGAACCTCAAGATACATCCCCAGCCCGTCCGGCTTGCGATAGAGCTTATCGGTTGGCCGGAAGCTCTTAATTTCCATGGCGTTAAGCGGCATTTGAGGGCACCAGCTCCTGTCCTTGCGGCGAGTGCCCCAGAAGTGCCCCCAGATTCCGTGAATTTTGGGGGCACCAGCAGGAACAACAAGCGCCGTTGAGAGCCGATGTATCCCCCAAAAGTGGCGGAATTTCAAGACTTCCAGCGATGTCAGGAAACAGGTGGGTGGTGCCGCTTACAGGACTCGAACCTGTGGCCCCATCATTACGAATGATGTGCTCTACCAACTGAGCTAAAGCGGCACGCCCCTTGATTGCGGCATAGCCGATGCGGCGATGCGCGCAATCGCAAAAGGTGGAGGCCCGAGCCGGAATCGAACCGGCGTATACGGATTTGCAGTCCGCTGCGTCACCACCCCGCCATCGGGCCGAGCCATCCGGGGCACGAAGCCCCGGACGCGAGCGCGCGCACTAGCGATTCGCCGGGCGCTTGGCAATCGCGGATCGCCCAGGGCGCTTGTGCCGCGCGCCTGACGCAACGTCACTCTGGACCGCGGCGCAATCGCGCGGCAAAGCACGCCGCCATGACCATCGCCAGCCTGCTCGCACCCGTCACCGGCCAGTCCGGCCCTGCCCGCCTCGCGCATGCCGCCGACTGGATGCAGGGCCGCACGCTCTACGGCGGCGCCTCGGCGCTGGTCGCCTACACCATGGCGGTGCGCGCCTTCCCGGGGCTGCCGCCGCTGCGCGCGGGGCAAATCGCCTTCGTGGCGCCGGTCGGCGAGGAGATCGCCCTGCGGGCCGAGATCGTCCGGCAGGGGCGCAACGTCACCCAGGTGCGGAGCGAGATCCTCAGCGAGGGCAGGACCGCACTCAGCGCCTTCTGGCTGTTCGGCGAGGGGCGCGAGGCCAATGCGCTCGCTCCCGCCGCCGGCCCCGAGAACTGGCCCGGCGCTCCCGAGGACAACGACATCGTCACCCACCAGTTCGCGCCGAGCTTCGTCGCGAAGAATTTCGAGCTGCGCTACGGCCAGTGCAGGGGCGCAGAGCACGGCGCGACCGTGCGCCGCTGGGCGCGGCTGACCGAGGTGCATGATCTCGATCCCGTCTCCAAGCTGGTGCTGATGGGCGACGTGATGCCGCCCGGCGCGATGCGCGCGATGCAGCGGCAGGGTCCGATCAGCTCGATCAACTGGTCGTTCAACGTGCTCGATCCGGAGAGCCGGTCACGCGATGGCTGGTATCTCGCCGAGAACGCCAGCCAGCACGCCGACGCGGGCTATTCCTCCGAACGGCTGCGGCTGTGGGATGCCGAGGGGCGGCAGGTGCTCGACGGGATCCAGTGCGTCGCCGTGTTCGGGTGACGCGCTAGCGATCCGCGGCGGCGGTCGTCCGGTGCCGGCGGGTAAGCGGCGTGCCCGAGATCCCGAAGATCAGCATCGACAGCGCCAGCACGAGCGTAACGATGCCCCATAGCGCGTGCGGGGCCTCGTGCTTGAGCGCGACCGCGCTGTAGAACAGCGCCGCCACCCCCACCGGCCCGAACCATCCGGCGAAGGCAGCCTCCCTACGATCTGCGTAGGGCCGCCCCAGCGCCTGAAGCACCAGCCACGCCGGCAGGCGTCGCAGGAACACGATCGCGAGCGCCGCCAGCAGCAGCGGCCAGCCACCCGCGATCCAGGTTACAAAAGGCGCGACGATGCCGAACAGGATGAACACCGGCAGGGTGAAGGAGCGGTCGACCGCGTCCTGGAAATGCTCGTGCGCACGCACGTGATCGTCGGTCATGTCGCGGTTGAGGACGATTCCCGCCACGAACACCGCGAGAACCCCGTCCGCGCCCATCAGCCCGACTGCGCCCAGCGCGAACAGCGCAAGCGCGGTGGTGGTCGCGGTGAGCGTCTTGGGCTGCAGTCCGCCGTGCCGGTCGAGGAAGCGGAACAGCCAGCCCGTCACCCAGCCGAGCGCGCCGCCCACGAGCACCGCCCCGCCGACCTCCCAGAAGAGGCTCTCGAGCGAGCGCTGCAGCGCCTCGCCGGGCGTCTTCATCAGTGCCAGAGGAATCATCACCAGCGGCAAGGCCAGCCCGTCGTTGATCCCGCTCTCGGCGGTTATCAGGTTGCGGGTCGCGGGCGGCACGCATTCCTCGGCGAGCCGGCCCGAGACGATGCTGCGCGCCAGCACCGGGTCGGTCGGGGCGAGAATCGCGCCCACCAGCAGCGCCAGCAGCACGCCGATGTCGAGCGTGACCCACGCGATCCCCGCCGAGACGAGCCACATCGCCAGCGTGCCGGGACCAAGCACCAGCGCGAGCGCGCGCCAGTGCTTTTGCGCATAGCGGCGCGGCAGCGAGAGTGACGCGCTCATCACCGCCAGCGCGAGCGTGACCCGCGCGGTCTGCTCGACGAGCGCGAGGTCGGCCTCGCTGCCGAGCAGGTCGAGCCGCATCCACCCCGCGCCGTGCGGCCCCACCGCGACGCCGACGGCGAAGGCCAGGAGCGCCTCGGAAATCCACAGCCGCTTCTGGATCGTGCCGCTGGCGAGCGTGAGCGCCAGCACCGCGCCCGCGGCAAGCGCCAGATAGAGGTTGAGCGTGTTCACGCCGCGCGGCGGCGCGGCAGCCGGGGAAACGCCATGGCCAGTCCTGTTCGGCGAATGGTTCGAGAGGTGCGCAACAGGACTGCGGCGGCGAATGTTCCATTCCCGCCTGGCGCGACATGCTCAGCGGAGGCTCAGGCGGGGCCTAGAGGTCCTCGAAATCGGGCCTGCGCTTCTCCATTTCCGCCATAACCGCCTCGACCTGGTTGCGGCTGCGCAGGATGGCGTGCTGCTCGATGCTTTCCTCGAGCAGGATCGCATCGGTCTCGCGCTCGTGCATCCCGGCCTGCAACCGCTTGGCGGCGCGGATTGCATGGGGGTTCTTGAGCGCGATCTGCCGGGCGAGCGCCAGCGCACGTTCGCGTGGTGCTTCGTCCACATGCGTCGCCAGCCCGAGCGACACCGCCTCGGCGCCGGAGAATTCGCGGTTGGTGTAGATGAGCTCGCGCAGCACGTCGTCGCGCACGAGGCCGCGCCACAGCGCATAGCCGCCCATGTCGGGGACGAGGCCCCACTTCATCTCCATGATTGCCATGCGCGTTTCGGGGTGGACGATGCGGATGTCCGCGCCGCTGGCGATCTGCAGGCCGCCGCCGAAGCACACCCCGTGAACCGCCGCGATGACCGGGACGGGAAGCTTTCTCCACTGCATCGCCACCTGCTGCGCGCGATTGGCGTTGCCATAGGTGCGCTCGGTCAGCGGGGGTTCGTCCTCCGGCGGGCGGCGCGAGAAGTTCGACAGGTCGAGCCCGGCGCAGAAGGCGCGCCCCTCGCCCGAGAGCACCACCGCGCGCAGGCCCCGGGTGCGCTGGAGCACGCTGCCAGCCTCGATGATCCGCGCGAACATTTCCGGATCGAGCGCATTCATCTTGTCGGCGCGGGTGAAGCGCACTTCGGCGACCCCGTCCTCGCTCATCTCGATGGCGACCCGCGCGTTCGCGGTCATGGCGGCGGATGGCATGGTTCCCGGCTCCCTCGGTTGGCGGCGACAGCGCCGCAGGTTTGCCGCTTTGCGCGGGCCGAGTCCAGTGCCGCCGCGCGCGCCGCTTACGCCTCCACGGTGCGGGCGAGGCGGAACTGGCCCGGCCCGGGCGGCGCGTCGAGATAGTAGCCGCCCTCGGGATGGCTGGCGAGCATCCGCGCAAGGCCGAAGGGTTCAAGCTTGGCGCGCAAGCGGGCAACCTGCACGGCGACACTGTCGGCCTGGCGCTCGAAGGATAGCCGCCACCCGTCCGCGAGCAACTGGCGGCGGGTGATGCGCTGGCCCGGCTGCGCGGCGAGCCGCCACAGCAGCGCGAACTCCCGCGGGCGAAGGCCCAGCCAGCGGTCCTCGACCCGCCCGTCGCGGTGGAACAGGTCGAGCGTCACGTCGCCCGCCTCGCGGAAACGCGGGATCAGCGTGTCTTCGTCGGGAAACAGGGCGTTGAAAGACATCGAGTTCATAGCAGTCCCCCCGCGCGCATCGAATAGACCGCTTGCTCGGTGAAGATCAGGTGGTCGACGAGCGCAATGTCGAGCGCCCTCGCGACCTCCGCCAGTTTCCGGGTGGCGGCGATGTCGCAGCCGCTCGGGCGGCAATGGCCCGAGGGGTGATTATGCGCGAGGATCATGCCGCGTGCATCGACCCGCAGCGCCTCGCCGAACAGGGTTCGCATTCGCAGGGCGAGCGAGTTGATGTTGCCAAGGCCGAAGCTGGCGTCCCCCAACCCGCGGTTGCTCTCGTCGAGGAAGATCACCTGGCATCGTTCGCGGGCCGTGTCGGACGCAAGCACCACAGTGCGCAGATGGGCGAACAGCGCTTCGAGGCGCTGCTCGGGACGGGCGGCGATCGCCGGGCGAGGGGCAAGCGCACCGATCACCATGGCGGGCCGCGGCGCAGGAGAATGGGGGGCAGGCGCAACATCGTGCGATCTCCGGTCCAGAGGTTCAGGGCTGGAACAGCACGAGCCGATCGGATGGCAGACGCCATTCGCGATAGGGGCCGAAACGCCGCTCGCGCCTGATGTGGCGCACGAAGCCCGCGAAAATCAGCAGGAGCTGGCAGTATGACGGGCCGATCGCGAGAATCACATAGGCGAAAGGCGACACCGCATCGCCCAGCTCGCGCACCCCGTGGGCTCCGAGCGCGACCAGCTGGAAACCCGCGACGGCAAGGGGATAGTTGCGATTGGCGTTGAGCGCGATTCCCACGAACAACACCGCGGCAACGACATCCAGCGCGATGTAAATCCAGGCATGGGGGCCGAACACGAGGTTCCCGAGACCCAGCAGCCTCGCGACATAGAGCGGCGCCACCATGGTCAGGAGGTACACCCCGATCAACCAGCGTTCCGGAGCCGCACCGCGGCGCCATATCGCCAGCGCCAGAACGACACTGGCGATATGCTGCGCTTCGAGGCGGTACTCGTTGAACAGTTCCAGAAACATGCGCCCGTCGATCAGACCTCGACGTTGGCAGTCGGAGCGGCGCTGCGCGAGGCGATCGCGGCCGGCGGAATGACGGTGTCGATGTCGGAATCGCCGCCGGCATGGACACGGGCGACCTTGCTGAGTTCGTCATGGACGCGCAGCAGGTGGGTCGACATCGCCAGCGCGTGGCCTTCCGCCTCGGTCAGGCGCACCAGCGCACGCTGGCCGGTGTGGACCTCCACTTCCGGGTTCTGGCGCGCCGCGAGCATCGCCTGCTTCAGGCGGGCCATGGCGATGATGGCTTCATCGGCCACGCTTTCGGCCTCGCGGACGAGCTTCTTGAGGTTGTGTGCATCGGTGAGAATACGGTCGTTCATCGCGTTACTCCGGCGTCCCGGTGCTCATCCGGGCGCTGCAGCCTGTTGCACGGAGACGGTCGCCTTGCCTTCCGCCGCCTCGCTCAGGGTTCGCGCCGCGGTGAAGGTCAGCACCACCGTGGCGAGAACGCCGGCAGCGATCCCCACGATCGCCCCGAGGCGGAGCAGGACGGCATTGTCGCCATCAAGCACTCCGGGGACCACCCGCGGCTCGCCCGGCCTGAGCCAGGGCGCCTGATCGATGAGCGGCATGGCGTCGCTCATCACCAGGGTGCCGGGATCGTCCCGCCGCCACCGATCAGCCGGATCGCCGGGCCCGTTAATCTGAGTTTTTGTGTATGCAGCTTGGCTGTAGTGCTTGAGGGAATCTGTATACGGGAAGTCACCGGAGGCGTCGGGGCCAGGATTCTCAAGCGCTTCGTCTTCGTCAGGTGCGAGGGTCGCGCGGTAGTTCTCGACCAGTTCCCCGAGACTTCCCGCCTCGAAAATGTCCTTGAGCGCACGGATGTGCTGGTTGATGCGGGTTTCGGAAACGCCGAGTTCCTGCGCGATCACCTTGATGGGCACGCGCCGGTCGATACGCTCCAACACGGCTTGCTGCCTGTCGGTCAGCCGCCGTGCGGCTCCGGACGACATGGGATTCTCCTTCAGTTGTGATCCCCGTTTAGCACGCAACCTAACCAAAACGGACCGCGATTGCACCGGATTCGGAGCAAACGCGGGTCCGGGTCACGCCGCAGAGCTGTTGACCCCGAGCGATTGCAGGTAGCGCTTGACGTTGCGCGCCGCCTGCCGGAGCCGCTGCTCGTTCTCGACCATGGCGATGCGCACATAGCCCTCGCCATTCTCGCCATAGCCGACGCCGGGCGCCACCGCGACCTGCGCCTGGGTGAGGAGCTGCTTGGAAAACTCGAGGCTGCCCATGCTCTTGAGCGCCGGGGGCAGCGGTGCCCAGGCGAACATCGAGGCGGGCGGCGGGGGAATGTCCCAACCCGCGCGGCCGAAGGCCTCCACCATCACGTCGCGGCGCTTGTGATAGAGCTGGCGGTTCGATTCGACGATGTCCTGCGGCCCGTTCAGCGCCGCACAGGCCGCCGCCTGCACCGGGGTGAAGGCACCATAATCGAGATAGGACTTCACCCGGGTGAGCGCCGCAATCAGCTGGCGGTTGCCGACCGCAAATCCCATCCGCCAGCCGGCCATCGAATAGGTCTTGGACATGCTGGTGAACTCGACCGCGACTTCCTTCGCGCCCTCCACCTGCATGATCGAAGGGGTCGGCTTGCCGTCGTAGTAAAGCTCGGAATAGGCAAGGTCGCTGACCACCCAGACCTGGTTCTCCTTCGCCCACGCCACCAGTCTCTCGTAAAAGGCGAGATCGACCACCTCCGCAGTCGGGTTGGAGGGGTAGCTCACCACCAGCACGCTGGGCCGCGGGACGGTGAAGTTCATCGCGCGTTCGAGCGACAGCCAATATTCCTCGTCGGGCGTCGTCGGCACCGAACGGATCGTCGCGCCCGCGATGATGAAGCCGAAGGTGTGGATCGGGTAGGAGGGATTGGGCGCCAGCACCACGTCGCCCGGCGCGATGATCGCGGTGGCGAGGCTGGAAAGCCCCTCCTTCGAGCCCATCGTCACCACCACCTCACTCTCGGGATCGAGCTCGACACCGAAGCGGCGCGCGTAATAGCCCGCCTGGGCGCGGCGCAGGCCGGGAATGCCCTTCGACTGCGAATAGCCGTGCGCATCGGGCTTGGCCGCGACCTCGCACAGCTTGTCGATGACGTGCTGCGGCGGAGGCTGATCGGGATTGCCCATCCCGAGGTCGATGATGTCCTGCCCACCGAGCCGGGCGGCATGCCGCATCGCATTGACCTCGGCGATCACATACGGGGGCATCCGCTTCATGCGGTAGAACTGGTCATTCATCGGTCAAACGCTTCCTGCTTCGCGCGCGATCCTGAGGGCGCCGGCGCGATTTCGCTACCCTAGGACATTAGCGCTTGCGGTGGAAAGGGGCGTTTTCGCCAGATTGCGGGTGGCGCGCTGCAGCGAGCCGCGCCATGATGGGGCGCAAGGCTGGGTTCACGGGACGATTGGCGAGATGGCTCACGGCAAGGACACGGACGACGCGGCGAGCGCGGCGATCGGCAGCTTCCTCGACATGCAGGGCGAAGCGATGCGCGAACTGTTCGCCGGCATGGGCGGCGGCGCCGCGGCGATGACGCCCGAGGCATTGGGGGCGCTGATGCCCCAGGGGATGGATGCGGGCGAGCTCGGCGAATGGGCCAGTGCCGCCGCGCAGCTTCAGCAACTGTGGCTCGATTTCGCCGCGCACCAGGCGCACGAGGCTGCCGAGAGGGCAACGAAAGGGACCAATCCGCTCGATCCGGCGCAGTGGCTGGTGATCTCGCAGTCGATGCTCGGCCAGATGCCCAAGGGGCTGTTCGAGGCGCAGGCGCGGCTCACACAGGATTCGCTGCAATTGTGGCAGGGCGTCGCCCAGCAGTTCCTCGCCGGCGCGGCGACCGGCAGCGCCACCGCCCCGCCCGATCCCGCCGCCCTGCCGAAAAGCGACCGCCGCTTCGCCGATCCCGCGTGGCGCGAACACCCCGCCTTCCTGCTGCTGCACCAGACCTACCTGATGCTCGCCGAATATTTCCGCGGCGCGGTGAAGGGCATGGACGGGCTCGAGCCGGTCAAGCGCCAGCAACTCGAATTCGCGGTCAGCGCGCTCGCCGAGGCGATGAGCCCGGACAATTTCCTGCTCACCAACCCGGTGGTGATGAAGCGCACGGTGGAGACCCGCGGCGGCAATCTCGTGCGCGGGATGCAGCACCTCATCAACGACCTCAAACGCGGCCAGCTGACCCATACCGACCCGGAGGCGTTCAAGCTGGGCGAGAACCTCGCCGCCAGCCCCGGCAAGGTGGTGCACGAGACCCCGCTCTACCAGCTGATCCACTACACCCCCTCGACCGAGACGCTGCTCGAGGTGCCGCTGGTGATCTTCCCGCCGTGGATCAACCGCTTCTACATTCTCGACCTGACCCCGAAGAAGAGCTTCATCAAGTGGGCGGTGGACCAGGGCATCTCGGTCTTCGTGGTGAGCTGGAAGAGCGCCGACGAGAGCCTGTCGGACGTGGTGTGGGACGATTACATCCGCGCCCAGATCGAGGCGATCGACCACGTCCGCACCCGGCTCGACGTCCCCCATGTTCACACCATCGGCTATTGCGTCGCGGGCACCACCCTCGCCGCGACGCTGGCGGTGCTGGCCCGGCGGGGCGAGGCGGACAAGGTGAAGTCCGCGACCTTCTTCACCGCGCAGGTCGATTTCGAGAAGGGCGGCGACCTCAAGCATTTCATCGACGACGGCCAGCTCGAGATGATCGGGCAATTGTCCCCGCAGGGCTATCTCGACGGGCGCTATCTCGCGGCGACCTTCAATGCGCTCAGGGGCAAGGACCTGATCTGGAACTACGTCGTCAACAATTACCTCTTGGGCGAGGATTACCCGGCCTTCGACCTGCTCCACTGGAACGGGGATGTCACCAACCTGCCGTCCAGGTGGCACAATGCCTACCTGCGCGACCTCTACCGCGACAACAAGCTGGTGGTGCCCGATGCGCTTTCCGCCGACGGCACGCCGATCGATCTCACCCGCGTCACCACCCCGTCCTTCGTGCAGGCGGGGCGCGAGGATCACATCGCGCCGGCCGAGAGCGTGTGGCGCATCACCGAGCACTTCAAGGGGCCGCTCGAGTTCCTGCTGGCGGGCTCGGGCCACATCGCGGGCGTGGTCAACCCGCCGGCGGCGAACAAGTACCAGTACTGGCTGGGGGACAGCCACGCGCCGTCACTGAAGGCCTTCGTCGAGAGCGCCGAGGAGCACCCGGGAAGCTGGTGGCCGCACTGGCTCGAATGGCTGCGCGGGCAGTCCGACGCACGGGTTTCGGCAACCGGCAGGCGCGTGCCCGGCGGGCCGGGGGACACGGTGATCGAGGATGCGCCGGGGCGCTACGTCAAGACCCGCTGAGCCGCGGGTGTTTTGATCGGGTGCATCCCGGGCCTGTCGACAAGTCGTTGATTTCATGCACTCTTGAAAATCATTTTGCACTGCACAAAAAGACTTGACTTCGCAGCTGCACCCGCTATTTTGTGCGGTGCAACATGAAGCGAGGTCGTCATGTCGGAAGTCGAGAACAAAGCTGCTGAAGTGAAGGCTCCGGTCGCCAAGATCGATGCCGCGGCCGAGAAGGCCTATGCCGATGCCGCCGCGAAGGTCGTCGCCGCGCCCAAGGCCGAGAAGGCGCCTGCCAAGGCAGCGCTGAAGGCCGAGGTCGCGACCAAGGCCGTCGCTCCTGCCGCGAGGAAGGTCGCGGCCAAGAAGCCTGCGGCAAAGAAGCCCGCTCTCAAGAAGGCTGCGGTCAAGAAGACCGCCGCCCCCAAGCCGAAGAAGGCGGCTCCCGCGAAGAAGGCGGCTGCCAAGCCCGCCGCAGCGGCCCCCGCCACCAACCCGATCACCAAGCTCAAGGATAGCATCATGGCCACCACCGCCAAGACCACCGATTTCACCGCCACCGCCAAGGACATGCTGGCCGACGTCCAGACCCGCGCCAAGACCGCCTATGCCAAGACCGCCGAACTGGCGGGCGAAGCCGGCGAATTCGGCAAGGCCAACGTCGATGCCATGGTCGAAAGCGGCAAGATCTTCTTCGCCGGCGCTCAGGAAATCGTCCGCACCGACCTCGAAACCGGCAAGACCGTGATCGAGACCGTCACCGAAGACGCCAAGAAGGTCGCCGCGGTGAAGTCGCCGACCGAGCTGATGCAGCTCCAGGGCGAAATCGCCCGTCGCAACTTCGATGCGCTGGTCGCCTTCGGCTCGAAGCGCACCGAAGCCTGGGTGAAGCTCTACAATGATGCCTTCGCCCCGATCTCGAACCGCGTGAGCGTTGCGGCCGAGAAGATCACCAAGGCGGCGTAAGCCCCTGACAGTTTCTGAGCCGGGCCTCTCCTCTCTCTCCCAATCCCGGTTCACGAAAGCGCGCCGCAAGGCGCCGGGCGGTCAGACCGATGGTCTGGCCGCCCGTTTCTTTGGCCGCTCGGGCGCAGCAAGCGCTTGCACACGCCCGAGCGAATCCCATAATGGAGGTTCATGCCGAACCGTGACCTTCCCCCGCTGGCGACCAGCGCCCGCCCCTGCGCGGCGCGGGCCCTGCCCGTGCGCGCCGCCGACGAGGGGGACGGCAAGGACGGCGGCGGCGCCGGACAGGTCGGCATCGCCACCAAGACCCGCGCCAAGCCCAAGAAGCCGAGCCAGTACAAGGTGCTGATGCTCAACGACGATTACACCCCGATGGAATTCGTGGTGATGGTCCTCAAGCGCTTCTTCTCGATGGACCTCGAACAGGCAACGCGGGTCATGCTCCACGTCCACCAGCGCGGCGTGGGCGTGTGCGGGATCTTCACCTACGAGGTGGCCGAGACCAAGGTGAACCAGGTGATGGACTTCGCCCGGCAGAACCAGCACCCGCTGCAATGCACGCTGGAAAAGGCGTGATGCGGCGCGCCTGATGCGCCAGCCCCACCATCCCGCGCCCGACCCGGCAGGACCGGGGCAGGAAAGCGTCTGGGACTATCCGCGCCCGGCCATCGCCGAGCCGACATCCCGCCACATCCTGATCCGCCACCGCGGCATCGTGCTGGCCGACACCCGCGCCGCATGGCGCACGCTCGAAACCTCGCACCCGCCCACCTATTACATCCCGCAAGCCGACATCGCGATGGAACACCTGTCGCCCAATCCGGCGCGCAGCTTGTGCGAATGGAAGGGGCAGGCGGTCTACTGGGACGTCGCGCTCGGCGCTGACCACATCGCGCAGGCGGGCTGGTCCTACCCTGACCCCACCCCGGCCTTTGCCGGGATTAGGGACCACATCGCCTTCTATGCCGCCCCCTTCGAGGCGGTGCTGGTGGACGGCGAACAGGTGACGCCCCAGCCCGGCGGCTTCTACGGCGGTTGGATCACATCGCGCGAGACGGGGCCGTTCAAGGGCGTGCCGCGCAGCCGCTTCTGGTAGGCGCCCCCGCCAATTCGGGCATGACGCGCGGGACTTTGGCCGCTAGGGCAGCGGCGGAAAGGCGACGCGGAGCAATCGGGACTCACGGGTGAGCAGCATTCTACCCAGCATCGACCGCTATATCTTCCGGCTGGTGATCGTGCCGATGCTGGGGGTGTTCGCGCTCGCCGCGAGCCTGCTGATGCTCGACAAGATGCTGCGCCTGTTCGATTTCGTCGCGGTCCAGGGCGGGCCGGTGGGGGTGGTGTTCAAGATGCTGGGCGCGCTGATCCCCGAATATGCGAGCCTCGCGATTCCCTTGGGACTGCTGCTCGGCGTGCTGCTCGCCTTCAGGAAACTCGCCACCTCCTCCGAACTCGACACGATGCGCGCGGTGGGCCTGTCCTACAACCGCCTGCTGCGCGTGCCCTACCTGATCGCGCTGGTGCTGGTGGCGGTCAATGTTGCGCTGGTGTTCTACATCCAGCCGGTCAGCCGCTACTACTACGAGCAGCTGGACTATGAACTGCGCTCGGGCGCGCTCGGGGCCTCGATCAAGGTCGGTGAATTCACCACGCTGGCCGATCGCATGGCCTTGCGCATCGAGGCCAGCGAGGACGAGGGGCGCAAGCTGATGGGGATCTTCGCCCGCGTCGCCAACAAGCAGGGACAGGTGCTGTCGATCTCCGCGCGCGAGGGCGCCTTTCTCGCGACGCGCGACAATCCGGACACGATCATCCTGCGCCTGACCGAAGGCACGATCATCCAGGACACCGGCACCAAGGGGCAGACCCCGCGGGTGCTCAGCTTCAGCCGCCACGACCTGCCGATCGACCTGCCCGCGGTCGAGGCCTTCCGCGCGCGCGGCGATGCGACGCGCGAATACATCCTGCCCGAGCTGCTGCGGATCGGGTGGAGCGACAAGACCGCCCCGCGCGAGCGCGACGCGAGCGTCGCCAGCTTCAACTTCCGGCTGGTCGAAATCCTGATGATGTTCCTGATGCCGTTGCTGGGGGTGGCGCTGGCGATCCCGCCCAAGCGCTCGACCAGCGCGCTCGGCGTGTTCGTCTCGATCGTGATGGTGGTCGCCTATCACAAGGTCAACGAATACGGACAGGACGTCGCCTCGCTCGGCAGGCTCGACCCGATCCTCGCGCTGTGGGTGCCCTTCGCGCTGTTCGCGGCGCTGATCGTGTGGATGTACTGGCGCGTCGCCTATGTGCCCGGCGGGCAGGCGATCGGCGCGCTCGAGACGGTGTTCGCGAAGCTCGCCAAGCGGCTCGGCAAGCTGTTCCGGCGACAGCGACCGCGCGGCCACCCGGCCCCCTCCGATCTCGCGCCCGCGGAATAGGTCCACGATGCAGTTCGATTTCTTCCCCTCGCGCACGCTGACGCTCTACCTCGCGAAGATGTTCGTGGTGCGCATCCTCGCGGTGCTGGTGATGCTGGTGCTGGTGCTGCTGGCGCTCGACCTGCTCGCGGAGACGGGGGCGATCCTCGCCGCGCCCGGCAACGGGCAGGCGCAGATCCTCGAATATGCGAGCTTGCGCGCGCCGCAGCTTGCCTCGCGCTTCCTGCCCTATTCGGTGCTGCTGGCGACACTCATCACGCTGGTCACGCTCAACCAGAACAGCGAGGTGGTGGCGATGAAGGCCGCCGGGCTATCCGCCCACCAGGTGCTTGCCCCGCTGCTGCTCACCGCCGCGCTGGTGGCGGTGGTGAGCTTCGGCTTCAACGAGCGGATCGTGACCCGCGCCAATGCCACCCTGACGGCGTGGGAGGCGGCCGATTACGGCCCCCTGCCCAGGATCGAGCCCGGCGCCGGCACGGTCCGATCCAATCTCTATCTCACCGACGGGCAGAACATCCTCTCCGCCGCGACGCTGTCCGGGCGCGGCAAGGACATCGTGATGACCGGCGTGACCTGGTACGAGCGCGCGCCTTCGGGCATCATCCGCGAGCAGGTGCGCAGCCCGCGCGCCACCTTCGCCGCGCCCGGCTGGCGGCTCGAGAACGCGGTGCGCTTTGACGTGGCGAGCGCCACCACCGAGAAACTGCCGGCGATGGTGGTCGGCAAGGACCTCGACCCGGCGCGGATCGACCTGCAGGCGACCGATCCGGATTCGCAGAGCTTCTGGCAATTGTCCGACACGATCGACGCCTTTGCGGCCGCGGGCCGGCGCACCGAGGAGATGCGCGCCAAGTGGTGGCACCGCCTCTCCGGCCCCCTGTCCGCGCTGCTGATGCCGCTGCTGGGTTCGATCGCCGCCTTCGGCCTCGCGCGTTCGGGCCAGCTGTTCGTGCGCGCGATCATCGGCATGGCGCTCGGCTTTGCCTATTTCGTGGTCGACAATGCCGCGCTGGCGATGGGGTCTTTCGGTGGCTACCCGCCGCTGCTCGCCGCCTGGGCGCCGTTCTTCCTGTTCCTGCTGTTGGGCGAGACGGTGCTGATCCGGACCGAGGAGTGAGCGGCGCGGACTGGTCGCTCCGCCTCGCGCGGGCCGAGGATGCCGCGGCGCTGCCCGGGATCGAGCGCGCGGCGGCGGTCGCCTTTGCCGGGGAGCCTTCGGTCGATCCCTTGCGCACGCGCTCGGAGGCCGATTACGCCCGCCTGATCCGCCGCGGCCATTGCCTCGTCGCGCATGTCGGAGAGCGGCCTGCGGGCTTCCTCGCCGCCGAGCCCTTCGGGCGCGAGCTCCACATCTGGGAGATGGACGTCCTGCCCGCCTTCCAGCGCCGCGGCATCGGCGCGGGACTGGTGCGCGCCGCACAGATCGATGCGCGCAACACCGGCTTTCGCGCGCTGACGCTCACGACCTTTCGCGACCTCGCGTGGAACGGCCCCTTCTACGAACGGCTCGGCTTCGAGGAAGTCACCGCCCTCGACGCCCACCCGCGGCTGGCGGGAGAACTGGCGAACGAGGTCGACGACGGAATGCCCGCCGACCGCCGCTGCGCGATGATCCGGTTTCTGGACTGAGGCTGCGGGCGCTTACGCGCGCCTGCCCATCGTGCTCTTGGCGATCCGCGCCACCAGCACCAGCATCCCCGGATGGTTCGCGCCCTCGTAGGTCGAGCCGACCCCCAGCTCGCGGGCAAGCCGCCGGTGGGCTTCGGGCAGGTCGTGATAGGGCATCGAGGGCATCAGGTGGTGCAGCGCGTGATAGCGCAGCCCGACCGGCGCCCAGATCTCGGCGACGAGGCCCGGCGGGGGCACGTTGACGCTGTCGAGAAACTGCGCGGTCACCGTCATCGCCTCGCCCTCGTTCTCCCACAGGTGCGCGACCAGCGTGCGCAGCTGGTTGAGCACCGCGGCGAGCGAGAGGATCGCCAGCGCGGTCGCCAGCGGCTCCCAGCCGAACACGAACACCGAGGCGATCAGCGCGATGGCCCACAGGCTCGCCCCCGCCTCCTGCCAGCGCACCCGGCCGGCGAATTCGCCCTCGGGCGCGCGGCGGCGGAATTCCGGGTTGATCGAGAGCGAGGAGAACCGCTCCCACACGAAAGTGCGCAGCGGCGGCACCAGCAGGCCGAGCGGGTAGAGCACCCCGAAGCGCAGGATCAACGCCACCGGCAGCAGCATCGCGACGGCCACGAACAGCGGCAGGCTCCACGGCTTCATCAGCGCCAGCGGCAGGTATTCGGGGTCCTCCACCGTGCCGTATTGCGTGCGCTTGTGGTGGATGACGTGGACGCCCTCGTACATGAAGGAGGGCGTCAGCATCGGGATGCCGACCATCAGGTTCCACGCGGTGCGGAAACCCGGCAGCGCGTCGCGGTGGATGTGGGTCAGCTCGTGGATGAACATCAGGGCGCGGTACAGCGCCAGCGCCGCAACCAGCCCCGCGGCAAGCTTCACCGCGACACTCGCCGCGGCGATCGCCACCGCGATCCCGGCATAGCCGAGCAGCGCCGAGATCAGCATGTCGGGCCAGTAGACCGACGCCTTCGCCTCCCCCAGCCCCTTCGTCAGGTCGCGCGCGGCGCGCAGCATCGCCTTGTCGTCCTCGCCCACGAATTGGGCGCGGGTCGCGCGCGGCGCCGCCGGACGGTCGGGGGAAAGGGTCTGGTGCATCGTCATGTCTGGCAATTTCCTGCGGTCCGCCCTACCCCAAATCCGGGGTCAAGCCAAACCGGTCCTGTCGTTCAATGTGATCGATGGCTTGCGCCAATGGCGCGGGCGCGACACAGACGCCTTGACGCAAAACAAATACGGGGCAGCACGCGTGTCAGATGCCATCACCACCCGGTCCGAGATAAGTATCGAGCCCGTCACCGACAAGCGCGGACGCGCGGCCTTCGTCGACCTCGGGCGGGCCTTTTCCGACCGGCTCGAACATTTCGTGCCGCAGATCCGTTCCGAACAGCTCGAACTGGTCGATCCGGGCAAGAACCCCTTCTTCGGCCACGGGCGCGCGCAGCTGTTCATCGCCAAGGCCGGCGATCGTCCGGTCGGGCGCATCTCGGCGCATATCGACGAACTCGCGCTCGCCATGCCGGCCGAACAGGGCTTCGGCCCCGGGGTGGGCATGTTCGGCTATTTCGACGCCGAGAACGAGGGCGTCGCCCATGCGCTGCTCGCCGCGGCGGAAGCCTGGCTGGCGGGCGAGGGCATGGCCCGGGTGCTCGGCCCGATCTCGCTGTCGATCTGGGAGGAGCCGGGCCTGCTGGTCAAGGGCCAGGACCACGCGCCGACGATCATGATGGGCCACCATCCCGCGCATTACGCCGCGTGGATCGAAAGCGCGGGCTACGCGCCGGCCAAGCGCCTGCTCACCTACGAACTCGACATCAGCCACGAATTCCCCCCGCTGGTGCGGCGGATCGTGCAATCGGGCGAGCGCAACGCGCGCATCAATGTCCGCCGCGTCGACAAGAACCGCTGGGACGAGGAGGTCGCGATCATCCTGTCGATCCTCAACGACGCGTGGTCGGACAACTGGGGCTTCGTGCCCTTCACCCCCGAAGAGGTCGCCTATGCGGGCAAGAAGCTGCGCCCGATCATCTTCGAGGAACTGAACATGATCGCCGAGGTCGAGGGGCGCCCGGTCGCCTTCATGCTGACCTTCCCCGACGTCAACGACGCGCTGGCGCAGATCAGGGGCAGGCTGTTCCCGTTCGGCTGGATCCACATGCTGCGCTGGCTCAAGCGTCCGCGCCCGCGGACCATGCGGGTGCCGCTGATGGGGGTGCTCAAGGAACTGCACAATTCGCGCCTCGCCAGCCAGCTCGCCTTCATGATGATCAGCAAGATCCGCGAGGAGGCGCACGGCACCTTCGGCGCAACCCGCGGCGAGATCGGCTGGATTCTCGAGGACAACCAGGGAATGGTCGCGATCGCCGACACCATCGAAAGCCGGATCAACCGCGAATACGTGATCTACGCCAAGGCGCTTGGCTGACCCGGTGAGGCTCGGCGCGCGGACTGCGCCGCCGGGAGTGACTGCCGAAGAAAAAAGCCCTCCGCTCGCTGGAGCGGAGGGCTTTCGGGATCGTATCACTGCCGCTTGGACGGGAGGGGGGTCTCGGCAGTGACAGAGCCTAAATGAGCATCCCCGGGGTCGGTTCCCGGCTCCCGAAAAAATTTTTGCACCACCTGTTGCGCGGCGCGCAGCGACCCACGGGACGCGGCGATTTCCCCCGTCACCACAACAGGCGACGCGGCGCGTGCGAACCGCTATCCATCGCGAATCGCCTCGTAAGTTCCCCTGCCAGCGGAGCCCGCCGTCCATGTCTCTCGGAAACCAGATCGCCGCGCACCTGCCTTACCTGAGGCGCTATGCCCGCGCGCTCACCGGATCGCAGAACGCGGGCGATGCCTTCGTGCGCGAGATGCTCGAGGCGGTGCTCGCCGACCCCGGCCTGATGGCCTCGCTCGAGGGCGGGCGGGTGCCGCTCTACCGGGTGTTCAGCAAGGTGTGGTCGAGCGCGCAGCCGGGCAGCGCCTTTTCGGGCGCCGCCGCGGGCGAACACGAGAGCGGCGCGCAGCACCGGCTGGGGGCGATCACCCCGCCGGGCCGCCAGGCGCTGCTGCTCACCACGCTCGAGGACTTCACCATGGCCGAGGCCGCCGCGATCCTCGAACGCGACCTCGCCGAGGTCGAGGCGCTGGTCGCCGAGGCGGTCGCCGGGATCGAGCGCGAGCAGAAGACCAGCGTGCTGGTGATCGAGGACGAGCCGCTGATCGCGATGCAGCTCGAAGACCTCGTCTCTGGGCTCGGCCACAGCATCGCCGGCACCGCCGCGACCCGCACCCAGGCGCGCGAGGTGGTGGCAGGGGCGATGCCGGGGCTGGTGCTCGCCGACATCCAGCTGGCCGACGGCTCCTCCGGCCTTGATGCGGTCGACGACATCCTCGCGCTGGGCAGCGTGCCGGTGATCTTCATCACCGCCTATCCCGAACGCCTGCTGACCGGCGACCGGCCCGAGCCGACCTATCTGGTCACCAAGCCGTTCCAGGAAGCGACAGTGCGCGCGGCGATCAGCCAGGCGCTGTTCTTCCGATCGAGCCGGCCGCTTTCTTGAGGAGCAGACCTCCCACACCGCCTCCCCACCCGGCCACCATAGCCTGATGGTATCATTGGTGGCCGGGTGGGGAGGCGGGGCGGGTGGTCTGAGGTTCGCGCCAGCGAACCCGACAATCAAACCCCTTCCCTGATTCGGAACTCGCCCGGCCGGCGGATCGGCACGCGCATCCGGCACACCACGCCCTCGGGCCGGAAATCGAGCGCCACCGGCTGGCGCAATTCGTGGGCGACGATCTTCTCGATCAGCTCGGTGCCGAAGCCGCGGCGGCGCTCGGTTGCGACCGGCGGCCCGCCCTCCTCGCGCCATTCGACCTCTGCGAGCGCCTCGCCCGCCATGCGCCAGCGGATCGTCACCCGCCCCTCGGCGACGCTCAGCGCCCCGTATTTGGCGGCGTTGGTGGCCAGTTCGTGCATCGCGAGGCCGAAGGACAGCGCATCATTGGGTGCCAGTTCCAGCGGCGGACCGTCGAGGATGATCGCATCGTCGAAGCCGAGCCGGAAGTGCTGCAGTTCCGCCTCGATCACCGACCGGATCGGCGTCGTGCCCCAATCGGTCACGGTGAGCAGGTCGTGGGTCGCCGACAGCGCCCGGATGCGCCCTTCTAGACTGTCCGCGAAGGTATCGAGATCGCGCGTCCGCCGCCGGGTCAGCGACAGGATCGAGAGCACGTTGGCAAGCGTGTTCTTGACCCGGTGGTTGAGCTCGCGGGTCAGCGAATTGCGGATCGAGTGCTGTTCCTCGAAGAAGGCGAGCCGCGCCTGGTCCTCGAAGGCCTGCTGGGTCAGCAGCCGGGCGAGGAGCATCAGCAGGCTGGCGAGCGCGAGGCCGAACACCAGCGTCACCATCGACAGCGGCGCAAGCACCTGCGCATCGGCGGATTCGACCACCAGCAGCAGCTTGCGGTTGGCGATGGTGACCTGCTCCTCGACCCGCTCGGTGGGGGTGTCCTCGAGCGCGTCGTTGACCAGCAGGTGACCGGTGCTCGCCTCGCCGTCGTAGAGCCGCAGCCCGAACCGCCCGGAACTGCGCCGGTCGAGCGCCGAATCGAGGAACTCGCGCGCGCGGAACGGGGTGTAGACGAAGCCGATCAGCCGCCGGTCGCCCGGCCCGAAGGTGCGGAACACCGGCATGTAGATCGCAAAGGCCGGCAGGTTGCCCGACTGTTCCTGTTCGAGCACGATCCGCCCCGATGCGGTCGGGCGGCGGGCCAGCTCGGCCTCCGCCATCGCCGCGGCGCGCGCGGGATCGGAATACATGTCGTAGCCCAGCGCCCGGCGGTTGCGGGCGTTTTCGGGGGCGAACATCGTTACCGGCGCAATCCGCCCGGTGGTGGCGACCGGCTTGGGATAGATGTCGGGAAAGCCCGGCTGGCTGGCGCGCGTCTTCGCCAGGAAGGCGGGCACATCGGGGGTTTCGAGCACCGGCAGCCAGCCGATCCCCTCCGCGCCCGGATAATCCATGTCGAGCCGCAGGGCGCGCACGAAATTGTCGAAGGTTTCCGGGCTCACGTCGGCGCTGCTCGCGAACAGCGCGGCCCCGGCGCGCAGATAGGAGGAGAAGGCGTTGCCGCTGCGATCGAGGCTGGCGGCGATGCCTTGCGCATATTCGCGCATCACCGCGCGTTCGCGTGCGCGGGCGTTGCTCTCGATGGCGAAGACGCTGAGCGCGGTGATCGCCGCGATGGCGAGGAAGATCGCGAGCGGGATCGCCCGCGGATAGCGCACCAGCCAGCGGCCCGCGCGCCAGCCGGGCGGCGCTGCGACGGCATCGCGCACGGGCGCTGCCGGGGGCGGAGGAAGGGCGCTGGCGATGGTGTGCGTGTCCTGCCTTGCGGGTGACGGCGGATTGCCGCCAACGGAACCAAACATATGCCGCATCGTTCCCTGACAGTCCAAGCGCGTTTGCATGGCGGCGTTCTCGGCGGCTTGTGCTATGGCATCCCGCAGCAGGCGCGCCGCTTCTGCGCACCGCGCGCCAAACCGGGATCAGGGATTACCGACCACACCATGCCTTCAGACCGCAAACCGCCCTCCGCCTCACCGGCCCCGCGCCGCGAGCCGCCGGAATGGGCCGACGGGCTGAAGCAGCTTTACGATTCGGTGGTCGAGGAAGACCTGCCCGATGCCTTCCGCGACCTGCTCGCCCGGCTCGACGACATCGATCCCAAGCGCGGGTCAGGGCAGGGCGGCGGCTCCTCGCCCTCGCCGGGCGGGGGTGCCGCGGCGTGAGCGGCAAGGACCAACCTCGCACGGCCGCGGACAAGGCCGAATTCAAACGCGAGCTGACCGCGGTCGTCCCGCATCTGCGCGCCTTCGCCCGGGGCCTGTGCGGTCGTCCCGACATGGCCGACGACCTGGTGCAGGAAACGCTCCTCAAGGCCTGGGCCGCGCAGGAGCGGTTCGAGCCCGGCACCTCGATGCGCGCCTGGACCTTCGTGATCCTGAGGAACGCCTATCTCACCGACATGCGCCGCAACCGCTTCCGCGGCGAATATGACGAAGGCGTCGCCGAGCGCATCCTCACCGCGCCTGCGGGGCAGGAGGAGCCAATCCACCTCAGCGACCTTCACCGCGCGCTGCTGACGCTCCAGCCCGAACGGCGCGAGGCGCTGCTGCTGGTCGGCGCGGGGGGCTTTTCCTACGAGGAGGCGGCCGAGATCTGCGGCTGCGCCGTCGGCACGATCAAGAGCCGGGTGGGCCGTGCCCGCGCGACGCTGACCGAGATGCTCGCCAATGGCGACATCCCGCGCCGCTCCACCGAGGACGACGCCGCGCACCGCGCGATCCTCGAAGAGCTCGACGAGGTCGCGGCGGGCAATCTCGCCAGCACGCGCGGCTGAGCGCAAAGAAAAGGCCCGGAACGCGCCTTGCGCCCCGGGCCTTTCCTCATTCACTAAACCTCGCGAAAATCAGGCGTAATTCCACACCGTCCCGCGGGCGAGGTTCTCGCTGGCGAAACCGAGGTTGAGCTTGTTCTCGACCACCGCGTCGAGATAGCTCGGGCGCTTGTTCTGGTGATCGAGGTAATAGGCGTGCTCCCACACGTCGAGCACCAGCAGCGGGTTGAAATCGCTGTCGGCGAGCGTGTCGGCATCGTGGGTTTCCTCGATCGAGAGCTTGCCGCCCTTCTCGGCCAGCCACACCCAGCCGGAAGCGAAGTGGCCCGCGCCGCGGTCTTTCAGCTGCTGCTTGAGGTTGTCGAGCGAGCCGAAGGCGTCGTCGATCTTGGCCTTGAGGTCGTCCGAGGGCGCGGTCGCGCTCGGCGCCATCGAATGCCAGTAGAAGCCGTGGTTCCAGGTCTGCGCCGAATTGTTGAACAGGCCCTGATTGCTGCCGCGCGCCGCGGCGATGATGTCGCGGAGCGGCTTGTTCGCGTGGTCGGTGCCCTCGATCGCGGCGTTCATCTTGTCGAGATAGGCCTGGTGGTGCTTGCCGTGGTGGAACGACAGCGTCTCGGCCGAGATCGCCGGATCGAGCGCGTCGGCGGGATAGGGGAGCGGGGTCAGTTGGAAAGCCATGGGTTCCTCCGGTCTTGGGGTGAAGGGATGGGTCTTGTTAACAGCAACGCTTGTGCAGGCGAAGGGTTGCAGCCTTACGACGAGCCACTACCCGCACGCGACGAGCGGTCAACCGCGCTTGTGACAGCCACGTTCATGGTGACGTTGCCCAATGTGCGCATCAGGTCGGGCAGCATCTCGACCGCGACCAGCAGCGCCAGCGGCTCGACCGGCACGCCCATCGCGAGCGCGATCGGGCCGATCGAGACGACGAAGCTGATCGATCCGGGCAGGCTCACCGCCGACAGGCTGATGAGGCTGGCGATGAAGATGCCCGCGATGGCAATAGCCGGGGGAATCGCGATCCCCGCGAGCGCGGCGATGTAATAGACCACCGCGAGGTTCATCGCCGCGCTGGTCGCCCGGAAGATCACCACCGCAAGCGGCAGGACGAATTCGGCGGTGGCGGGCCTGAGGCCCAGCCGCCGGGCCGAATCGAGCATCGCCGGCAGGCTCGCCAGCGAGCTTTGCGTGGAAAGCGCCACTGCCTGCGCGGGCAGCACCGCTCCGGCAAAGCGCACGAGGCCGACGCGGCCCAGCACCGCCGCCACCGCATAGGCGAGCACGAGGATGAAGGTGCCCATCGCCGTCACCGTCAGCACGTAGTGGCCGAGCGCGGCGAAGGCCCCGCCGCCGCTCTGCACGCCCACGCCATAGGCGAGCGCGAACACCCCCACCGGCGCCACCGCCAGCACCCAGCCGATGATCAGCAGCATCGCGTTGCCGAGCGCCTGGAAGAAGCCGAGCATCCGTTCGCCCTGCCCGTCCGGCAGGCGGGTGATGGCGACCGCGAACATCACGAAGAATATCGTCAGCGGCAGCATCGCGGTTTCCGCCGCGGCGGCGACGACATTGGGCGAGACCAGCGTGGCGAAGAAATCGAGCACGCCGGGCACTTCGCCGACATCGCCCGCCGATCCTTGCGCGAGGAAGGCGCTCGCCCCGGCCGGCACCGGGAAGGCGTCGAGCAGCGCGGGCATGAACAGCGCGGTGAACGCGCCGCCGGCCAGCTGCACCGCAACCATCACCGCCAGCATCCGCCGCGCCGCCGTGCCGACCCGTGCGGCCATGATCATCTGGACAAGACCCAGCACCAGCAGCGCCGCGACCAGCGGGATGATCGTCATCTGCAAGGCGCGCAGCCACAGCCCGCCGACCAGCCCCGCGATTGCCCCCACCCAGTCCGGCGCGCCCAGCAGCGCCCCGGCGATCCCGGCGAGCAGCCCGCCGACCAGCCCGGCGAAGGTCAGCGCCACCGGCAGGCGAATGTCCACCAGCGCGAATTGGCCCGGGGCCGCGCCCGGGTCGTCGTGATCGAGCAATTTCGTATCCTTTCGCGGGCCCATCGCCCTTCCCTTCGGGCGATAACCGCGCCAGAAGCGCGAGACAATCTTGAGGACGGACGAATTCATGGGACGCAAACTGTTCGGAACCGACGGGATCAGGGGTCGCACCAATACGGGCGCGATGACCGCCGCGACGGCGATGAAGGTTGGGCAGGCCGCGGGCCGTCACTTCGTGCGCGGGGGGCACCGCCACCGGGTGGTGATCGGCAAGGACACCCGCCTGTCGGGCTACATGATGGAGAGCGCGCTGGTCGCAGGCTTCACCAGCGTGGGCATCGACGTGATCATGACCGGGCCGCTGCCCACCCCCGCGATCGCCCTGCTCACCCGCGAAATGCGCGCCGATCTCGGGGTGATGATCTCGGCCAGCCACAACCTGTTCGCCGACAACGGCATCAAGCTGTTCGGCCCCGATGGTTTCAAGCTGTCCGATGCGGCCGAGGCCGAGATCGAGCGGCTGATGGAAACCGACATTCCGCTCGCCCCGCCCGAGAAGATCGGCCGGGCGCGGCGCATCGAGGACGCGCGCGGGCGCTACATCCACGCGGTCAAGCAATCGGTGGCGACCGAAATCCGCTTTGACGGATTGAAGGTCGTGGTCGATTGCGCCCACGGCGCCGCCTATCAGGTCGCCCCTTCCGCGATCTGGGAGCTGGGGGCCGAGGTGGTGGCGCTCGGCGTCTCTCCCGACGGCACCAACATCAACGACGGGGTCGGCTCGACCGCGATCGCCGCGCTGCAGGCCAAGGTGGTCGAGGAAGGCGCGGACATCGGCATCGCATTGGACGGCGATGCCGACCGGCTGATCGTCGTGGACGAGAAGGGCCGCGCGGTCGACGGCGACCAGATCATGGCGCTGATCGCCACCCGGATGCAGGAAAAGGGCGCGCTGAAGGGCGGCGGGGTGGTCGCCACGGTGATGAGCAACCTCGGGCTCGAACGCTACCTCGGCTCCATCGGCCTCGACCTCCTGCGCACCAAGGTCGGCGACCGCTACGTGCTCGAGGCGATGAAGGCGGGCGGATACAATGTCGGCGGCGAGCAGTCGGGCCACATGATCCTGCTCGACCACGCCACCACGGGCGACGGCACGGTCGCGGCCCTGCGGGTGCTCGCCAGTCTGGTGCGCTCGGGCAAGCCCGCGAGCGAGCTGCTGCACGTGTTCGAGCCGGTGCCGCAGCTGCTCAAGAACGTGCGCTACGAGGGCGGCCAGCCGCTCGAGAACGAGGGCGTCAAGGCCGCGATTGCCGCCGCCGAAAGCGATCTCGCGGGCCGGGGGAGGCTCGTGATCCGCCCCTCGGGCACCGAGCCGGTGATCCGCGTCATGGCCGAGGGCGACGACCAGGCCCAGGTCGAAAGCGTGGTCGACGCGATCTGCGAAGCCGTCCGCGCCGCCGCCTAGGAGAAATTGCCATGCTCGAGATGCGTCCCGATTGCGAGAAGTGCGGCACCGATCTGCCCGCCGAGGCGCCCGGCGCCTTCATCTGCTCGTTCGAGTGCACCTTCTGCGCCGAATGCGCCGACGACCTCGATGATCGCTGCCCGAATTGCGGCGGCGAGCTGATGGACCGGCCGACCCGCGCCGAAGCGCTGCACGCCAAGTTCCCGCCCTCGCGCGAGCGCCGGTTCGCGGGCTAGGCGCCGCCGCCGGTCGCCTTGTCCCGAAGATTGCACGAGGAAGCCCGCGGCACGAAACAATCCCCCTGCCATCTCCTTGAAGAGTCATGGGCGCTGACGCCCCTGACCATGAACCAGCAAGGAGAATTGCCATGACACGCCATGTCGCATCCGCGGTGTTCGCAACCCGCCCCCAGGCCGAAACCGCCATCGCCGCCCTGCGCCGCAAGGGCATCGAGGAAAGCGCGATCTCGGTCATCAGCAAGCACGACGAGAGCTTCGAGCGCGAGCACGGCCACGACCACCACTCCCACCACGATCACGCCGACACCAAGGCAAGCGGCGCGGGCAAGGGCCTC
This sequence comes from Porphyrobacter sp., assembly GCA_016125555.1. GTDB lineage: Bacteria > Pseudomonadota > Alphaproteobacteria > Sphingomonadales > Sphingomonadaceae > Erythrobacter. Next base: position 185,009 of record WGLN01000004.1, read on the forward strand.
GCGATCGGCGCGGGCGGCGGCGCCATCGCCGGACTCGCCGCGCTGGCGATCCCCGGCGTTGCGCCGTTCTTCGCCGCCGGTGCGGTCGCGCAGGCGCTCGGCATCGTCGGCAGCACCGCGGCGACCAGCGCGGTCGTCGGCGGCGCGATCGGCGGGATCACCGGCGCGCTGATGCACTACGGCGTCGACGAGGACGACGCGCGCTATTTCGAGAAGCATCTCCAGAGCGGCGCCTACTGGGTCGGCGTCGATCTCGACGACAGCCGCGCCAATCGCGCCGAGGTCGAGGCGATTCTCGACACCCATGACGGTTCGACCGCCGCGCGCCCGCGCCGCACCCGCGCCGAGGACGTCGACGGTGTCCCGGCCTCGGTCGTCGAGGACACCGGCAGCGGCCACGCCGGAACCGAACCGGCCCGCCGCGGCGGCGCCGTGGAAGACGTGCCGGGCCAGCGGACGCCGACCGGCGGCACCGCCCCGATCGACACCCACCGCCACTGATCGCGCAGCCGGGGAGCCGCGAACCGGCTCCCCGCCCCCACCCCAACCGAGGAGTTCGCACATGGAAGATTCACGCGTCTGGGAGTTCGAGGAGAGCCTGTGGACCGGCGACGCCGCACACTATCGCAAGCTGATCGACGAGGAATGCCTGATGGTGCTTCCGACCCAGCCCTTCGTCTTCACCGGCGAAGAGGCGATTGCCGCGGTCGAGGGCACGCCGCGCTGGTCGCAGGTCTCCTTCGCCGACCAGCAGGTCGCGCGGCCGCAGGAGGGCCTCATCGTGATGAGCTACAAGGCCGAGGCGACCCGCGACGAGGAACGCTACGCCGCCTATTGCACCACCACAATCCGCCGCTGCGCGCATGACGTGTGGCGGGTGCTGCAGCACCAGCAGACCCTCGTGCCCGGCAGGCCCTGAGGCGCACCGACGCAAAAGAGGTTCGGTCCCGCCGCGGAGTTGCTATGGCGCGGGGGATGAACAGCACCCGCACCCCGCCCCGCGTCCTTGCCATCGCCGGTTCCGATTCGTCGGGCGGCGCAGGCATCCAGGCCGACCTCAAGACCATCGCCATGCTGGGCGGTTACGGCATGACCGCGATCACCGCCGTCACCGCGCAGAACACGCTGGGCGTGCAGGCCATCGTGCCGATGGCGGGCGATGTGGTCGCCGAGCAGATCGGCGCGTGCATCGGCGATATCGGCGTGGACGCGGTCAAGATCGGGATGCTTCACGATGCGGACATCATCGCCCATGTCGCCCGCGCGCTGGAAGGCGTGCGCGCACCCATGGTGCTCGATCCGGTGATGATCGCCACTTCGGGCGCGGCGCTGATCGATCCCGAGGCGATCACCGCGCTGCGCGAGGTGCTGTTCCCGCGCGCTGCGCTGGTCACCCCCAACCTGCCCGAACTCGGACACCTGCTGGGCCGCAATCTGGCGACCAGCGAACAGATGGTGGGCGCGGCGGAGGAATTGTCGCACATGACCGGTGCCGCGGTGCTCGCCAAGGGCGGGCACACCGAGGACGCGCGGATCATCGACGTGCTCTACATCCCCGGCTCGGCGCAGGGCGAGGGCCGCGCGGTGCAGTTCGAACACGCCCGCATCGACACCAACCACACCCACGGCACGGGCTGTACGCTGTCCTCGGCGATCGCGACCCTGCTCGGCCACGGCCAACCGCTCGAACACGCGGTCAGGCTCGCGCGCAATTTCGTGATCCGCGCGATTGCCGCCGCGCCCGGATTCGGCGCGGGCAACGGCCCGCTCGGGCACCATGCGGTGCGCCGGCTGGATTAATCCTTCAGTTCGTAAAACGCGCTGATGCAGGCCCACGCGTCCTCGGCGGTCTCGCACCAGGTGAACAGGTCGAGATCGGCCTTGGAGATCGTCCCTTCCTCGGCCAGCGCCTCGAAATCGATCACCCTTTCCCAAAAATCGCGCCCGAACAGGATGATCGGGATCGGCTTCATCTTGCCGGTCTGGATAAGGGTGAGCAGTTCGAAGAACTCGTCGAAGGTGCCAAAGCCCCCCGGGAACACCGCCACCGCCCGCGCGCGCAGCAGGAAGTGCATCTTCCTCAGCGCGAAATAGTGGAACTGGAAGGAGAGGTAGGGCGTCACATAGGGGTTGGGCGCCTGTTCGTGCGGCAGGACGATATTGAGCCCGATCGATTCGCTCCCCGCATCCGACGCGCCGCGGTTGCCCGCCTCCATGATCGAAGGCCCGCCGCCGGTGGTGACCACGAACTGGCGCTTGCCGTCCTCGATGATCGCCTTCTCGCTCACCATCCGGGCAAGCTTGTAGGCCTCGTCGTAATAGCGGGCCTTTTCGGCGAGCCGCTTGGCGACCTTCTGTTCGTATTCGCTGCCCTCCTTCGCCGCCGCGATGCGCGCCTCGGCCTGGTCGGGGGTGGGAATGCGCGCCGATCCGTACATCACCAGCGTCGAGCCGACCCGCGCCTCGTCGAGCAGCATCTCGGTCTTGAGCAGTTCGAGCTGGAAGCGCACGGGCCTGAGCTCGTCGCGCAGCAGGAAATCGGTGTCGCGGAACGCCAGCTTGTAGGCCGGGTGCGCGGTCTGCGGGGTGCGCTCGGGCGTCCGCTCGGCGAAGTGGGTCTCTTCGCCCGCGCGGTAGAACTTGCGGTCGGTCAGGTCCTTGTCTGTCATGAGGCGGCTCTAGGCGCGCGCGATTGGCCCGACAAGCGCTTTGGAACGGCGCGGCCGATGGCGCGAAGCAAAGGCCGGCTGGATGCCCCGCGAGGATTCGAACCTCGATTGACGGAGTCAGAGTCCGTAGTCTTGCCATTAGACGACGGGGCAATCGCCGCTGTGCCGGATACCGCCGGCCACAAGCGAGGGCGCTCCCTAGTTTCGCGCGGGCGCAAGGTCAAGGCCCGCTTGCGCGCGTTCTGCCCCCCGCTGGCCCGCCGCCCGCTTGCCCTTGGCCCGGGCTTGGGTTAGCTTGGGTACAGGTGCCGCGTGCAAGGTCTGCACGTCCGGTGATGAGAAAGTACCAGGATCATGGCGGACAGTCTGCCGCCGGACAGGAATGCCAGGGCTGGCAAGAAACGGGGCGGAAGGTCCGGCAAGGTAGCCGATTTTCGCTACAAACGCGCCCCCCAGCCCGATCTGCGAAAGAACGGTCGCGATGGCCGGGCCAAGGGCGCATCCGCCGCGGCCTGCGCGCATCCGCGCCCGGCGCATGATCTCGACGCGATCGGCACCTTGCGCCCCGGCCATGCGGGCGAGGCCTATGCCGCGCTCGACCTCGGCACCAACAACTGCCGTCTGCTGATCGCCCGCCCCTCGGGCCGCGACTTCACCGTCATCGACGCCTTCAGCCGGGTGGTGAAGCTGGGCGAAGGGCTGGCGACCAGCGGGCGCCTTTCGGACAAGGCGATGGAGCGCACGCTCGCCGCGCTCGCGATCTGCGCGGAAAAGCTCCAGCGCCGCAACGTGCGCCTCGCCCGCTCGGTGGCGACCGAGGCGTGCCGCCGGGCCAGCAACGGTGCCGACTTCATCGAACGGGTGCGCCGCGAAACCGGGATCGCGCTCGACATCATCAGCGCCGAGGAAGAGGCGCGGCTCGCCGTGCTGGGCTGCCACATCCTGCTCGAGGCCGGCGAAGGCCCGGCGATGATCTTCGACATCGGCGGCGGGTCGACCGAACTGGTGCTGGTCGAGGCCGCGGGAGAGGGCAGCCGCGTGCCGCGTATCCTCGATTGGCAGAGCGTGCCCTGGGGCGTGGTCTCGCTCACCGACACCGTCGGGCGGAGCGAGGAAGGCGAAGCGGCGCGGACCGCCCGCTACGCCGAGATGCGGCGGCTGGTCTCGGACAGCTTCGATCCCTTCGCCGCGCGGGTCGCGGACCATGCGCGCCACGCCGACATCCGCCTGCTCGGCACCAGCGGCACGGTGACGACGCTCGCCAGCCTCTATCTCGAACTGCCGAGCTATGATCGCAAGGCGGTCGACGGGCTGATCGTGCCCGCCCCGGCGATGCGCGACATCAGCGCGCGGCTTTCGGTGATGACGCCCTACGAGCGCAGCAGCCTGCCGTGCATCGGACAGGACCGGGCGGACCTGGTGGTGGCGGGCTGCGCGATCCTCGAATCGATCCTCGACCTGTGGCCCGCTCGCCGCCTGGGGGTCGCCGACCGCGGCATCCGCGAGGGCATCCTGAGAAGCCTGATGGCCGCCGAGCGCCGCTCCGAACGCAGCTTGCGCGCGCTTCAGCAGCAGCGCTCCGGACGCGCGGCGCAGTGAGCCGCTCGGGCAAGCCGCTGGGCAAGCGGGTCAAGACCGCGCGCGGGCGCACCGCCAGCCAGGTGCGCTGGCTCGAACGCCAGCTCAATGATCCTTACGTTCGCCAAGCCAAAGCCGAGGGCTATCGCAGCCGCGCGGCGTACAAGCTGATCGAGCTCGACGAGAAGTTCGCCCTGCTCAAGGGCGCGAGCCGCGTCGTCGATCTCGGCATCGCGCCGGGCGGGTGGAGCCAGGTGGTGCGCCAGAAGGCGCCGCGCGCCGAGGTCGTCGGCATCGACCTGCTCGCGGTCGAACCGATCGAGGGCGTCACGATCTTCCAGATGGATTTCATGGCCGACGAAGCCCCCGCCACGCTGGCCGAGGCGCTCGGCGGGCCGCCCGACCTCGTGCTGTCGGACATGGCGGCGAACACGGTCGGCCACAAGCAGACCGATCACCTGCGCACCATGGGGCTGGTCGAGGCGGCGGCGTGGTTCGCGGCCGAAAACCTGGCGCCGGGCGGCGCCTTCGTCGCCAAGGTGCTGGCCGGCGGGACCGATGCCGATCTGCTGGCGATGCTCAAGCAGCACTTCGCGTCCGTCAAGCACGCCAAGCCCCCGGCGAGCCGCAAGGGCTCGTCGGAATGGTATGTCATCGCGCAAGGGTTCAAGGGACGCGGGTGATCCGCGTCCCCGCGGGACATCCGCCTATTCGGTCTCGGTCGTGGAGGGCGAAACCGGCGCGTCGGCACCCAGCGCGCCCGCGGCTTCCTCGGCCCCCGCATCGGCACCCTCAACCGGGCCGTTCGGCGCGTCGTTCTGCCCTTCGGCAGCGGGGGTGAAGGCGGGCAGCGGCAGGTTCGAGCCGTGCGAGTTCAGGTAGGCGGCGACCGCGGCGCGGTCCTCGACCTTGGAGAGCCCCGCGAAGCCCATCTTGGTCCCCGGGACATAGGCCTTGGGGTTCTTGAGCCACTGGTTCATGCTGTCCCAGTCCCACTTCCCGCCGTGCGCCTTGAGCTCGGCGCTGTAGGAAAAGCCCGGGTGGTTGGCGACATTGGCGCCCAGCACGCCGTAGAGGTTCGGCCCGACGCCGTTGGCGCCGCCCTGTTCGGCATTGTGGCAGGACTGGCACTTGGCGAAGACCTTCTCGCCCGCCGCGACCAGTTCGGCCTGCGGCTTGGCGTTGAGCGCCTCCTCGATCGACATTTCGGCCGGACCCGCGGCGTCCTCCTCGACCACGCCTTCGACCACGTAGCCCATTTTCTCGGGCCGTTCGGGCTTGTCGCCGTGGAAATACTTGCCCGAAAGGATCGACAGGCCAAGGCCGAGCCCGGCCGCGAACAGCACCCAGCCGGCAGCGGTGTTGAACAGATCGCCGCCGCTCTTCTGGACGTCGGCCGTGGGGTTGGTGGAAGTGTCCTGTGTCATCGTGCGTGGCCCATAGTGTCGGCGGCTCACGCGCGCAAGATACAAGGTGGCATGATTTCTTGCGCCTTTTGCAAGCGGGCTTGCCGCCCCGCGCACGGCGCTTTAGCAGCTTTGTCCACCATGCGATCCTTTCCCGGCCCCGCCCTTGCCATCGTCGACCGGATGCGCGCCGCCGCCGCCGCCGACCCTGCGCGCGCCATCGCCTTCCAGGGCTCGCCCGGCGCCAATTCGCACCGCGCCGCGACCGAAGCCCGGCCCGAGCTCCTGCCCCTGCCCTGCTTCAGCTTCGAGGACGCCCTGGAGGCGGTGAAGGACGGGCGCGCCGGCGCGGCGATCATCCCGATCGAGAATTCGCAGCACGGGCGCGTCGCCGACATCCACTTCCTGCTGCCCGAAAGCGGGCTGTTCATCACCGGCGAGTTCTTCATGCCGATCCACCACGCGCTGATGGCGCTGGGGGAAGGCCCGTTCGAGGCCGCCTACAGCCATCCGCAGGCATTGGGCCAGTCGCGCCGCTTCCTGCGCGAACGCGGCATCGTGCCGCTCAGCCATGCCGACACCGCGGGCGCGGCGGCCTTCGTGGCCAAGCGCGGCGACCCCAGCGTCGCGGCGATCGCGCCGGCCATCGCGGCGGAGCTCTACGGACTCACGATCATCGCGGAAAACGTCGAGGACAGCCCCGACAACATGACCCGCTTCGTGGTTCTCGGACCCGAACCGCTCGCGCTGGAAACCTTCGCAGGCCAGCCGGTGATGACCACCTTCGTCTTCGAGGTGAAGAACATCCCCGCCGCGCTCTACAAGGCGCTCGGGGGCTTCGCGACCAATGGCGTGAACATGACCAAACTGGAATCCTACCAGATCGGGGCGAGCTTCTCAGCGACGATGTTCTATGCCGATATCATCGGCGCGCCCGGGGACCCGGCGGTCGACCGGGCGCTGGAGGAATGCGCGTTCCATTCCAAGGAATTGCGCATCCTGGGCACCTACCAGCAGGCCCGCGCCCGGGGATAGGCCGCCCCGCACGCGCGGCGAGGCGGTTTCGCGGCTTGCGCGCCGCTGCGCACCATGCCACCACCCGCCAGGAATGATCGCAGCTGTGCAGACCCCTCCCCCCGAATCGCTCGCAGATTCAAGCGCATCGCCCGCGTTCGATGGTGCCGCATGGGAGGCCCTGCGCAAGGACGGCTCGATCCAGTTCGCGCCGGTCGACATCAAGGACATCAAGCCGCCCGAACCGAGCTGGTTCGAAAAGCTTCTCGCCCAGTTCTTCGGCTTTCTCGGGGAACTGTTCGCGCCGGTCGGGCAGCTGCTGGGCGCGTCTTGGTGGTGGCTGCAATGGGTGCTGCTCGCCGCGGTGGCAGGCTTCGTGCTGCTGCTGCTCTACCGCACCTTCGGCAGCAACGCAGGGTCGCGGCGCAAGCCGGGCGACGTGCCCGCGGAGGAATGGCAGCCCGAACGCGCCGCCAGCCTCGCGCTGCTCGAGGATGCCGATGCGCTCGCCGCGGCGGGCCGCTTCGACGAGGCCACCCGCCTGCTGCTCCAGCGCAGCGTCGGGCAGATGGCGGCGGCGCGGCCCGAATGGGTCGAACCTTCGAGCACCGCCCGCGAACTCGCCGCGCTTCCGGCGCTCCCCGAGGCCGCGCGCACCGCCTTCCGGGTCATCGCCGAGCGGGTCGAGCGCAGCCTGTTCGCGCTGCGTGGGCTCGAACGGGCCGACTGGGAGGCGGCGCGCGCGGCCTATGCCGATTTCGCGCTGGCCCGCCTCGACAACCGCCGGGGCGCGGCATGAAGGGCGCCGGCGCGTCGTTCTCGCGCGGGGGCGCGCTGGCGCTGATCGGCCTCGGCTTCGCGCTGTTCCTCGCCTTGATCTGGCTGATCGGCGCGGGGGCCGAGTTCGGCGGGAACGGCAACAACGGCGGCGCCCATGCCGCCGGCAAGGGGCTGAACGGCTATGCCGGGCTGGTTCGCCTGCTCGAAGCCTCGGGCTACGAGGTGAACCGCTCGCGCAGCAAGTCGGGGCTGAAGACCGAGGGCCTGCTGGTGCTCACCCCGCCCGACGATGCCGATCCCAAGGAACTGGGCGAGATCCTGCGCGAGCGCGAATATGTCGGACCCACGCTGGTGATCCTGCCCAAGTGGTCGGCCATCCGCCCGCCTCCGATCCTCCCGCGCGAGGCGCGCGAGAAGTTCGAGCCCGGCTGGGTGATCATCGGCAATCCCCACCGGGTAAGCTGGCCACAGCAGCTGCCCGAACCCTATTTCTTCACCGATGTGAAGGAAGAGCTCAATCCCGAGGAGACGGCCAACTGGTCGGGACTTGGCCTCGCGGGCGAATTGCCGACACGCACCATCACCTATGCTGCCGAGACGGCCTTTCACGAGCCGCTGCTGACCGATGGCGCCGGGCACTGGCTTGCGGTCAAGGTGCTGGGCGAGGAGGGCAGCGACTACTTCGAGGACGCGCACTGGACGATCTTCCTTACCGAGCCCGACATGGCCAACAATTACGGCCTCGCCGACCGCGACCGTGCCGCCGCAGCGCTCGCGCTGGTCAATGAGGCGAGCTACGACGGCGACATCACCGACGTCACCTTCGACCTGACGCTGAACGGCTTCGGTGCCTCGGAAAACCTGCTGACGCTGGCCTTCCGCCCTCCCTTCCTCGCCGCGACGCTGTGCCTGATGCTGGCGCTGTTCATCATCGGCTGGCGCGCCTTCCGCCGCTTCGGCCCGCCCGCGGCCGCGGCGGGACCGGCGATCGGCTTCGGCAAGGAGCGGCTGATCGCCAACGGCGCGGGGCTGGTGCTGCGCGCCCGGCGCTTCGGCCTGCTCGCCGTGCCCTATGGCGCGCTGGCGGCGCGGCGCATCGCCGAACGGCTCGGGCTTGCGCGGCATGACGCGACCAGCATTGACGCCGCGCTCGCCCGCCGCCTGCCGGGCGAGGAGCCCTTCTCGCGCCGGCTCGCCCGGCTCGAGGCGGCCCACAAGCCCGCCGAAATCCTGGGCGCCGCGCAGGCGCTCGACGATCTGACCCGCAAGCTGTGACAGGGAACCGCTACGCATGACCATGAGCCTCAGTGACGTCCGCGCACTCGCCGACGCCATCCGCGCCGAAATCGCCAAGGCGATCGTCGGGCAGGACGGCATGGTCGACATGCTGCTGGTGGCGCTGCTTTCCGAAGGCCACGTGCTGATGGAAGGCCCGCCGGGCACCGCCAAGACCTTCCTCGCGCAGAGCTTCGCGACCGCGCTGGGGCTCGATTTCGGGCGCATCCAGTTCACCCCGGACCTGCTGCCGGGCGACATCCTGGGTTCGAACCTGTTCAACTTCCAGACCAGCCAGTTCACCCTCACCCGCGGCCCGATCTTCTGCGACCTGCTGCTCGCCGACGAGATCAACCGCACCCCGCCGAAAACGCAGGCCGCGCTGCTCGAGGCGATGCAGGAGCGGCGCGTGACGCTGGACGGGGAGACCCACCGCCTGCCCGACCGCTTCATGGTGGTCGCGACCCAGAACCCGATCGAGAACCAGGGCGTCTATCCGCTGCCCGAGGCCCAGCTCGACCGCTTCCTGTTCAAGCTGCTGGTGCCCTATCCGGCCGAGGCGGAGGAGGCACGGATCGTCGCCACCTATGGCCAGCGGAGCGGCCCGCAGCGCCCGGCCGACCTCGGCGTGGCGGCGGTCACCAATGCCGCCGGGATTGGCGCGGCGGCGGGTGCGCTGTCGCAGGTGACCGTCGCCGAGGAAATCACGTCCTACGTGGTGCGTCTGGTGCGCGCCACCCGCGAGCACGCCGAGCTGACCGTCGGCGCTTCCCCGCGCGCCGCGGTGCTGCTCGCCGGCGCCGCCCGCGCCCGCGCCGGGCTCGAAGGGCGCGACTACGTGATCCCCGACGATGTGAAGGCGCTGGCCGTGCCGGTGCTGCGCCACCGCCTCACGCTCTCGCCCGCCGCCGAGATCGACGGGCGCGACATGGAGACGCTGGTGGCCGAGCTGGTCGAGGCGACGGAAGCGCCGCGCTGATCCGATGGCCCGCCTGCGCCTCCCCTTGCCGCGCCTGCCCGCGCTGCCGCTGGTCCCGACCGAGCGCGCGGCCTGGGCGATGGCGGCCCTCGCGCCGGTCGCGCTGGTGATCGCCGCCACCGCGCCGGGTGCATGGGTGGCGGCGCCGCTGCTGGGGGGGCTGCTGCTCGTGCTGGTGCTGGTGGACGCGTGGCTCGCGGGGCGGATCGCCGGATGGGAGGTGCTCGCCCCCGCCGATGTCGAGGTCGGACACGAGACCCGGCTGGGCGTCACCGCGCGCTTCGGCTCCGGGCGCCGGCGCGCGGTCTCCGCCGCGCTGGCCTGCGACCCGCGGCTGGGAGCCGGGGGCCAAGTCGCGCTCGCGCTCGAGCCGCCGGTCGCAGAGCCCGGCTGGCATGGGGAGGCCGCCGTCACGCCCGAGCGGCGCGGCACCGCCGCGCTGACCGGCCTGTGGCTGCGCTGGGAAGGGCCGCTGGGCCTCGGGGCGCGCCAGGTCGAGACCGAACCCGAACGCGCGGTGCGCATCTGGCCCGATCTCTCGCCGGTGCGCTCGAAGGACCTCCAGACTTTCCTGCGCAATGCCCAGACCGGCCTCATCGCCCGGCGCATCCGCGGCGAGGGCACCCAGTTCGAGGCGCTGTCCGAATACGAGCCGGGCATGGACCGCCGCCGCATCGACTGGAAGGCGAGCGCCCGCCATAACCACCTCTACGCCCGCGAGAACGAGAGCGAGCGCAACAATCAGATCGTCTTCGCCTTCGATTGCGGCGCGGCGATGTGCGAGCCGGTGGAGGGGCTGCCGCGGATCGACCGGGCGGTCTCGGCCGCGCTCACCTGCGCCTATGTGGCGCTGAAGGGCGGAGACAAGGTCGCGCTGTTCGGCTTTGCCCAGCGCCCGCAGCTGATGACCCCCTTCGTCGCCGATGCACGCGCCTTCCACCGCCTGCAGAGCGCCGCCGCCGGCCTCGACTACACCAGCGCAGAGCCCAATTTCACCCTCGCGCTCGCCACGCTGACATCCAAGCTCAAGCGCCGCTCGCTGGTGGTGGTGTTCTCCGACTTCACCGATCCCACCGCCGCAGAGCTGATGGTCGAGAGCCTCGGGCGGCTGGCCGACCGGCACCTCGTGCTGTTCGTCACGATGGCCGATGCCGAGATCGAGGCGATGATCGCCGCCCCGCCGGGCGACATCGCCACGCTCGCGCGCAGCGTCACCGCCGAGACGCTCTCGCAGCAGCGCAAGCTGGTGCTCGAACGGCTGCGGCGCATGGGCATCGACGTGATCGAGGCACCGTGGAACAAGATCGGCCCACAGCTGATCGACCGCTATTTCCTCATCAAGAACAGCGAGGCGATCGGATGAAGACTCCGGTCATCTCGGCATGGTTCGGGCGCGGCACGCTGGTCGCGCCGCCCGACATCGCCAGCGCGACTCTGCGCTCGGACCGCTTCCGGCTCGAGCGCGAGGGCGACTGGCGGCGCCTCGAGGCGATCGTCGCCCGGATGGAGCGCGGCGGCCTCAAACGCATTTCCGACGAGGACCTGCTGGCGCTCCCCGCGCTCTACCGCATCGCCGCCTCGAGCCTCGCGGTAGCGCGCGAGACGAGCCTCGATGCGGCGACGCTCGCCTATCTCGAGGCGCTGGTGCAGCGCGCGTGGTTCCAGGTCTATGGTCCGCGGCGCGGTTTCGCCGCCTGGCTGCGCGGTTTCCTGCTCGGCGGGTGGAGCCGCGCAGTGCGCGAGATGTGGCTCGACCTGTGCATCGCGCTGTTCGTGATGGTGGCGGGCAGCATCGTCGGCTGGCTGCTGGTGGCGCGTGACGAGGCCTGGTATTACCGGCTCGTGCCCGGCGGGCTCGCCGACACCCGCGTGCCGGGGGCAAGCCGCGAGGACCTGCTCGCAACCCTCGGCACCGAGGAAAGCGCGGTCGGCCTGTCGAGCTTTGCGGCGCAGCTGTTCAGCAACAATTCGGCGGTGTGCATCCTCTCCTTCGCGCTCGGCTTCGCCTTCGGCATCCCCTCGCTGATGCTGCTGGTGCACAACATGGCTGTGCTGGGGGCGCTGGTATGGCTGTTCGCCGGACAGGGGCTGGGCACGGAACTGGCTGCGTGGCTGAGCGTCCACGGCACCACCGAGATCTTCGGCATCCTGCTGTCGGGCGCGGCGGGGCTGCATATCGGGCGGAGCATGGCCTTCCCCGGCCCCCGCCCGGTGCTCGCCGCCGCCGCCGAGGCCGGTCAGCGCGGCGCGGTGGTGATGGTCGGCGTGGTCATCATGATGGTGATCGCCGCGCTGCTCGAAGCCTTCCCGCGTCAGCTGGTCGAAGGCACCGCCCCGCGCTTCCTGATCGGGGGCACGATGCTGGCCTTCTGGCTCGCCTATTTCTTCCTCTACCGTCCGCGCGAAGCCGGCGGGGAGGAGCCATGAACGCCGGCGTCACCGCCGGCAAGCTCCGCCGCGTCCGGCCACGCGGCACCTCGCGCGCGGACGAGAAGCGGCGGCGCGAACTGGTCACGCCGGAAGGGCTGACGCTGCCGATCACGATCGCCTCGCGCGGCAGCCGGGCGGGCGCGCTGATCATCGACTTCCTGATCATCGTCTTCGGCCTCGTCGCCTTCCACCTGCTGCTGTTCTGGATCGCGGGCGGGCTGCTCGACGGCACGCCGCTCGACGTCGACACCGCCCCGACCGGCGCGCGCGAGTTCCTGCAGATCCTGCTGGTGATCTTCGTCTTCGTCACCTGGTACGGCTATTTTCTCGTGCAGGAACTCGGGCCGCGCGGCGCGACGCTGGGCAAGCGGCTCGTTGGCATACGCATTGCCGCCCGCAGCGGAGGGCGACTGACGCCCGAGGCGGTGATCGCCCGCAACCTGATCCGCGACATCGAGCTGTTCTATCCGCTGGTGTTCCTCATCGTGATCCTCGCGATGAACACGCTGGGCGAGGACATGGGCCCTCTCGCCTGGGCGGCGACGGCGTGGTTCGCGCTGTTCCTGCTGCTGCCCTTCTTCAACCGCGATGCCTTGCGGGCGGGCGACATCGTCGCCGGGACCTGGGTGATCGAGATGCCGCGCACGAAGCTGGCCGAAACGCTTTCGACGCAGGGGGCCGCGGCCGCAGAGGGAACCAGCGCGGTCACCGGCGTGCGCTACGAATTCGGCGAGGCCGAGCTTTCGGTCTATGGCGAGAAGGAATTGCAGACACTGGAGCGGATGCTGCGCGAAAGCCCGGATGACGCGCTCACCGCGGTCCACGCCACGATCTGCCGCAAGATCGGCTGGGAGCCGGGCGCGGGCGACGAACGGGCTTTCCTCGAGGCCTTCTATGCGCAACTACGCGCCAAGCTCGAAGGCGATCTCAGGTTCGGCAAGCGCAAGGCGGACAAGCACTCATGACCATCGATCGGCGGCGATTCCTCGGCGGCACCCTGGCTTTGGGAGCAGCGGCCTGCGTTCCGCGCGACCAGCCGCGGGACGCGCGGATCGCAGGCGAACTGCGGCGGATCGAGGCCGAGGCGGACGCGACGCTGGGAGTCGAACTGTTCGACACCGGCAGCGGGGTTTCGGTCGGCCTCAATGCGGACCGGCGCTTCGGCCATGCCTCCTCCTTCAAGCTCTCGCTCGCCGCGCTGCTGCTCCAGCGCCATGCGGCGGGGCAGATCGATGCCGACCGGCGGGTGACGTGGAGCGAGGCGGACATGCTTTCCTACGCGCCCTTCACGCGGGAACGGATCGAAACCGGCGCCACCCTGCGCGAGCTGGCGCGGGCGGCGCAGACCACCTCGGACAACCCGGCGGCCAATATCCTGCTGCGCGAACTCGGCGGCCCGGCCGCGCTGACCGCCTTCTGGCGCAGCATCGGCGACGAGGTCAGCCGCATCGACCGGCTCGAGCCCGAGATGAACGACGTTCCGACCGGCGAGTTCCGCGACACCACCACGCCCGCCGCGATGGCGCGCACCGTGGCGAAGCTGGTCTATGGCGACGTGCTGCCGGAGGCCGAGCGGGCGATGCTCAAGGACTGGATGATCGCCACCGACACGGGGTTGCGCCGGGTGCGGGCGGGTCTGCCCGAAGGCTGGCTCGCGGGCGACAAGACCGGCACAAGCGGGCTGATCGCGGGGAGCGAATACAACTACATCGACATCGGTTTCGCCGAACCGCCCGCGGGCGCGCCGATCACCTTCGCCTGCTACCTGCGCGCGCGCCAGACCGAGGACGAGATGCTCCCCCGCGGCGAGGCGGCGCTGGCGAGGGTGGGGGCGCTGATCAAGGAATTCGCCGAAGCCGACGACGGCTTGCCGCTGGTGGGGAAGATTTACTGACCTTTCCTCCCCCTCCCTGGGGGGAGGGGGTCAGGGGGTGGGGGCTCCCACCTCCGAGAGGGCAGAGCCCCCGTCCCCAACCCCTTCCCCGAGGGGAAGGGAGTTTAGTGATCCGGCGTCGCCGACGCCTTTGCCTCGCCGCCGAAGATCGCCACCTCGTTCAGCCCCTCGCTGGTCGCACGGCCGCGATACATGCCGGTGGTGTTGAAGCTGAAGATCGCGTGCCCCTCGGGCGTGACGAGGATCACCCCGCCATCGCCGCCGAGTTCAGCCACTTCGGCCATGACCGAATCTGCAATGTCCTGCGTCCCCATCACCCCACGCATCCGCAACCGTGCGCAAATCTCGTGCGCCACCCCGACCCGGATGAAATACTCGCCCCACCCCGTCGCTGACACCGCGCAAGCACGATTATCCGCATAGGTCCCCGCCCCGATCACCGGCGCATCGCCGACGCGGCCCCAGCGTTTGCCGGTCATCCCGCCGGTCGAGGTGCCCGCGGCGAGGTTGCCCTGCTGGTCCAGCGCCACCGCGCCCACCGTGCCGAACTTGTGATCGACATCGAGCGCCGAGAGCTTCTCGGCCTTCAGCCGCTCCAATGCGCGGCGACGGGCCTCGGTGGCGAAATACTCGGGCGGGGTGACGGCAAAGCCCTTCTCCACCGCGAAGGACTCCGCGCCCTGCCCCATCAGGAACACGTGCTCGCTGTCGGTGCGGACTGTGTCGGCGAGCAGGATCGGGTTCCTGACCGTCTTCACCCCCGCCACCGCCCCGGCGCTGCGATCGCGCCCGTCCATGATCGAGGCGTCGAGTTCGTTGGTGCCGTCCCAGGTGAACACCGCGCCCTTGCCGGCGTTGAACAGCGGCGAATCCTCCATGATCACGATCGCCGCCTTGACCGCGTCCATCGCCTCGCCGCCCTCGGCCAGAACCTTCGCCCCGGCATCGAGCGCGGTTTGCAGCATCGCCTCGTATTCGGCCTGTTTCTCGGGCGTCATGTCCTTGCGGCTCAAGGTCCCCGCGCCGCCGTGGATCGCGATCGACCACTTCGGGGCGTCTTCGGCAAGGGCGGGCTGGGTCATCAGGGCGAGAGCAACCAGTGCGAGGAGGTTCTTCATGGCGGCAGGGCATAACGCGGCGCTCGCCCTTGCGCCAGCTTAACAGCGCAGGCGGCGCGCGCTAGGGGCAGCAATGATGATCCTGCGCCCTGCCACCCTCGAAGACGCCCCCGCGCTCGCGCGGCTCGGCGCCGAGAGCTTCACCGCCGCCTTCGGACACCTCTACCGCCCCGAGGACCTCGCCGCCTTCATCGCCGAGGTCCACGATCCTGAAGCGGTCGCCGCCGAGATCGCGGGAAGCGAATGCACCCATCGCCTCGTCGAACACGAGGGCGCGCTGGTCGCCTTCTGCAAGCTGCGCCACCCCACCAAGTTCGCCGCGCACAGCGATGCGCGCGACCCGATCGAGCTCGGCCAGCTCTACGCGCTTCCCGGCTTCACCGGCGCGGGCATCGGCGCGCAGTTGATGGACTGGGCGCTGGGGGTCGCGCGCGCGCGCGGGCACGATGCGGTGCTGCTCAGCGTCTATGCCGAGAACTTCGGCGCACAACGCTTCTATCAGCGCCACGGCTTTGCCAAGATTGCCGACATTACCTTCCGCGTCGGGGAACACCTCGACCCGGAATATCTTTACCAGTTGCAACTGGACACCAAGGGAGAGGGATGATGAGCCAATTCGGGCGCGAGAGCACCACCGACGAGGTGCTGGAGGGCAAGGACCTGTCGGGCCTCACCGCCTTCATCACCGGGGCCAATTCGGGGCTCGGGCAGGAGACCGCCCGCGCCATGGCGGCCAAGGGCGCCCATGTCATCATGGCCGGGCGCGACCAGGACAAGCTCGACGCGGCGGTGGCGGCGATCCGCGAGAGCGTGCCGCAGGCGGAGCTCGACACGCTCACCGTCGACCTCGCCTCGCTCGAAAGCATCCGCGCCGCGACCTCGCGCGCGCGCCAGCGGTTCGCGAAGATCGACATGCTGATAAACAACGCTGGCGTGATGGCCTGCCCCTTCGAACACACCGCCGATGGGTTCGAGCGGCAGCTCGGCACCAACCACCTCGGCCATTTCGCGCTCACCGCCGAGCTGTTCCCGCTGGTCGAACGCGGCCGCGCCAAGCGCATCGTCAACCTGTCCAGCCGCGCGCACCACATGGCGCCGGTCGATTTCGACGATCCGCACTTCGAGCGCCGCGCCTATGATCCGTGGGTCAGCTACGGCCAGTCCAAGACCGCCAACGTCCTGTTCACGGTCGAACTCGAGCGGCGCTACGCGGTGATGGGGATCGATGCCTTCGCGGTGCATCCGGGCGGCATCCAGACCAATCTCGGGCGTCACATGACCCCGGAGATGACCGAGGCGCTGATGAAGCGCGTCACCTCGGGCGACAGCGGCTTTGCCTGGAAGACCATCCCGCAGGGCGCGGCGACCACCTGCTGGGCTGCGACCGCATCCGAGCTGGAGGGCAAGGGCGGGGTCTATTGCGAGGACTGCCACGTCGCCGAGGTCGACGACGAATCCGCGGCCGGCGGGGTGCGCTCCTACGCGGTCAACCCGAGCTATGCCGAGCGGCTGTGGAAGCTGTCCGAACAGCTCACCGGCGCGAAGTTCCCGACCTAGGCGGCGAGGAACTCGCCGAGCAGGGCGAACACGTCCTTCGCCTCGCGGGTCGGAGTGATCGCCATGAACACGTGCGGCGCGGCTTCGTATTCATAGAGCCGCGCGTCCACCCCGGCGGCGCGCAGGCGCCCCGCGAAGGTCCGCGAATCGACGATGAACAGGTCGTGCCGCCCGGTCCAGATGCGGGTCGGCGGCAGCCGCGCGAGGTCCTCGCTCGCGGCGTAGAGCGGGCTGAGCGTGGCGCTCCCCGGATCCCGCTCCCCCGCCACCAGCGCCCCGCAGGCGCGCAGCGTGCCGATCTTGAGCATCAGGTCGTGCGGCTCGACCGCGGCGATCTCCGGGTCGGCGAGCGTCAGGTCGAGCCACGGGGCGAACAGCGCCAGCTTGCCCGGCACAGCGCCGCCGCGCTTCGCCAGCCTGAGCGCGAGCGCCAGCGCCATGTGCCCGCCTGCGCTGTCGCCGTTGAGGATGATCTTCGCCGGGTCGTGGTGTTCGGCGAGCGTCTCCCACGCGGCATCGGCGACCGCGTCCTGCTGCGCGTGCGGGCTTTCGGGCACCACCGGGTAGAGCGGCACCGAGACGCTGATCCCGCAATATTTGACCATCGCCCCGACCAGCGGCCAGTGCACCTTGAACATCGGCTGCACGAAACCGCCGCCGTGGAAATAGAGCATGTGCCAGTCGGTCGGGCCGCTTTTCGGGTGGATCGTCACCACCGGGTGCCCGGCCGCCTCCCATTCGCCGACCAGGAAATCGCGCCGGAAGCTTGCCGGCAGCGGCGCATCGGCGGGCAGGCGGCGGTTCGCCATCGCCGCCGCGAAGCCTTGCGCATCATGCGGAAAGACCGGCGGGCGGCGCGCCATCAGCCACTTCACGGCGCGCATCACCAGGCTCGGCGTGTCGCTGCGCAGTTCGCACGGATTGTCGGTCAGCATCGGCTCTCCCCTTCGCTCGCCACAGAACAGGCGCGAGGCGGCGGGTGTCAAGTCCCGGCGCAAGCGGCAGGCTCCCGCTCGCCGCGCCCAGGGTGTAACCTCGCACCGCCGGCGCGCGAACCGCGAGGGCAAGGCTGGCCCGTTCCGGCCTCAGGAGATCGCCATGCCGTCCGCCCCCGCAATGCCGCGCCGCTGAATGCTCGCCGACGAGACGACCTTCGCCCGGCTGATGGCCGCGATGCAGGACGGCGACCGCGCCGCCGCCACCGTGCTGCTGACCGAGGCGGGGGTCTGGCTGGAACGCTACTTCCGCCGCCGCGTGCCGCCCGGGCAGGTCGACGATCTCGTCCAGGAGGTGCTGATCGCGCTCCACGCCAAGCGCGCCACCTGGGACCCGGCGCGTCCGTTCCTGCCGTGGCTGGCGGCGATCGCGCGCTATCGCTGGGTCGATCACCTGCGCCGCACCTATCGCGATGCGGGCGAGGAACTGCTCGAGGACAGCGGCGCGAGCGACAGCGACGAGGACGTAGTGCTCGCCCGGGTCAGCCTCGAACGTCTGTTCGCCCACCTGCCCGCGGGCCAGGCCGAGGTGATCGCGCTGGTCAAGATCGAGGGCCTCTCGATCGAGGAGGCTTCGGCCCGCAGCGGGCAGAGCGCCAGCCTTGTCAAAGTCAACATCCACCGCGGCCTCAGGAAGCTCGCCGCGCTTGTCGAGAAGGCCGATTGAGATGAACCAGTCCCCCAGCCGCGCCGCGCTGATCGCCGCACTCGCCGAAAGCACCGTCCCGGTCCGCCGGGTCCGCCCCGCCGAGGGGACGGCGCTGGTCGCCGCCGCAACCCTCGCCGCCGCGGCGGGGGCGAGCGCCATCTTCGCCTTCTGGAGCGGGATCGCGACCGGGGCGGCCTCGCCGTTTTTCTGGATCGTCAACGGACTGCTGCTGCTGCTCGGCGCGGCGAGCACCACGGCGCTGATGGCGGGCGCGCTTCCGCAGGTCGGGGCGCGGCCCAACGCGCCGCTGTGGGCTGTCGCGATGCTCGGGGTGCTGCCGCTGGCCGCGGTGATCGAGATCGTCCGCGCACCGGCGGGTGATGCGCCTGCGGGCCTCGCCGATCCCGATGCGCTGCACTGCCTGTCCTCTTCGCTCGCAGCGGGGCTGGTGGTGGCGCTTGCCGCGGTGCTGTTCCTGCGCCGCGCCGCGCCGGTCGCGCTGGCGCGGCAGGCGTGGCTGACGGGTCTCGCCGCCGGATCGCTGGGCGCGCTTGCCTTCGGGGTGACCTGCCCGCTCGATACGCTCGCCCATCTCGGGCTGTGGCACGTGCTGCCCGTGCCGCTCGCAGGCCTCGCCGCGCGGGCGATCGTGCCGCGACTGATCCGCTGGTAGCGCGCCGCGGTCATTGCCCCGTCATGCGCGCATGGCTATATGGGCGCCATGTCTTCCATTCGTCCATGGCGCACGATCGAACGGCGCAAGTGTCGCCAGATCATGGTGGGGAACGTCCCCGTCGGCGGTGATGCGCCCATCACCGTCCAGACCATGACCAACACCCCGACCGAGGACGTCAAGGCGACGATCGACCAGATCCGCCGCTGCGAGGAGGTGGGCGCGGACATCATCCGCGTGTCCTGCCCGACCGAGGAATCGACGAAGAACTTCAAACAGATCACCCGCGCCGCGCGCATCCCGGTGGTGGCCGACATCCACTTCCACTACAAGCGCGCATTGGAAGCCGCCGATGCGGGCGCGGCGTGCCTGCGCATCAATCCCGGCAATATCGGCTCGGCCGACCGCGTCGCCGAGGTGGTCCGCGCCGCCAAGGCCAATGGCTGCGCGATCCGCATCGGGGTCAACGCCGGGAGCCTCGAGAAGGACCTGCTCGAAAAATACGGCGAGCCCTGCCCCGAAGCGCTGATCGAAAGCGCGCTCGATCACATCAAGCTGCTGCAGGACCACGATTTCCACGAATACAAGGTGGCGGTGAAGGCCTCCGACGTGTTCCTCGCGGTCGCCGCCTATCACGGCCTTGCCGAAACGGTCGATTGCCCGCTGCACCTCGGCATCACCGAGGCGGGCGGGCTGATCGGCGGGACGGTGAAATCGAGCATCGGCATCGGCAGCCTGCTGTGGGCGGGGATCGGCGACACCATCCGCGTCAGCCTTTCCGCCGAGCCCGAGCAGGAAATCAAGGTCGGCTTCGAGATGCTCAAGGCATTGGGCCTCAGAACCCGCGGCGTGCGCGTCGTCTCCTGCCCCTCGTGCTCGCGGCAGGGTTTCGACGTGATCCGCACCGTGGAGACGCTCGAAAAGCGGCTCGAACACATCAAGACCCCGATGAGCCTCTCGGTGCTCGGCTGCGTGGTCAACGGCCCCGGCGAAGCGCGCGAGACCGATATCGGCCTTACCGGCGGCGGCAATGGCAAGCACATGGTCTACCTGTCGGGCATGAAGGCCCACGCGATCGACGACGAAGCGATGCTCGATCACATCGTTCGCCTCGTCGAGGAAAAGGCCGCCGCGATCGAGGCGGGAGAGGCCACCGCCTTCGATCCCCACGCCGCGCCCCGGCAAGCCGTCGAAGCGGCCGAGTGATCCGCGCCGCCATTGCCGCCCCGCTGGCGCTCGCGCTGGCGTCCTGCGCAAGCGTGCCCGACGCCGCTCCGCATCCCGAGGCGCGGTCCTATGCCGTCACGCCCGATGCCATGGGTGACGTCGACGCCGCGCTCGCCCGCGCCGCCGCCGATGGCAAGCGCGTGCTGCTGGTGATGGGGGCGAACTGGTGTCACGATAGCCGCGCGCTCGCCGGGTGGCTCGAAACCCCGCGCTTCGCCGCGCTGATCGCCGAGAAATACGAACCGGTGTTCGTCAATGTCGGCCTGCCGCAGACCGGCGACGGGCATAACCTCGCCGTGGCGCAGCGGTTCGGCCTTGCGGAGCTGACCGGCACCCCGGCGCTGCTGGTCCTCACCCCGGAAGGCCGCGCGGTCAATCTCGACACCGCCGCCACATGGCGCAATGCCGGCAGCCGCAGCGAGGAGGCGATCTATGCCGAGCTTGCCGCGCTCGCCGA
This sequence comes from Porphyrobacter sp., assembly GCA_016125555.1. Lineage (GTDB taxonomy): Bacteria > Pseudomonadota > Alphaproteobacteria > Sphingomonadales > Sphingomonadaceae > Erythrobacter. The sequence continues at coordinate 205,710 of WGLN01000004.1, forward strand.
TGCCCCGGCTGCCGCCGCCGCCGACTGAGCCGATGATTGCCGCCCTGCTGCTCGCCCTCGCGCTGGCGATGGATGCCTTCGCCGTTGCGCTGACCCAGGGCGCGCGGTTCCGCCCCGGCCTCGGCGGCGGGATCGCCATCGCCGCGACCTTCGGGCTGTTCCAGGCGGCGATGCCGCTCGCCGGGTGGGGGATTGGGGCCTTCGCGCTCGCCTATGTCGCGGCCTTCGACCACTGGATCGCCTTCGCCCTGCTCGCCTTCCTCGGCGTGCGCATGCTCGGCGGCGATGTGGGCGAGGAGGAGGCCGACCACGCGCTGACCGGCAGGGCGCTGCTGGTGGCCGGCATCGCCACCAGCATCGATGCGCTGGCGGCGGGCATTACCCTGCCGACCCTCGACATCGGACCCTTCACCGCGGTCGCGCTGATCGGCGGCATCACCGCGGCGATGAGCGGCGCGGGGGTGGTGCTGGGCCGCATCGCGGGCGACCACCTCGGCGAATGGGCAGAGCGCGCGGGCGGCGTGATCCTGATCGGCCTCGGCTGCAAGATCCTCGCCGAGCATTCGGGCTGGCTCTAGGGCCATGCTCCACGTCGTCCACCACGCCGATTACATGGCCCCGCGGCCCGAACGCGGCTCGTTCCGCTTCGACAAGTACACCCTCGTGATGGAGGAGCTGCGCAGCAGCGGCGCACCGATCACCGAACACGCCCCCGAACCGATGCCGCGCGAATGGCTCGAGGCGGTGCATTGCCCCGATTACGTGGACGAGGTGTTCCGCGCCGCAGTCCCGCGCGAGAAGGAGCGGCGGATCGGCTTTCCCGTCACGCCGCACATCGCCGCGCGCGTGCGCCACACCAACGGCGGGACATGGCTCGCCGCGAAGCTCGCGATGCGCCACGGCTATGCCGCGAACAGCGCCGCGGGGAGCCACCACGCGCTGCACGACACCGGCGCGGGTTACTGCGTGTTCAACGATCTCGCGGTTGCCGCCAACCGCCTGATCGCCGAGGGCGAGGCGCGCCGCATCCTGATCGTCGATTGCGATGTCCACCAGGGCGACGGCACCGCCAGCCTCACCGCCGGGCGCGCGGACATCTTCACCCTCTCGCTCCATGCCGAGAAGAACTTCCCGGTCAGGAAGGCACGATCGAGCCGCGACGTGGCCCTGCCCGACGGGACCGATGACGAGGGCTACATGGCGGCGCTGACCCGCCACCTGCCCGAGGTGCTGGCCGACTTCGCGCCCGACCTCGTGCTCTACCAGGCAGGCGTCGATCCGCACGCCGACGACAAGCTCGGACGACTGGCCTTGAGCGATGAAGGCCTCGCGCTGCGCGATCGCTTCGTCGTGCGCGAGGCGCGCCGCCGCGGCCTAGCGGTCGCCTCGGCGCTGGGCGGCGGCTATGGCGACGATCCGCGGGTGGTCGCCGCCCGCCACGCCGCCTCGATGCTGGCGATGGCCGACGAGAACAATCGCTTCGCAGCGCCCGGGGGCGCGTGCTAGAATAAGCGGTCGCGGTTCTTCGGGGGGAGGGCAAAATGGCGCCGAGCGAAACCGATTACCTCGTGATGGGCGCCGGCGCGGTGGGCCTCGCCTTTGTCGACACCCTGCTGGACGAGGATCCGGACTGCCACGTCACCATCGTCGATCGCCACGCTGCGCCGGGCGGGCACTGGAACGATGCCTATTCCTTCGTCCGCCTCCACCAGCCGAGCGCCAATTACGGCGTGGTCTCGATGGAACTGGGCGAGGACCGCGTCGACACCGCCGGGCACAATGCCGGGATGCACCCGCTCGCCGGACGCGCGGAGATCCTCGCCTATTTCGACAAGGTAATGCACGGCAAGCTGCTGCCCTCGGGCCGGGTCGCCTATCACCGTCTCGCCGATTGCCTGCCGGGCAAAGGCAGGGTGCACCATATCCGCGGCATCCTTTCGGGCGAGGAGCAGGAGATCACCGTGCGCCGCCGGCTGGTCGACGGGACCGCGTTCCAGACCTCGGTGCCCTCCACCCACACGCCGGCCTTCGCGGTCGAAGAAGGCGCGCGGCTGGCGATCCCCGGCGATCTGCCGCGCCTGTGGCAGCACCGCACAGCCCTGCCCGATCGCTACGTGATCCTCGGCGGCGGCAAGACCGCGATGGATACCGCTGTGTGGCTGATCGAGGCGGGGGTGCCGCCCGAGCGGATCGGCTGGGTGCGCCCGCGCGATTCGTGGATGTTCAACCGCCGCTACGTGCAGCCCGGCGTCGACGGCATCCTCGATGTCCTGACGTTCCAGCGCGCGCTGGTCGAGGCGGCGGCGGGTTCGCAGAGCGGCAGCGAGATGATGGCGAAGCTCGGCGAAGGCGGCTTCATGCTGCGGATCGATCCCGAAGTGATGCCGCGGATGATGCACTTCGCGGTGATTTCCGAAGGCGAGATCGCGCTGATGCGGCGGATTGCGCAGGTCTATCGCCAGGGCCGCGTGACCCGCATCGCGCCGGGCCGGATGGACTTCGCCGAGGAAAGCGTTGCGCTGCCGGAAAACACGCTGTTCATCGATTGCACCGCCACCGCCGTGCCTTTCGGCGGCGCGCGGCTGCGCCCCTTCTTCGAGGAGGGGCGGATCACCCTGCAATGCGCGACCAGCCCGCTGGTGGTCTACAGCGCTGCGCTCGCCGCCTTTCTCGAGGCCAATTTCAACGACGATGCCGAGCGCAATGCACTGTGTCCGCCGACGCCGCTGACCGATTGCCCGGACACCTATCCTTACGCGGTGATGGCGAACCTGATGGCGAACGGCATTCACGCCGGGAATGCGAAGATCAGCGCCTTCAACCGGCGCTGCCGCCTGCATCTCGGCGCCCCGGCGATTGCGGCGCTCACCGCGCAGGGCCACCCGGGCCTCGCCGCCTTCGCCGATCTCGGCGAGGTGATCCGCACCAACATGCCGGGGGTGATGCGGCTGGGCATGCAGGCCAGGGAAATCCACGAGCGCAGCTTCGCGAATGGGCACGAAATGCAGCGCTGATGCGACGAACCGTGGCCGGCGCGCATTGGGAACGTAACCGCCCGACTGTAAGTTAGGGCTTCATGCAGCGGCGCGACCTCCTCAAGGGCACCCTCATCGCCGGAGCGGCACTCGCCGCGCCCGGGCGCCTGCTCGCCGCGACCGCGGCGCCCGGTAGCCCGCGCGACCGGATGCTCTTCGCCCTCGCCAAGCGCGAGCTGGACCGGGCGGGCGATGCGATCTGGAAGCGCGACATCGTTGGCATCGCCGATTTCGGGCTGCATTCGGCCAAGCCTCGCTTCCACTTCGTCAACCTCGAACGCTCCGAGGTGCAGTCCTACCATGTCGCCCACGGCATGGGGTCCGACCCGCAGCACGACGGCTGGCTCAAGCGCTTCTCGAACGAGGAAGGCTCCAACGCCACCAGCCGCGGCGCCTATGTCACCTGGGAATGGTACAAGGGCCGCTACGGCACCTCGGTGCGCCTCGGCGGGCTCGACGAGACCAACGAGGCCGCACTGCGGCGCTACATCGTAATGCACCGCGCCGAATATGCCGAGCCCGAGCATATCGCCAAGTGGGGCCGCCTCGGCCGCTCCAACGGCTGCTTCGCGATGGGCGAGGAACAGTTCCGCATCGCGCTGACCCAGCTTTCGGGCGGGCGGCTGCTCTATGCGGATTCGCTGGGGCTGGAGGAGGACGGCTCGATCCAGCCGGTCCCCGAACTGGCGATGTATCACCGCACGCCGCTCGAGACCGGCGGCGCGCGCCCGGTCGCCAGCGCGTTCTGAGGCGTGGCCTACCGCGGCGGCTTCGGCAGACCGCAATCCCGCATTGCCGCCACCGCTTCTGCGATCGTCCCGGCTAGCATCATTTCTGGCCTGATCGGTACGGCATGCGTGACGGTCATCTTCATGGCGGCGGCCGCGCTCTCGGGCGAATTCGGGTCCGCGTCCCTCGAGACGCTGATAGGCATGCTGGTGTTCACCGGCACCCTGATTGCGATGGGCTCTATCGGAGGGACCTTCGTGGTCGCCTTCTATCTCGCAATCTTCGGCCTGCCGGTGGCGCTGCTGCTGGGCGAGCGGATCCGCACGCCGGCCGGATTGCTCGTCTCCGCGGCCACGGCGGTGGCGGCGGGCATGCTCGCCATCCGCTGGATGTGGGGGTTCACCTTCCCGTCGGACGAGCCGCTGTGGCAGCACGAGTCGCTGATCGTGTTCGCCTTCGTTCTGCCCGCCGCGTGGTTCTACCGCCGGCAGGTGATCGCCATGCGCGACGAACTCCCCGCAGACTAGCCGTCCTGCAGGTCGTCCTCGATGACGATCACCTCGTCGGTCGGCTCGGTGCCGCGGTTCTTCACCCGCGGCTTGTCGAGGCTGGCGAGCACCGGTCCATCGCGATTGTAGATGTCCTCGAAGGTCGCCATCTCGCCGTTGATGTCGCTCGCCATGGTGAAATAGGTGATGTAGGCGGGGAACTGCTTTTCGAGCATCACCTTGGTATACTTGCCGGAATTGGCGATTTCGACCGCCTCCTCCTTGGTCGCCCCGCGCCCGAGGATCGCCATGGTGATGGCGAGCTCCAGCGCCCGCTCGGTCCGCACGCAGCCGTGGCTAAGCGCGCGGCTTTCCTTGGCGAAGAGATTGCGCGAGGGCGTGTCGTGGAAGAAGATCGCGTGCTCGTTGGGCATCTCGAGCTTCATCAGCCCCAGAGAATTGCCCGGCCCCGGCTGCTGCACCACCGTGACATAGCCGTTCGCGCCCTTTGTAGCGACATAGCCGTTGCGCCGGCCCCATTCGGGATTGGCGAGCACCTTGGCACCCAGCCCCTCGCCCTTGACGATCGACTGCGGCACTGTCCAGGTCGGGTTGAAGACCACGCCCTCGACCATCTCGGCGAGCTGCGGCGTGGCGGTGCGCCCCGGCTTGCCGACGATCGTGCGGTAGGTGCTGATGATCTTGTCCTTGACCGTCAGGCGCAGCTGGAACTCAGGCACGTTGGTGATGAGGTACTGCTTGCCGAGATCGTGCGCGAGCCAGCGCCAGCGGTCCATGTTGGCGCGGATCAGCTTGCGGCGCGCGGTGTCGCTCTCGGGCGTGTTCGCCAGTTCCTCGCGCAGGCGCGCGTAATCGGGATGGGTCGGGTTGAGCTTCGCCAGCGTGCCCGCGATGTCCCCGCTCGCCACGGCTTCCGCCAGCAGGTCGCCCGTGCGGAAGGTTTCGCGGTCGGGATCGACCACGAACCACTGCTCGCGCGCCTCCATCGGGGTGCGCCCGTCGCGCAGGTCCTCGACCAGCCAGACGAAGCTCTGCGAGGCAGCGGCATCGAGCGCGTCGGACGCGCCCTTGGCGATCGCCGCCTTGAGCGGTTCGAGATCGTAGTCCTTGGGATCGAGCCCTTCGGCGCCGATCCCCTCGATCACCGCAACCAGCTTGTTCGCATTGGCGATCGTCCAGGGCTGGATCAGCGGCGGAGGCATCTCCATGCCGCCCTGCACCACGGGCTCGGAGATCATCCGCGGAAAGGCCGCGTCGAAGGCGCTGTCCGAGGGGGAGGGCGCAGGCGTGGGCGTCGGCGTGGGCTTGGGCGCGGGCAGCTTGACCGGCTGCGGACCGCCCTGCTGCTCGCCGCCGGGGATCATCGCCTCGCGGCCCGACTGCGCAGAGGCAGGGCCGCTGCCTGCCAACAGCGCCGCGGTGGCAAGCCCGCATGCCAGTCTACCCGCAAGATGCTTCATCGAAATGCTTTCAATCCCGTTCCGGCCGCCCCTCGCGGCCCCAGTTCATCCGCCCCTATAATAGGCGTGCGCAGTCCTCCCTATCAATGGTTATGGCTTGATGCGGCGTGAATAGGCGATCCATCCAAGGCGCGCGTGACCTTGGGCGGCGCAGCGACTATGCGCCGATGCGATCATGCCACAGCGTTCGCACCCGCTCCTGCCCTTCGCCGTCGCCTTGGCAGGCGTCGGGTTCCTGTCGCTGATGGATGCCTTCATGAAGGAGGCCGCGCTGCTGATCGGCGCCTACACGGCCACGGTGCTGCGCGCCTTCGTCGGCGCCGGGCTAATCGCCCCGTTCTGGCTGGCGCAAGGCCCCGGCTGGCCGGGCCGCGCAGTGATGAAGCTGCATGTCGAGCGCGGCGTCGTGTCGGCGGTCATGGCGCTGTCCTTCTTCTTCGCGCTGACCCGCCTGCCGCTCGCCGAAGCGATTGCGCTGAGCTTCGTCGCCCCGCTGCTGGCGCTCTATCTCGCCCGCGTGCTGCTCGGCGAGACGGTGCCGCGTAAGGCGGTGCTCGCCAGCATGCTCGGCTTTGCGGGCACGCTGGTGATCGTCGGCGGGCGCATCGGCGCGGGCCGCTTCGACGGCGAGAGCGCGGTCGGGCTTGGGGCGATGTTGGTTTCGGCGGTGCTCTATGCCTACAACTTCATCGTCATCCGCCGCCAGTCGCAGGTCGCAGGGCCGGTGGAGATCGCGACCTTCCATTCGGGGATCGGCGGGCTGGTGCTGCTCACCGCCGCGCCGTTCCTGTGGAGCCCGCCGAGCGCTTCCGCACTGCTGCCGCTGCTCGCCGCAGGGGCGCTGACGGTGGCGGGATCGATGGCGGTAGCCTGGGCCTATGCCCGCGAGCAGGCGAGCGCGCTGGTGCCGATCGAATATTCGGGCTTCCTGTGGGCGAGCCTGTTCGGCTGGCTGTTCTTCCGCGAAAGCGTGAGCCTCACCACGCTCGCAGGCGCCGCGCTGATCGTCGCCGGCTGCTGGCTGGTCGCGCGGCGCACCCGCGACGACGGGGCCGAAATCCAGCCCGCCTGAAGGTGCGTGCGCCGCCCCGCCCCCTTGACCTCGCGCGCGTGAAAGCGCAGTTGCCGGTCCGAAAACCGCGCCTTCAGGATCGGGGTGCGGGACAAGCAAAAAAGGATGGAAACGCCTCGCATGACCGATATCGGCAAGGACACGCTCGCAACCCGTCAGACTCTCTCGGTGAACGGGACCGACTACGCCTATTACTCGCTCGCCAAGGCGGCCGAGCAGCTGGGCGACGTCTCGCGCCTGCCGATCTCGATGAAGGTGCTATTGGAAAACCTGCTGCGCTTCGAGGATGAAGGCTTCACCGTCGGGCGCGAGCACATCCAGGCGATCGTCGACTGGCAGAACAACCCCGTCACCGGCAGCGAGATCCAGTACCGCCCGGCCCGCGTGCTGCTGCAGGACTTCACCGGCGTGCCCTGCGTGGTGGACCTGGCGGCCATGCGCGACGCGATCAAGCAGCTCGGCGGCGACACCCAGAAGATCAATCCGCTGGTGCCGGTCAACCTCGTGATCGACCACTCGGTGATGGTCGACGAGTTCGGCCACCCCAAGGCAATGGAAGCCAACATGGCGCTCGAATACGAGCGCAACGCCGAACGCTACGACTTCCTCAAGTGGGGCTCCAAGAGCTTCAAGAACTTCTCCGCGGTGCCGCCGGGCACCGGCATCTGCCACCAGGTCAACCTCGAACACATCGCGCGCGGCGTGTGGTCGTCCGAAGGGCCCGACGGCATGATGGTCGCCTATCCCGACACCTGCGTGGGCACCGACAGCCACACCACCATGATCAACGGGCTCGGCGTGCTGGGCTGGGGCGTGGGCGGGATCGAGGCCGAGGCCGCGATGCTCGGCCAGCCGGTCTCGATGCTGATCCCCGAGGTGGTCGGCTTCCATCTCGAAGGCGCGCTTGCGGAAGGCGTCACCGCCACCGACCTCGTGCTGACCTGCGTGCAGATGCTGCGCGAAGTCGGCGTGGTGGGCCGCTTCGTCGAGTTCTACGGCCCGGGCGTCGCCAACCTCACGCTCGCCGACCGCGCGACCATCGCCAACATGGCCCCCGAATACGGCGCGACCTGCGGCCTCTTCGGGATCGATGACAAGACCATCGAATATATGCGTCTGACCGGCCGCAGCGAGGACACCATCGCGCTCGTCGAAGCCTATGCCAAGGCGCAGGGCATGTGGTTCGACCCCGCCAATGTGCCGGTCTTCACCAAGACCCTGTCGCTCGACATGGCCGCGGTCGTCCCCAGCCTCGCCGGGCCGAAGCGTCCGCAGGACAAGGTCATCCTCCCCGAGGTCGACGAGCTGTTCAATTCCGACCTCGCCAAGCTCTACGGCAAGAGCGAACCCGCGCGCGTCGGGGTCGAGGGCAAGGACCACGACATCGGCGACGGCGACGTGGTGATCGCCGCGATCACCAGCTGCACCAACACCTCGAACCCCGACGTGCTGATCGCCGCCGGGCTCGTCGCCAAGAAGGCCAATGAGCGCGGGCTGAAGCCCAAGCCGTGGGTCAAGACCAGCCTCGCCCCGGGCTCGCAGGTGGTCACCGACTACCTCGTCAAGTCGGGCCTGCAGGAGCACCTCGACGCGATCGGCTTCGATCTCGTCGGCTACGGCTGCACCACCTGCATCGGCAATTCCGGCCCGCTCGCCCCGCCGATCAGCGCCGCGATCAACGGCAATGACATCGTCGCTGCCTCCGTCCTGTCGGGCAACCGCAACTTCGAGGGCCGCGTCAGCCCCGACGTGCGCGCCAACTTCCTCGCCTCGCCGCCGCTGGTGGTCGCCTATGCGCTGAAGGGCACCGTCACCGAGGACATCACCACCACCCCCATCGGCACCGACAAGGACGGCCAGCCGGTGATGCTCGCCGACCTCTGGCCGTCCAACGCCGAGGTCGCGCAGCACCGCGCCGCCAACATCGACCGCTCGATGTTCGAAAGCCGCTACGCCAATGTCTATGACGGCGACGAGCACTGGCAGGCGATCACGGTCGAGCCCTCGGACACCTACCAGTGGCGCGCGGGCAGCACCTATGTCGCCAACCCGCCCTATTTCGAGGGCATGACCATGACCCCGGCGCCGATCACCGACATCGTCGATGCCAAGCCGCTCGCGGTGCTCGGGGACTCGGTCACCACCGACCACATCTCGCCCGCCGGTTCGATCAAGGAAGACAGCCCGGCCGGCTCCTACCTCAAGTCGAACCAGGTCGCGAAGAAGGATTTCAACTCCTACGGCTCGCGCCGCGGCAATCACGAGGTGATGATGCGCGGCACCTTCGCCAATATCCGCATCCGCAACGAGATGGTCCCGGGCGTCGAGGGCGGCTATTCGACCTACAAGGGCGAGACCATGCCGATCTACGACGCGGCGATGCGCCACAAGGAAGACGGCACCCCGCTGGTCGTCATCGGCGGCAAGGAATACGGCACCGGCTCCAGCCGCGACTGGGCGGCCAAGGGTACCATCCTGCTCGGCGTGCGGATGGTGCTGGTCGAGAGCTTCGAGCGCATCCACCGCTCGAACCTCGTCGGGATGGGCGTGCTGCCGCTCCAGTTCAAGGACGGCGACACCCGCGAGACGCTCGGCCTGACCGGCGAGGACAGCTTCACCGTGCGCGGCCTCGCCGACCTCAAGCCGGGTCAGGACGTCGAGATCGAGGTGGCGCGGGCCGACGGCAGCACCTTCACCTTCACCGCGCTGTGCCGCATCGATACCGCCAACGAGATGGAATATTACCGCCACGGCGGGATTCTCCATTACGTTTTGCGCAAGCTTGCGGCATAAGGAGCACGATGAAAGCGTCCTGCCACCTCCTCCCGCTTGCCGCAGCCCTGCTGGCGCTTGCCGCCTGCGGCGGCGATTCGCATTCGGGCGGTCAGCGGGATGCGCCGGTCTCGCCGATCGGGTTCGAGCTGGCTTTCGCGGGGACGGCGGCGGGGCCGGAAGGCGGGGACGCCGCTTCCGAGGCACCGGCTCCGCTGATCGCACTCACGCCCGATGAGCTTGCCCGGAAACTGGCAGCCGGCGAAGTCCGGCTGATCGACGTGCGCACCGACGAAGAGGTTGCCGAGGGGATGATCCCGGGCGCCGAACACATCCCGCTCGACCGCTTCGATCCGGCCATGCTTGGTCCGGCGGACGGGCGCGAAGTGGTGCTCTATTGCCGCAGCGGCCGCCGCTCGGCGATTGCGGGGGCGAAGCTGGCCGAGGCAACCGGGAAGCCTGCCGAGCACCTCGCTGGCGGCATCCTGGCGTGGGAAGCGGCGGGGCAGCCCATCGACAAACCCTGAGCGCGCGCCCCGCGCGGCGGCGACGAAAAAGGGCGGCTCCCCCCCAGGAGCCGCCCTTCGCGCTTGCCGTGGCAAGCGTCGTGGCGCGGGGCTCAGCCCTCGCGGGCGGGGCGCAGCTTGCGCCGCCCGAGGATCGCCGCCGCGGCCAGACCGAACAGCACCGTCATCGGCGGCGCAGGCACGTCGTGCCCGCCGCTGCTGCTGCCCGACGTCGAGGACGACGAAGACGAGGAACTGCTGCTGCTGCTCGACGATGACGAGGAGCTGCTGCTGCCCGAGGAAGACGAGGAACTCGAGGAGGACGAGGACGAGGACGACGAGGAACTGCTGGTGCTGCTCGTCATGTCGCCCGAAGTGGTCCCCGGATGCCCACTGCTTCCGCCCGAGGAACTCGACGAGGACGAGGACGAGGAAGACGACGAGGAAGAACTCGAGGAGGACGAGGAGCTCGAACTCGAGACCGCGCCGGTCGAGGAGCTGACATTGCCCGAGGAGCTCGAAACGTTCCCTGAGGAGCTCGAAACGTTGCCCGAGCTGCTCGACACATTACCGGATGAGCTCGAAACATTGCCCGAGGAACTCGACACCGCGCCGGTGGAACTCGACACCGCGCCCGTGGAGCTGGAAACCGCGCCGGTGGAGGAGGAAACGTTGCCCGAGGTGCTGGTGCTCGACACCGCCCCGGTGCTGCTCGACACCGCCCCGGTCGAGGTCGAGGTCGAAACCTCGCCAGTCGAGGAGCTGATCTGTCCCGAGGACGAGGTCGTGGTCGAACTGATCTGACCCGAGGACGAGGTGGTCGAGGTCGAATTGTCGATGTCGACATCGACGACCACGCCGCTGCTGCCCTCGCCGCCGCTGGTGGTCGTGGTGGTGCTCACCACCGACACATCGCCCGAGGACGAACCGCCCCCGCCGAAGAACCCTCCGAAGAAGCCGCCCCCGAAGCCCACGCCGCCGCCGAAGCCGCCACTCCCGCCCCAGCCGCCGCCGAAGCCACCGCCACCGCCGCCCTGGATCGGGGGAAGCGGGGGGAGCGGCGCGGGCATGTAGGCGACCTGCGCGATCGGCGGGCACTGGGCCGGGTCGATATAGGCCTGCACCGCACCCGCAGGCAGCGATGCGGCATTCTGTCCGGGCGCGAGCGGCGCGCATTCGATGGTGCGCTCGACGATGCGGCGGCGGCGCTGCTCGGGCATCGGGATCTCGCGCTCGCGGGTCTTGATGTAGCGTTGGCCGGTTTCCGGATCGACCTTGATCAGCTTGCCGTCGATATTGGTGCTGAAGTCGGGGGCGTCGGTGTTCATCGGCTCGGCCACGCGCACCGCGCCGCCCTGCAACAAGGCCACCCCCGCGGCTGCGGCGGAAAGCTTCGCGATAGCCAGTTTGAGCGACATAGTGGTTAACCCTGTTGCCTGCGGCGACCGCAGCGGCCTTCGCCGCATGGGTCACCTGATCCAGCCTTCATTTGCTGTCATTAAGCTTGCAGGGGCAATCCGGTTAACCATGCGCGGCCGCTTCGGACGCGGGGAATCGCGCCGAAAACGGGGAGTTTGCGAGGCGCTGTCCCGATCTGGCACCGAAAAGGCGATGCTTTTCAGGCCCGGCCGTTAACCTTCTTCGTCAAACAGTCCGCCCTGCCGCACTGCCGAATCGCGCGGCGGGGTCATCTCGAGATGCTCCCACCCGGCATCGTTGAGCACCCGCCCGCGCGCGGTGCGGGCGACGAGGCCGAGCTGGATGAGGTAGGGTTCGACCACCTCCTCGATCGTGTCGCGCGGTTCGGCGAGGCCTGCCGCGAGCGTCTCGATCCCCACCGGGCCGCCCTTGTAGGTGGTGGCGATCATCGCGAGGTAGCGGCGGTCCATCGTGTCGAGCCCGAGCCGGTCGATCTCGAGCCGGGTCAGCGCCTCGTCGGCCACCGCGCGGGTGACCGAGGGGCTGCCCGCGACATCGGCGAAGTCGCGCACCCGCCGGAGCAGGCGCCCGGCGACGCGGGGGGTGCCGCGCGAGCGGCGGGCGATCTCGCGCGCGCCCTCGGGCTCGATCGCGAGCCCCATCAGCCCGGCGGCACGGGTGACGACGCGGTCGAGTTCCTCGTGGGTGTAGAAGTTGAGCCTGACCGGGATGCCGAAGCGGTCGCGCAAGGGCGTGGTCAGCAGTCCCTGCCGCGTGGTCGCGCCGATCAGCGTGAAGGGCGGCAGGTCGATCCGCACCGAGCGCGCCGATGGCCCCTCGCCGATGATGAGATCGAGCGCGCGGTCCTCCATCGCCGGATAGAGCACTTCCTCGACCATCGGCGAGAGGCGGTGGATCTCGTCGATGAACAGCACGTCATGCGGTTCGAGATTGGTGAGCAGCGCGGCGAGATCGCCCGCCTTGGCGATGACGGGGCCGCTAGTTGCGCGGAAGCCCACGCCCAGCTCGCCCGCGATGATCTGCGCCAGCGTCGTCTTGCCGAGACCCGGGGGGCCGAAGAACAGCGTGTGATCCATCGCCTCCCCCCGCGCGCGCGCGGCCGCGATGAAGACGGCAAGGTTGCCCTTGGCGGCCTCCTGCCCGACGAACTCGGCGAGCCGGCGCGGGCGCAGGGCTGCGTCGGGGGCACCCGGCTGGCGAGCAGGGGTGTGGAGGGGGGTCTCGGAGGTGGTCATAGAGCTAACAAATCGAAGTCCTTCAAGCCATCTGCTCGAAGTGCTGCTTCGCCTACCCCTTCAGCAACGATGACTTCTGGTGCCTCGCCTTCTTGGCCTGACCAACGACACACAATCAATGACTCGATTTTCGGAAGCAGCAAGACGTGAGCCCGCGTGATCCTTGTGAAATCTCCGACCCAACCTTTGAACTTATCCCAATCAAAGGGGTGCACCTTTTCATCCAAGACCTTGCTGGCTGAAGGTACGTGAAGAAGGTTCCCGCAATAGCCGTAAACCCGCCCGAGAGCCGTGTAGGTCATCGGCTTCATTTCTGGCACAAACTGTTTCGAACCATCCTCGGCAACGCTCAACTGGTAACGGAGGGGGAAGGGCAACGGATGGTCGTTAAACTTCTGAAGCTCTCTGAATGCGTCACCCGGATGCCAGTGCTTCGGGTCGAGCCCAGTGCCTTCCTCCAGATGCGCTAGGGTCGAACCAAGGAGGAACAGTTCGCAGACTTTGCGCACTTGTAGCGCAACACTGTCAGCGTGAATCCAACTTTCCTCATATTCTCGATTTGCGTTGATTTGATCGAGAAGGCGGTCAGCGACCCGAAGGCGAAATACTATCGAGTTAATGACGGTCGGATAATGGGATTGGATTGTCTTGGCGTCCATCACCCCGCCGCCTTCTTCAGCGCGACCCGAATGAGGTCGCCCTCGCTCGCGCCCTCGCCCAGTTCCTCGAGCGCGCGGGCGACGGCTTGGGCGGCGACGGCGGGCTTGAAGCCGAGGTTCTCGAGGGCGCTCGCCGCGTCCGCGCCCTTGCTGCCTGCTGGGGCGGGTGCGGCGCTCGGCGCGAAGCCGCCCGCGCCGCCCGGCATCCCGCCGGCCTTGTCCTTCAGCTCGTTGACGATCCGCCCCGCCAGCTTCGGCCCGACCCCGTTGGCGCGCGCCACCATCGCCGCATCGCCGCGCCCGCAGGCATCGCGCAGTTCCCCGATCGACAGCGCCGAGAGGATCGCGAGGGCCACCTTGCTCCCCACCCCCTGAATGCCGGTCAGCAGCCGGAACCAGTCGCGCTCGGCGGCTTCCGCGAAGCCCAGCAGCCGCATGTCGTTCTCGCTCACCTGCAATTCGGTGTGGACGGTGCAGGCCTCGCCCACCTCGCCCAGCGCGGCGAGCGTGCGGCTGGAGCAGTGGACGAGATACCCGACCCCGCCGACGCCGACGATCGCCCAGTCCTCGCCGGTCGCATCGAGCCTGCCTGAGAGCTTCGCAATCATGTTTTGTTCCTGCCCCAACCCCCGTGGGGCGTCCAGCCTTTATGGACAGATGCCCACACTTGCGCCAGATGGCACTCCCATGAGCTGGAACACCTTCGGGCGCGTGCTGCGCTTCACCACCTGGGGAGAGAGCCACGGACCTGCGCTCGGCGCGGTGGTCGACGGGTGCCCGCCGGGGCTCGAGATTTCCGAGGACTTCATCCAGCCCTTCCTCGATGCGAGGAAGCCCGGCACCAGCCGCTTCACCACCCAGCGGCGCGAGGATGATCTGGTGCGGATTCTCTCTGGCACCTTCGAGGGCAAGACCACCGGCACGCCGATCAGTCTGATGATCGAGAACACCGACCAGCGCTCGAAGGACTATTCCGAAATCGCGCAGCAATACCGCCCGGGCCATGCCGACTACGCCTATGACGCCAAATACGGCATCCGCGACTATCGCGGCGGTGGGCGCTCCTCGGCGCGCGAGACCGCGGCGCGGGTCGCGGCGGGCGCGGTCGCTCGGCTGGTGATCCCGGAGGTGACCATCACCGCCTATGTCTGGGAGCTGGGCGGCGACCGGATCGACCCTGCCAACATCGACCACGCCGAAATCGCGAACAACCCCTTCTTCTGCCCCGATGCAGTCGCGGCCAAGCGGTGGGAGGAAAAGGTCGATGCCGCGCGCAAGGCCGGCTCATCCCTCGGCGCTATCGTCGAGTGCGTGGCAGAGGGCGTTCCCGCCGGATGGGGCGCGCCGATCTACGCCAAGCTCGACAGCGATCTTGCGAGCGCGATGATGAGCATCAACGCGGTCAAGGGCGTGGAGATCGGCGACGGCTTCGCAGCCGCACGCCTGACGGGCGAGGAGAACGCCGACCGGATGCGCCCCGGGGCCGATGGCACGCCCGAATTCCTCGCCAACCACGCGGGCGGAACCGCGGGCGGCATCTCGACCGGGCAGCCGGTGGTGTGCCGCGTGGCGTTCAAGCCGACCTCCTCGATCCTCACCCCGGTGGAATCGATCAATTCGGCAGGCGAGGCGGTGGAGGTCGTCACCAAGGGCCGCCACGACCCCTGCGTCGGCATTCGCGGCACGCCGGTGGTGGAGGCGATGATGGCGCTGGTGCTGGCCGACCACAAGCTGCTGCACCGCGGCCAGGTGGGTTAGGCGGCAGCGCGGCAGGAGCCCGCTCAGATCGCGCCTTGCGCAGTGCCGGAACGCGCACCGCGCCCCGCGTGCACGATCGCGCAGCGCAGCGCATCGGCGAGCCGGCCCGCGGCAACCACGTCGAGCACCTCGCGCATGATCGCGATCCGCTCGGCCTCGTCCGTTTCGAGCTCGCGCAGCGCAGCCTGCACGATCGCCAGCACGTCTTTGCGCGACAAGGTCATGAAAGCGTCCGCGCGGGTGAGCGCGGCCTTGGTGAAATCGAACTCGAGCGAAGCGAGGCGCGGCCTTGCGTAATCCTCACTCATGCGACCCTCCATCGGTCCGGATTGGCCGGCCGGTTCGGTTTTTGATCTGCGTCAATTTCCGGTCTCTGGCAGGCTGCGAGCGCGTGCGCAATCGGCGCCCGGGCAGCTCCCGGGACACTTTCGCGGGCGTCAGCTTTCGTGAGCCTCGTGTTAGCCGAAAGGCGAGCAAGAAAGTGTCAGCGCCGGCCAAGATACTGAGAGATAGCTGCTTTTCGATCCGGTCGACCGCGGCTCAGGGCACCAGTGCGTCGCTTTGCCGCAAATGCCGCGTTAGCTGCGTCAGTCAGCACGCCGCAACCCTTGCGCAGTGCGGACACCAACGGGAACCATCCGGGTGCCGTTCCCGTTTGCTCGATTGAAAATTCCGATTTTCGCAATCGCACAAATGCGCTTTTTTGCTTGGCGGAAAACCCTATCTGCGCTGCGTCAGTTTCGACCCTCTCTCAACCACCCAAACACAAGGGAAACACCATCATGGGTATCATCGGTTCGACCATCCAGCCGTTCAAGGCCACCGCGTTCCAGGCGGGCAAGGACTTCTTCGAGGTCACCAACGAGGATCTCGCCGGCAAGTGGGCGGTGTTCTTCTTCTACCCGGCCGACTTCACCTTCGTGTGCCCGACCGAGCTCGAGGACATGGGCGAGAAGTACGAAATGCTCCAGTCGATGGGCGTCGAAGTCTACGCCGTCTCGACCGACACGCATTTCAGCCACAAGGCCTGGCACGACACCTCGGACAAGATCGGCAAGCTCAAGTTCCCGTTCCTCGGTGACCAGAACCACTTGCTCGCCAACCAGTTCGGCGTGCTGCGCGAAGGCGCGGGCCTCGCCGACCGTGCGACCTTCGTGGTCGACCCCGATGGCGTGATCCAGATCATGGAAATCACCTGCGAGGGCGTGGGCCGCAACGCCAACGAACTGACCCGCAAGATCAAGGCCGCGCAATATGTGCGCGCCAACCCCGGCCAGGTCTGCCCGGCGGCGTGGGAGGAAGGCAGCGACACGCTTGCCCCCTCGCTCGATCTCGTCGGCAAGATCTGACCCTGACCGAACCGGCCGGCGGGCCCTGCCAGACAGGACGCGTCGGCTGTAAAAACCCGGGGTGTGCTTCAAAGCCCTCGGGTCGTAGCCGGGACCGGATGTCACCGCCCTTCCCCCCAAATGACGGGCGGGCGGCGTCCGGTTCCGCGTTACCTTCGCTTCATCCCACACCCCGCGCGCCCGGCGCGCTTCCCGGAGGACAGCCATGCTCGACGCCGCCATGCAGGCCCAGCTCAAGACCTATCTCGCGAACCTTCGCGAGGGCGTGGAACTGGTCGCCTCGCTCGACGACAGCGAGAAGTCGCGCCAGACCCGTGCACTGATCGAACAGATCGCGGGCCTCCACGATCTCGTCACCGCGCGCTTCGACGGGACCGATGCGAGGAAGCCCAGCTTCGTGATCCGCCGCGCCAGCGATGCGGAGAAGTGGGTGCGTTTCGCCGGGCTGCCGATGGGCCACGAATTCACCTCGCTGGTGCTCGCCCTGCTGTGGGCCGGCGGCCATCCGCCCAAGGTCGATGCCGACCTGATCGAGCAGGTCCGCGCGCTCGAGGGCGATTACCACTTCGAGATGTTCTTCTCGCTCACCTGCCACAACTGCCCCGACGTGGTGCAGGCGCTCACCCTGATGGCGCTCGAAAACCCGCGCATCACCGCGACCCTGATCGAAGGCGGCACCTTCAAGGACGAGGTCGAGGCGCGCGACATCATGGCCGTGCCCGCGACCTTCCTGAACGGCGAGCCCTTCTACAACGGCAAGATGGAACTCGCCGAAATCCTCGCGAAGCTCGACGTCAACGCTGACGCCAGGCAGGCCGAAAAGCTCGCCGCCAAGGCGCCCTTCGAGGTGCTGGTGGTGGGCGGCGGTCCGGCGGGCGCGGCGGCGGCGGTCTACACCGCGCGCAAGGGCTTCAGCACCGGCATCGCGGCCGAACGCTTCGGCGGGCAGCTGATGGACACGCTCGGGATCGAGAACCTCCCCGGCACGACCTATACCGAGGGCCCGAAGCTGACCGAGAGCCTCAAGAGCCATGTCAGCGAATACGACATCGACCTGATGGACCTTGCCCGCGCGGTCGAACTGAAACCGGCCAAGGACGTCGGCGGCTTTCATGAGGTCGTGATGGCCAACGGCGCGAGCCTCAAGGCGCGTTCGCTGATCCTCTCCACCGGCGCGCGCTGGCGCAATCTCGGGGTGCCGGGAGAGGCGGAGTATCGCAACAAGGGCGTGGCCTATTGCCCACACTGCGACGGCCCGCTGTTCAAGGGCAAGCGCATCGCGGTGATCGGCGGCGGCAATTCGGGCGTCGAGGCGGCGATCGACCTTGCCGGGATCGTCGGCCATGTCACGCTGATCGAGTTCGACGTGAAGCTGCGCGCCGACGAGGTGCTCCAGCGCAAGCTGCGCTCGATGCCCAATGTCGAGATTATCACCAACGGCCAGACGACCGAGATCCTCGGCGAGAACGGCAAGGTCAGCGGTCTCGTGCTCAAGAACCGCGCCAACGGCGAGGAACGCCGCATCGCGCTCGAAGGCGTGTTCGTGCAGATCGGCCTCGTGCCGAACACCGAGTGGCTGCGCGAGACGGGTCTGGAGCTGTCGAAGTTCGGCGAAATCGTGATCGACGACCACGGCGCGACCAACCTGCCCGGCATCTACGCCGCGGGCGATTGCACCACCGTGCCGCACAAGCAGATCGTGGTGGCGATGGGCGAGGGCGCGAAGGCCGGCCTCGGCGCCTTCGACTTCCTGATCCGGAACGAACCGGCGGAGGAAGTCGCGCAGGCAGCCTGATTCCGGCGCTATAGATAAGGTAGGCGGGTTCCCGGTCGGGAGCCCGCCTTTTTTGTTCGTCGTTGCAAGCGCTGCCGCGCCGCTTCGCCGCTCGCAATGACGTGGCAACTAATCGCCCCGCTCAATCAATTCCCGCGCATTAATCGATTGGACGGTGAATCCCGAAAGCGTCATCCTCTCCCCATAGACTGCGCCCGGCGGGGCGAGTCCGAAGCGAGAGAGGAGCACGAAAGATGGACGCGAAGACCGGAGAAATGAGCGGCGGCTGTCCCTTCCACGGGTCAAGCCAGATGCGCAGCCTGCTGGGCCGCACCAACCGCGACTGGTGGCCCGATGCGCTGCAGCTCGACATCCTGACCGAACAGGGCAAGAGCGCCAATCCCTATGGCGAGGATTTCGACTATGCCGAAGCCTTCAACGCACTCGATTACGATGCATTGAAGGCCGATCTCACCGCGCTGATGACCGACAGCCAGCCGTGGTGGCCGGCGGATTACGGGCATTACGGCCCCTTCTTCATCCGCATGGCCTGGCACGCCGCGGGCACCTATCGCACCGGCGACGGGCGCGGCGGCGCAGGGTCCGGCCAGCAGCGCTTCGCCCCGCTCAATTCCTGGCCCGATAACGGCAACCTCGACAAGGCGCGCCGGCTCCTTTGGCCGATCAAGCAGAAATACGGCAAGAACATCAGCTGGGCGGACCTGTTCATCCTCACCGGCAATGTCGCCATCGAGAGCATGGGCGGCCCGGTCTTCGGCTTCGGCGGCGGCCGCAAGGACGTGTTCGAGCCCGAGTCGGTCTACTGGGGCACGGAAGAACAGTGGGTCAACGAGGGCGTTGCCACCCGCATCCAGCCCAAGGAGGGCATGGCGCTCGAAAACCCGCTGGCCGCGATCCAGATGGGGCTCATCTACGTCAATCCCGAAGGTCCGGGCGGCAACCCGCACGATCCCGAGGGCATGGCCCGCGACATGCGCGAGACCTTCGCCCGCATGGCAATGAACGACGAGGAGACCGTCGCGCTCACCGCCGGGGGTCACGCCTTCGGCAAGGCCCACGGCGCGCATCCCTCGGACACCTTCGGCGGCGCGCCGGAGAGCGAGGACTTGCACCTGATGGGCTTCGGCTGGCTCAACGACGAGGAGGAGATCGCCAAGGGCAACATCACCACCTCGGGGATAGAAGGCGCCTGGACCCCGAACCCGACCGAGTGGGGCAATGACTACTTCCGGCTGCTGTTCAAGTATGACTACGAGCTGGTGAAGTCGCCCGCGGGCGCCAACCAGTGGCAGCCGATCAACCCCGATCCCGAGGACATGGCTCCCGACGCGCGCGATCCGTCGAAGAAGGTGCCGACGATGATGACCACCGCCGACATGGCGCTGAAGCGCGATCCGGAATATCGCAAGATTTCCGAGCGGTTCCTGAACGACCAGGCGGCGCTCGACGATGCCTTCGCGCGCGCGTGGTTCAAGCTGTGCCACCGCGACATGGGTCCGAAAATCCGCTACCTCGGGCCGGAAGTGCCCTCCGAAGACCTGATCTGGCAGGACCCGGTCCCGGCGGGCACCAAGCCTGCGGACGCGGAGGTCGCGCGCTTCAAGCAGGCGATCCTCGGCAGCGGGCTGTCGGTGCGCGAGCTGGTCAAGGCGGCCTGGGCCTCGGCCTCGACCTATCGCAACTCCGACCACCGCGGCGGCGCGAACGGGGCGCGGGTGCGGCTCGAACCGCAGCGCTCCTGGGCGGTCAACGATCCCGAGGAACTGGGCAAGGTGCTCGATACCATCGACCAGCATCGCGGAAGCCTCTCGATGGCCGACGCCATCGTGCTGGCCGGTTCGGCTGCGGTCGAGAAGGCAGCCAAGGACGCCGGGTTCGACGTCGAAGTGCCCTTCCTCGGCGGACGCGGCGATGCCACGGAAGAGCACACCGATGCCGCGAGCTTCGAGCCATTGGAGCCCTTCGCCGACGGGTTCCGCAACTACCTCAAGACCAAGGCCAGCGTGCGCACCGAGGAGATGCTGATCGACCGGGCGCACCTGCTCGGCCTGTCGATCCCCGAGATGACCGTGCTGGTCGGCGGCCTGAGGGCGCTGGGCGCAGTCAGCACCCACGCCAAGCACGGCAACAATATCGGCGTGCTGACCGAGACCCCGGGCAAGCTCACCCCCGACTTCTTCCGCAACCTGCTCGATATGGGCACCAAGTGGAAGCCGGTCGACGGGTCGGGTGACGAGGAATATGTCGGCATCGATCGCAAGACGGGTGAGGAGAAGTGGCGCGCCACGCGCACCGATCTCGTCTTCGGCTCGAACTCGCAGCTGCGCGCCCAGGCCGAGGTCTATGCCGAGGCCGGATGCGAGGGCAAGTTCGTGTGCGACTTCATCTCGGCCTGGAACAAGGTGATGAACGCCGACCGCTTCGACGTGAGCTACGCCAAGTATCACTGATCCTTGCGCGTGCGATGAGAAAGGCCTCCGGTGGCGACACCGGGGGCCTTTTTGCTTGGCCGATCAGATCCAGCGCGCCTCGCGCAGTTCGGCAATCTTGGCGCGGGCGACCGGGGCTTCGATCCCGCGCGGCAGCAGCAGGCGGATGTTGCGCCCCTCGCGCAGCACATCCTCGACCGCGCCGCGCGCCACCCACCAGCTGCGATGCACCTGCGCGCCTTCGGTCTCGCCCATCAGCGCCACCGCATCGCGCATCCGCATCAGCACCAGCGCCGAGCCGAGCATGGTGTGGACGCGGACATAGTGGTCCTCCATCTCGAGCGCGATGATTGCGCTGCCGAGTTCGGGCGGGAGCTGGTCGAGGAGCGGATTGGCGGGCGGAGCCGACACCGCGGGCGCGGGAGCGGGAGCGGGCTCGGGAGCAGGAGACGCGGAAGCCTCGCGCTGTCCGGGCTCGAGCAGGTTGAACAGCAGCGTCACCGCCCCGCCGATCACCAGCACCGAGAAATAGGTCGCCGTCATCACCTCCAGCCCCGGCCACAGCGCCGGCGCGGGCAGGCCGGTGATCAGCTGCACCGCGAAACTCATCGGCAGGGTGGCGACCAGCACGGCCGCGACCCACAGCCCGGCGCGCGGAAGATCGAGCGCCCGCTCGCCCCAGTCGACCAGGCTGCCCATCGGGCGGTAGATGGCATAGCCGAGCCAGGCGAAGGCGAGCCAGCTCGCCAGCCGCCAGGCGAGCGGGGTCGCGATCGTGCCGAACGGGCCGATCAGCCCGAGGAACACGCCGATCACGCTCATCACCGCCAGATCGATCACGACCTGCCGCAGGGTGAGGGCCGAAGGGGACGCCGACACGTTCATCGCCAGCACAAGTGCCTGCCTGTTCGCGCTTCGTAAAGTGGCAAAGCCATGGCGATACCTGCCATTTCGCGCATCGCGCGGCCTGCCCGCGAAGGCGCGGTTGCGGGCGAACGGGGCGGCGGCATCACGGCGGGACTACGTCGCTTCAACGGAGCATCGCCATGACCACGCTTTTCCTCCACACCGCCAACCGTCCCGCGCCGCGCCCGGCGAGGGGCTTCGACATCGGCCCCGTCGCTCGCACCGCGGTCAGCATCGCCTGCTTCACGATGAGCTTCACCGTGCTGCTGGCGCTGGGCCGCGCCGCGCTGGGGATGGCGGGGGATCTGTCCGCCTATGCCCGCCTGCCCGTCATCATCCACGTCGCCACCGTGCTGCCCGCGATCCCGCTCGGCGGTTATGTCCTGCTCGCGCCCAAGGGCACGCCGCGCCACCGGCTGCTGGGCAAGGTCTGGCTGGTGCTGATGCTGGCGACCGCGACCTCGGCGATCTTCATCAAGACCGGCGGATCGTTCAGCTGGATCCACCTGTTCGTGCCGCTCACCTTCCACGCCGCTTGGAAGACCATCGTCACCGCCCGGCGCGGCGACATCGCCGGACACAAGCGCCACCTCGTGCTGACCTACCTCACCGCGCTGACGATCCCCGGGATCGCGGCCTTCGCGGTGCCCGGGCGGCTGATGAACGCGATGCTGCTGGGCTGAGGTCGCGGCGGCGTTTCACGAATTTGCTTGACCCGTTTTCCTAACCTGGTTAAATCTGATATCATAATTATATCGCTATCGGAGAAACGTCATGGCGTTTGGTGATACCCCCGCTCTCAACCGCAGCCGCGAAGTGCCGGCGGCCACGCAGAGCGGCTATGTTATGCTGCTGGCCTCGCTGCTGCTCGTCGCCCTTGCCGTGTGGCTGTTCGTCGGCGCGGTCGGGCCCGTGGAGCCTGACGGGCTGAAGCTTGTCGGCGCGGTGATCAGCGGGCTCGCGGGGCTGCTGGTGCTCTGCGGATTCTACATGATCAACCCCAACGAGGCCGCGGCAATCCAGCTTTTCGGCGAATACAAAGGCACCGACCGCAAGGAGGGCCTGCGCTGGGTGCTGCCGTGGCTGACCCGCAAGAAGATCGCGGTGCGCGCCAACAACGTCATTTCCGACAAGATCAAGGTCAACGATGCGCGCGGCAATCCGATCGAGATGGCCGCCCAGGTCGTGTGGCGCGTCACCGACACCGCGCAGGCGCTGTTCGACGTCGACGACTACCGCGAATTCGTGCTCGCGCAGATCGAGGCGGCGGTCCGGTCGATCGGCTCGCGCTACCCCTATGACGATATCGAGCATCTCGAGGTGACGCTGCGCGGCAATCACGAGGAAGTGGGCGCCGAACTGCGGCTCGCCCTCATAGAGCGGCTTGCGGTGGCCGGGATCACGGTCGACGAATGCGGGCTCACCCACCTCGCCTATGCGCAGGAAATTGCAGGCGCCATGCTGCGCCGGCAGCAGGCCGAGGCGGTGATCGGAGCACGGCGCAAGCTGGTCGAGGGCGCGGTGAGCATGGTCGAGATGGCGCTCAACCAGCTCAGCGAGAAGGACGTGGTCCATCTCGACGACGAGCGGCGCGCGGCGATGGTCTCGAACCTGATGGTGGTGCTGTGTTCCGAACGCGACACCCAGCCGGTGGTCAACGCGGGGTCGCTCTACTGATTGTGCGATGCCTGCGAAGAAAGCCTTTCCCCTGCGCCTCGATCCGGCGCTTCACGATGCGGTTCAGCGGATGGCCGATGCCGACCTGCGCAGCGTGAACGCCGAGATCGCGGTGCTGCTGCGCGAGGCGCTCGCGCGGCGCGGGGTGAAGGTGGCGCGGAGCGAGCCGCCCCGCCGCGGGCGGCCGCCGGCGGGCGACAGCTGAGACTTGGCGCTCAGCCGCGTGCGATGCGATAGCCGCGCGCGGCATCGCAGGGCGCATCGGGATCGGCCATCCGGCACTCGCAATCGCCTGCGACCAGCACGCGGTAAAGGCGGGTGAACACCGCCGCGTACCAGGCGAACAGGCTATCGGGCGGCATCATCGCGTCGTCGGCGGCGCTGCGGTCGATGCGAAAGCCCCATGCGCCCTGCGGCGTGAAGCTGCCCGCTCCCACGAAGGTCCACGCGTGCTTCCTGATCGCCGCCATCAGCAGCGGTGCGGCGAGCAGCGCGGGCAGGCGGCGCAGCAGCCACGCCGCGGCGCGCGGGATGCGGTGAGCGATGATGTAGTCGGCGGTCCGCGCGCCCGCTTCCTCGGCGATGACGAGGCACCCCATTGGCTCGTGCAACGCCAGCCAGCGGTGGAGCCGCAGCGCCTGCACCTCGGGGATCATGTGATCGCCCGAGGGCAGGTGGTGGATTTGCGCATCGAGCAGGATCGCGCAGGTTTCGGCATGGCCCAGCCGCTCCTCCATCACCGCCACCGCCTGCAGCACCGCGTTCGGCCCGATCAGCGCGCCTTCGCGGCGCCGGGCGAGGACGCGGGTCTCAGCCGACATCGATCCGGTCCGCCCGGCGGCTCTGCCCCCGCTCTTTCACCTGGGCGCGGACCGCCTCGCGGCGCTCGGCCGCCTGCGCGGCGCGGTCGGCGGCGGTTTCCCAGTCGCTCGCCGCAGGACGCGCGGCGGCGCGGCTTTCGTCGAAGTGGAACTCCACCTTCTTCGCGGTCTGCGGCCCCCAGTAGCCCGCCTTGCCGAGATCGTAGAAGGTGCGCTTGAACCCGGCGCGCAGGAAGGCCCACAGGCAGCCGAGCAGATAGCGCCGCCGGAAGCCGGTGCCGCGCCACGGATAGTGGAACAGCGCCTTGCGCATGTAGAACCGCCGGTAGTTCTTCATCACCCCGTTGAGCAGCTCCCCGCGCTCCATCGCGGCGGGTTTCATGATCGGGGTGACGAAGTTGTATTTCGAGAAGTCGTGGACCTCGACCTGGTCCTTCAGCGTCTCGAACAGCGGGGTGTAGGGCCAGGGCGTGTACATCGCCCAGTTGGCGAGATCGGGCTGCCAGTCCCATGCCATCTGGAAGGTGTCCTCGAGCGTCTCGGGCGTTTCATTGTCCAGCCCGACGATGAACTGCGCCTCGACGAAGATGTCCGCATCGCGCAGCAGCTTGATCGCCTGCTTGTTCTCCTCGACCTTGGTTTCCTTGTTGAAGCGGTCGAGCTTCATCTGCGCCGCGGCCTCTGTGCCGAGGCTGACATGGACGAGGCCCGCCTTGCGGTAGAAGGGCAGCAATTCCTTGTCGCGGTAGATGTCGGTGACCCGGGTGTTGATCCCCCATTTCACCTTGTCGGGCAGCCCGCGGTCGATCAGCTCTTGGCAGAACTCGATGAATTTCTTGCGGTTGATGGTCGGCTCCTCGTCGGCGAGGATGAAGAAGCCGACGCCGTGCTTCTCGTGCAGATCCTGGATTTCGTCGACCACGTCCTTCGGATCGCGCAGGCGGTAATCGCGCCAGAACTTCCACTGCGAACAGAACGAACAGGTGAAGGGACAGCCGCGCGCAAGGTTGGGGATGGCGACGCGGGTGCCCAGCGGAATGTAGGTGTACTGGTTCCAGTCGAGCACGTCCCAGTCGGGCTTGATGGAGCCCATATCCTTGATCGTGTCGGCGGCCTCGGTGGCGACGACCTTGTCGCCTTCGCGGAAGGCGAGACCCTTGATGGCGCGCGCCTCGGCGGGGAAGCGGCCTTGCGCAATCGCGGTGAAGAGTTCGACCGCGATTTCCTCGCCCTCGCCGCGCACGATCACGTCGATATGCGGCGCCTCGGCCAGCACCTGGGCATACATGAAGGTCGCGTGGATGCCGCCGAGCACCCGCACCGCGTCCGGCACGGTGAGCGCGGCGATCTCCAGCACACGTTCGGCGGCGTAGATCGAGGGGGTGATCGCGGTGGTGCCGACCAGATCGGGCTGGAGCTTGCGCATCCGCTCGGCCAGTTCCTCGTCCGAAAGCCCCTCGGTCATCGCGTCGATGAAGGTGATGTCGGTGAAGCCGGCGCGCTTCAGCGGCCCGGTGAGATAGGCGACCCATGCCGGGGGCCATGTCCCGGCGATTTCGGCCCCGCCCGAACGGTAGTTGGGATGAACGAACAGAATGCGCATGGGCCGATTCCCCCCTCTTGAGTGCGCTCAAGGTGGGGGAGCGGGCGGGGACTGGCTTTGCGCTGGATCAAAAGACACAGCCCCTTCCCTTGAGGGATGGGGTTGGGGGGTGGGGGTTCCCCCCGTCAGCGAAGGCGGAACCCCCATCCCCGACCCTTCCCCAAGAGGAAAGGAGAATGGAAAGGCACTCGGCTAACCACCCTTCGCCGCGTGCTCATTGCGCGCGATCTCGTGGAGCCAGTCGGCGTGGCGTGGCGCCTTCTTGGTCTGCGACCATTCCTCGAGCATCAGCGGGGCGACGCGGGCGAGTTCGGCATATTGCTCGTCGGTGCCGATGTCGGCGGCGAGTTCGACCCGGTGGCCGTTGGGATCGAAGAAGTAGATCGACTTGAAGATGCCGTGATGCGTGGGCCCTAGCACCTCGATGCCTTCCGCCTCGACATGGGCCTTGGCGGCAAGCAGCGCCGCCTCGTCGGGCACCTTGAAGGCAAGGTGCTGCACCCACGCGGGGGTGTTCTCGTCGCGGCCCATGTCCTTCTGGTTGGGCAATTCGAAGAAGGCGAGGATGTTGCCGTTCCCCGCGTCGAGGAAGACGTGCATGTAGGGGTCATATTCCCCGGTCGAGGGCACGTGGTCCTCGGCAAAGGCGGTGGTGTATTTCATGCCCATCACGCGGGCATACCACTCCACCGTCTCCTTCGCGTCCTTGCAGCGATAGGCGGCGTGGTGGATGCCGCCCAGCTTCACCGGATGGATGGCGGGCTGTTCGCTCATTGCGCCGGCTCCTCGACGCTCAGCACGCCGCGGCGGATCTGGTCGCGTTCCATGCTTTCGAACAGCGCCTTGAAATTGCCCTCGCCGAAGCCTTCGTCGCCCTTGCGCTGGATGAACTCGAAGAACACCGGGCCGACCTGCGCCTCGGCGAAGATCTGGAGCAGGAGGCGGGGCGCGCCGCCCTCGGTGCTGCCGTCGAGCAAGATGCCGCGCGCCTGAAGCTCGCCCACGTTCTCGCCGTGGCCGGGCAGGCGCTCGTCCAGCATCTCGTAATAGGTCGCGGGCGGCGCGGTCATGAAGGGGATGCCGAGCGCCTTGAGCTTGTCCCAGCAGGCCGGAAGATCATCGCAGATCAGCGCGATGTGCTGGATGCCCTCGCCGTTGAACTGGCGCAGGAACTCCTCGATCTGGCCCTTGCCGCCCTCGCCTTCCTCGTTGAGCGGGATGCGGATCTTGCCGTCGGGCGCGGTCAGCGCCTTGGAGGTGAGGCCGGTATATTCGCCCTTGATGTCGAAGAAGCGGATCTCGCGGAAGTTGAACAGGGTCTCGTAGTAGTCGGCCCAGTACTTCATCCGCCCGGTGTAGACGTTGTGGGTGAGGTGATCGATGGTGTGGAAGCCCGCGCCTTTCGGGTGCTTCTCGACACCGGGCAGGTATTCGAAATCGATGTCGTAGATGGTGAGGCCGTTCCCGCCGTCGGCGCCCTCGTAGCGGTCGACGAGGTAGAGGATCGCCCCGCCGATCCCGCGGATCGCGGGGATGCGCAGTTCCATCACCCCGGTCTGCACCGCCACCGGCTCGGCGCCCTTGTCGAGCAGGTGGTCATAGGCCTTGGCCGCATCGCGCACCCGGAAGGCCATGCCGCAGGCCGAAGGGCCATGCTCGCGCGCGAAATACCACGCCGCGCTCTTCGGCTCGTAATTGGCGATGAGGTTGATGCCGCCCTGCCGCCACAGGTGCACGTCCTTGGAGCGATGCTGCGCGACGCGGGTGAAGCCCATCGCCTCGAACACCGGTTCGAGCACGCCCTTTTCCGGCGCGCAGAACTCGACGAACTCGAAGCCGTCGAGGCCTGCGGGGTTGTCGAACAGGTCTTTTGCCCCCTGGGTCGTGGTTTCTGCGTTCATGGCGCGGCTCTCTCCATCGGGAAACTGGTTACAATTGAAACTATCTACCGCAAAGAGGCGATTCGCGCAAGGGCGCGGCCCGGGCGGTGCTTCATCATCTTGCAGGCCCCTGCCGAACAGGGCAGGCTCTCTTGCCGAGAGGAGAGCCAAGCGATGATCAGGACCGCCGGGATCAACCACGTTGCCCTCGTGTGCCGCGACATGGCGGAGACGATGACGTTCTACACACAGGTGCTCGGCATGCCGCTGTTCAAGACGGTGGAGCTGCCGGACGGGGGCCAGCACTTTTTCTTCGACTGCGGCGGCGGCAATGCGGTGGCCTTCTTCTGGTGGAAGGACGCGCCCCCGGCGGCTCCCGGGATCGCCTCGGTCAGGAAGTTCCCCTTCGACGCGAAGACGGCGGTGGGCTCGATGAACCACCTCGCCTTCCACATGGAGGAGGCCGAACTGGAGGCGGTCCTCGACCGGCTGGAGGAGGCGGGCGTGCCGCACACCCACATGGTGTTCAACCACGATGATAGCCCCACAGGCTATGCGAAGGAGACGCACGAGGGTGTGTTCGTGCGCTCGGTCTATTTCACCGATCCCAACGGTATCATGCTCGAATTCGCCGCCACGACCCGCAGCTTCGGACCGGAGGATGTGCGCCACACGCCCGCCAGGATGGGGGAGGACGCCTGATGCCGCGTCTTCGCGAAGTGTCGCTGGCCGAGGCCGACAAGAAGGTCGCGAGGCCGCTCTACGCCCAACTGTTCGGTAGCCGCGATCCCGTCGCCGAGCCCGGCACCGCCACCGGCACGCGCGGCGACTGGTGGACGGTTTTCGCCAATTCCCCCGACACCCTGCGCCACGCCGCGCAGGGCTTCGCCTGGTATCGCTCGCCCGACCGCAAGCTCGATCCCGTGCTGCGCGAGTTGGGCCAGACCTGGGCGGGCTGGGCCACAGGGTCCCAGTTCGTCTTCTCGCAGCACTGCAAGTCCCTGCGCGGCCTCGGCGTGAGCGAGGAGAAGATCGCGGCCCTGCCGGTGTGGCAGACCGCGAGCGTGTTCGAGCCGAAGGAGCGCCTCGTCCTCGCCTATGCCGACCGGCTGGTGTGCCACGCCGGCCGCGTGCCCGATGCGCTGTTCGCGGAACTCAAGGCGGCTTTCAGCGACGAGGAAATCCTCGAGCTGACCTACGTCACTTGCCTCTACCAGATGCACGCGGTGATGAGCCGCGCGCTCAGGACCGAGTTCGACGACCGCGACGATCCGGTGGTCGAGGTGCCCGCACCCGAGGGCTTCGACGCGCTGGATTTCCTGGGCGGGGAGCGGCGCTAGGCCACCCGCCCCAACGTCCGCCCGCGCTCGCCCTGCGTGAGGCTGAGCCGCCTGCCGAACGGCTCGCCGCTTTCGAAGGCCTCTGCGGTGGCGGGGTCCGACAGGTCGGCATTGCCCACCACCCGCTCGCCCGCGTCGCTGCGGCCGATGAAAATCGCTTCAGGCCCCTTGGGCCCGCGGTTGATGGTGTAGGTCTCGACCGTGGCCGTATCGACCGGACCCTTGGCCAGCGGCACCTTGTCGGTGGCCTTGGGCAGCACCGCGAAGCGGTCGTTCGCTGACCAGTCGGCAGGCTCGGTCGAGTAGATGCCGGTCGCATACTTGCTCATCCACCCGCCATTGGCGCCGACCAGCGCGAAGCTGCCCCGGTCGCCGCGCACCCGCTGCACGGCTTCTGCGATGGCATGGGCCGAGTAGTTGTTCCCCGCCCCGCCGAAGAACGGGAGGCCGCCCGTCAGCGTCAGCCCGCGCGGGTCGTCGGCAGAAAGGCCGAAGTGGTCGCGCTGGTTGAACACGGGGATCGCGAAGCAGGAATAGAAGTCGATGTAGCGGATGTCGCCGATGCCCTTCCCCGCCCGGTCGAGCGCCGCATCGACACTGGCGAGACTGGCAGGGTTGCCCGCCAGATCGGGCCGCTGCGAGAGCTTCAGCTCAGTCGCGGCGGTGACGGCGTGGATATGCACCCATTTCTCCTCGGGCACCCCCAGTTCGCGCGCCAGCCCCGCCGAAGCGACGATCACCGCCGCCGCCTGGTTCACCTGGTCGCGCGCAACGGTCATGCGCGGATAGGGTTCGGCGACGATGCGGTTGCGTTCCGTGACGGTGGCGAGTTCCTCCGCGCTGCGCTCGACCGGCGCGGCGGAGTGCGGGTTGGCCGCCGCCACGCGCGTGAAGGGCGCGAAGAGCCTGCCGATTTCCAGCCGGTATTCCTCCAGCCCCATGCCGAGCCGGTGCCGCCGCGCATTCTCGGCGAGCGCATAGAGCGGGATTGCCCCGCTTGCGCCGTGAGCGAACAGCGCGGGCTCCAGCAGCTCCTCGACCCCGAAGCCCTGATCCTCGAAGTCGCCGCCGACCTCTTCCGACCAGTCGGGTGTCTCGCCCTTGGCCGAGAGCGCCAGCACGGTCGAGATCGCCTCGCTGCCGACGATCACCGCACAGCGGCTGTCTCCGGAAGCAATGGCGGCGGCGAACTCGCCCACCAGCTGCTGGTTGGTCTGCCCGCCGGTGGTGGTGAGGATTGCGCGCTTCGGATCAGCGCCCACCCGCTTGGCAATCGCGCGCGGCACATTGTCCGCCGCGCCGAAAGGCGGCTTGCGATCGGGGCGCGACATCTCGAAGGCGCGGATCGCGGCGAGCGTGTCCACCGCGCCCGCCACATCGCCGCTCGCCGCGCTGTCGGCAATCGCCGCCGCCAGCGCCCGTCCGGCGAGGTCCATATAGGAGAGGGCGGCATAGCCGGGCTCGCCGACCCTCTCCGAATATTGCCCCACGCCGATGACGACGGGGGTGTTGTCGGGCACGTCAGTCAACGAAATCGTCCACCCGTTCGACAATGATCGCCGGCGCCATGCCGCCCGCCGCGCACATGGTGACGAGGCCGTAGCGCCCGCCGCGACGCTCCAACTCGTCGACGATGGTGCCGATCAGGATCGAGCCCGTCGCGCCGATCGGGTGGCCCAATGCGATCGAGCCGCCGTTGACGTTGACCTTGTCCCAGTCGAGCCCAAGGTCGCGCACGAACTTGGCGGCGACGACCGCGAAAGCCTCGTTGATCTCGTAGAGGTCGATGTCGTCCTTGGAGAGGCCAGCCTTCTCCAGCACCTTCTTCGCCGCCGGGACCGGCGCATTCAGCATCAGCGTCGGATCATCGCCCATGTTGCAGGTGGCGACGATGCGCGCACGGGGCTTGAGGCCGTGCTTCTTTGCGTAGTCCTTCGAGGTGACCAGCACCGCGGCCGCGCCATCCACGACGCCCGACGAATTGCCCGCATGGTGGAAGTGCTTGATCTCGAGATCAGGATACTTCTGGTTGATCAGCTTGCGGAAGGTCGTGCCCGCCTCGTCGAGCGGCACGTCGGCGATCTTGGGAAAGGCCGGTTCGAGCTTGGCGAGGTCCTCGCGGGTGGTCTGCGGGCGCGGATATTCCTCGCGGTCGAGGATCACGTTGCCCTCGTCGTCCACCACCGGCACCACCGACTTGGCAAAGCGCCCTTCGCTGATGGCTTCGGCAGCGCGCTGCTGCGAGCGGTAGCCGACCTCGTCGAGCTCCTCGCGGGTGAAGCCCTCCATGCTGGCAATGGCATCGCCGCAGATCCCCTGGTGCGACTGCGGGTGCACCTGCTGGAGCCGCTGGTTGTAGCTGCCCATCATCGGCGGCTTGATCCCGGCGCGCATCTTCTCCTGGCTCATGGCGGCGGTGAGGCTCATCATCTCGGTGCCCCCGGCGACGACGCAGTCCTCCATCCCGCTCATCACCTGCGCGGCGGCGAGTGCGACGCTGGTGATCCCGCCGCCGCAGAAGCGATCGAGCGTGGTGCCGGACGAGGTGATGTCATAGCCCGCATCGAGCGCGGCCATGCGACCCATGTCGCCCGCCTGCATCCCGTCCTGCGTGCTGACCGACCAGATCACGTCGTCGACCGTCTTGGTATCGAGGTTATTGCGGTCCTTGATCGCCTTGAGCACGGTCGCGGCAAGGTGCTGCGGGTGGCACGCGGCGAGCGCGCCCTTGCCCTGCTTGCCGATCCCGCGCGGGGTGCGCACTGCGTCGATGATGTAAGCTTCGGCCATGGGGTGATCCTCTCTCGATCTAGCGAAATTGCGGTTGACGCGTCCGTAAACCGACTGCACCAGTGGCACAAGAATTGCGTTTCGAAACGCAATCACATTTTCGATAGGAGAGAGACCCGTGAGCGATACCCCCGAGGTGCTGACCGAAGTCGAGGACGGCGTCCTCATCGTCACCATCAACCGCCCCGAAGCCAAGAACGCCATGAGCAAGGCGGCGGCCGAGGGCATCGCCGCGGCGATGGACCGGCTCGATGCCGAAGACGATCTCAGGGTCGGCATCCTCACCGGCGCGGGCGGGACCTTCTGTTCGGGCATGGACCTCAAGGGCTTCCTGCGCGGCGAATCCCCCAGCGTCGAGGGGCGCGGCTTCGGCGGCGTGGTGCAGGCGCCGCCCGCCAAGCCGCTGATCGCCGCGGTCGAGGGCTATGCGCTGGCCGGCGGGCTCGAACTGATGATCGCCTGCGACCTGGTGGTGGCGCACAAGGACGCGAAGTTCGGCATCCCCGAGGTGAAGCGCGGCCTCGTCGCCGCGGCAGGCGGCGTGATGATGCTGCCCGACCAGATCCCCGAGCGCATCGCCATGGAGCTGGCGCTGACCGGCGACTTCATCGGGGCGGAGCGCGCCTACCAGCTCGGCCTCATCAACGCGGTGACCGAAGGCAGCGCGCTCGATGCGGCCAAGGCGCTCGCCGCGAAGATCGCCGCCAACGGTCCGCTCGCCGTGAGGGTGTCGAAGCAGGTGATGAAGCAGTCGCGCGGCTGGGCGATGGACGAACGCTACGCCAAGCAGGGCGCGCTGATCGGACCGGTCTTCGTCAGCCACGACGCGCGCGAGGGCGCCGCTGCCTTCGCCGAGAAGCGCAAGCCCAACTGGACCGGCAAGTAAGCCGATTTTACGGGGGACCAGCCCGGGCTGAGGTGCGTTCAGACCCGCCTGGACCCCCTCCAGACCCCTGCCGGCGCCGGGGCTTCACGTGAAACATCAGGAGAGAGACATGCCCGTCATCGACGTGCCCCAGCCCGCCTTCATGGAAGATGAGGAAATCGCCATTTTCGCCGACGCGGTCGGCAAGTTCTACCAGCAGCATGCCCCCGAAAAGCGCGTCCACAAGTGGCGCGAGGACGGGCAGGTCGAGCGCGAGTTCTGGCGCGAGGCCGGGGCGGCGGGGCTGCTCGGCGTCTCGGTGCCGACCGAATACGGCGGCCACGGCGGCGATTTCCGGCACGACATGGTGGTGATCGACCAGCAGGCCAAGCACGGGGTTGAGGGGTTCGCCGCCTCGCTCCACAACACCATCATCCTGCCCTATCTCGTGCGCCACGGCACCGAGGAGCAGAAAGCGAAATACCTCCCCCGTCTCGTTTCCGGCGACCTCGTCAGCGCGATCGCGATGAGCGAGCCCGATGCCGGCTCCGACCTGCAATCGATCAAGACCACAGCGCTGAAGGACGGCAACGGCTACCGGCTGAACGGGTCGAAGACGTGGATCTCGAACGGCCAGCTTGCCGATTTCATCATCGTCGTCGCCAAGACCGACCCGAACGAGGGCGCCAAGGGCATCTCGCTGCTGCTGCTCGAGACCGACGGCGCCGAGGGCTTCCAGCGCGGACGCAAGCTCGACAAGATCGGACTGGATGCGCAGGACACCTCCGAGCTGTTCTTCGACAACGTCTTCATCCCCGCCGACAACCTGCTGGGCGGGGTCGAGGGGCGTGGCTTCTACCAGCTGATGGGCGAACTCCCGCAGGAACGCCTGGTGATCGCGATGAACGCCATCACCGGCATCGAGAAGGCGCTCGACGTGACGGTCGAATACGTCAAGAACCGCAAGGCCTTCGGCAAGACGATCTGGGACTTCCAGAACACCCAGTTCACCCTCGCCGACCTGAAGGCACGCGGCACCGCGGCGCGGGTGTTCGTCAACGACTGCATCGCCAAGCTGCTCGAGGGCAAGCTCGACGTGGCGACCGCGAGCATGGCGAAATACTGGGTCACCGAGCTGCAGAGCGAGGTGGTCGACAAGTGCCTGCAGTTCCACGGCGGCGCGGGCTACATCAACGACTACGCGATCGCCCGCATGTACCGCGACACCCGCATCGCGCGCATCTATGGCGGGTCGAACGAGATCATGAAGATGCTGATCGCGCGTTCCATGTGAGCGTGCCCGCCTCCGCGGGCACGTCCTCGGGGGATTTTGTGTTGCGCACCGGCCTCCGCCGGTGCGTCCTCGGTGCTGTTCCTCCACTTCGCTTCGCTTCGTGCCGGGCACCTGCGGCTCGCGCGCGTGCGCTCGCGGCCGCTGGCGCGGCCGAGATCAGCGCACCCGTGATGGTTCGGCCCGCCAGCGGACGGACCGCAAGGGCGACCGCCCGCCCGCAGCAGGTCTGCAGCGGAGCGGAGGACGCCTAGCGAGGACGAACCCGCGGAGGCGGGTTCGCAAAACAGGAAAGGGCGGCCGGGTCTCCCGAGCCGCCCCTTTGTTTAGGCCGAAGCCCGAGAGTGTCTAGAACTTCGCGCGCAGCGTCACGCCGTACTGGCGCGGCGGCAGGACGAAGGCCGAGCGCGAGTTGTTCGCGCCGGTGCTGCGCAGCGTGGTGTTGAAGGTCACCCCGCGCACCACTTCGTCGGTGAGGTTCGTCACCCAGCCTTCAATCGCGTATTTGCCACCCGCGAAGCGCAAGCCGGCGCGCAGGTTCACGAAGGCCTTGCCGTCCTGGACATCGGCGACGATCAGCGGCTGCGCGGCGACCGCGGCGTCGACACCGAGATCGGCGATCTGCTGGGCGCTGGGCGGCACGATCGCCTGGGTCGAGGTGCGCTGGTCATCCTCCATCCGGACTTGGCCCGAGAGGAAGAACTCCGTCGAATCGTTGATCGGCTTCTCCCAGAGACCGCCGAACAGCGCGATGAAGCGCGGCGCGTTGGTCAGGTCGTTGCCGCACAGCGAGACCACCTGCGGCGCGGTCTGCGTGCCGGCGCAATCGTCGGGGTAGCTGGCCTTGAGGATGGTGCTCGACACGTTGAAGGTCAGCCCGCGGGTCGGTCGGAACAGGGTCTCGATTTCGACCCCGCGGGTGTTGGCCTTGGGCACGTTGAAGGTGGCGAAGGCCGTGCCGGTGAACTCGAGCACCTGGAAGTCGCTGAACTTCTCGTAGAAGGCGGCGAGGTTCACGGTCAGCGCACGGTCGAGGAACTGGCTCTTCAGGCCGATTTCGTAGGCATCGACCTTTTCCGAACGGAAGGTCGGGTCCGCCCCGCCGACCGCCGCGGTCGTGTCGAGGTTGATCCCGCCCGCCTTGTAGCCGTGGGTGAAGCTGGCATAGGCGTTGACGTCAGGCGTGAACGCATAGCCGAGACGTCCGGTGTAGATCAGCTCATTGTCGCTGAACTTGGCCTGGAAGGTGCGCGGCAGCGGCAGCACCGCGGCCTCCGGCAGGTCGGCCGGAGCGGTGAAGCCGAAGCAGCCGATGCCGACGAAGGCCGGGACCAGCGCAGGGTTGACGCCGCCGATCGCGCCAAGCGCCCCGATGGTCGCCGGGCAGACGTCGTTGTCGACCGAGGTCTGGGTGAAGCCGCCGTCCTTGCGCTCCCAGGAATAGCGCGCGCCGAGGGTCAGTTCGAGCCCGTCGGTGAGTTCGTAGCTGACATTGCCGAACAGCGAGTAGCTCTGCGCGCTCTGCTGGAAGCGGTTGGTGTTGTTGGTCCCCGCCGGGTTCACCCCGGTGAAGGTCTCCAGCGGCGTCGGACCCGCCAGTGCGCCGAGGAAGGCGCCGAAGTTCTGGTCGTACTGCGAACCCAGCGAGAAGCTCACCGACTGGTCGATGGTCTCGTCGGAATAATAGCCGCCGAACACGTAGTTCAGCTTGCTGTCCATGCCCTCGCCCTGCAACCGCAGTTCCGCGGTCCAGGTCTCGAGATCGAGGTTGAGCGCATCGACGTTGAAGATGTCGAGCCCGGTGAAGTCGGAATCATAGTTCTCGAAGCTCTTGTACTGGCGCCACGAGCCGATGAAGATCAGATCGGCGTTGTCCGACACCGGGTATTCGAGCTCGCCGGTCACGCCGTAGTTCTTGATGTCGGCGCGCGGCGCGAAGTTGGCGGAGACGATGCGATTGTCCATCGCCCGCTCGAAGGTCGTCTGGTCGTTGCGATCGGTCGCGACGAGGGGCTGACCATTGCCGCCGTTCGCCCCGAGGCCGACCGCCGCGAAGGCGCCGGCGGTCACCAGCGGCGACTGGTAGAGCTCGATCGCGCCGCAGCAGCTCGATTTGCTCTTCGAATAATCGGCGATCAACCGGCCGCGCAGCCCGCTGTCGGTGTCCCAGCCGATCTGGCCGCGCACCAGCCACTGATCGACATCGTTGGTGTCGCCGACCTTGTTGCCGTTGGCATCGACCACGTCGAGGAAGCCGTCGCGCTTGCGATAGGCACCGGTGACGCGCACCGCCAGCGTGTCCTGCACCAGCGGCGCGTTGACCGCGCCCTGCACGCTCACCTCGTCGAAATTGCCGTAGGAGGCGTTCACGAAGCCGCCGAAGGCGGTCACGTCAGGGCGAACGGTGGTGATGTTGAGCGCGCCGGCCGAGGTGTTGCGGCCGAACAGCGTGCCCTGCGGCCCGCGCAGCACTTCGACCCGCTCGATGTCGACGAATTCGCTGAGCGCAACGCCCGGGCGCGACTGGTAGGCGCCGTCGATGAAGATGCCGACCGCGCTCTCGAAGCCGATATTGTTCGAGGTCGTGCCGATGCCGCGCACGCGCAGCACCACCGAGCCCGAGGCAAGCTGCGCCTGGCTGGAGGTGAAGCTCGGCGCCAGCGCGGTGACCTGCTGGATGTTGACGACGCCCTGGTTGCTCAGCTGCTGCGGAGAGATGGCGGTCACCGCGATCGGGATGTCCTGGACGTCCTGCGCACGGCGGGTCGCGGTCACGATGATGACGTTGTCGCTATCGCGGGCCTCGGGCGCCGGCGTTTCGCTGTCCTGGGCAAAGGCGGGGGTGGTAAGCGCGCTGCAGGCCATGAGGCCGCCAGCAAAAGCTGCAAGCTTGCGTGTCATGTCTATCCCTCTCTCCACAATCCAGCCGGCTTCGCACCGGTCTTGGCGTTGCGGAGAGAAACCTATCAGGGTGGCGCGGCCTAACAAGAGTCACAGGCAAGTTCTGGGAAGTAGTAGCAATAATGCAACATACTTGCTGGTGCTGCGCAGCATGCATGCGTGGGACGCCGGCATCCCGGCAAGAATCGTTCGCGCCGCGCCGCCGAGGGCGTTTTAGCCGCGGATCACTGGATTGCGTGGCCGAGGGTCCGGGACGCGGGTCAAATCAGTTGCAGATTGCCATTCAAGACTGGCTTTTGCGCGAGGCCTGTGATTACATCGGGGACGACAAGGGAGAGAGAGGCCCATGCTTGCCACACCACCAGATTTCGACGTGCTGATCGTCGGTGCCGGAATTTCCGGCATCGGGATGGCCGCCCACATGGGCATGAAGGCCCCCCACCATACCTATGCGATCCTCGAGCGGCGCGACAATCTCGGCGGGACCTGGGACCTGTTCCGCTATCCCGGCATCCGTTCGGACAGCGACATGCACACGCTGGGCTTCGATTTCGAACCGTGGCGCCACGAGAAGAGCATCGCGGATGCGCCCGCGATCCTCGATTATCTCGACCGCATCGTCGACGAGCGCGGCATCCGCCAGCACATCCGCTTCGGACACAAGGTGGTGAGCGCCGATTTCCGCCACGACGAGGCGCGCTGGCACGTGGAGATCGAGAAGGCCGACGGCTCGCGCACCCGCCTCACCGCGAACTTCATCTATCTCGGCTCGGGCTATTACGACTACGACGAGCCCTATGATCCGGGCTTCGACTTCGGCGAATTCGCCGGGCAGGTCATCCACCCGCAGTTCTGGCCCGAAGACCTCGACTATGCGGGCAAGAAGGTGGTGGTGATCGGCTCGGGCGCGACTGCCGTCACCATCGTGCCCTCCATGGCGAAGGAGGCCGGGCACGTGACGATGCTCCAGCGCACGCCCACCTGGATGTTCAGCCGCCCCGCCAAGGATGCGATCGCCAATTTCCTGCGCAAGATCCTGCCAGAGGGCCTCGCCTACCGGATCACCCGGTTCAAGAACATCTGGTTCCAGGACAAGAGCTTCAAGACCGCGCGCGACAATCCGCAGAAGGTCAAGGACGCGCTCTACAAGAGGATCGAGAAGGCGCTCGGCAAGGATTACGACAAGGCCACCTTCACCCCGCCCTACAACCCGTGGGAACAGCGCCTGTGCCTGGTGCCCGACGAGGACCTGTTCAAGGCGATGAAGGCCGGCAAGGCGAGCGTCGTCACCGGTCACATCGCCAAGTTCGAGAAGGGCGGCGTGCGGCTGACCGACGGGCAGTTCCTTCCCGCCGACATCGTGGTGACGGCGACCGGCCTGAAATTGGCGGTGGCGGGGAAGATCGCCATCTCGGTCGACGGCGAAGAAGTGAAGTTCCACGAGCGCTTCTACTACAAGGGCTGCATGTTCTCGAACCTGCCGAACCTCGCGGTGGTGTTCGGCTATCTCAACGCCAGCTGGACGCTGCGCGCGGACATCAATTCGGACTATGTCTGCCGCGTGCTCGAGCACATGCGGGCGACCGGCACGACCATCGCCACGCCGGTGCTCACCCCGCAGGAGGAGGCGGCGATCACCGAGGACGACGTGTTCGATTTCTCCTCGGGCTACATCCAGCGCGGCAAGGCGATCATGCCGCGCAATTCGGTCTCCTATCCGTGGCGCCTCAACCAGGAATACGTGATCGACCGCAGGCGCATGAAGGAGGACCCGGTGACCGACGGCATCCTCACCTTCACCCGTGCCGGATCGAACGCGCAGCGCGGCGAGGAGCAGCTCGAAGCCGCAGAATAAGACGAGCAGGCGGGCGATGAATCGCTTCCGATTGCGCCCGCCTTCGCCTAATCCCTTCGCATGACCTCTCCCGACAAGATCTGGACCGCCGGACTCGTCGTCATCGGCGACGAAATCCTCTCCGGCCGCACCCACGACAAGAACATCGCCCAGGTGGCGAGCTGGCTGCAGGTGCAGGGCATCCGCTTGGCCGAGGTGCGCGTGGTTCCCGATGTCGAGGCGCGGATCGTCGCCGCGGTGAACGACCTGATGGCGGCCTACGATTACCTGTTCACCACCGGCGGGATCGGCCCGACGCATGACGACATCACCGTCGATGCGGTGGCCGCCGCGCTGGGCGTGCCGGTGGTCATCCATCCCGAAGCGCGTGCGCTGCTCGAACGCTATTACGAGACCCGCGGCGGATTGAACGAGGGGCGCCTCAGAATGGCGCGGGTGCCCGAGGGCTCGCAGCTCATCCCCAACCGCATGTCGGGCGCGCCCGGCATCCGGCGCGGCAACCTGTTCCTGATGGCGGGCGTGCCGCACATCACCGCCGGGATGCTCGACGCGCTCACCGGGCAGCTCGAGGGCGGCGCGCCGCTGCTCACCGAGACGATCGGCTGCTGGGTCGCCGAAAGCGAGATCGCCGATCTGCTGCGCCGCACCGAAGCCGCGCACGAGACCTGCCAGATCGGCTCCTACCCCTTCTTCCGCGAAGGGCGGGTGGGCGCGAACTTCGTGGTTCGGTCGGTCAGCGCAGAGGATCTCGAGGATTGCACCGCGGCGCTGGAGGCCGGGCTGTCGGCGCTCGGCCACGCGGCGATCCGCGGCGGGATCTGAACCCCGGGGCCTAAGCGTCCGGGCGCCGGTCGCCATCGCGCGTGCGGCTGGCGGCGCGGTGGCGGTTGTTGAGTTGCTGGCGCACGCGCTCCTGCATCAGCCGCCGTCCCGTCGGCGGGCCATCGCCGATCAGGCCGAAGCGCAGCGCGATGGCGAACCACAGCACCGCGAACACGCCGAACAGCGCGCCCGCCGCCATGCCGAGGCGGAGGTCGTAATGGGCGATCAGCGCAAGGCTCGTCACGGCAAGGGCGATCACGAACCACTTGGGATCGGTGCGCGATCCGTCGTCCGGGGGCAGCGGCATTCCTGTCTGTGTCCTTCACGCGGGGGCGCACGGGCGGAGAGAGAGGGGGGGGAGGATGCCCTGCGCTGCAACGGGAATGGGGACGCCTGCCCGCAAAATCAATGGGGTGAATGCCCCTCAGCGACGATGCTCGGCGCGTTCCTCGCGCTGGCGGCGGGTTGCCTCTTCCGCCTCGCGCAGGTTCGCGCGGCCGGCCCGGCGATTGGCGAGCCAGCCGTAGATCAGCCCGCCAAGCAGCATCGCCGCGCCAAGCGGCGGGGCGAGGCGGGCGTCGGCGAGCCACGCGGCGACAAGGATTGCGAGCGCGGCGAGGACGAGGGCGGCCTTGGTCATGGTAAAATCTCCTCCACCAGCCAACGCGCGGACCGGCAGGGATGGTCCGTGCCGCACGGCCCCTCCGTCGCACCCCCGCCGCCGCCCGGCGCAAAAGGGGCCGGAAGCAGTGCTTCCGACCCCTTTTATGGTGTCAGCCAAGCTGTAGGAAAGGCACCCCGATCCCGCAGGGATCGCAAGGCCGACTGGCCGCCCGCAGCGACGTTGCCGTCAGGCAACATGAGCGAGGAAGCGAAGCCGCGGACGCGGCTTCGCCCCGAAAATCACGCCCCTTCGACTTCCGACAGGTCGACCTTGAGGCCCGGGCCCATCGACGAGGTCACGGTGACCTTGCGGACATACTTGCCCTTGGCACCGGCGGGCTTGGCCTTGACCACAGCGTCGGTCAGCGCCTTGAAGTTCGCCTTCAGCGCATCGTCCGAGAAGCTGAGCTTGCCGATCCCGGAGTGGATGATGCCCTGCTTTTCCACGCGGAACTCGACCTGGCCGGCCTTGGCATCCTTGACCGCCTGCTCGACGTTCGGGGTCACGGTGCCGAGCTTGGGGTTCGGCATCAGGCCCTTGGGACCGAGCACCTTGCCCAGGCGGCCGACCACGCCCATCATGTCGGGCGAGGCGATCACGCGGTCATAGTCGAGATTGCCGGCCATCATGTCTTCCATGAGGTCTTCCGCGCCGACCTTGTCGGCCCCGGCAGCCAGCGCCTTTTCGGCATTGTCGCCGCGCGCGAACACCGCGACCTTCACGTCCTTGCCGGTGCCCGAGGGCAGCGACACCATGCCGCGCACCATCTGGTCGGCGTGACGCGGATCGACGCCGAGGTTCATCGCGACTTCGACGGTCTCGTCGAACTTGCCCTTGAACTGGCGCAGCGTGGCCAGCGCCTCTTCGACCGAATAGAGCTTCTCGCGGTCGAGACCGGCGAGCACCTTCGCCTTCTTGGTAATCTTCGCCATCGGATCAGCCCTCCACCACTTCAAGGCCCATCGCACGGGCAGAACCCTCGATGATGCGCATCGCCATGTCGATATCGTTGGCGTTGAGATCGGGCATCTTGGCCTCGGCGATCTCGCGGATCTGGCTCTGGGTCACCTTGCCGGCGACCACCTTGCCCGGCTCCTTCGAGCCCGACGAGAGCTTGGCGGCCTTCTTGAGGAAGTAGGACGCCGGCGGGGTCTTGGTGATGAAGGTGAAGGAACGATCCGCATAGACCGTGATCACGGTCGGGATCGGCATGCCCTTGTCCATCTCCTGCGTGGCGGCGTTGAACGCCTTGCAGAATTCCATGATGTTGACGCCGCGCTGACCCAGCGCCGGGCCGATCGGCGGCGAGGGCGTGGCAGAGCCCGCGGGCACCTGCAGCTTGATATAGCCTTCGATTTTCTTGGCCATGAGGCCACTCCTTTTCGCACTGTCGAGCGCCGGGGCGTTGCCGCCCCGCGATGCGCTCTCATGTTAAGCGGTCCAGCGCCCCGGCCAGTGCACGGCCCGGGCTCCCGCACGGAATCGCTCGCCCGGAGGCGAGGGAAGGCGCGCGCATAGCGGAAATCGCGGCAGATGCAAGCGCGCGATCCGTGCCGCCGTGCGCGGCGTTTGCGGTTCCTGCGCCTTTTCCAACGGCTTGTTGCTTCCTTAACCGCGCCCGATTACGCTTGGCGCCGCCATTTCCCGGGGGACGCACATGATCACCATTGCCATACGCGCGCGCGAAATCGTGTCGAGCAACGTCGATACGCTGGTCAGCAAGGCGGGCGAGCCGCGCAAGATGCTGCGCCTGCTGCAATCGGAGATCGAAGAGGCGCTGATCGCGCTCCACGGCGATGTCACCAAGGCGAAGCGCCAGCAGGCCCGCCTCGGCGATTCGGCGAAGCGGATCGAGGCCGCGGCCGACGAATGGACCGCGCGCGCCAAGATCGCGGTCGATCACGGGCGCGAAGACCTTGCCCGCTCGGCGCTGCTCGCGCGCGAGGCGGAGCGCGCCAAGGCCGCCGCCGAACGCGAGGCCGCCGAGAAGATCGAGACGCAAGTCAACGAAGCCCAAGGCGTGATCGCCGAGCGGGAGGCCAAGCGCAGCAGCATCGCCGCGCGCATCGCGCAGCAGCCGCAGGACAGCGCCGCCCCCGCGGCGGCGGCTCCGAGCGTGATCGACCGGCGGCTCGACCGCATCGACGCGCTCGACCGCCGCGCGAGCTTCGCCGAAGGCACAGCGCCCGAGGCGGTCGATGCCGACGCCATCGAGAAGGAAATCGCCAGCCTCGGCAAGGCCAGCGCGATCGAGGCCGAACTTGCGGCGATGAAATCC
Organism: Porphyrobacter sp.; assembly: GCA_016125555.1. Classification (GTDB taxonomy): domain Bacteria; phylum Pseudomonadota; class Alphaproteobacteria; order Sphingomonadales; family Sphingomonadaceae; genus Erythrobacter. The sequence continues at coordinate 248,151 of WGLN01000004.1, forward strand.
GCCGCCGCTCCGGCGAAGCGCAAGCGCAAGGCTTAAGTCCCGGAAGCCTCGGGCGGCCGCAGACCCTTGGTGCGGCTGGTGAGGTGGAACTGCTTGCACAGCGCGCATTTGTAGGTGCGCAAGGCCACCCCCGCCCCCAGCGCCGCGGCATCGGCCTCCTCGCGCGTGGCGAAACGGCGCTTGCGCTGGCAGATGCCGGGCCGGGTTTTCACAAACTATGCCGAAACGCGCTGAAACGGCCTCGCCAAGCCGCAAGGCCGCCAAGGGGTGCAGGCGCCCGCAAGCAGGAACGCAGCGACGAAAGTAAACCCGGCCTCAAGCAGCGAAGCGGTAGGCCAACAGAAACTTGCCGAGGACGCCCGCGCGGAGGCGCGGGCGAAAGACTCATTTCGCCAGTTCGACCTGCTCGAAGTCCAGCTCGACCGGGGTCGCACGGCCGAAGATCGACACGCTGACCTTGACCTTGGCCTTGTCGAAATCGAGCTCTTCCACCACGCCGTTGAAGCTGGCGAAGGGGCCGTCGAGCACCTTGACCGAATCGCCGATCTCGTAATCGACGCTGATGTCGCGCTTGGGCGCGGCCTTGGCCTCTTCCACGCCGCCGAAGTAGCGCGCGGCCTCCTTCTCGGAGATCGGCTGCGGCTTGTTGCCCGAGCCGAGGAAGCCGGTCACCTTCGGCGTGTTCTTGACGAGGTGATAGACATCGTCGGTCATGTTGAGCTTGGCGAGGACGTAGCCGGGCATGAACTTGCGTTCGACCTGCACCTTCTTGCCGCGCTTCACTTCGGTCACCGTCTCGGTGGGAACCTGCACTTCCTCGACGCCGTCCGACAGGCCGAGCCGCTCGGCCTCGGCGATGATCGCGTCGCGCACCTTGTTCTCGAAACCCGAATAAGCGTGAATGATGTACCAGCGAGCCATGGCGTGTCCTTGAAGAGCGTGTGACGATCGGCCCCGTTTGCGGGGGCCGGGCGCTTATTGCAGCAGGCCGATCACGGCGCGCACGACCGCGCCGAAAATGCTGTCGATGCCGAGGAAGAAGACCGACAGGATCATCATGAAGATGAACACGAAGATCGCCGTGCGCACCGTCTCCTCGCGGGTCGGCCACACGATCTTGCCGGTCTCGGCGCGCACCTGGTTGACGAAGTCCGACACGCTGGTCTTGCGCTTCTTCTCTTCGGCGACTTGCTTGTGTTCGGCCATGCCAGCCTCGTTCCTTCGGATATTGCCTGCGTCTTCGCCGGCGGCTTTCAGGTAGGGGGCCGCGCCGCCCGGGACAAGTCGCCGGAGGGGCCTTTCATGATCGCCGATGTCGGAAAAGACGCGTGGCTCTTACGCGCAGGCTCCGGCAATTGCAAGACGATGCGCAACCCGAATGGGAGCGGACCGGATGCGGGGCTGGCGGAGGTCGGTTAACAAGGCGCCGTTGGCAGGGGTGACAGGATTCGAACCCGTGGCCCTCGGTTTTGGAGACCGATGCTCTACCAGCTGAGCTACACCCCTGCAGCGCGTTGGAGCGGTGCCCTTTATCGAAGGCTCCCGGGATAGGCAATCCTCTTTGCCACGGCGCGCCGCGCCATGTATCCTGCGCCGCGATCATGCACGCCCCCGTTCGCCCCCCCATCCCGGTCGAGACCCTGCTGCTCGCCTATCGCAGCGGGATCTTCCCGATGGCCGACAAGCGCGAGGACACCGAGGTGTTCTGGGTCGAGCCGCGCGAGCGGGCGATCCTGCCGCTGGGCGGGCTCCATGTCTCCAAATCCTTGCGCAAGGTGCTGCGTGCCGATCGTTTCGCGGTGACCATCGACCGCGCCTTCGAGGCCGTCATCCGCGCCTGCGCCGAGCCGCGCGAAGACCATCCCGAGACCTGGATTTCCGAGCGCATCGTGCAATCCTATCTCGGGCTGCACCGCGCCGGACACGCCCATTCGGTCGAATGCTGGCAGGACGACGCCGAGGGGCAGCCGGTGCTGGTCGGCGGGCTCTACGGGGTCAGCTTCGACCGGGTGTTCTGCGGCGAGAGCATGTTCAGCCGCGTGCCCAACGCCAGCAAGGTCGCGCTCGCCTGGCTGGTCGCGCTGCTGCGCGCGGCGGGATTCGTGCTGCTCGACTGCCAGTTCATGACCGAGCATTTGCGCGCGATGGGCGCGGTCGAGATCCCGCAGCGCGAATATCGCCGGCGCGTCGATCTGGCGCAGGGGCAGCCGGCGGGCAGCCTCGGCATGGCGTGGCGGCGCTTCAGCGAGGGGGAGGATTACGCGGCAGGCGTGGCGGCGGGCGCGGGCCGCGCGGCCGGCGCCCTGCCCGACGGGCGCGCCGAGGACGGCGCCGCCTCGCCCGGCCAGCGCATCGCGCAATCCTTGACCCAGACATCGTAGACCGGGTGTTCGACCACGTTGAGGCTGGGCGATTCGCGGAACAGCCAGCCCGAGAAGACCCGGCGATGCTGCTGCTGGCCGCGCTCGCGGATATCGACCTGGACGAAGGCCCCGACCTCCTGCGGCAGTTCCCAGGGCGCGGTGCGCTCGCAGGCGGACAGGCGGATGATTACCGGGCCGCGCTCGACGCTCTCGCCGGGCTTCAAGGTGATGTCTTCCGACAGGTTGTTGCGCTTGTTGAGCAGGCCGAGCGTCGCGACGCGCTCCTTCATCGGGGTCGCGCCGTTGTCGCTGGCCGGGCCGGGTGCGGGCGCCGCCTCGGGGGCGCTCGTCGCCTGGTCGAGCGGCACGTCGGCGGTCTCGGGTTCGCCTGCCTTGTCGCAGGCGGCCAGCACAAGCGCGCAGGCCAGCGGCGCGGCGGTTAGCGCAAGCCGCATCGCGCGCCTCAGCCCTCGGCGCCTTCGGGGCTCCACGCCTCGTAGTCGCCGACCGCGCGCGCCCGCTTGCCGCCGCGCTCGAGCGCGCCCTGGGGGAAATAGGCCTGCGCCGTGCCGGTGGCATTGGGAGTGTAATCGGCCTCCCAGATCTTGGGCGGGGGCAGGTGGCTTTCGGGCACGGCATCATAGGTGCCGTGCAGCCAGCCGTGCCATTCGGCGGGCACGCGGCTGGCATCATTGCTGCCGGCGTAGATCACCCAGCGCTTCTCGCGGCTGGTGTAGGAGCCGGTGTTCGGGCCTTCGGCGCCCTTGGCGCGGTAATACTTGTTGCCCGCGGCGTCGGTGCCGACGTGCTCCGCCCCGACGCGGCTGGCCCACAATTGGGTGCCGATCGTGGCGCCGTCCCACCAGGTGAAGATCTTGGACAGGATTCCCATGAGCGCGCGCCTAGCCCAATTGGCGAGGAGCGCCAATATTTGATTTTCACGCGGGTGGACTCGCGCCCCCTGCGGGCAGATATCAGCGCGACACGCAGGCTACGGCGTTGGCTCGGTCCGCCATCGGACGGACCGCAAGGCCGAGGGGCCGCTCGCAGGCGCCCGGAGCGTAGCGGAGGAATAGCGCCGAGGACGAACCCGCGGAGGCGGGTTCGCCACTAAAACTCCACCTTGTCTCCCGGCCCGATGCCGAGCGCCTTGGCGCGGCCCGCGCGCAGTTCCAGCACCGCGCTTGCCGGGCCGTCGGACGTCACAGGATCGAGCGAGTAGGGCTCCGTGTCCGCGGCGATGTTGAGAATGCGCCCGTCGGGACCGATGAAGATGATGTCGAGCGAGAGCGGCGTGTTCTTCATCCAGAAGCTGCGCGGCTGGGGCGTGCCGGAGGGGAAGATCATCCCCTCGAAGTCGCCGAGCTCGGGACGGAACATCAGTCCGCGCGCCTGCGCCTGCGAGGTGTCGGCGAGTTCGACCCGGAAGGGGATGCGCTTGCCGCCATGCTCGACCGTGAGGTCGATCACTTCCAGGCCCGAGACGGGATGGCGCGCCGGCTGCGCTTCCGCCTGCGTCTGCGTCGCCGGGGCCTGTGCCCGCGCGGTCGCGCCCTCGCCCGGCGAGCACGCGGCCAGTGCCGCCACTCCCGCCAACAGCCACAGCTTCACCATGATCCCTCGTATCCTTCCTCGTCAGCGGCCTCGTCGAGCCAGGCCTCCACATCGGCGCGCGCGGCTGCATCCATGATGAACCGCACGTGTTCGTAATCGTGGCCTGCGCGCAGCATTGCTGCAACGGCTTTTTCGCGCGCCTTCTTCGCCGCGAGCGGATCGGCCGCGGACTCGCGGTCGCAGGCCGGCAGCGCGCCGAACGGGCCGATCCGCCGCCGCTGCGCCATCAGCACCGCCGCGCGGCGCCGCGCGGCTTCGCCGGGCGCCGCCTCGGCCCGGACGCCCTCCTCCACCCCCGCCGCCCACAGGGCCTGCTCGACGCGCCGCGCGCCGTAACCGCGCGCCCCGAGATCGCGCGCGCGCATCCGCGCATAGGCGGCATCGTCGACATAGCCGAGCTCGACCAGCCGGGCGACCAGCGCGGGCACGTCCACCGCGACGCTGCGCCCCTCGCCATCCTCGGCCACCCCGCGCTCGCGGATCTTGCGCGCAAGATAGGCCTCGAGCCGCGCCCCGGTGCTCGCGTAGCGCGCCGCATAGGACAGCGCGAGGTCGCGCAAACCGGCCGCGTCGAGCGGGGGCTTCGCGCGCTTTCCGGCGGCCTTATCGCTACGGCGGGATGACGAATTCGCTTTACCTGAAACCATTTCGCCTTATTCGTGCCACTTTCCTTATCAATGCGCAAAACCGGACAAGGCCGGACTATGCCCGGCGCAACGGGGTAATGCCAGAGCGCAGCGGGAGCGATCCCGCAAGAGGCGCCGCAAACTACGGGTATCGCTAGACAATATGACCGACGCCGCATTGACGCCGACGCCGAATGATTGCGATCTGCCGCGGGTGCGCGCGCAGTTCGCGACCTTCAACGAGGCGATCGACTACGCCGCGAAAAGCCTCAAGGGGCTCAATTTCCACGACATGCGCGGCGAACTTGCACGGGTTTATCCCTACAGCGCGATGCGCGAGGATGCGCTGGTGATGGCCCGCAGGCTGGTCGCGGCGGGGATCGGCAAGGAGGACCGCGTCGCGCTGATCGCGGAGACCGGCCCCGATTTCGCGGCGCTGTTCTGCGCCTGCGTCTACGCCGGGGCCTGGCCGGTGCCGCTGCCGCTGCCGACCACCTTCGGGGGCAAGGACAATTACATCGACCAGCTCGCGGTGCAGCTGATGAGCTCGGACCCCAAGCTGCTGCTCTACCCCGCCGAGATCGCCGAGATGGCCTCGGCCGCCGCGGCGCGGCAGGGCTGCGCTGCGGAAAGCTGGCAGGATTTCGGCACGCGTCCCGCGCCCGGTTGCGACCTGCCCGAAGCCAGCCCGGACGATATCTGCTACCTGCAATATTCCTCCGGCTCGACCCGCTTCCCGACCGGCGTGGCGGTGACGCACCGCGCCCTGCTCCACAACCTTTACGGCCATGCCGAGACGATGAACCTCGGCACCAACGACCGCTGCGTGAGCTGGCTGCCGTGGTATCACGACATGGGGCTGGTCGGCTGCTTCCTGTCGTTGATCGCCAACCAGGTCTCGGCCGATTACATCAAGCCCGATGCCTTCGCGCGGCGTCCGCTGGCGTGGCTCGACATGATCAGCCGCAATCCGGGCCACACGCTCTCCTATTCGCCGACCTTCGGCTACGACATCTGCGCGCGCCGCATCTCCAGCCAGTCGAACGTCGCCGAGCGTTTCGACCTGTCGCGCTGGCGGGTCGCGGGCAATGGCGCGGACATGATCCGCCCCGATGTCATGCAGAACTTCGTCAACGCCTTCGCACCCGCCGGCTTCCGGGCGAGCGCCTTCACCCCGTCCTACGGCCTCGCCGAGGCGGTGCTGGCGGTGACGGTGATGCCGCCGGGCGAAGGCATCCGGGTCGAGCTGGTCGAGGAAGAACGCCTCTCGGGCGCCCCGCGCGACCTGTCGCGCCCGGCGCGCTACCGGGCGATCGTCAATTGCGGCAAGGCGCTCCCCGACATGGAGGTCGAGATCCGCGGCGAGAACGGCGAGACCCGCGGCGACCACCAGATCGGCAAGGTGTGGTGCCGCGGCCCGAGCGTGATGCATTCCTACTTCCGCAACGAAGACGCCACCAACGACTGCCTCGTGCCCGCGGAGGACGGCAAGGGCCCTTGGCTCGACACCGGCGACATGGGCTATCTCGCCAAGGGCTACCTGTTCATCGTCGGCCGGGCGAAGGACATGATCATCATCAACGGCAAGAACCACTGGCCGCAGGATATCGAGTGGGCGGTGGAGCAGCTGCCCGGCTTCAACCACGGCGACATCGCGGCCTTCGCGATCGAGATGGAGAACGGCGAGGAAGCGCCTGCGGTGCTGGTCCACTGCAAGGTCTCCGATCCCGAGGAACGCATCCGCCTGCGCGACCAGATCGCCGACAAGGTCCGCTCGGTCACGGGGATGAGCTGCATCGTCGAACTGGTCCCCCCGCGCACCCTGCCGCGCACAAGCTCGGGCAAGCTGTCGCGGGCCAAGGCCAAGCGGCTCTACCTGTCGGGCGAGATCGTCCCGATCCGGCTGGCGGCCTGACCTCGGCCCCTCGTCGTCCCGGCGAAGGCCGGGCGCGCGAGAGGCAAGCACGGCACAGAAGACTCCGGCGTCGGCCGCGGTGACGGAGAGTGGAAGCCGCAGCCCGACCCGCGAATTGCGTCCGCATTCAAGGCGCTCCCATTGGGGCGCGAATGGCCGGGAGTGGGTGGTTAGCGGACATATTGTGCGCATCGCTTCAAAGTTTCGACGGCCGATGAAGAGAGTGGCTGATTATGCCGAATCCTGATTTCGACGGTGCCATCTGAAGGCTGCACCGAGAGGCGCATCTGCCCGTCGGCTGACAGATAAGTCATCCCTGGTTGGCAGGGCGTCCGACCGCCGCTTCCCAAACGGCATTTACTAACTGGCTGGAGGTCACTCTTGATCTGCCTGCTTTTGCTGGAAATGCACTCCATCACATTGTTCAGGCTTCGCTCACTCACATAGAGCGTTGTCGAGGCATACTCATCCCCCCGCACGACGTTCCACACCAAGACCGCTCCGACCAGACAAACAAGGATAGCCAAGAGAATTCTGATCACGGCGTGGCCCTGAGGTATTCAACCAGATAATGCGTTGTTTCGCCTGAGGACTATGATGTCAACGTCCTCTCAGGGGTCGCTTGCCCAACGGCAGCTTCCGGCCCGAAAGTCCGTGAAAGCGGACGCGGCTAATCCTCGCTTGCCCAGCCTGCACGCAGTGGCCCGGCGCCTGCTTGTATCTCGACGCTGAGACCCGCGCCGCGCAGCCGCTCGGCAGCGGCTTGCGCCTCGGCCTCCTTGCCGGTCAGCACCACGGCGCGCCCGGTGCGCTGCGCCGCCCAGGCGACGAGGGCGAGCGCCTCGTTGCCCTCGGCGGTCGGCGCGTCCTCGGCGAAGGGGATTGTCGCGGCGAGCGGCACGGGCGGCGGGATCAGCTCGACCGTCCATTCCGGCTCGGTCGCGGCGATGCGCGCCTCGAGCGTGCGATAGGCATCGAGCCCGGCGTCCCCGAGCCGCTTCGAGCGCACCAGCGCGCGGCGGCGGTTGCGGTCGATCAGCACCTCGCTCTCGGGCACCCCGGCGGCGAGCGACAGTCGCGCGGCGAGCGACTGCATCCGCGCCTCGGCGGCGGCCTGCTCGGCGGCGCGGGTGGCGGAAAGCTGCGCACGCTCGGCCGCGCCCGCGCCGGTCTCGGTCTGGGTTTGGGTCAGCGTGAGGTTGACCGGACGCCCGAGCCGCTGGCTCAGCGCGCGGGTGATCTCGGCCTCGGCGCCCGGGCGGATGACGGGGGTGAACATGATCGCGCTCACATCGAGCGGGTCGGTGCCGAAGTCGATCTGCACCGCGTCGAGCTGCGCGGGCCGCTCGAACCGCTCGCGGATCGCGTCGCGCACCACCCGCTGGGCGTTGGTTTCCCACGCGATCTGGTTGAGCGAATAGCCCAGCGGAATCGCGAGCCCCACGAACACCACCAGCAGCGCGACGTTCTGGAACATCGTGTTGCGCGCCGAAAGCGCGGTGCGGAAACCGTAGAGCTTGGCCATCGCGAAGGCGGTCAGCGCAATGGTGATGAGGTTGGTGACGAACAGCAGCAGCGCGCCCGAGAAGACCGTCCAGTTGGTGGTCGCCAGCCCGAAGCCGACCACCGCGAGCGGCGGCATCAAGGCGGTTGCGATGGCGACGCCGACGATCGTGCCCTCGCGCCCGCGGATCATCGCATAGGCGCCGGCGAGCGCGGAGAACAGCGCGACGAACAGGTCGAACAGGTTGGGCCGGGTGCGCGCGGCGATTTCGGTGGTGATGGTCTGGATCGGCGAGGGGAACACCAGCGCCGCGCACAGCAGCACCGCCAGCACGCTGCCGACCGCGAGGCTGCGCGCGGACTGCTTGAGCCACTCCCAGTCGCCGATCGCCAGCGCGAAGCCCAGGCCCATGATCGGCCCCATCAGCGGCGAGAGCAGCATCGCCCCGATCACCACCGCCGGCGAGGACAGCAGCAGGCCGAGGATGGCGATGCCGCCGCTCATCGCGGTCATGAACAGGTATCTTTCGGACAGCGCGCAGTCCTCGCGCCGCCGCGCGATCACCTCGGCCTGGTCGACCTGGCCGATGACGCTTTCGTTCCACCAGTGGCGCAGGCTGCCGAACACGCCGGCAAGTCCGCCCGGGCCGGGTGCGGCGTCCTTCGCGCCGGCCGCAGAGGTCGGCGGGGTCTCGTCCCCGGCGCCCGGAGCGAGCGCGACGTCCTCGGCCCCGATATCGGCCCCCGGCTGGGGCGCGGTGGCGGTTTCGTTCATCGCGCGTGTTCTGCATCATTGTACATGGCGCCAGCCCTAGCCCGCCGCGCGGAGCTTGCCAATCGGGGCGCCGAGGGGCGATAGCGATGGACGCGGACCCGCGATCCGCAGTAGCCTCGGCTGGAAACTTGAAAGGCGTGTTTTAGATCACTAATACAGTTGGACTGCCCTGCGCCCCGGCGCCGGGCCGCTAGGGAGCACGAAAGAGGCATGAGCACCGAAACCCAGACGGCGACCAAGACCGCCACCGACTTCTCGCTCACCCCGCCCGATCCGGTGCCCGAGGTCGCGCCCGAGCAGGCGGCGGGCCTCGTGCCGGTCACCGCCGAGCAGAAGTCCAAGCTCGACACCAAGGTCGATGCCTTCGTCGCCGATCTCGTCTCGGCCGATGCCAATTCGCCCGAGTTCGGCGAGAAGGTCGACCAGATCACCCGCATGGGGCAGGAACAGATCCGCGCGGCGGCCGCGATGTCGAACCGCTTCCTCGACCGCCCGGTGCGGGCGATGGATTCCGATGGCAGCGTGGGCAAGGACCTCGCCGAACTGCGCCGCACCGTCGAGGACCTCGATCCGGGCCGCAAGGGCAAGCTGTCGGGTCCGCGCAAGATCCTCGGCATCATTCCCTTCGGCAACAAGCTGAAGAACTATTTCGACAGCTACACCAGCGCGCAGGGGCACATCAGCGCGATCCTCCAGCGGCTGGAAAGCGGCAAGAAGGAGCTCCACCTCGACAATGCCGCGATCGATACCGAGCGGCAGAAGCTGTGGGCCGCGATGGGCGAGCTGGAACAGATGATCCACATCGCCAAGACGCTGGACGCGCGGCTGGAGGCCAAGGCGCAGGAGCTCGACAGCTCGGACCCGGCCAAGGCCAAGGCGCTGCGCGAGAGCGCGCTGTTCTACGTCCGCCAGCGCACCCAGGACCTGCTGACCCAGATGGCGGTCAGCGTGCAGGGCTACCTCGCATTGGATCTCGTCAAGAAGAACAATGTCGAACTGGTGAAGGGCGTCGACCGCGCCAGCACCACCACCGTGGGCGCGCTGCGCACCGCGGTGACGGTCGCGCAGGCGATGACCAACCAGCGGCTGGTGCTCGGCCAGATCACCGCCTTGAACCAGACCACCAGCGACATCATCGATTCGACCAGCACCCTGCTGCGCGAACAGACCGCGCAGATCCACGAGCAGGCGGCCTCTTCCACTATCCCGCTCGAAACGCTCCAGCGCGCCTTCCAGAACATCTACGACACGATGGACGAGGTCGATAATTTCAAGGTCCGCGCGCTCGATTCGATGAAGCAGACCGTCACCGTGCTCTCCGCCGAGGTCGAGAAGTCCAAGGGCTACATCGCCCGTGCCGAGGGGCAGGCGCAGGCGCAGGCCAAGGTCGCCTCGCAGACCCCGTCGCTGCTCGCGCTGGACAAGTAGATGCCCGACACCACCCGCGAATCCGATCGTATTCTGCGCGAGGCGAAGACAAGCCTTGCGGTGCAGCGCGAGGGCGGCACGCACCGGCCTGCGCCGCGCGGAGCCAGCATCGGCAAGGGCTCGGCCGAGCTCAAGATGAAGGCGCTCCTCAAGAAGGTTCGCAACATCGCGCTCGCAGTGGTGGCGATCTGGGTGGGTGCGGGCATTTTCAGCGCGGTGATCGGCCCGCTGCTGTTCTGGGGGTTCATGGCGACGCTGGTCGCCACCGTGGTGGCGGTCGGCGTGCTCGGGGTCTTCCCCCGGGTCAAGGTGCCCAAGCGCGCCGAACTCAAGCAGGGCAATCCCGGCCAGATGGTCGCGCGCACCGAGATCTGGCTCGAGGCGCAGCGCCCCGCCCTGCCCGCGCCTGCGCAGGTGCTGGTCGACCGGCTCGGCGTCCAGCTCGACGCACTGGGCCTGCAGCTCAAGGGGCTCGACGGCGACCACCCGGCGATGGCCGAGGTGCGCGAACTGGTTGGCGAATACATCCCCGAGACGATCGACGATTACCGCAAGATCCCCGCGCACCTGCGGGGGGAGGAATATGCGGGCAAGACCGCCGACCAGCGCCTCACCGAAAGCCTCGAAAAGCTCTCGGGCGAAGTGGACCGGGTGACGCGGAAGCTGGCCGAAGGCGCGCTCGACGACCTCGCGATCAAGAGCCGCTATCTCGAATATCGTTATGGCGGGGCGGAGGCGTTGGAAGACATGAGCGGAATGCCCGACACCGGCGTGCCGCTGCCCGATTTTGCCGCCGCCCCCGCCAAGCAGGAGCGCTGAGCCGATGCGCGTCACGCTCCCCCACGATCTCCCCCGCGAGGAGGTGCGCCGGCGGCTGCACGACCACGCTCACGAGATCGGCGAGTTCTTCCCCCCGGGCCTCGCGAAGGTCACCACCGCCTGGCGCGGCGAGGACCGGCTCGACATCGCCGCCGAGGTGATGGGCATGACCATCCCCGGCGGGGTCGACATCGGCGAGGGCCACGTGGTGATCGAGATGGACCTGCCGATGCTGCTTTCGGTGATGAAGGGCCCGCTCGAGGCGGCGGTGAAGAAGGAAGGCCAGCGCCTGCTCGCGCCCTGACCCGCAGCGCCCCTCCAATTGCTTTCCCTGATTTGATCTGTCACAATTATCGGACAGCGAATCTTGCCTAACTTGCTTTACGCGACGGGCGTGCAAGGCAGACCGGCAATTCTGCCCGTGGTGGGCAGGGAAAGTGTGGTCGGATGGCGGGACGGCACAGGGCAGCGGCGGATGACCACCTGCGCGCACAGCTGCGCGCCGCGACCATGGCCGCGCACGATCTCCTCGACGAAGCGATGCAGGCGGCGAGCGGCTGGCAGCGGCGGGGCGACTATGCGCGCTTTCTCGAACTCCAGCACGCCGCGCGCGCGCCGCTCGAGGATTGGCTTGCCGCCCATGCGCCGCCCTCGCTCCAGCCACCCCGCCAGACCCCGCTGATCGCCCGCGACCTCGCCGCGCTCGGCCGGCGCGTTCCGCCGCCCGCCCCGCTGTTCACGATGGGTCGCATCGGCACCGGACATGCGCTGGGTGCAGCCTGGGTGCTGGCCGGATCGGCGCTCGGCAATCGCAGCATCGCGCGGCAGGTGGCGCGCATCGGCGCGGGCACGTGGCCGGTCGCCTTCCTCGGCGACGAGGCCATGCCCGCCTTCTGGCAGGCACTGCGCACGCGCATCGAACAGCGCGCCGCGCCGGACGAGGCCGCAGGCGCGACCCACGCGGCCGAAGCGGTGTTCGCGTATTTCCTCGCCGTGGCCCAGGGCCCGCAATCCCTTGCGGCCGGGCAAGGCGCGCTGCCGTGAATCTCCACCAGCGGGACGACGCGCTGACCGCCTGCGAGAGCGAGGCGATCCACCATATCGCCGCAGTGCAGGGGTTCGGCGCGCTGATCGCCGCACAGCCGGATGGCAGGCTCGCGCATGCCTCGGAAAATGTCGCGGCGCTGCTCGGCCTGGCCGCACAGCCCGCCCCGGGGACACCGCTCGCCGAGGTCTTCGCCGCGCCGGCGCTCGCGACGCTGGAGGATGCGCTGGCGCGCCTCGGCGATCTCGACATGCCCGAGCGCCGCTTCGGCCTCGACCTCGCCGGCACTGGAGCCCGCTTCGACTGCGCGGTGCACATCAGCTGCGGGCTGCGGGTGATCGAGTTCGAGCCCCACGCGGGCAACGACTTCGCCGACCATGTCAGCATGATCGTGCCGGTGATCGCCCAGCTCGAGGCGCTCGGCGATGCGCAGGCGCTGTGCGACACCGCCGTGCGGCTGGTGCGCCAGATGCTCGGTTATGACCGGGTGATGGTCTATCGCTTCCACCCCGACGACAGCGGCGAGGTGGTGGCCGAGGAGGCCGCCGAGGGGATGGAGCCCTATCTTGGCCTGCGCTATCCCGCTGCCGACATCCCGCGCCAGGCGCGCGAGCTGTTCCGCCGCAACCGCTTCCGGGTGATCGCCGACATGGATGCCCCGGCGGTGCCGATCATCCCCGCGCTGGGGCCGGAGGACACCCCCCTCGACCTGTCGATGAGCATGCTGCGCGCCCATTCGCAGATGCACCTTGCCTATATGCGCAACATGGGGGTGCGCGCCTCGCTCGCCATCGCGATCGTCCGGCACGAGCGGCTGTGGGGCATGATCTCGTGCCACCACCGAACGCCGCGCTTGCCGCCCTTTTCACTGCGCACCGTCGCCGAGCTGCTCAGCCAGACCTTCTCGCTGATGCTCGATCGCATCCTGGTGGCGCGCGCCGAGGAACTGCGCGAGCGGGCCCGGACGCTGTCCGACGGGCTGCTGCTGCGCCTGGCTGGCGGGCTGGCGCTGGCGGACAGCCTGCCGCTGATCGAGGAACTGCTCGGCAAGGCTGTGCCGCACGACGGGCTGTCGCTACTGGTCGAGGGCGAATACCGCGCCAGCGGCGCCGCGCCGGATGAGGCCGCCTTCCGTGCGGTCGCCCCGCTGCTCGCAAGCACGCTGGGCGGCGGGGTGCACGCCACCACCCGCCTCGCCGACGAACTGCCGGGGGCCGAGCCCTTCGCCGGCGTCGCGGCGGGCGCCTTGGTGCTGCCGCTGTCGCGCGCGGGACGCGATTGCCTGGTGCTGTGGCGCCGACCGCTCGACCGGACGATCACCTGGGCGGGCGATCCCAACAAGGCGCGCGCCGCGCCGGGTGAGCTGCTCCAGCCGCGCGCCAGCTTCGCCGCGTGGCGCGAGATCGTGCGCGGCCGCGGGGCGGAATGGACCGGCGAGCAATGCGAGATCGCCGCACGCCTGCGCCGCACCCTGATCGAGGTGGTGCTGCGCATGAACGAGGAGGTCAGCCGCGAACGCGCACGCAACGCCGAGCAGCAGGACCTCGTGATCGCGGAACTCAACCACCGGGTGCGCAACATCCTCGGGCTGATCCGCGCGCTGGTCGGCCAGTCGCAGCACGAGGCGCTGTCGGTGCCCGGCTTCGCCGCGATCCTCGGCGGGCGGATCGCCGCGCTTGCCGCCGCGCACGAGAACCTGACCGCCAAGAACTGGGGCCCGGCCTCGCTCAAGCGGCTGCTCGAGACCGAGCTTGCGCCCTATGGAGGTGCAGGCCGCGCGCGGGTGGCGATCCATGGCGAGGACGCCGCGCTGGGTCCCGAGGCCTATACCGTGCTGGCGCTGGTGGTGCACGAATTGGCGACCAATTCGGCGAAATACGGCGCGCTGTCCGCGCAGGCGGGGCAGCTCGACCTGCGGCTCGCGCGGACCGCCTTCGGCGACCTGTCGCTGCAATGGCGCGAGGCGGGAGGCCCCCCGGTCAGCGCACCGACCCGCGAGGGCTTCGGCTCGACCATCATCCGCCGCTCGGTGCCGCACGACCTCGGCGGCGAGGCCGATATCCGCTTCCGGCTCGAAGGCCTCGAGGCCGATTTCCTCGTGCCCGCGCGCCATCTTGCCGCCGCCGCTCCTTCGCCCGCGCGCGCCATGGCCGAACCCGCGCCTGCCGCGAGCGAGCAAGGACCCGCAGCGGCCCTGGGCGTGCCGGCGCGGGTGCTGGTGGTCGAGGACAGCATCATCATCGCGCTCGACACCGAGGAGAACCTGAAGCGCCTCGGCGTCGCCGAGGTGCGGGTCGAAAGCAGCGTCGCCGGCGCGCTCGCCGCGATTGCCGAGAGCCCGCCCGATTTCGCGGTGATCGACTTCAACCTCGGCGGCGAGAGTTCCGAACCCATCGCCGAGGCGCTGCGCGCCGCCGGGGTGCGCTTCGTGCTGGCGACGGGCTATGCCGACGGCTCAGGCGGTCTCGAACGCCTCGGCGCGGCGGCGGTGCTGCGCAAGCCCTACGGCACGGGCGATATCGCCCGGGCGCTGGCAGTATAGGCGGCGCGCACCAGCAGCGTCACGCCCGCACCGGAGAAATCGCAGGCCGAAAGCGCCGGCGCATAAAGGCATTCGCCCGCCGCGGCGCGGGCCGTGCCGTCCAGCGCGGCGACCTCGCCTTCAAGCGGCAGGGCAAGCAGCGCATCGGCCCACGCCTCCCGCGTCGCCGCGTCGGGGGCGCCCGCAATCCGCTCCAGCCGGAAATGCGGGCCCTCGACCAGGACCTGACCGCGAGCCGCGACGCTGCCGCGATGCTCCGCCGCGTAGGGCGCGCCCTCGGCCACCGCCAGCGCGCGGTCGAGATGCAGTTCGCGCGGGCGGCCATAGTCGTAGAGGCGGAAGGTGGTGTCGGAATTCTGCTGCACCTCGACCAGCGACAGGCCCGCGCCGATCGCGTGGACCGTGCCCGCGGGCAGGTAGAAGATGTCGCCCGCACGCGCCGGATGCCAGGCGAGCAGGTCCTCGATCGTGCCGTCGCGCGCCGCGGCGGCGATTTCTTCCGGCGCGACCGCGCGGGTGAAGCCGATCGCCAGCCTGGCGTCGGCCTCGGCATCGAGCACCAGCCAGCACTCCTCCTTGCCCGCCTCGCCGGCGAGCGCCTGCGCGTCGGAAGGGTGGACCTGCACCGAGAGCTTTTCCGAGGTGAACAGGTATTTCACAAGCACCTGCGGCAGTTCGGGCGGCGGTTCGAACCAGATTTCGCCGATCCGCTCCCCGTGCGGAGCGGCGAAGGGGGCGGGCAGGCGCTCGCACCCCCAGGGCTTGGCGACCATCCGGGTGGGGAGCTGGTGCGCGGTCATTCCCGGAAGGCTCACTGGCCCGAGGCGCCCGGCAGCTTGCCGACGCGCTGTGCCCCGGCGCGCGTGGTGACCAGCACTTCGCCGCCCGAAACGATCACGCAGACATCCTCTAGCCCGACCGCCGAGATGCGCGGCCCGTCGGTCAGCGCGAAGACCCCGCGGCACCCGTCGAGATCGACCTGCCCGCCGCGCGCCAGGTTGCCGGCCGCGTCGGCGCCATCGGCCAGCGCATCGGCGAGCGCGGCCCAGTTGCCGATGTCGGACCATCCCATGTTCGCCGGCACCATCGCCGCGCGCGCGGTGTTTTCCATCACCGCGTAATCGATCGAATCGCCGGCGATCGCGGCAAACGGTTCGTGCGCAGGGAGGAAGCGGGCGCCCTGCGCCTCCCCGCCCGCCACCGCTTCGCGCACCAGCCGCGCCATGTCGGGGCGGTGCGCGGTGAGCTCTTCGAGCAGGTGCCCGGCGCGGAAAGCGAAGATCCCGCCGTTCCAGCTGAAGCGTCCGCTGGCGAGATATTCCTGTGCGCGGGCCAGATCGGGCTTCTCGACGAAGCGCGCAATCGCGAACCCGCCCGCGAGCGGCGCGCCGCGCTCGATATAGCCGTAGCCGGTCTCGGGTCGGTCGGGGGCGATGCCGAAGGAAACGAGATAATCCTGAAGCGCGAGTTCGGCGGCGGCTTGCGCGGCGGCGCGGAAGGCCTGCGGATCGGCGATGTGGTGATCGCTGGGGCAGACCAGCATCACAGCATCCGGAGGCAGCAGCGCGGCGGCGAGCGCAATCGCCGGGGCGGTGTTGCGCGCGCAGGGTTCGACCACCAGCCGCGCGCCCGGCATTTCGCCCAGCTGGTCGAGGATCAGCCCGGCGTGGGCGGCGCCCGCGACGACCATCGGGGCGGCGAAGCCTTCCCCCGGCGCCACCCGCCGCAGCGCCTGTTCGAACAGCGTGCCCTCGCCCACCAGCGGCAGGAACGGCTTGGGCCGGGCCTTGCGACTGAGCGGCCACAGCCGCGTGCCGCTGCCGCCGCACAGGATGACCGGATGGATGGTTGTCACGCGTCGTCGTGCCCCTGATTGTGCGGGTCCGCGCTATAACAGGCGCGGCCCTGATGCCACCCCTCGCGTCGGCTTTGCTGCCGGAACGGAGGCATCAGAACCACCGCTGGCGCCAGTAGAACGGGGCGGGGACGGGATTGCCTTCGCGGTCCTGCGCGGGACGGAAGCCGAGGCGGCTCTCGACCAGCTGGCAGGTGATCCGGTCGGCCTCGGGATCGGGACTGGGACGGTAGATCGTGCAGTCGTGCGCGCGCCCGTCGACCCCGACGATGACGCGCACGATCACCTCGTTGCCCTGCCGTGCCTCGCGCCCGCCCGCAGGCACGGGAAAGTCGCGCGCGTTGTCGATGCTGCCCGAGATGTGCACCGGCTTCGTCACCGCGACGCCGCCGCGCCCGCCGCCTTCATTGCCGCTGCCGGTGCCGAGCCCGCTGCCCGCCGCCCCGGTGCCCTCGCCCGCCTCGGTCGCGCCCGAGCGCGTGGCGCTGCCGGTCGAGGAGGCGCGCGGGCGAGGGCTTTCCTCGCGCAGGGGGCGGGGCGCTGGCGGCTGGGTGACGGGCTGCGGCACCGCGTCCTTGCCGGGATCGCCCGCGGCGCCCTCGTCGGGCTCGGGCCGGTTCTCGGGCGGGGGCGGGGGCGGCGCGGTGACCGTCACGGTGAAGGCCGATACCACCTGTTCCTGCACGGCTGCGGTGAAATCCGGCGCGAGCGCGCGCGCCAGCCCATAGAGCGCCGCGAGGTGCAGCAGCACGATGCCCGCGAGCAGCGGCAGGCTCGCGCGTCGCCGCGCGCCCCTGAAATCATCCGGCCCCTTCATCCGACCCATCCGGTCAATCGCGATTACCTCCGTTTCGGGCGAGGTTGTGCCGGAAACGCGGCGCGGTTTTCTATAGCACAGCGGAGGATTTTGGCGATGGAGCGCAAGGATCGATCGCGCGGTGCAACCTGTGGGCGGTGTGGGGGAGGCTTTCCCCGACACCTTGAGCGATTCCGCCGGGCCAGACGGTGCCGTGCGGGAGCGGACCGCTGCGCGCGCCTGGGCGGAGCGGCTGCGGATCGCCTCGGGCCCGGTGGATTCGCGCAGCCTCCTCGCCGCGCTGGCGGGGGGCGCGGGCTATCTCGCGCTCGCCTGCCTCAGCCTGCTGCTGGCGCGCGTCGGGGGCGACGTGGCGCCGGTGTGGCTGCCCAACGCCTTCGCGGTCGTCCTGCTGCTGCGCCTGCGGGTCGCCAACGAATGGCCGTTCCTGCTCGCTGCCTTCCTCGCCAGTCTTGCCGCGAACGGCGTGGCGCCGCTCGTCTGGCAAACCGCAACGGTTTTCTCGGTCGCCAACACGATCGAGATCGCGCTGGTGCTGGCTCTCACCCGCCAGACCGCGGGAGAGACGTGCGACATGACCCGCCTCGCCCATCTCGCCCGGTTCGTTTGGGCGGGCGGGCTGGTCGGCCCGCTGGTGTCGGCGCTGATCGCCGCGCCGATGCTGGCAAGCGATCTCGCCAGCCTGCGCGCGGGCGCGACGGCGTGGTTCCTCACCGACAGCATGGCGATGGTGCTGTTCGTGCCCGCCTGGCTGCTGCTGACCGACCGGATGCGCGGGGTCCTGCCACCGGCCCCCGCGCGCGCGCCGGAGCGGCTGGCACTGCTGCTCGGCGGGACGACCTGCGCGCTGCTGGTGTTCTCGCAGTCGCAATATCCGCTGATCTTTCTCGTCCAGCCGATCACCCTGCTCCACGCCTTCCGTCTCGGCAGCCTCGGCACCGCGATCCACGTGACCGCGGTGGCGCTGGTGGCCGGCGTGCTGACCTGGGCGGGGTTCGGCCCGATCGCCGCCGCCGGCGTGCCGGGGGTGGTCGCCGAACTCCACCTGTTGCAGGCCTTCGTCGCTGCGAATTTCCTCACCGGCCTGCCGGTCGCCGCGATCCTCGCCGGGCGCGACCGGATGGTGGCGCAGCTCGAGGCGGGCAAGCGCGAGGTCGACCTGCTGGCCGACAACATCGCCGACGCAGTGCTGCGTTACGACCTTGCGGGCGTGTGCACCTATGCCTCGCCCTCGGTGGAGGAGGTGTTGGGGTCGCCGCCCGAAACCTATATCGGACGTCCGCTGACCGATCGGCTGCATCCCGAAGCGCGCGATCGCGCGGTGCTCGCGCTCGGCCGGCTGCTCGACGGCACGTCGGACAAGGAGCGCGTCACCTATCGCCGCTTCCAGGACAGTCCGGACGGGACGCCGGTGTTCCTCGAGGCGGATTGCGCGATCATCCGCAATCCCGGCACCGGTGCGCGCGAGGGCGTGGTGGTGGCCACCCGCGACGTCACCGAGCGGGTCGAGCTCGAGCTCTTGCTGACGAGCGCACGCCGCAAGGCGGAGAACGCGGCGCGGGTCAAGAGCGAGTTCCTTGCCAACATGAGCCACGAGATCCGCACGCCGATGAACGGCGTGCTGGGTTTCGCCGAGCTGCTGCTGCAGGGCGATCTCGCCGATGACCAGCGCCGCTATGCCGAAATGATCGTGCAGTCGGGCCACTCGATGATGACCCTGCTCAACGACGTGCTCGATCTCAGCAAGATCGAAAGCGGGCAGTTCAGCATCGATCACGCCCCGGTCGATCTCCACGCGACGCTGGCCGAATGTGCGGCGCTGCACCGCCAGGCCGCCGAGAAAAAGGGGCTGGCGCTCGACTTCGCCTGCGCCTGCGGGGATGCGTCCGATTGCCGCTGCGAGCCGGCACAGCGCCCCTGGATAACGACCGACGGGCTGCGGCTGCGCCAGATCGTGCTCAATCTTCTCGGAAACGCGGTGAAGTTCACCGAGGCGGGGACCATCCGCCTCGCCTACACGCTCGCGCGCCATGAGGTGCGGATCTGCATCGCCGATACCGGCATCGGGATCAGCCAAGGTCGGCTCGATCGGATTTTCCAGCCCTTCGTCCAGGGCGAGGGCGACACCGCCCGGCGCTATGGCGGGACCGGGCTTGGCCTGTCGATCAGCCGGCAGCTGGCCGCGCTGCTCGGCGGACGGATCGAGGTGACGAGCGCGCCCGGCGAAGGATCGCGCTTCACGCTGGTTCTGCCCGCGCGGCTCGCCACGCCCGATGCCGCGCTGCCGGAACGCGCGCCGGCAGCGCCCAGCGCCCTCGCCGCCGCATCGCGAATCCTGCTGGTCGAGGACCACGATCTCAACCGCGTGCTGATGTCCGAGATGCTCGAACGCTGCGGGCAGGAGGTCGCGATCGCGCATGATGGCAACGAGGCGATCGCGATGGTGATCGACGCGGCGCTGCGCGGCAAGCTGTTCGATCTCGTGCTGATGGACGTGCAGATGCCGGGGTGCGACGGCTATGCCGCGACGCGCGCGATCCGGGCTGAGGGGATCGGGCCGGATGTGCTGCCCATCGTCGCGCTCACCGCCAACGCCTTCCCCGAGGACATCGCTGCTGCGCGTGCGGCGGGAATGCAGGCGCATCTCGCCAAGCCGATCGCCCTTGCCGCGCTGGTGCGGGCGCTGCAGCGCTGGCTGCCGACCCGGATCGTCGAAGCCCCGCAGCCCTCCCGGCCCGACGCGGCGGCGCGGCAGCGCCCCGCCATCTCGGCGCGGCTGGTCGCACGCTGGGAGAAGCGGCGCAGCGAGGCGGTCGCGGCGGTGCGCGACGCGCTGGGCGACGGGATGCTCGTAGCCGGTTCACCGCAGGATCCGGCCATGCTGCGGCTTGCGGGCCTGCTTCACAAGCTCGCCGGCAGCGCGGGCATGTTCGGCGAGCCGGCCCTCGGCGAAAGCGCCGCGCTGCTCGAGCGTGCGCTTGCGGCGGAGCCGGACGGGGTCGGCGAGGCGCGCGAGACGCTGGCGCACGAGCTGCTGGCGATCGCCGACCGGGCGGCGGATGCTCCCGCCCGCAAGGTGGGCGGCGCGGCGGGTTAGGGCCGCTTCGACAGCGCGCAGCCGGGCGCCGGCACCCGGTAGCTCTTGGCTGCACGCACGCCTGTTCTCCGCCGCATGCAGCCTGGCGGAACCCCGGCAGAAGCAATGCACGGAGCGCGGGCGCCAAAGCGAAGGGGCAGCCTCCCTTTCGGAAGGCTGCCCCTCTGCCTGCCCTGACCGCGCGCCGGACGCGCGGTGGGCCGTGGTCTTAGAAGCCCCAGACCAGCGACGCGGTGATCGCGCGCGGCGGGCCGATGTTCACGAACGCGCCCGAAGTGGTCAGGCCGGTCGAAGCCGAACCGATATAGACCTGGTCGAAGAGGTTGGTGACGTTGACCTGGATGTAGGCCTTCTCGAGGTCTTCGTTCAACTCGCCGAGGTTCAGGCGCACGTCGAGGTCGGCGACGGTGTAGGCCGGAAGTTCGATCGTGTTGATGTCGTTGAGATAGCGCTTGCCGGTCCGCTTGACCTGCGCACCGATCTCGACCGGGCCGAGCCTGCCCTGCGCACGGCCACCGAGCGTGTAGATCGGGGCACCCGATTCACGCTTGCCGGCGGTCGCGGCGAAGGAGTTGGCGCCGGTCTGGACGTCTTCCTTGATCTCCGACTTGAGGTAGGAACCGAAGACGTAGACCGAGAAGTCGCTGATCGGCTTCCACGCGATGCTGCCGTCGACGCCGTACTTGTCGACGGTGCCGAGGTTGCGGGTCACGTTGAGGTCGAGGATCGGATCGTAGGCGGTGGCGAGACGGTTCTTGTAACGGTTGAACCAGCCCGAGACCTGCGCCTGGATCTGGCCGCTGCGATAGCGAACACCCAGGTCGAACGCATCCGAGGTTTCCGGCGTCGGAGCGACGCCGGCCAGCAGCGAGCCGTAGAGCGCATCGGTGCCGGGCACCGACAGGTTCTTGGCATAGCTGGCGAAGACGCTCGCGTTGCCGAAGTTGTAGGTCAGACCCACGTTCGGAAGCAGCTTGTCGTACTTGTACTTCGCCGAAGCCGGGGCGAGGTAGTTCGGGTTGAGGGCGACGTAATCGGCGATCGCGGCGTCGCCGTTGATGCAGTTCACGTTGCCCGAGGTGTCGGTCGTCACGCAGTACTGGTTCAGGTCGCGGGTGAAGAACGGCGCACGAACGCCGAGCTGGACCACCAGGTCGTTGAACTCGCCGCGATATTCGGCCGAGATCTGGTTGAGCGTGGCATAGGAGAGGCGGTTGCGCTTCTGCGGGGCCACGCCGTTCACGTCGAGCAGCGGGTCGTTGATCGGGAAGACATCAACCGGCTCGCCGTTGTTCAGCAGGCTGCCCGCCGTGCCGGTCTGGCGGTGCCGGGCGCGGTCGAAGGTGTAGGCCAGACGGATGCGGTTGGCATCGTCGATGTCGTAGATCAGGTTCGCGATCACCCCGTAGCGCCGGGTCTGGGTGTGGCTCGGCGAAAGGATGGTCACGTAGTCGAGCGTGTCGCCGTCACCGTTGAGGTCGACCCCACCGAAGTAGTAATACTGGGTCGAACGGTTGTTGCGCTGCGGGTTGCGCGGATCGGTCTGGAAGATGCCCCCGGTGAAGCCGTCGGGCGAGAAGCCTTCGAAGCCGATCGAGGTGCCGCCGCCGTTGGCCTTCACGTACTGGAAGCTCGGGTCGACGGTCAGGATCAGGTTGTCGCTGAGCGTGAAGCGCGAGTTGCCGCGGATGTTGCCGGTGTTCGAGGGGTTGTAACGACGCTCGAACGGGGTGCCGCAGCTGTTGTAGCGATCCTGGACGCCCTGGACGCCCGACACCAGCGTGCACGGCGTACCGTCGGACAGGGTGTAGAAGCGATCTTCAGGGTCCTGAATCGCGTAGGTTTCGATGCCGCTGAAGTTCGACGGCGAACCGTTGAAGTTGTTGCGGTTCTGGTTGTAGTGACCGGCGATCGAGATGAAGTCGCCGTTGTCACCGAGCGGCTGGAAGATCTTGGCGTTGTACTGCTGCTTGTCGACGCCGCCGTAGTTCGAGAACACCGAATCGTTCTGGGTGCGCGACGCGGCGATGTAGGCGCTGAGGCCGCTCGAGGTCAGCTCGCCGGTCTCGATCTTGCCGAAGAAGCGGTACATCGGGCGGTCGCCGGGGTTCCCGCGCGCGATGAGGTTGCCGTAGGTCACGCTGGTCAGCACGCCGAAATCGGCATCCGGGTTCTTGGTGCGGATGTTGATCGTGCCGCCCGCGGCCGACGCGGTCGGGCTGTCGACGTCGGTCGAGCCGAGGCTGACGGTGGCGTATTCGATCAGCTCGGGGTCAACCTGCTGGTTGGTGTAGAGCGCGTAGTTGCCCGAGTCGTTGAGCGGGATACCGTCGAAAGTCTGCGAGATGCGGTCCGACGAGAAGCCGCGGATCGTGAAGCTGCCACCGAGCGAACCATAGGGGTCGTTGTTGGTGAAGCTGACGCCCGGGACGAGGTTGAGGATGTCGTTGATGGTCTGGCCGGGGGCCTGGCGACCGATCAGTTCCGAACCGATCTGCACCTTCGCCTTGGGCGAATCGGGAACTTCGACGCCGGCGACGTCGCTGGCGCGCTTACCGGTGACGATGATCGGCTCGTTGTCGAAGTCCGACGACCCGGTCGACTGCGCGAAGGCCGGAGTGGCGACGGTGGTGGCAGCAAGGCTTACGACGCTTGCGGCGAGAAGATACTTAAGCTTCATTGAAGTAGCCCCTGGTGACAGTGGAGAGTGACAAGAGATGTGTTGTTGTCGGGCTGCCCTTAGGCCCGCGTGACTTCGGAAAAGCGACTGTTCTGTGACAGTTTGATGAAACGCACGGCCGGGCGGGCCCGTTTCCTGCGCGATCGTGGCTTCAGCCCCACATAAAGCGCCGGATTTCCGCGCTTTTGCAGCCCGGGTGTTGCATGGGAGCAACGACCCCAAGGGATTTTCCCGAGGCGCGCCTTACCCCTTTCGCGGACGACTCAGGCGAGATTGATCTCGCGCAGGCGCTGCATCAGGAAGTCGTGCGCGGTGATCGGCTCGGGCGGCGGCGCGGCATCCTGCGCCGAGACGCATTCGGGCAGCGGCTCGATCAGGAAATCGGGTCGGAAATGGAGAAAAAAAGGCATCGAGTAGCGCGAGCGCTTCGCCGCCTCCCCGCGCGGGTTGACCACGCGGTGGGTGGTCGAGCGCAGTCGCCCGTTGGTCTGGCGCTCGAGCATGTCGCCGACATTGATCACCAGCGCGCCCGGGGTCGCCGGGATCGGCAGCCACTCGCCTTGGCGGGTGAGCAGTTCGAGCCCGGCCTCCTCGGCCCCGAGCAGGAGGGTGATGGTGTTGATGTCGCCATGCGCCGCGGCGCGGATCGCGCCTTCGGGGGCATCATCGCCCAGTGGCGGGTAGTGGAGCAGGCGCATCACCGAATTGCCGTCCTCGACGCTCGCGGCGAAGAAGTCGCGCGGTCGACCGAGATGCAGCGCGATCGCCTCGAGCACGCGCGCGCCAGTCTGCTCGAAGGCGGCGAACAGTGCGGCCATCGTCTCGTGGAAACCTTCGACCTCGTCCGGCCAGATGTTGGGCGCCATGTATTCGGCCAGCGGGTGGCCGGCGGGCAGGTCGCGGCCGACGTGCCAGAACTCCTTGAGGTCGAACACCTCGGCGTCCTTGGCCTTCTCGGTGCCGAAGGGGGTGTAGCCGCGCGCCCCGCCGCCGCCCTCGATCCGGTAGGCGCGCTTGACCGGGTCGGGCAGCGCGAAGAACGCCTTCGAGACCGCCTCGGCCTCGTCGATGAGCGCCTGCGGGATGCCGTGGTCGCGGACCACCGCGAAGCCGTATTCGGAAAAGCTGCGGCCGAGCTCGTCGGCGATGGTTTCGAGCGGCTGGGCGAGGCTGACGGATGCGATGCTGTTCATGCGCGCGCCCTTACACCCGCGCGCGCCGCCCTGCCAAGCAAATCACAGCGGCAGGAACAGGCTCGCCAGCGCCGCGCTCATCAGGTTGGCGAGGCTCCCGGCGGCGAGCGCCTTCAGCCCCAGCTTCGCGATCACCGGGCGCTGGTTGGGGGCGAGCCCGCCGGTCACCGCCATCTGGATCGCGATCGAGGAGAAATTGGCGAAGCCGCACAGCGCGAAGGTGACGATCGCGCGGCTGCGCGCGGTCAGCTCACCCGCCTGCATCGCGCCGAGATCGATGAAGGCGACGAATTCGTTCAATACGATCTTGGTGCCGAACAGGCCGCCCGCGATGCGCGCCTGGTCCCAGTCGGCGATGCCGATCAGGAACATCACCGGCGCGAACAGGTAGCCGAGCAGCTTCTGGAAGCTGAGCGTTTCGAGCCACGCTGCGCTGTCCGGCCCGAGCGGCATGCCCATTCCGGCGGCCAGCGAGACGATGCCCGACCCGAGCCCGCCGAGCATCCCGTTGGCGAGCGCCACCAGCGCGACGAACACCATCACCATCGCGCCGACCGCGACCGCCAGCTTGACCCCGGTCTGGGTGCCCTGCGCCGCGGCCTCGATGATGTTGGCCGGGCGATGGCCTTCCTCGAAGGTCTCGGCGGCGGTGACCGCATCGGCCTTGCCGCTCTCGACCATCGCGGCAGGGCCGGTCGCGCTGATCCGCGACTGGGGCAGCTCGATCTCGTGGCCGTTCTCGTCGTACATCACCACGCGGGTCGCCTCGGCGATTGCGCCCGCACGTCCCCGTGCGCGCGCCACCGCCGCCGCGCCGACGCCATTGTCGGCAGCGCCCCCATGCGGGCCATCGTCGGGCATGATGATCTTGGCCATCAGGATGCCGCCCGGCGCCGACATGAAGGCCGCGGCCAGCAGGAAGGGCACCGCCTGGGTGCCCACGAAGCTGGCGTAGGCGGCAAGGATCGTCCCCGCCACGCCCGCCATGCCGACCGCCATCAGCGTGAACAGGCGCGCGGGCGGCAGTGCGGCCAGGTAGGGCCGCACCACCAGCGGGCTTTCCGACTGGCCGACGAAGATGTTGGCCGCCGCGCCCAGCGCCTCGACCTTGCTGATGCCGGTGATCCAGCCGATCGCCCCGCCCACCCAGCGCACCAGCCGCTGCATGATGCCGAGGTGGTAGAGGATCGAGACGATCGCGGCGAAGAACACGATCACCGGCAGCGCCGCGATCACGAAGGTGTTGGCGAAGGGATTGCTCTCCATCGGCCCGAAGATCGAGGTGATGCCGACCTTGGAGAAATCGAGCAGCGCGATCACACCGCCCGACAGCCCGCCGATCACCGCCACGCCGATGTCGGTGCGCAGCACGATCAGGGCGGTGAAGGCCTGCAGCCCGAAGGCCGCGCCGACCACGCGCAGATTGATCCTGCGCCGCGCAGAGGACAGCGCGAAGGCGATTCCCAGAATGGCGACGACCCCTGCCAGGCTCAGCAGGACGGACGTGATACTCTCGTTCACGGCAGCGACGATGCCCCTTGTAGTGCTTCCGCGGCCGCGCGCTGCGGCCCGATCCCCTGATGGCGCCGAGCGGGGGTTCCGCCGGCAGCCGCTTCGCGGCGTGGCAGTTTGCGCGAAGACTTGCAAGCCGCGATGCGACATTGTGGTGACAGGCTTGGTGACAGGGCGCGCCGCGGCGCTTTTCTTTTGCGCGGGCGCTGGCTAGGCCATGCCCCGATGACCGACCCCGCGCCCGCCGCCGCCCCGCCCGCGAACATGCCGCTCGGCCTGTTCGTCTTCACGCTGCTTTATGGCGGGATGACGGTTCTGGCAGGCGTGCTCGCCTTCAAGCAGGTGCAGCTGTGGCCGACCGACCTTGCGGTGGAAAGCGGGATCTTCGCCTTCCTGCTGCTGGTGGTGATCTCGAGCACGCTGTCGCAGCTTTACGGGCGCCGCTTCGCGCAGCGGATCGTGTGGTGGGGCTTCCTGCCGCTGCTGATCGCCTCGCTGCTGATGGTGCTGGTGCTGCGCCTGCCGGCCTCGACCGAGATGATCGCCGACCGCGCCGGCGACCTTGCCGCTTTCGAGCGGGTGCATTCGACCGTCTGGCGGGTCTGGGCGGCAGGCCCGGCGGCCTATATCACCTCGCTGCTGCTCAACATCTGGATCTTCGACCGCCTGCGCGGCGCGGGCGGCGAAGGCACGCTCGGCCTGATGGTGCGGGGCGCCGTGGCCTCGGCCTTGAGCCAGGCGGTGGATTCGGTGATCTTCATCACGCTCGCCTTCTACGGCCTGTTCCCGATCATGAACCTGATGATCGGCCAGGTGATCGCCAAGGTCACTCTGAGCCTCGTGCTGGTGCCCTTCCTGATCACCGGCGGGGTGAAGGCGGCGCGCTGGCTCGACGCACGTAAGGACGACGCGCCAGCCTGAAACCCGCCCCGGTCCGACGCTCGGCCCGCCGCGCGGGTGCGCCCCGCCGCCGCTCCACCGGGAGCCTTCCTCCGCCGCCGCCATTGATGAAGGGCAAGGAGGAACAGGCATGCTGCAACCCATCCTGATGGGCCTCGTCGGAGGCCAGCGCGCGATGACCCCGCTCGCCGCCGTGACGCTGGCCGCCGCGCGCGGCGAGCTTCCCCACAGCAGCGCGGCACCGCACTGGCTCGGCAACCGCGCCCTCGCCGGCACCGCGCTGGCGCTGGCGGTGGGAGAGATGGCGGGCGACAAGCGCGCCTCGACCCCCGATCGCATCGAACCTGCCGGCCTCGCCGTGCGCTTCGTTACCTCGGCGCTGGCCGGCGCGGCGCTTGCCCCGCGCGGGCGGCGGAACGCAGCGGCGATGATTGCAGGCACGGCCGCAATCGGGGCAGCATGGCTCGGCTGGCGCGCGCGCAAGGCGGCGATGCGGCGTCACGGCCTGGTGGCCACCGGCTTCGCCGAAGACGCCGCGACGCTCGCCACGACGGCGGCGGGGATTCGCATGGCAAGATGGTGAGCCCGACGTGCTCCCCTGACAAATGACCGCTTTTTGGAAGAGTCCCCTGAGGAGTGGCGACACTTCGGCCCGGTAGATACCGCAGCCAGCAGGCGAAATGCGGGCTTTCCTACAATCACCAGTTTGGTTAAAACCTAACAGAAATTAGCCAAAAAGGTGAGCGAAATGGACCCCTTCAAGAATGGCGTTGACAGCCTGATTGCCCCCGCAAAAGGCGCATTCGAGATCACCCCCAGCGACTCGGACAGTCTTCCGATCGCCGCGAAGGCCGTTTACGTCGGCACCGGCGGCGATCTGGTGCTTCGTGCGGTGGGCGATGATGTTGATGTGCGCCTCGCCAATGTCGGCAATGGAGCCATTCTGCCCATTCGGGTCGCCGCGATCCGCCTTACCGGCACCACGGCTTCGGACATCGTGGGATTGATCTGATGCTTCAATTCATGATCTCCCCGACATCGAGCGAACTGTCTCGCAGGGCGTTCCTCGTCGGTGCAGCCTCGATTTCGGTCCTGGCCTTGTCCACCCGCAGCACGGGCGCCGCAGCGCAGGGCTTCACCGCGCTGCCGCAGGTCACCGGCTACACCGCGACCTCGGGGCGGTTCCGGCTATCCTCGACCGGATTCGTGCGCTGCTCTGCCGATGAGGAGCGGCTGTGCTTCGATGCGAGCGGCAACTTCACCGGGCAGTATATTCAGGGCGCCGATACTTACTACAGCGCGCCCTGGGACGATACCGCCGCCCCGCACACATCAAGCGACCCGGCCTATCTGACGACCAGCGCGGGGGGCACCATCGCCTATGCCGGGGCGCATTCGGAGGCCGACATCTTCGGCACCACCGGCAAGGGCGTGGTGATCACCCAGACCTCGACCCAGAACGGCTTTCACACCGCCAACAACTGCTCGGTTTCGGTCGTCTCGGGTGACCTTGTGCGCGTTCACGCGATTGTCGCCATTTCGGCTTCGACCATCACCGGGCGCGTTCAGCTTCGCACGATTTCGTCGGGCTCGGTCGAGTTCAACCACGACGCGAGCGGGGTCATCACCGGCTTCACCGAGAACTGGACGACCTACCGCGCGGGCTATCACGACATGGGCACCATCAACGGCAAGCGCTGGTGGTATGTGTGGGCCGACCGCAAGGCGACCAGCACCACCACGGCGCGGGTCGGCATCGGATTCGGCAACGTCACCGCCGACGCGGGCAAGAAGTTCCACGTCTGCGAGCTGATGATCCAGAAGAACCCGGCGACGGCTCCGGCTGCCATTCCGGTGTGTGCCGCGTCCAAGACCTTCGCCGCCGACACGCTCGCGACCAGCCTCTCCAACGTCGGCTATGTCTGCGAGGGGCTGGCGCTGGCGCGGTCGCAGACGCCGTCGGGCAACATCACCGCGCCTGCCGTCAGCATCGGGGTGCCTTACGAGCCGCTGGAAACCCGCATCGCGATCATCTTGAGCATCGAGAGCGCCGACCGTTCGGGGCCGATGCCCAACGAAAACGTCCTCTACTACGGTCGCCCTTGGGGCACCCCGACCACCCACGCGCTGACCTTCGGGCCGGGTTGGTTCCCGCGCGACTGGTATAAGGCGTCGGCCACCAGCGAGGCGGCGACGAACCTTACCGTGCGCAGCGTCTTTCAGGCGACCGAGGCTTATCACGCGATCCTCGGCAACATGACCACCTCGTCCACCTACGTGACCGGGGCAATCGACATCGACCGCGTGGCGCTGATGGCTGGCGGGGATACCCGCACCAAATATATCGAGCAGTCGGACGTGCTGGCGGGCACCGGGGCCAGCTTCTACTTCGTCGCGGGGACGAACCTCTCCGTCACCAACAGCCTCGTGATGGGATCGACCCTCCATCCCACCCGTTCGCGCTATGCGGTGCAGGCCGACGAGACCGATGCCAAGCGGGTCTACATGGGCGAAATGGTGCTGCAATCGAACAGCGGCGGCGCGATCAGCCTTGAGGGCACCCGCACCCACAACCTTGCCCGCACCGCACTGACCGCGACCAGCAATTCCACCTCGGTCAGCTACAACACCGACGACTTCTGCGCGACCGGGTTCTGGTCGGACATGCTTTACGTCACGCGCGGCACCGTCACGAGCTGGACCGGGGACCGGATGTTCGGGGCGCTCACCACCGCGCTCAACGACATGTTCCTGTGCCAGACCGAGCGGCAAATCCGCATCAGCACCGATGCGGGCGCGAATTGGGCGAACCTTTCGACCTCCTTCGATCCCGCCGACCTGCCGCACGGGTTCCTCGCCGAACATATCGGGACATGGGACTTCGACACGCTCGCCTTCACCGCTGCGCCGGATGCCACCAAGACCTGCCGGGTGCGCTACTGGCAGCGCGGCTCCTCCAACTATGACGACAAGCCCGCCTTCCAGTGGGTCGGCTCGCAGATGGACATGGGCACCCATTCGCGCCTGCCCGATGACGGGGACGTGTTCCGCATCAAGAACGGGGACACGTGGATCGACGTGACCTATCAGGGCGGCTATTGGAGCGGCGGCAGCTACACGCGCGCCAGCACCCCGGCGAACCTCACGCACCTCGTTTCCAACGACTTCGTGCAGGTGAACCGCCAGTTCGTCACCATGACGACCGCCAACACCTTCGACGGCTGCGTGTTCCTCGGTTCGAAGGGCGGGTTCTTCCTCACCGGCAACGTGGCGATGGGGGCAACCGACAGCGCAATCGACAATGTGACGATCTCGAACCTTGTCGTTCTCAGCGTCGGCACCAACGGGTTGCGCTTCGACTATTCGCGCGTGGCCTCCTCGCAGGTCGATCTCTCCAATGCGCTGTTCATCGAGGCGGCGTCGGACTTCACCTACACCGACGGGAAGGGCTACACGCTCACCATCGGCGCGGCGGGGGCGAACAACACGCTGGCGCTGGGCGCGAACGTCACGGTGATGAGCAGCAAGGTCGGCGGCGGGCTGGAAGCGGCGCAAGCGGGGGCCACCTACACCGGGTCCTTGACCACCATCGTGCCTGGTGTGCGCTCGGCCTATGACACGTTCAGCACCCCCGATGCCAAGGTGCCGCAGTATTTCCCGACCGAGTTCTACGACAGCACACAGGGCCGCGCCAAGCTGCCCGCGACGGGGCGCGAGTTCGACTTCGACCTCACCGCCTTCGCCGACAGCGATGCAGGCTTTACCGCCCGCGCGGTGATTGCCGCCGCCAAGGGCACGCACGCCCGCTGGAACAGCGTCATCGCCGACATCAAGGCCAAGTGGCACAAGACGCCCGACGCGGTGGCGGTGACGGCCAACAGCGCATCGGTCGATACCTCGCTCGCCACCGGGCTTTCGGGCACCGGCTTCGACACCACGAAGGGCGGCAACCATGACGGCTATTTCAAGATCGAAGGAGGCGCGTTGAAGGTCGCCAAGGCGCTGACCGGGCTCAACCGGGTGCAGATGCTCCGCACCGACGCGGATGAATTGCTGGTGGTGGATGTGACGACATGACGACGCGCCAGACGCTCGGCGAGCGCATCACCGTGGCCCGACCGGGTCACTGATGACAGCGAATCAAGCCGCTCTGGGTAGGCGGGGCCCGACGGGCGGAGCTGGTAGCCTGCGCTGCATGCCGTAATGCGAGGGCGCTTTCGCAAGGCTCACGGCAGCACCAAGCAACACGAAGAACCAGACCTGCACGGATAGCCACACCGCCACCGACACCAACCCCAGGGCGAAGACCGCCAGGGCAATCGCCACTCCGCGCTCGGTTTGCTGGTCGCTTCCGGTCGAGGTCATCGACTTCCGCATGATCGCCACGAGCGCGAGGAACACGGCAAGGCCGATCAGGACGCTGGGAAGGATGCCGAAACGCATGGCCATCAGCAGCCAGTAATTGTCGACCGAATCCGTCATCCACACCGGGCGCTTCCAGTCACCGTACCCGAGCCCGAACCAGGGGTGCGCGGCCACGTTTTGAGAACCATACTCCCAGATCAACACGCGCCGATACCCGGTATCGGAATTGAGCGAAGCGAAGCGGATCACGAGACTGAATGTCCCGGACTTGGTGCCAACCTCGGTCAGGAACACGAAGATCGCCCCGAACACGAAGAAGAGCTGCCAGGTGAGATTCACGAAGTGCCGGGTGAGCCAGTTGTAGACGAGCAGACCGGTCGAGGCCGACAGGGAGATCAATGCAGCCGAACTGACGCTGAAGAAGCTGCCCAGCGAACCCGCCACGCCGGCGATCCTGACCCAGCCCCGGAAGCCGGCCGTCCAGTAGAGCGGAAGGAAACTGCCGAGAAAGATGCCCGCCGAAATCGGATGCGCAAATGGCCCCTGTGCCCGCAGGAGCCCCATGCGCGGAGAGGAATAGTACTCCGCCGGTCGCCCGGTGAGCTTGCTGAAAAGGGGCTGAATGATGGGCGTGAAGGTGACCGATTCGATCATGGTCAGCACGCCCACGATCAGCAGGCCCGGCAGGATCAGCACCAGGAACATGCGAAAGGCGCGCACATCGGCGATTGCGGTGCGGGCGAAGAAATAGGCAAGTCCGATGTCCGCGACATGCGCGACGCTTGCCGTGAGCGCTTCGTTCCAGTCGGACGTGAGCGACATAGCGACACAAATCCACGCAACCGCTACCAGGATGCAGAGGTCGGCCCATTGGAACCGCATTTTTCCCCTCGCGGCCGTTCCAAGAACGAAGAGCGAGGCGACGATCAGAAAGAACCTGTAGCCCGGAATGAAGGAGCCGCCGATTGTCACGCTGATCTGCGGCGGTAGCAGCATGAAGTAGCCGAGCACGGCGGCCAGATAGACCGGCAAATTGGACCGGCGCGGCATCGCGAACGCGGGCCTGCGAACCGGCTGCGGCCTCAACGACGGGGTGGATTTCATGTCGGAACGCCTATACCCCGCACGCTCGATATACTAGGGCCAAATGCGTGCTGGCAGTCATCTCGGTCGTGGAGACCGCATCCCCTGTCGCGCGCGTCATCTCGAAGCCTATCGTCCGGCTGCAGTTCTGAGCCCGTCCATGTTGTTCGCCTTACGCCGCAAGGCTTCGCCCTTCAGGTATGTCTACGACCTTCTGGTAGGGCTCTTCCTGCGGGGCGGCGGTGCGTTCGCGAGCTTCGTGGTGACATGGCTGATCGCGCGCAGCTTCGGTGCAGGCGTGGTGGGGCAATACCAGATCGGCCTGACCACCGCGACGCTTGGCTCCCTGCTGGCGACGATGGGCCTGCACCTCGTGCTTGTGCGCGAAGCCGGCAGGCTCATCACCGAGCGGGACCTTGGCAGTCTTGCCACCACATACAGGGCGTGCCGCCGATACGTGATTGCCGCGGGCCTCATCATGACGGCCATCATCTTCGGAGCGGCCATCCTGCTCGCCGAAGCCGTGCTCGAAGATACCACGCCGATACCGTTCGTGATGACCTTCGCACCCTTGGCCGTGCTCTTCGCGTGGCTGCGGCTCAACAATGATCTGCTGCGTTCGCTCGGAGCTGTCTGGCGCTCCCAGTTGCTGGAGGGCGTGTTCTATTCGGGTTTGACGGCGATTGTCCTTCTGGTGCTCTGGCTCGGCGGGATTGCCTTCCCCGCCTTGTTTATCGCTGTCATCTATCTCGGCAGCGCTGCGCTCGCGCTGGTCATCAGCATCCGGATCATCTCCGCCAAGCTCGCGCACTGGGGGCACGGAACCCCGCAGATCGGCCGATGGAGCGGGATCCTGGCAGTTGCACCCGCCGTGGTTCTGACGGCATCCGACTGGACGATCCTGCTGATCGTCGGGATCTTCCTCAGCATCCCCGATGCCGGGGTTTACCGAACGCTGGTGATGTACAGCACGCTGATCGTGATGATCTCGACATCATTCGACATCATGGCCGCTCCGCACCTCGCCAAGGCTCGCGCGTCCGGCGATCGCCGGCAGTTCTTCGCCAAGGTCAACTCGGCAAGCTTGCTCGGGCTGGCGGTCGCTTCGCCGCTGGTGCTGGCCGCGCTGTTCTTTCCGACGCCGATCCTCAGCCTGTTCGGCCCGGACTTCGCGCGCGGGGCACCGGCTCTGGGGATCCTTGCTCTCGCGCAGTTGATCCGTGTGGTGGTCGGACCTGCAGCACCGGCCATGGTGATGCTCCACCGCGAAAAGCCGGTGCTCTATATCGAGATCGCCGCCGCGGTGGCTTCGATCCCGCTTGCCTTCGTGCTCGTGCAGCACCTCGACCTGCTCGGCCCGCCAATCGCCATCCTGACCGCGAGCATCCTGCGCGGAGTCTTCACCCGCTGGGCGCTGGCGCGCGCCTGGCCCGCAACCTGAACGAAGTGACCGCAGGCCTCAGCGCAGCTTGCCCGCCATGCGCACGAGCGCGGGAGGAAGCCAGTCGCGCAGGGTTTCGGTGATGCGGATCTTGTGATCGACCTTGTCGCTCGAGCCCGGGCGAGCCTGGAAGTTGGTGGTCCGGTCCGGCTGATCGTTCAGCGTCGCGGCGGAGGTGTAGTAATAGGTGGCGATGGACCTGCGCGAGAGCCCCTCCGGGGTGTTGAGCGGATCGGGGTGACCGTGCCAGCTGTCGAGATCGGTGTTGAACACCACGCAGCGCCCGATCACCGGCGCGACCTTGCGCTGCACCTTCTTCATGTTTTTCGACCAAAGTTCCAGGTGGCCGCCCCACTCATCCTGCCAGTCCTCGTTGAGATAGACGAGCACGTTGAGCCGGCGCCGCACGTTCATGATCTTGTGACGGTTGAAGTCGGCATGGACACCGAGATGCCCGCCGCGCAGCGTCTCGTGCAGGCCACCTCCGGTGAAATAGGGGTCCGCGATCAGCCCCTCGATCCCGGTCATGGCCGACAGGAACTTGAGAAAGGGCTCGCTGTTGAGCGCGAAGAACAGGTTGCGCGTCAGGTCATCCGGCACGTTCTCCGGCATGAATTGATACTTGAGGTTCTCCTGCTCGCGCTTGAAGGATACCGCGAGCTCACGCGGGGGGAAGTTCCTGGCGACTTCGCGCAGCAGATCGCGCGACAGGAAATCGTCGATCGCGATGTGCGGGAAGGGTTCGGCCGACTGGTATTCCGCGGCCAGGCGCTTGCCCTGTTCGATGCATTGCTCCTCGGAGAAACGAGGGCTTTTTGCAGTTCCGACATTCTCGAGGATCGCCATGGTCATGCTCTCCGCTTGGCTGAAGCTTGAGTGATGATGAGACTGACTGCCACGGTCCGAGCGCTCAGCCGACGTTCCGCGCACGGTTCTGGTCCAGCGCGTCGACGAACCAGGCGTAGGTTCCGGTGATGCCTTCGCGCAAGGAGATCGACGGGCGCCATCCCAGCGCCGTCAGCCGCCCGGTGTCGAGCAGCTTGCGCGGGGTCCCGTCGGGCTTGGTGAGATCGTGGACGATCTCGCCTTCGAAGCCGACGATCTCGTTCACCAGCTTCGTCAGCTCGAGGATCGAGATGTCCTCGCCGCAGCCCAGATTGACATGATCGTGGCCCGAATAGTGCTGCAGCAGGAATACGCAGGCATCGGCGAGGTCGTCGACATGCAGGAACTCGCGCCGCGGCGTGCCCGTCCCCCACATCGTCATCTCGGTATCGCCCCTCAGCTTCGCCTCGTGCGCCTTGCGGATCAACGCCGGCAGGACGTGGCTGGAGGTGAGGCTGAAATTATCGCCGGGCCCGTAGAGATTGGTCGGCATTCCCGAAATGAAATCCCGCCCGTGCTGCTTGCGATAGGCCTGAGCAAGCTTGATCCCGGCGATCTTGGCGATCGCATACCACTCGTTGGTCGGCTCGAGGCTGCCGGTGAGAAGCGCGTCCTCGTGGATCGGCTGGTCGGCGTGCTTGGGGTAGATGCAGGACGAGCCCAGGAACAGCAGCTTCTCGACGTCGGAGCGGTGGGCGGCGTCGATGACGTTCGCCTCGATCATCAGGTTTTCGTAGATGAATTCGGCCGGCTGGGTGTCGTTGGCATGGATTCCGCCGACCTTGGCGGCAGCCAGGATCACCGCATCGGGGCGGTTTGCGGCAAACCACGCGCGGGTGGCGGCCTGATCGCACAGATCCGCCTCGGCGCGGCTCGCCGTCAGGATCGTGCAGTCCTCGCGCTCGAGCCTGCGCACGAGCGCCGAGCCCACCAGTCCGCGGTGCCCGGCGACGAAGATCTTTTTTCCCGTGATCGCGTAGGTCATCAGAGCAGCTCGTTTCCGCCGGTGGGAGCAGGATTGGCCTTGTACCAGGCCACGGTGCGGGCGACGCCTTCGGCCAGTGACACCGCCGGCTCATAGCCGAGCGCGCGCATCTTGGCGATGTCCGGGCAGCGGCGCGGGGTGGCGCCGGCGGGCGCTTCGCCCGCGACGAAGGTAACCTCGGCGCCCATGCTGGAGGCGATTTGCCGGGCCAGGGTGAGCACGGTGACCTCTTCCATCGACCCGATGTGGTAGACGTTCATGTGCGCGCCGCGCTCCCACATCGCGATGATCCCTGAGACGATATCGTCGACATAGCAGAACGCCCGGGTCTCGCTGCCGTCGCCCTGCAGGGTCACGGTGTTGCTGCCGTCCGCCACCGCCGCAGCGATCTTGGCGATCAGCTGCGGGATCACGTGCTTGTAGCCCATGTCCGGCCCGTAGACGTTGTGCGGCCGGAAACACTGCACCTTCGCGACGGTATCGCGGCAATAGTTGAACGCGATCAGCTCCGAGATGATCTTGGAGCCGCCATAGGAATAGCGCGGGTTGAGCGAATCCGGCAGCAGCAGCGGCGCGGTCTCGTCGGTCGGGACCTTCGCCGGGGTCTGGTAGACCTCGGCCGAGGAGGCGAAGATCATCGCCGGAACGCCGGCTGCATTGCACGCCTCGGCCACTGCCAGCGCGCCGCGCACGCCGACGTCCAGCACCAGCTTGGGTTGCTTGTAGAAGTTCTCGGTGCCGTTGATTGCGGCGAGGTGGAACACCGCCTCCACGCCGTCGAACAGGCGCCGCAGTTCGGCCTCGTCGCGCACGTCGCAGGTGACCGGGTGAAGATTCGCCGCCGCGCCGGCAAGCCGTTCCGGCCGCCCGCGTGCGTAGTTGTCGAGCGCGAGAACCTCGTGCCCGGCATCGGCGAGCGCCCGGGCCAGATAGGCCCCGATGAAACCGCCCGCGCCCGTAACTGCCACTTTTGCCATCAGAATCGTCCTGCGTTGTTGCCGACCGGGAAGTACCGCCCGCGCAGCTGGGAAGGGGGACGCTCCACGAGGTGCGCCCAATAGTCGTAAACGAAGCCGCCCGCCGCCATCGCACCGGTGCAGGCATCGAGATCGATATCGGCATATTCCGGGTGGTTGTTGCCGATCACCAGCGCATTGGCGCCGTCGCACGCCGCGACCAGGCTGTCCTCGATCCGCACGTCGAGCCCAAGCGCCTCGAGGTCGGCGCGCTTGACCACGCCGTCATAGAGAACCACCTCGCCGACCGCCGTATCGGCCAGCAGGCAATCGATGACCTTGAGCGACATCGAGCCGCGCAGATCGTCGGTCTCGGGGCGGCCCTTGAAGGCAATGCCGGCCACCGCCACCCGGTAAGGCGCCTCGGCCCGTTCCGCCAGGCGCGCGATGATCGCACGGACGGTTTCTGCCGGCTGGCGCTCGTTGACCTGACGGCAGGCCGCGGTGATCTCGAGCGACGTTCCGAACTCCGATAGCGACGCCATCAGGATGTGCGGGTCCTTTTCGAGGCACGGTCCGCCGACCAGCCCCGGCAGGGCGACGTCGGTGCGCGGATATTCGAACTTGCCCGCGCGGATCACCTCGCCGGCGTTGATCCCGATCGCATCGCACGCCCGGGCAACCTCGTTCGCGAAGGCAAAACGGACATCGCGCGAGGTGTTGTCGATCAGCTTGATCATCTCGGCGGTCTCGAGATCGCTGACCCGCACCGTGGCACGTGTCAGCTTGCGGAACAGGGCATCGGCCCGGTTGGCGGCAGCATCGCTGTCGCCGGAGACGATTTGCGGCAGCTGCGCAAGTTCCTGCAGGGCCGCCCCCTCCAGCGTGCGCTCCGGACACATCGACAGGTGGAACTGCTTGCCGCTGGCGTCGAGCACCGGCTTCACCACGTTGCGCGTGGTGCCGATCTTGACCGTCGAGCGAAGCACCACGAGCGCCCCATCCGCCATGTGATCGGCAACCTGGCGCGAAGCCTGCTCGATCATGTCGAGCCGCGGGCGGGTGGTGCCGGCGATCAGCGGGGTGCCCACCGTGATGATGTAGGCATCGGCGGTGAAGTCCGTGGCGAGCTCGGTGCAGGCCACGAAGTTGCCGTTGGCAATCACTGCCTGCAACGCCCTGTCGAGCCCCGTCTCGGAGAAGTGGGCCTGGCCCGAGTTGGCGAGGGAGACCACCTCTTCGCGCTTCTCGAGCCCGATCACCCGGCATCCGCGCTGTGCGAGCGCAACGGCCAGGGTAAGTCCGACATATCCGAGGCCTACTACGACGATCGTATCGGAAGCGGTCGTGGCACTGTCTGTCATTTCAATTTCCCGAATTCGAGTGCGAGTAAGGCACCAACCCCTTTGCTGCTTTTGTCCTCGGGGATGGTGAGATGTCACATGTCCTGCGCGGCGCAACGGAGCGCCGGCTCGTCGATAGTCTGCGGCGCTCAGCTTCCTCCCGCGACAAGCGGTCGCCACCAGTGTTCGTGGGCAAGATACCAGCGCAGCGTCTGGCGAAGCCCCTCCGTGAACCGGTGCTGCGGCGCATAGCCGAGTTCGCCGCGCGCCTTGGTCTCGTCGATTGCGTAGCGGCGATCGTGGCCGGCGCGGTCGGTGACGAAGGTCTTGAGGCTGGCGGTCGGCTGGCCCTTGGCGGCCGGCGCATCCGGGTAGCGCGCGGCGAGGTCGTCAATTTCGGCGAAGGCGCGGTCGACCTCGGCGCAGATGGTGTCGATCACGGTCATGTTGGGCAGCTCCGCCCCGCCGCCGATATTGTAGGTCTCGCCCGGCGCGCCCTTCCTGAGGCACGCCTCGATCCCGCGGCAGTGGTCCTCGACGTGGAGCCAGTCACGCACGTTCATCCCGTCGCCGTAAATCGGCAGGTTGCGCCCGTGAAGCGCATTGAGGAGGAACAGCGGGATCAGCTTTTCAGGGTATTGGTAGGGCCCGTAATTGTTCGAGCAGTTGCTGGTCGTCACCTCCAACCCGAAGGTGTGGTGGTAGGCGCGCACCAGATGGTCGGACGCGGCCTTGCTCGCCGAATAGGGGGAGTTGGGGGCGTATGGCGTCGTCTCGGAAAAGGCCGGGTCGCCCGGCCCGAGCGAGCCGAACACCTCGTCGGTCGAGATGTGGTGGAAGCGATGCGGCTGGCCGCTGCCCGCCAGCCATACTGCACGCGCAGCCTTGAGGAGGCTGTTGGTGCCGAGGATGTTGGTCTCGATAAAGGCATCCGGCCCGCTGATCGAACGGTCGACGTGGCTTTCGGCGGCGAAGTGAACGAGCGTGTCGATGGCGTGTCCGCGCAGGAGACCTTCCACGAGCGCGGTGTCGCGGATATCGCCTTCCACGAGTTCGGCCGCCGTGCCTTCGAGGGTCGAGCGATTGCCGGCATAGGTGAGGGCATCGAGCACGATCACCCGGTCTTCGGGGTGCTTCGCGTTCCAGTAATGCACGAAGTTTCCGCCGATGAAGCCGGCGCCTCCGGTGACGAGCAGATTAGCCAAGCTTCGCTTCCTCTTCGAGCATCCGGCGCAGGTTGGTTCGCCAATGCACCGCCTCTTCTTCCAGCACCGCCCGCGTAGCGCCGCATTCGAGCAGCGAGAAGGCAGGACGTTTTGCAGGCGTCGGATAGTCGGCGGTGGTGATCGGACGGATGGGCGGGATGCGGGAGATGAGCCCCAGCGCATGCGCCTCCTCGGCGATCGCGACAGCGAAGTCGTACCAGCTCGCCACCCCCGCATCGCAATGGTGGAAGGTCCCGGTGCCCTTGCGCTCGACCAGCCCCCAGATCGCGCGCGCCAGTCCCGTTGCCCAGGTCGGGGCGCCGATCTGGTCGGCGACGACCCGCACTTCCTCGCGCTCCTTCATCAGCCGGATCATGGTCCGCACGAAGTTTGCTCCGCCTGCCTCGTAGACCCAGGCGGTGCGCACCAGCAGGTCATCGCTGCGCAGGTGGTCTTCGCCCTCGGCCTTGGTGCGGCCATAGGCGCTTTGCGGATTGCGCTTTGCATCGGGAGCGTAGGGTGCGGACGCGGTGCCGTCGAAGACATAATCCGTCGAGACATGGACCACCTTGCCGCCCGAGCCGGCCATCGCCTCGACCATCAGCGCGACGGCATCGGCATTGATCGCCCGCGCCAGCGCCTCCTCGCCTTCCGCCTTGTCGACGGCGGTATAGGCGGCGGCGTTGATGATCACATCGGGCGCCTCGACCACCAGCCGCGCGGTGAGCATCGGGGCGTCGGTAAGATCGACATCCTCGACATCGACGGCATTGATATCGGCCCACGTAGGCGCCGTGCGTTGCAGCGCGCCGCCGAGCTGGCCGTTGGCCCCGGTGATCAGGATTCTCATGGCGCAGCCTTCCGCGCCCGGCCCGCGCCGACTGCCCGATCCATCGAGACGGTGAGGTAATCCATCCTGCCCTCCTACCTTCGCAGCACGACGCGCTTCAAGGCGGCCTTCCAGCTCTCGTTCAGGCGGATTTCGCGGCCTTCCTGGAAAAACCGCCCCTGCGGACCATCACGACCGCATTCGATCAAGGGCAGCAGTGCCGGGAAGATCGCCTCGGGATCGTTGCCGTGCTCGCTCATCGCCGTCCGGGTTGCGCCCGGATTGAATTCGTTGATCAGCACATCGGGATAACGGTCGCGGTCGATCTCGTTGGCGATCCCTCTCACCAGCGAGTGCAGCGCACCTTTCGACACCGAATAGGCAAGCGATCCGGGGAGCGGATTGAGATCGGCCAGCGACCCCATCACGACCACGCGTCCATGATTGCGCTCCATCATGCCGGGCAGCACCGCACGGACCGCGTTGGCGACACCCACAACGTTGATGCGCAGGACCTCCTCGAGATGCGCAGCGGATTGATCGAGAAAGAAGGCCTTCGGATAGACCGCCGCTGCGGCGACAAGCCCATCGACCGGCCCCAGCGCCTTGGCCGCTGCCGCAAAGGCGGAGCTGCAAGCCGCATTGTCCGCGACATCCGCTTCCCGCGTGAATACCCCCTCACCCACGACGCCGAGGGCCGCGAGCGCCGCCTTGTTGCGACCGATCGCGGTGACGCGGTAGCCGGCATGCGCAAACTGGCGGACAAGCGCGCTGCCGATGCCGCCGGTCGCGCCGGTGATGACGATGTGACGATTGCGGGCGCTCGTTGCGTTCATGTGCCGCAGCTCCTTGCATAGAGGCGATCTGCAAGTCCCGCTGCATGCGCAGCGCAAATGCTTTCGGCGCAGCGCGCGGGGCGAACGGTGCGGACCATTGCGCCCCCCTTGCACCGATGACCGCGTCGGCCACCCGCAGCGCGTGCGCGGCAACCGTTAGCGCGGGATTGATCCCGAGGCTCGACGGGAAAACCGAGGCATCGGCGATGAACAGGTCGGGCTGGTCCCATACCCGACCGCATTTGTCGGTGACGGCATGGTCGGGAGAGCGTCCCATCCGGCAGGTGCCCATGGGATGCCCGTAATTGGGTTCCCCCGCAGGAAGCGCGAACCGCACGGGAAGCGGGGCGAAGGCTTCGCGCGCCAGCTTGCGGAAGTGCTTCACGCGCTGCACCAGCTCTTCGCGGGGCCGATAAGTGACAGCGATCCGCTCGATGCCGTCCTCCTTGTCCGTCACGCTGGCAACCCTGCTGTCGCGGTAAGGCAGGTCCTGGATCGGCGCGAAATAGAGCTCCGAGCCTTCGAGCAGGCGCGCCGCGACCTCTCCCGCAGGGCGCATCACCAGCCGGCCGAGGGCGCCCAAATCGACACCCGCCTCGCGCGCCGCGCTGTTGAGGAACTGCGCGATCATGCCGGGCTTCAGCACCAGCCCCATGGACTGGCATTCGGCCAGCGGCATGGCTCCGTCGAAATAGTGGTCGCGAAAGGCGATGACCTTGCGCGGGCCATAGAGCGCGTCCGCGTCAGGCACGGTGACCGCGAGCAGCTCGTTAGCGTGGAACATCAATCCGCGCCCGACCAGATCAGGCACCTCCCCGTCCCAGATTTGGTCCGACTTCTGGAGCAGGCGCGGCGTGTTGAGCGCGCCGGCTGCGAGCACGATCGTTTGCGCCCGGCTCGATTGCGCATTGCCGTCACGGTCTGTCCAGAGCACGTCCCATGCCCGGTCGGGCCTGCGTCGGATTTGCTGCACCACCGCACCGAATACGAGTGTTACGCGGGCCTGCCGCGCCATCGCGGGCTCGAGCGCGCGGTTGTAGCCATCCGACTTGCATCCCCGCCCGCAGGCGCTGCCCTGGCACTCGGAACATCCGGGGCGGTATGCGATCGCAGTGTGCATCCGGAACGGATGGCGGCCGCTGGCGCGCAACGTCTCGAACATGAGATGATGCCCAGGCGACAGCGGCGGTGGCGGTCCCAGTTCGGCGTCGTCATCCGGATCGAGCGGGTCGCGCGTGCCGACCGGACGAAGCAGTCGTTCCGCCCGGCGATAGGCATCGAGGAACGCGTCATAGTCCACCGGCCAGGCGTTGGGCAGGGCCGCTTCGGTGCCCCCGCCCCAGTCCCGGGGCTGGAAATCCTCCTCGAAGTCGCGCCGGGTCGCGCGCCCGAGCGCGGCACCATAGACCCGGCCCGAGCCGCCCGGACCCACCCCGATCACGCAATCGGCGCGTCGGTACCGCCGGCCTTCGGCGCGCCGCAGCATCACGTCCTCGCTCCAGCGGTCGCCGGGACGAGCCCCTCCAAGGCCCAGCGCGCGCTGGACCAGGCTGCGGCGCTGAGCGGGGGCAGCCTCCCGCGGGCCGAGTTCCAGCGCCAGCACCCGCATCCCGGCATCGCCGCATGACCCTGCCACGATCGAACCGGCCATCCCGACGCCGACGACGACGACATCGAAGGTATCCGCACCGCTCATCGCGCAAGATCCGCAGCTTGCCGGACGGGATGCGTACACCGCCGGATCATGGGAACGTCGGAACTTCGCCGAGCGCCAGGCCGCGGCGATCCTTGTCGGAGAGCGTCGCGGCGAGGCCAGCGAGTGGCCAGTCGATGCCCACCGCAGGGTCATCCCACGCCAGGGTCTGCTCACTCTGGGGGAGATATGGCGCGGTGCACTTGTAGAGGAAATCGGTGTCGTCCTCGAGCGTGAGGAAGCCGTGGGCAAAGCCCTCGGGGATCCACAGCATCCGCTTGTTCGTTTCGCTGAGCTCGACGCCCACCCAGCGCCCGAAATGCGGCGACGACTTGCGCAGGTCGACCGCGACATCGAACACCGCGCCGCGCGTCACCCGCACCAGCTTGCCTTGCGGCCCCGGGTTCTGGAAATGCAAGCCCCGCAGCACGCCCTTCTGCGAACGGCTGTGATTGTCCTGCACGAAGCGGAGGTCGAGCCCGGCCGCGGCGAAGGCGGCGGCGTTCCAGGTCTCGAGGAAAAAGCCGCGCGCATCGCCGAACACGCGCGGTTCGATGATCAGCACTTCGGGAATGGCGGTGGGAACGATGTTCACGGCAGCGCGGGCCTGTCGAGCAGGCCGAGCAGATATTCGCCGTAACCCGATTTCCGCAGCGGTTCGGCGATCTCACGCAGCCGGTCGGCGCTGATGAAGCCCTGCCGCCAGGCAATCTCCTCGGGGCATGAAATCTTCAAGCCCTGCCGTTCCTCGGTAATCCGCACATAGGTCGCCGCGTCCAGCAGCGAGGCATGGGTGCCCGTATCGAGCCAGGCGAAGCCGCGCCCCATGATCTCGACCGACATGGAGCCGTCGTCGAGATAGAGACGGTTCAGATCGGTGATCTCGAACTCGCCGCGCCGCGAAGGCTTGAGGTCGCGGGCGCGGTCCACCACCGTGTGGTCGTAGAAATAGAGCCCGGTAACGGCGTAGTTCGACTTGGGAACCGCGGGCTTTTCCTCGATCGAGACGGCCTTCCCCGCAGCGTCGAACTCGACCACGCCGAAGGCCTGCGGATCGTTGACGCGATAGGCAAAGACGGTCGCCCCGGTGTCCCGCGCATTGGCACTGCGCAGCAGGTCGGGCAGGCCGTGACCGTAGAAGATGTTGTCCCCGAGGATCAGCGCACTCGGGCCGCCGCGCACGAAATCGGCACCGATGTGGAAGGCCTGGGCGAGGCCTTCGGGGCGGGGCTGCACCGCATAGGACAGCGAGACGCCGAAATCCGAGCCGTCTCCGAGGACCCGCTGGAACTGCGCGGCATCCTCGGGCGTGGTGATGATCAGGATCTCGCGAATCCCCGCCAGCATCAGGGTGCTGAGCGGATAGTAGATCATCGGCTTGTCGAAGATCGGCATGAGCTGCTTCGAAACGCCCCGCGTGAGCGGATAGAGGCGCGTGCCCGAGCCGCCAGCAAGGATGATGCCCCGCCTGTTGCTGTCGAATCCCATGACAGAGTTACCCCGTCTCGCCCAATGGTGCGGCCGGATGCCGCATCGCAGCATGGGCAATTGGGGTCAACCGCAAAGTCCGGTGGAGCGCCGCCGAGGGCGTGAATGCAGTGTCATTTGCGAAGCAATGCTCTAAGAGCGACCGACGCCGCAGGGCAACAGGGAAAAGCGAGCGCGACAGGTGCAGACCGCGAAAGCGAACGAAACGGCGGATCTCTATCTCGCCGCCTGCGTGCGCGCGGCCCTTGCCGGGACCCCCGCCCCCGCATGGCCTTTTGCCGCGGGCGAGGCCGAAACGGCCGGCGCCGTCGCGGCGCGCACCGCGTTCCACGGCATCGCCGCGTTGATCGGCCAGGCGCCGGGCGCCCTGACGGGATGGCCCGAGGAGGCCGCCGCACCGCTGCGCGAGGAAATGCGCCTCGCCGTTCTCTGGGAGCAGATGCACCGGAACCGCCTTGTCCAGATCATCGAGCGCCTCGCGGAGGCCGGGGTCGACACCATCGCGATGAAGGGCACTGCGCTCGCCTACCTGCATTATTCCGATCCGGCGGCCCGTCGCCGCGGCGACACCGACATGCTCATCCGGGCTCGCGATCTTGCGCTGACCCGCAAAATTCTTTCGGCGAGCGGCTGTTATCTGAAGGAAAACCCGCTGGGCCTGTTTTTTCAGGAAACCTGGCTCTTCGACGCGGGAGCGGGAATGACCCACGCGATCGACTTGCACTGGGAAGCGGTCGATCACGCTCTCCTGCAGAAAATCCTGCCGACACAAGCCTTCTGGGATGGGCGACGACCGATTGCGGCATTATCCCCCCATATCGCCGCGCCCGAGCCGCTGCTGATGCTGGTCCAGGGCGCTCTCAACCAAGCCTGGCATGTGGCGAGAGGATATCAGGTCGGCGAGGCGCGGGAATTCGGCGGCCGCCGGCTCATCTGGTCGGTCGACTATGCCTGCATCACGGCCGAATTCGGCGCAAAGGAGTGGGGCCGCCTGGCCGCATTCTGCGAGGAGAACGATGCTGC
This sequence comes from Porphyrobacter sp., assembly GCA_016125555.1. Classification (GTDB taxonomy): domain Bacteria; phylum Pseudomonadota; class Alphaproteobacteria; order Sphingomonadales; family Sphingomonadaceae; genus Erythrobacter. The sequence continues at coordinate 292,967 of WGLN01000004.1, forward strand.
GGCAATCGTCCATCGCGCGCTCGTCGGCGCGTGCCGCGACGTCGGCCTCGCCGTCCCGGCTGCGGTCATGGAGCGGCTGGCCGCTGCGGCGAAGGGATCCGCGATACCGGCATTCCTGGGCAATCGCGATCCGATCGCGGATTTCCGGGTGAACCTGCGCGCCACCCGCACCCCGTTCGCCAAACTGCAAATGATCCTGACGATGGCATTTCCGGCGCGGAGCCACCTCGAGAGCAAGTACCCGGAGGCAAGGCGATGGCCCACCGCCGCACTGCATCTCCGGCGCTATGCCGAGGGCCTCGTCAGGCTAGTGAGGGCCGCACGGGAGCGCAGCCGTGATCTGGACCCGCCTGTGGCAGCGCGCACGACCCTATCGCCGGGAGATCGCCGCGATCAGCGCCCTGTCGTTGCTGAGCTCCCTCGCCAGCCTTGCGCTGCCCTGGCTCGCGGGCAACTTTCTTGCCGGAGTGCTCGGCAGCGCGCGACCGGAACTCGGATCGACCCTCGTGCTGCTGGTGGCGACACTGATCCTGCTCGGCGCGCTCAACATCGCGGTCGCGATCCTTTCCGAAGCCGCCTCGGGGCGCATTCTCGCCGGCGTCCGGCGCGAGGCCTATGCGCACCTTCAGTCCATGCCGATCGCCTTCCACGACCACAGCCGGGGCGGCGACCTGCTTGCGCTCATGACCTTCGAGGTCGCCAATCTCAGCCGGTTCCTCGCCGCGACCCTGGCGAGCGTTCCCGCAATGCTGATGACCGCTGCCGGCGCCTGCCTGCTGCTTGTCCTGATCGATCCGGCGATCGGCGTCGTCCTGCCCGTGCTCGTCGCCGGCTTCTTCATCCTCTTCCGCCTGTTCGGCCGGCGCCTGCGCAGCGCGGCCCGGCAGCTCCGCGAGGCCGAGGCCGATCTCATCATGCGCGCCGAACGCGACCTCGACATGCTGTCGGCGATCAAGGCCTTCGCGACCGAGGATGCATTCCGCGCCGACTACGATCGGGCGGTGGAGAGGACGCGGGTGCTTGGATTGGCACAGGCACGACTGGCCGCGCTGCCGGGTCCGATCATGGCGCTCGCGGCGGCACTGGCGGCCGTCGGGATCCTCTATCTCGGCGAGGGACAGGCGGGCGGTGGCGGCCGGGCTCCTGGCGAAATCTTCACCTTCCTTCTTTATGCCGCCTTGCTGACCCGCCCGATCGGCAGCCTGGGCGATGCCTACGGCGCCTTCCAGATCGCCAGCGGCACCCTAGCGCGGCTCGAGAGCGTGCTCGCTCAGCCGGTCGAGCCTGGTTACGGCGAAAAGGGCCGCGTCGGACCTGCGCGCGGCGCGATCCGGTTCGAGCAGGTGCATTTTGCCTATCCTGATCGGCCAGCGATCTTCACGGGCCTCGATCTCGCGATCGCGCCGGGCGAGATCATCGCGCTGACCGGCGAGAACGGCATCGGCAAGTCGACGCTGGTGCGGCTGCTCCTGCGGTTCTACGAGCTCGACGGCGGTCGGATCACGCTCGACGGGACCGACATCGCGACCCTTAATGTGAAGGACCTGCGCCGCCAGTTCGGCTATGTCCCCCAGCATCCGCTGCTGTTCGACGGCACGATTGCCGAGAACATCGCCTTCGGAGCGCCCGCCGCGCCCGAGGCGATTGCTCGTGCGGTGCGGCTTGCCCAGGCGGAGGCGTTCATCGCCGCCCTGCCGCACGGGCTGGATACGCGGATCGGTGACAAGGGGCTGAGGCTCTCAGGGGGGCAGCGCCAGCGCATTGCTCTCGCAAGGGCGCTGCTGCGCGACCCGCCAGTCTACATCCTCGACGAGGCGACCAGCATGTACGACCTCGACAGCGAAGCCGCCTTCGTGGAGGCCTGCATCGGCGCGCTCGAAAATCGCACGGTGATCATCATCTCGCATCGCCCTGCGAGCCTTGCGCTGGCGCACCGCGTCCTCGACGCCGCTGCGCTTCAAGCGGCGGGTGGGTGAAGCTGTCAGGCGCGGCGGATCAAGCCCTTTTCGGCGAGATCGCTGACGAGTGCTGAGATGTCCTGCTCGATCTGCTCGTAGGGCGCTGCGAATTCGCTTTCGATCATCAGGCTGAGTTCGCGGATCGAGCAGGCCGCTTCGGTCAGGCGCGACCACACCCTCCCGCCGACCGCGTTGAGGCCGAAATATTCGCCGCTCGCCAGATCGAGCAGCACCACTTCGCCCGCCACTTCGCGCGACACCACGTCGTCCGAAGCTACGAAAATCTGGTCAACCTGCATCATTTCCCCCGCTTCCGAGCGAATTGCGAACAATCGCGTCGAGTACCCGGGGCAGTTCGGAATATCTGCGGGGGTAGTCAAGCGCGGAGCAGGGAATAGATTCACATAGCTCCGCAATGCGACAGAAGTGGGCGTTGAGCCGTTGACGATCCTCCACGTCGAGGATGAAAGAATGGTGGAGCATCTCGGCGAGCGCGGCCGCGGCCCCGAGAGGCCGGATGGCAAACTCCGCCTCGCGGTCGCGCCCAAGCAGGTAAAGGTGAGAGAGCGGCGCGGGTTCGGCGCAGTAGGCTAGCCCGGCCTCGGCCGGGATGCTCTGCTTGAGCCCGTCATGGTCGGGTGGCGGGGCCCGCCCGGTCAGGTAGGCCGCGCTGTCGGGGAACAGGCGGAGTGCCGCGCTCTTGGGCTGCAATTCGTAAGCCGCCCCGGAGCGGACGAGTTCGATCACGTCCTCGGTCAGGAGCGCATGGCCCTGCTGGGCGAGCGCCGCGGCAAGCGTGGTCTTGCCGCTCCGCGAGAGGCCAAGGAAGGCCACCGCGCGGCCATTAATGGCCACGGCGCTGCCATGCAGGAACAGCCCCCCGCGATGATTGCCGAGGATCGGCAGCACCGCGTTGGTATAAAGGCTCTCAAGATAGTCGGGGTCGAGACCGGGTTCCGGATGGCTGTGCACACGGTCGAGATCGGGAAAGATCTCGAAGTCGGCCTCACCGGGGAAGCGCAACAGGAAACCGTCACCGATGCGATGGAATTCGGCGCGCACCGCACCGCTGGGCGTCACCCAGCTGTCAAAGCACGAGTCCGCAAGCGAAGTCTGCTGCCGCGCAGCCAAACGGTGCAGTTCGGTCATGGAGCGCCGAACCGGCGATCACAGAACGCCGGTCACACGAAACAAGAGAATGTCCCGCCCGAACGGGGCAGGACATCCACGCGAAACCGGCAATGCTGCATCAGACGCGGCGGGTGCCGCCGCCATCGTTGTTGCGGCCGGTGCTGCCCCCGGTGAGATTGCGGACCGAGCCGAATGCTTCCAGTTTCGGAGCCTTGTATTCCGCCTTCGCTTCGGACTTGATCATCACCAATCTCCAATCACCAAAGTTACCAGAAGGCTAACCACCCCCTAACCTGACGTGCCGCAAGAAGCACGCCGCTGCGTGGAGCCCGTATATCTCCCAGGTCAAGCTGGGGTCAACCTCGTATGTGCCTGTCAGTCCAAGAGCATTAACCAGCTCTCCGGCATCGACGAGCGGCGAGAGATCTTCCACCGCTTCGCGGGTGCAGAAGCGGAGGAACGCGGCGTTCGCGGCGGGCGCGTCGAATGCCGCCTTGGTGCTGCGATCGACCACACCGCCGGGAAGCAACCCGCGAATCGCCGCGCGATGGGTGTACTTGTTCACTCCGTTTCGCAGCCGGGCATGCTCCGGGGTCGCCGCAGCGAAGGCGATGAACGCGCGCGAGAGCATCGGGTAGCGCAATTCGAGGCCGCGGGTCGCCGGCTGCCTGTGAAAGATCGGACGTGAATAGAGCGACCACGGCTGGACGAGCCGAGTCTGCCTCAGCCGCACCCCCGGGTCGCCGGGAAGCGTGGCGCGCCAGGCATGGGCCCGCTGCAGCACGCTCTCGCGCCACTGTGGCCTGAGCCAGGTGGGCGTGAGCACTCCCGCCCCGCGCCGTTCGCGGGCGGCGATCCGATCCCGCAACGAAGAGGGAAGAAGGCCCGAGAGGCCAAGCCGCAGCGCGGTTCGCATGGTGCGCGAAAGCCCCTGCCGGACAAGGTCGCCCCGAAGCGCACCGACAAAGCCGCCAAGGTCCCGGTCCTCGGCGAACTCACGATAATAGGCAAGCGAACCGCCGAGCCATTCGTCGCCGCCCTGCCCGGAGACGAGCACCCGCGCGCCATCCTGGGCGGCAAGGCGCTCGAGCTCGATCGACATGGCAAGGTTGCTGGGGGGCGGAAGATGGTGCTCGCGCCGGGCCTCGGCTTCGTACCAGTCGCGGCCCGGCTCGAACATCGGCGCCTCCACGACCGGGCGGCCGAGGTGCGCACCCACCGCCCGCGCGTAGTCCAGTTCGTCGGCACGCGTGCCCGGAGCTCCCGCCAGCGTGTAGCCGGCGAACCCCGGCGCAAGCAGCCGGCCCTCGCGCGCGAGGTGGTCTGCCACGGCGAAGATCGCCGAGGAATCGAGCCCGCCGCTGACCTCGACCGCAAGCGGCGCCTGCGATCGGCTCGCGCGGCGAACCGCCTCGAACAGCACCGCCCGGTAGTGTTCGGCATATTCGGCATCGGACCGGTAGCGGATGGTTCGCGCCGTCGGCAGCTCGTAATGGCGACGGGTCTCCAGGCCGTTCGCGTCGCAGGCGAACCACTGGGCATGAGGCAAGGCGCACAGGCCTTTCCAGGCGGTTTCCTCGGCGGCGAACACGTCGCCGGCGACGAGATCGGCGAGAAAGGCGAGATTGGGCTCGGGCCGGCGCCCGAGGGCGGCGACGATCGCGCCGATCTCGGACGCGAACAGCCACGCATCGCCGTCGCGATAAACGAACAGCGGGCGCAGTCCGGCGTGGTCGCGCGCGCCGTAAAGTCGCCGCCGATGCGCATCGGCGATGACGAAGGCGAATTCGCCGTCGAACCGGCGGACGCAGTCATCACCCCACTGCTCATAGGCGCGCAGAACGAGCTCGGCATCCGAGCGGTCGCGCAGCACCGCGCCGCGGGAGAGCAGGTCGCTGCGCAGTTCCTCCCAGTTGGTGAGATACCCGTCGAGCACCACCGCAAGGCGCGAATCCTCGTTCGCGAGCGGCTGGGCGGTGCCGACGGATTCGCCGGTGGTCTCGAGGACGCAGGCGCCGAGCGCCAGCGGGCCCCGCGCGAATGTCCCGACAGTGTCGTGCAGGCGCACGCCGAGGGAAGCGAGCATCGTCGCCAGCCGGTCCTCGCGATCGGGCGCGGGGGAGAAGATCGCGGCGATTCCGGTCAATGTGCAGGCCCCCTCCGCATGCCCTTGGCGCCCGGGCCGCCCCTGTGCCAATAGGCAAAGCATGTCGCTGCCGCAATCTTCACCCGTGCCGGTCGTCGGAACCCGTCCGCGAATTGCCGACACCGGCTGGCTTGTTCGCTATGCGCTGCGTGGGCTGAGTGAACTGGTGCGGGCGCGCATCGCCTTCGCCACGCTCGAGGCGCGCGACGTGGTGGAGCGCAATCGCCGCGTGAGGGAACGCGCCGCAGACGGTGCCATGGCTTCGCCCGCCCATGTCGCGCGCATCGCCTATGTACTGCCGCGGCTCTCGGCCCGGCTGCCGTGGCGCAGCGACTGCCTGGTGCAGGCGATCGCTGGCCAGAACTGGCTCGCCGCGCAGGGTATCGCAAGCGAGATTCGGATCGGCGTGCAGCGGTCTGCCGAGAGCGGCTTCGGGGCCCATGCGTGGCTGATTCACGGGAGCGCGATCGTCAGCGGCGGGGACATCGGCTCCTACACGCTGCTGCTGGGAGAAGAGACGCCCGATGCCGCAGGCGTGCCGCTGAAGGCTCCCCCGGAGTGACCCGGTGCGTGCCGGGGGAGGAGTGCGTTTACCTTTTTTTGCTATCGGAAGGTTGCCAAACTTGCTGCACTGCACTAGAGAAAATCACGTAATCGAGCTTCAAAAAGGCTGAGATATGATCAAGACCGCTTCCCGTATGATGACGGCCGCCGCTGCGGCGAGCATGGTCATCGCCCCGGTTGCCCTCCAGGCGAACACCCGTGCCGGCGATAGCGGTGCCATGTACAGCGCTCCGGCTGCACAGCCTGGTCTCGGCCGCGAGGCAGACGGCGAATCGATCGCCGGCGCCGGCACGATCGTCATCGGCCTTCTCGCCACTGCGGCGGTTGTCGTCGGGATCATCAAGGCGACCAGTTCGGAAGACGAAGGCCAGTCGCCGGGCACCTGATCGGCGATGCCAGCAAGGGCGCAGGCCCTCACGAAAGCCCGGTAGCAGTTGCCGGGCTTTTTCTTTGCACGCGCCCCGGCGGCGCCCCGCAAGTTCCGTTTCCAGGCGAGATTGGCATTGACCATGAGCCCGACCGACCGAGCCAAATCGCTGATCCTCATGGGCGTCCTCTTGGTCGCCTTTGCGATCGGTGGTGGCGGGAGCCGCTACGGGATCGCGAATCTCGGCGTCCAGCTGGCCGCGATTGCCGGTCTGGCCGCGAACCGCGAATCGTTCCTGCGATTCTGGGGCGAGGCGCCGATCGCCCTGCGCGTGCTGATTGCCGCGTCGCTGCTGGTGCCGCTGCTCCAGATCCTGCCGCTGCCCCAGGACCTGTGGAGCGCGCTGCCCGGACGCATCCTGGTCGCCCGCGCGCTCGACGCCGCGGGGGAAGGCGGGTGGATGCCGTTCAGCGTCAATCCCGCCCGGACCCTGCTCGCCGCCACGGCGCTGATAACCCCGCTCGCGGTGCTGGCAATCGGCTGGACGCTCCCGCGCGAACGCCTGTTCGATGCCGGCTGGCTGGTCGTCGGCTGCGGCATCCTCACCGCATTGCTGGGATTGGTTCAGCTGGGTGCCACCGACGACCAGGGCACACTCTTCGGCGCTCGCAGCCCCGGAGCGATCCTGCTGGGAACCTTCGCCAACCGCAACTCGACCGCCCTGTTCCTCGGCTTCGCGCTTGCCCTCGCAGCGGTGCTGCCGGTGCCGCGGCGCAACCCGGCAATCCCCTACCTGCGGGTCGGCCTCTGCGCATTGCTGCTGATTGCGGTCATCCTCACCAAGTCGCGAACGGGGCTGGTCCTCGCGGCGCTGCCGGTGGGGCTGGGGGCGGCCAAGGCGATCTCGTGGTTGATCGCGATGCGTCGCGGTACGAGCGGCCAGAAGAGCAGGGCAGGCGTCGTGGCGCTCGCATTGTGCGGTCTGCTCCTGACAGGCGCGGCAGGCGCGGTCGTTCTGGTCGCTGCCCCCGGCCGTGTCAGCGAGACCCTCGCACGATTCGAGGCGAAGGATGATCCGCGCCGGTTCATCTGGGATGATGCGACCTACAGCGTTGCGCGCTACTGGCCGGCAGGCGCAGGCACCGGAACCTTCGATGAAGTGTTCCAGATCGACGAATCGCTCGAGAACCTCACCGTGCGCCGGGCGGGACGCGCGCATAACGACTATATCGAATTGGCGATCGAGAACGGCGTCGTCGGGCTCGGACTGGCGGGGCTGTGGTTGCTCACGCTGGTATGGCTGAGTTGGTCGGCACACCTCTCGGCGCAACGCTGGACAGCCTGGGCGGGAAGCAGTCTGCTGCTCGCCGTCGCCTTGCAATCGATTACCGACTACCCGCTTCGGAACCAGACGATGCTGGCAATGGCCGGTTTTGCGCTGCTTCTGCTGGTGAGAAGCGCGAGCGCCGACGGGAGGCGTGCGCAATGATCGGACGGATCGCCTGGTTCGCCGCCTTGCTGGCGATCGCTGTCGTGACCACCGGCGTGGAGCTGGACCGCGAATCCGGTCGCAAGCCTGCGCTCGCCCCGCTGGTGCCCGAACCTTTTCGCGCTTTCGCCCAGCCCCGCATCGTTGGCGAAGCGACCCGAAGCACAGATGCCGCGCAGGCGCTTGCCGAGGCGCGGCGCTTGATCCGGCGTCGGCCATTGCCTGCCGAGCACCTCAGCCTGCTGGCTGTCGCGCAGACCAAGGCGCAAATGCCGCAAGCCGCCGCGATCACGATCCAGGTCGCCGGGCAGCGCGGCTGGCGCGAGCCGATCGCGCAGGAAGCGGTCCTGCGCCTGGCGCTCGCCGCGGGCGACAGGCCGGAGGCAGCGCGCCGCTACCTCGCGCTGCTGCTGGAAAGCGCCGCATCCGATGCTTTGCTGCGCGAACTGGGTCCGCCGATCTTTGAGGGAGCGGAAGGCGAGCCGGGTCGCGCCGCGATGGCCGAAGTGGTTGCCGACACCGAACGCTGGCCGGACCTGTTCCTGCGCCGCGGCGAACGCGTCATGCCCGCTAAGGTCTTCGCCGAAGTGGTGGCGACGGCCGCGGCGCGCGGAGCCGACTTCGACTGTGCCGTCCTCGAGAAGACCCAGGCGGCGGTAGCGCGCAAGGATGACGAAGCGGCGCGTATTCTCGAGCCGGCCGTCCGGTCGTGCCGCGCCGGCTAAAGGCTCTTGATCACCGCCGAGAAATCGAGGCCGGCATTGTCCTTGGCGAAGGCTTCATAGATCGCCTTGGCATGCGCGCCGAGTTCAACCGATGCGCCAGCGCCCTCGGCCGCTTCCATCGCCAGTCTGAGGTCCTTGAGCATCAGCCCGGCGGCGAACCCGCCCTGGTAATCATTGTCCGCAGGCGTGGTCGGGCCGACGCCGGGAACCGGGCAGTAGGAGGTCATCGACCAGCACTGCCCCGAGGACACGCTGGAGATGTCATAGAAGGTCTGCGCATCGAGCCCGAGCTTCTGCGCCATCGTGAAGGCCTCGCAGGTGCCGATCATGTGGATCGCGAGGAGCATGTTGTTGCAGATCTTGGCCGCCTGACCGTTGCCGGCATCGCCCGCGTGGATCACCGCCTTGCCCATGGCATCGAGGATCGGCTTGGCGCGCGCGAAGGCTTCGCCGGTCCCGCCGACCATGAAGGTCAGCGTGCCGCCATTGGCCGCGGCAATTCCGCCGCTGACCGGCGCGTCAACCATCGCATAGCCCGCCCCCTCAGCCGCCGCGATCACCGCGCGAGCAGTGGCGACATCGATGGTCGAACAATCGAGCAGGATTGCGCCTTGCGGGGCGTGGCCGATCACCTCGTTCTCGTAGACCTGCCGGACGATCTGGCCATTGGGCAGCATCGACACGACCGCCTCGGCGGTGGCGCAGGCTTCCTTCGCTGTGCCGAAGGTCTGGCACCCTGCCTCGCGCGCGGCGGCGAGCGCGGGTTCGGAAAGGTCGAAGGCACGAACTTCGTGGCCCGCCTTGACGAGGTTCGCGGCCATCCCGCCGCCCATGTTGCCGAGGCCGATAAAGGCGATTTTCATGGTTCTCTCTCCGTCACGCAATTTGGTCGTAGAGGACTGCGGCTCCGATCATAGCAGTCAGCAAGCCGCCAATTCCGTAGATCCACCCTTCCATGCGATTGCTGATCGCCCAGAGACGCGATTTCGTCTCGCGTTGCGCCGTCCAGATCGCAATGCCGAAAGTCGCAAGGCCGCCAAACAGCAAGGCTGCGCCTCCGATCACCGCCCCTTCCATTGCCCTTCACGCTTCTCGATGAAGGCGGCCATGCCCTCAACCTTGTCCTCGGAGGCAGTGAGGATCTGGAAGATGCGGCGCTCGACGACGAGGCCCTGATCGAGCGTCATCTCGAAGGCGGAGTTCACCATCTCCTTGTTGGCGATCGTCGCCATCGGCGGCATCGCGGCGATGGTTGCTGCGGTCTTGAGCGTCTCGGCGATCAGCTCCTCATGCGGCACCACGCGCGCCACCAGATTGCTGCGCTCGGCCTCTTCGGCGCCCATCATCCGCCCGGTGAGGCACATCTCCATCGACTTCGACTTGCCGATCGCGCGGGTGAGCCGCTGCGATCCGCCCATGCCTGGCGCGACCCCCAGCTTGATCTCGGGCTGGCCGAACTTCGCCTTGTCGGACGCGATGATGAAGTCCGCCATCATCGCCAGCTCGCACCCGCCGCCCAGCGCAAAGCCGTTGACGGCCGCGATCCACGGCTTCCTCGTCTTCTTGACGATCTCGCTCGTCCAGGGGCTGAAGAAATCGTCGAGGTAGAAATCGGCGGCAGGCTTGTCGGCCATTTCCTTGATGTCGGCCCCGGCGGCGAAAGCCTTGTCGCCGCTGCCGGTCAGCACCGCGCAGAGCTGCGAGCCGTCCGCCTGATAGGCGGCGAAGGCCTCGATCAGCTCGCCCAAGACCTGCGAATTGAGCGCGTTCAGCGCCTGCGGGCGGTTGAGCGTGATCAGCGTGACGCCCTTGTGTCCCTGTGCATCGGTTTCGACGGAGATGGTTTCATAAGTCATAGCGGCTTCCATTCCTCATCGGCGGGCAGGGGCGCGAAGATCGCGTCGAGCAGGTCCGGGGTCACACCTTCGGGCGTTGCCGGGTCCCACTTGGGGTCGCCGGTCTTGTCGACGATCACCGCGCGCACGCCCTCGGCGAAATCGGGGCGGAGCAGCACGCGGCTGGCGATGCGGTATTCCATCGCCATGTTGTCGGCGAAATCTTCGAGCGTCTCGCTGGTGGCCAACTGGCGCAGCGCAACCTTGCAGGTCTGCGGGCTCTTGGTGCCGAGCGTGTCTCGCTCCTTCATCGCCCAATCGTCGCCGGCCTCGGCAGCGGCTTCGAGGCTGGCGAGGATGTCCTCGTAGCGATCCGAGGCGAAGTGCTTGGCGATCTTGTCGGCATTGGCCTCGATCCGCGCCTTGGGGGGCGTGCCGACCGGCTCGGACAGGATGCCGGCGATGCGATCGGGGTGATCGTGGATGCGCGCCTTGATCTCCTCGAGCATGGCGTGGGGCACATAATGCGTGGCAAGGCCGGTCCACAGGCATTCCGCCCCGTCGAGCCGCGCGCCGGTGAGCGCAAGGAACTGCCCCAATCGTCGCCCCAGCCGCGACAGATACCAGCCGCCGCCGACATCGGGGAACAGGCCAATGCCGGTTTCGGGCATGGCGAAGCGGGTGTTCTCGGTCGCGACCCGGAACTTGGCCGGCTGGGAGATGCCCACGCCGCCGCCCATCGTGATGCCGTCCATGAAGGCGACGATGGGCTTTGGGTAGGTGAACATCTGGTGGTTCAATTGGTATTCGTCGTGGAAGAACTTCCGGCCCGAAACGCCCCCGTCGTTCAGCGCAGAATTGCGCAGGAAGGCGATGTCGCCCCCGGCGCAGAAGCCCCGCCCCTCGGCATGGTCGAGGATCACCGCCTTGATGCTGTCATCGGCCGCCCACTCACTGAGCGCCGCGCTCATCGCATGGCACATCTCGAGCGTCAGCGCGTGGAGCGCCTTGGGCCGGTTGAGGCTGATGCGGCCGATCGGGCCGTCGGTCGAGATCAGGACGTCTTCGGTCATTGAGCGGATCTTCCATTCGTCTCGCGCGCAGTCGAGCCACATTCAGATGTCAGGTTCCCGGCACGGCGTGAGCCGAGGGAAAGAGGGCCTTCGACGCCTGTCACTGCCGCAGCAGGTCCCGGCCCACGACCATGCGCATGATCTGGTTGGTGCCCTCGAGGATCGAATGGACCCTGAGGTCGCGCCAGAAGCGTTCGATCGGGTAGTCCTGAAGATAGCCGTAGCCGCCGAACAGCTGGAGCGCGCGGTCCACGATCGCGCTGCCATTGTCGGTCGCCAGCCGCTTGGCCATCGCCGAAAAGCGCGTCTTGTCGGGCGCGTTGTCGGTCACCTTGGCCGCCGCGAGATAGAGCAGTGCGCGCGCCGCCTCGAGATCGGTCGCCATGTCGGCGAGCATGAACTGGGTGTTCTGGAACTCGGCGACGGCCTGGCCGAACTGCTTGCGGTCCTTGGTGTACTGGATCGCCTCGTCGAGGCAGCGTTGCGCGCCGCCAAGCGAGCAGGCACCGATATTGAGCCGCCCGCCATCCAGCCCCATCATCGCGATGCGGAAGCCCTCGCCCTCGCCGCCGACGAGGTTCTCGACCGGCACGCGCACATCCTCGAGGATCAGCTGCGCGGTCGGCTGCGAGTGCCAGCCGAGCTTTTTCTCCTGCGCGCCGAAGCTGACGCCGGGCATGTCCTTTTCGATCACCATGCAGGAGATGCCCTTGGGGCCGTCCTCGCCGGTGCGGACCATCGCGACATAGACCTCATTCGCCCCCGCGCCCGAGATGAACTGCTTGGTGCCGTTGAGGACGTAAGTGTCGCCGTCGCGCCGGGCGGTGGTCTTGAGCGCCGCCGCGTCCGAACCCGAGCCGGGCTCGGTCAGGCAATAGCTCGCGATCCGCTCCATGGTGACGAGGTCGGGCAGATACTTCGCCTTGACCGCCTCCCCGCCGAAACGGTCGATCATCCAGGCGGCCATGTTGTGAATCGAGATGAAGGCGGAGGTGGAGGGGCAGCCATAGGCCATCGCCTCCATGATCAGCGCCGCCTCCAATCGCCCGAGGCCGATGCCGCCCGATTCTTCGGAGACGTAGATCGCACCGAAGCCGAGTTCGGCGCTGCTCTTGATCACGTCGCGCGGGAAGATGTGCTTCGCATCCCACTCGGCGGCATGGGGAGTGATGTTGTCGGCGGTGAACCGCTGGGCGACCTCGCGGATCGCGAGCTGGTCCTCGGTGAGTTGAAACTGTCCGTGCATGGCGATGGCCTCTAACGGGCTTTGCCGGGTTGGAAAAGGCCGCGGCGGACCTGCGCACGGCGGTTTTTTGCTAGGTCCCGAGCTTCAACCTCCGCGCGCCGCTTCGATCGCGCAGCGGTCGCCCTCGCCCGCCTTCGCGGCCGCGGCAAAGCTTTCCGCATCGGGAGCCAGGCGCCGGATCAGGATCACGCCGCGCGCGGTCGGGCTGACGATTGCGCCCTCCTCCGGCGCACTTCCGGGCGGGAGCAGCCGCACCTCGACCGCTTCGCCTGTTCCGCGCAGAGTGGCAAAATTGTCGGTGCGGGCGTCGAAGAAGGACAGCGACTGGTAATCGCGCCAGGCTGCCATCCGCAACGCGAGCGCCTTATCGGGCACAGACAGGTCATAGCGGCACAGAGCGTAATAGAGATCGGGCGAGGAGCGCACCACGCTCTGGCTCTGCGGAGTGATCCGCTGCGGCGCGGTGAAGCGGTGCAGCCCCACGCCGCGCTCCGCCAGCTTCGCCATCGCGCGGTCCATGATGACGCCGGGCGCGAGTTCAAGCGCGGCGAAATGCACGCCGGCCGCGCTGAGCAGCAGCACTGCAAGCGGTCCGATCCAGCGCCTCATGTGGCGGCCTCGCTTGCGCAGTCGAGACGCTCGACCCGTGGCGGTACGAGGGTTTTCGATGGCTGAGCGAGAAGCGCGGGTTCGGGCATATAGAGCCTGAGCGTCAAGTCGAAGGTGCCGGCATTGCGGCTCGATATCCAGTGCGCTGCCCCGGTGGACCTGTGGTCAGCGATCAGCGCCTCCCACGGCCCTGTCCCCGCCCGGGACGCGTCGATACTGGCCGCGCCGTCGGTGTTGTCGGCAAGCATGCTGCGCGCATCATAGAGCGTCACCGACCACCAGCCCGCGGGCATCGTCCCCCCGCTCAGCCGATAGCGGCACCCCTCGCGAAGCGGGCGACCTGCATCGTCGGTCGCACGGGTGAAATAGACCGCTTCGCTCTTGGCCAGCGCCAGCAGGCCGTGGCGCGCAACCCGGGCGCGGGTATAGGGGTCGGCGGCCTCGGACCCGATCGCGAAGTCGCTGCGCCAGCCGTCCACGTCGACGTCGCCGAAGGCGAGCGCGCCGCGGCTTGGCCACAGCCCCGCCATTGCCAGCGCGCTGCCGAGCCCGATCGCGCTGCCGAGCACGAGCGCGGCGAGATAGGCGAGCACGCGCCGCATCATCCGCGCAGCACCGCCTCTGCCTCGATCTCGACCTTCCACTCGGGCCGGCACAGCCATGCCACCCCTGCCATGGTCGCCGCCGGGCGTGCTTCGCCGAAAAAGCGGGCGTGGACCGCGCCGACAGCGTCCTGATCGGCAGGGTCCGTCAGAAGCATGCGGGTGCGCACCACGTCGGCCGCCGAGCCGCCGAGCTGCTCGATCGCGGCGAGGATGATCGTGCAGCACCGCGCCGCCTGCGCTGCGGTATCGCCGGGCGTGGTCGAGCCGTCGGGTTCGACCGGGCCGGTGCCCGCGACGATGATGCGATTGCCCTCGCGCACCGCGCGGGCGAAGCCGAAGGTCTGCTCGTAAGGCGAGTCCGAACCCGCCCGCTGCCTCTCGTTCATCCGCAGGTGACGTCCGTGATCTTCATGGCGCCGTCATAGCGCACGTTCACGCGGTCAGGTCGATAATCCATCGTCCATGCCGCGTTCGGCGGGCCCCAGCGCAGCGTGCGCGCGCCGCTATCCTTGAGGATCGCCGCGCCCATCGCCTCAGTCGCGTCATGGCCGATGTGGTATTGCGCGGCTGCGGCGTCGCAGGTCATCGCCATGCCGCCCGCATCCGGATCCGCTTCCTCGACGGTAGTCGCGCAGCCTGCCAGCGCCAGCGCGGCGAGCCCGGTGATCACAGCCCTCATCGCATCCTCCCTCCTGAATGGCGGGAAGGTATCACGCGCGGCGTGCGCGTCTAGCCCCGGTGCTTGTCGAGTTCGTCGCCGCTGACCGTCACGACGTGCAGCAGGTTGGTCGCCCCGGGAGTCCCGAAGGGCACCCCGGCAAGCACGATCAACTTGGCCCCGCCCTTCGCGAAGCCGTGGCGCAGCGCCATGCGCTTGCCCTTGCCGATCATCTCCTCGAAGCTGCCGATGTCCTTGGTGGCCACCGCGTGCGCGCCCCACAGGAGCGCCATGCGCCGGGCGGTGCGGATCGACGGGGTGAGCACCAACACCGGCGTGTCCGGCCGCTCGCGCGCCACGCGCCGCGCGGTCGAGCCGCTGGCGGTGAACACCGTGATTGCGCTGATCGGGACGGTGTCGGCGATGGTCATGCAGGCATGGGCGAGCGCATCCGAGGTGGTCGCATCGGGCGGGGTGTCGAGAAAGCGCACGCGCGCCTTGTAGCCCTCGTCGCGTTCGACCTGCACCGCGATGCGGTCCATCATCGCCACCGATTCCTCGGGCCACGCGCCCGCCGCGCTTTCGGCGGAGAGCATCACCGCATCGGCCCCGTCATAGACCGCGTTGGCGACGTCGGAGACCTCGGCGCGGGTCGGGGTCGGCGCCTCGATCATCGATTCGAGCATCTGGGTCGCGACGATCACCGGCTTGCCGGCGCGGCGCGCGGTATTGACGATCTTCTTCTGCAGCGGCGGCACCTCGAAGGGTTCGAGCTCCACGCCGAGATCGCCGCGCGCGACCATG
Organism: Porphyrobacter sp.; assembly: GCA_016125555.1. Taxonomy (GTDB): domain Bacteria; phylum Pseudomonadota; class Alphaproteobacteria; order Sphingomonadales; family Sphingomonadaceae; genus Erythrobacter. The sequence goes on from WGLN01000004.1 coordinate 308,177, forward strand.
ATGCCATCGGCCAGTTCGATGATCGCGTCGAGCCGCTGGACGGCCTGCGGCTTTTCGATCTTGGCGCAGATCGCGGTGCCGCGCGGGCCGATCAGCTTCTTCGCCTCGGCGACGTCTTCGGGCCGCTGGACGAAGGACAGCGCGATCCAGTCGGCGCCCTGCTCGGTGGCGAAGGCAAGATCGCGGCGGTCCTTCTCGGTGAGCGCCGGGATCGGCACCTCGGCATCCGGGACGTTGACGCCCTTGCGATCGGAGATCACCCCGCCGACCTCGGCGCTGCACAGGATGCGGCTGTCATCGGCCTCGAGCACCTTCAACCGGATCTTGCCGTCGTTGATCAGCAGGCGCTGGCCGCGCTCCATGATGCCGAACAGTTCGGGATGCGGCAGACAGACGCGATTCTCGTCGCCCGGGGTTTCGTCGCGGTCGAGCGCGAAGTGACCGGAATGACGGATCACCGCCTGGCCGTCCCTGAAGGTGCCGACCCGCAACTTGGGCCCCTGCAGGTCGGCAAGGATCGCGATGGGGCGGGCATATTGCTTCTCGAGCGCGCGAATCGCGGCCACCGCGGCTTCATGGTCGGCGTGCGAACCGTGGCTCATGTTCAGGCGAAACGCGTCCGCCCCGGCGCGCACCAGCTTGTCGAGCATCTCGGGCGAGCGGCTGGCGGGGCCGATGGTGGCGAGAATCTTGACCTTGCGGCCGCGTGGGTCGATCCTCGGATGCTCGCGTCGTGTCATTCTTGGCAATCCCTCGTTGGCCCGGCCTATGGCACACCCGTTTTTCAACTCAAGGAAAAGCCGCGATGAATAGCAATGCCGATCCGCTCGACAGCCTCGACGACGCGCAGGCCGCCGCCGCCTTCCGCCGCCTGGTGCGCCACCTGAGGCACCGCCACGATGCGCAGAACATCGAGTTGATGGGACTGGCGGGCTTCTGCCGCAACTGCCTCGCCGACTGGATTCGCGAGGCGGGCTATCCCGGTGACAAGGAGGAAGCGCGCGAAGTGATCCACGGCATGCCGAGCGCCGAGTGGAAGGCAAGCCGTCAGACCCCCGCCACCGAGGAACAGCTCGCCCGGATGCAGGCGAGCATCGCCAAGAACGCACAGGAATAATTTCGCGCGGCGGTTCAATCGGCGCGGCGGGCTGGCTATTCCGCCCGCCGACCGATTCTCATTTCCGATGGAGACCTTCATGGCCGACAACGCCACCGCCGCCGACGACCGCCTGCGCCTGCTGATCGAGCGCATCGAACGCCTCGAGGAAGAGAAGAAGGGCATCGCCGACGATATCCGCGACGTCTACATGGAAGCCAAGGCGGTCGGCTACGATCCCAAGATCATGCGCCAGATCGTCCGCTTGAGGAAAATGAAGCCCGACGACCGCAGCGAACAGGACATGCTGCTGGAAACCTACAAGGCCGCGCTCGGGATGGGGTGACCGCCCCGCTCCCGTTCGGCAAGTCCAAGCTGACCGGATGTCATTGAACTTTCGCCCAACTGTGTTAACTCTATAACACAGCTTGCGAAGGAGACACGACCAATGCCATCCCCTTGGAAAGACGCACGCGGCGTCATCGTCACCACCACCCCGACGATCGAAGGCCAGCCGATCCAGGAATATTGCGGGATCGTCACCGGCGAGGTGATCGTCGGCGCGAACCTGTTCCGCGACCTGTTCGCCAATATCCGCGACATCGTCGGCGGGCGCTCGGGCAGCTACGAGCGCATCCTCGCCGATGCGCGCAAGCAGGCGATCGAGGAACTGCAGGCCGAGGCCGCCGCGATGGGCGGCAACGCGGTGGTCGGGATCGACCTCGACTACGAGGTGATCGGCGCCAACGGCTCGATGCTGATGGTCTCGGCCAGCGGCACGGCGGTGCGGGTCTGAGCTGAACGCCCCTGCCAGGCGCCGCTACAGCGCGGCGCTGCGCGCCTATCGAAGAGCCCGATTGCCCGCCGCGGCGCCTTTCGCTAGGGCTGCGCGCCTGTTTTCCACGCCCGACAAAGAGTTCCCATGGCAGGCCATTCCAAGTTCAAGAACATCATGCATCGCAAGGGTGCGCAGGACAAGAAGCGCTCGGCGATGTTCTCCAAGCTGAGCCGCGAGATCACTGTGGCGGCCAAGATGGGCCTGCCCGACCCGGACATGAACCCGCGCCTGCGGCTGGCGGTCAACGCCGCCAAGGCGCAGTCGATGCCCAAGGACAATATCCAGCGCGCGATCGACAAGGCCGCGGCTGCGGGCGGCGAAGACTATGTCGAGGTGCGCTACGAGGGCTATGGCCCCGGCGGCGTCGCGCTGATCGTCGAGGCGCTGACCGACAACCGCAACCGCACCGCCACCAACGTGCGCACCGCCTTTTCCAAGAACGGCGGCAATCTCGGCTCCGAAGGCTCGGTGAGCCACGGCTTTGAACGCAGGGGCCTGATCGAATATTCGGCCGAGGTCGGCGACGAGGAAAAGGTGCTGGAAGCCGCGATCGAGGCGGGCGCGGACGATGTCGAATCCTCCGAGGATGGCCACACCATCTGGACCGCCGCCGACGCGCTGCACGGCGTGGCGGGCGAGCTCGAAAAGGCATTGGGCCCGGCGGACAACGTCAAGCTGGCGTGGAAGCCCTCGCTCACCGTCGATGTCGACGAGGGCACCGCGACCACGCTGATGAAGCTGATCGACACGCTCGACGATGACGACGACGTGCAGACCGTGTGGGGCAATTACGAGATCTCCGACGAGGTGATGGAGAAGCTGGGCTGATGTGGGCTTTCGCCGCGAAGGCGCTGCTGGCCGGCGTCATCATCGCGGCGATCGCCGAAGTCGGGCGGCGCCTTCCTGCCGCCGGCGCCCTGATTGCGTCCTTGCCGCTGGTCTCGATCCTCGGGATAATCTTCCTGTGGCACGCGCGGCCCGACGCCGAGAACATGGCCGTGCACGCGCAATCGACCTTCTGGTTCGTGCTGCCCAGCCTGCCGATGTTCCTGCTGATGCCGGTCCTGCTGCGCCACGGCTATGGCTTCTGGATCGCACTGGCCGCGGGCTGCGCGCTCACCGTGGTGCTCTATCTGCTGATGGTGCAGTTCGGGCCGCGGCTGGGAATGCGTCTCTAGGCGATGCTGATCCTCGGCCTCGACCCCTCGCTGTCCTCGACCGGCTGGGGCGTGATCCGGGCCGAGGGGGCGCGGATCGCCCATGTCGCCAACGGTCAGATAAAGACCGACCCGCAGGCTCCGATGGCCGAACGGCTGGCGGCGCTGACGGCGGGCGTTGCCGAAGTGATTGCCACGCACCGCCCCACCCGCGCCGCAGCGGAGGAGATTTTCGTCAACAAGAACCCGCAATCGACGCTCAAGCTGGCGCAGGCGCGAGGGAGCGTGCTGGCGGCCTGCGGGGCGGCAGGGCTGACGGTGAACGAACACGCCGCGCGGCTGGTGAAGAAGGCGGTCACCGGCACGGGGGCGGCAGAGAAGGCGCAGGTCGCCGCGATGGTGAAGGTGCTGCTGCCGGGCGTGCAGATCGCAGGCAGCGACGCGGCCGACGCGCTCGCGGTGGCGATTGCCGACGCGCATCTCGGCCCGAAAGCGTGATACGGAGCAAACGATGACGATCCACCTCTACGGCATTCCCAATTGCGACACGGTCAAGAAGGCGCGGCTGTGGCTCGACAAGCGGGAGCGCGACTACACATTCCACGACTACAAGAAGGAGGGCGCCGACCCGGACAGGCTGGCGGCGTGGATCGCCGCGGCAGGGCTCGATGCGGTGGTCAACCGCAAGGGCACGACCTTCCGCAAGCTCACCGAGGCCGACAAGGCGCTCGCGCAGGACAGTCACACGGCGGTCACCTTGCTGGTCCAGCAGCCGAGCCTCGTCAAGCGCCCGGTGGTCGAATATCCGGGCGGTATCCTGGTCGGCTTCAAGGAGGAAGAATGGTCCGCAGCCTTGCCCTGAGCGCATTCGCCGCGCTCGCGCTCTCTACGCCGGCCATGGCCGCAGCCGCCGAACGGCCGATCGTCATCGCCCACCGCGGCGCGAGCGGAGAACGGCCCGAGCACACGCTCGCCGCTTACGAACGCGCGATCGACGAGGGCGCGGACTACATCGAGCCCGATCTGGTGGTGACCAAGGACCTCGTGCTCGTCGCGCGCCACGAGACCGAACTGTCCGACACCACCGACGTCGCCGATCACCCCGAGTTCGCCGACCGGCGGCGCTCGAAGGACATCGAGGGGCAAATGGTATCGGGCTGGTTCGCCGAGGACTTCACCCTCGCCGAACTGCGCACCCTGCGCGCCAAGGAGCGCATGCCCGGCATCCGGCCCGCCAATGCGCGCTTCGACGGGCTCTACCAGATCCCGACCTTCGACGAGATCGTCGCGCTGGTGCGCGCGAAGGAGGCCGAGACCGGGCGCACCATCGGCCTCTATCCGGAACTCAAGCACCCCACCCTGCTGCTCGAACAGGAGGGCATCGACTCGGTCGATCTGCTGGTGCGCGAACTGCAGCGTTACGGGCTCGACAAGGCCGATTCCCCGGTCTTCGTGCAGGTCTTCGAAGTGCGCCCCCTGCAGCGGCTCAACCAGCTGGTCGACACGCCGCTGATCCTGCTGATCGGCCCCGAGGGCGGACCCTATGACGAGCCCTCGATGCGCTGGGCCGATCTGATGACCCCGAGCGGCCTTGCGGGCATTGCGCAATATGCCGATGGCATAGGCCCCTTTCTCGGCCTCGTGCTCAATGCTGACGGCACGCCGACCAGCCTCGTCGCCGATGCCCACGCGGCGGGGCTGAAGGTCCACGCCTGGACCCTGCGCAAGGAGAACGGCTTCCTGCCCGCCGCCTTGCGCAGCGCCGGCGGACCTCAGGCCGACGGACAGTGGCGGCAGCTGTTCGGCGCCGCGCTCGCCAGCGGGGCGGACGGCTTCTTCACCGACAACGTCAAGCAACTGGTCGGGCTGGTGAAAGCGCCCTAGGCGCGCCGCGCGGCGAGGATGTAGTTGAGCGCCATGTTCTCGGACAGGTGCAGGCCCTTGCCGGGTCGCCAGGCGATCCCGCGCTGGGCTGTCACGGTCAGCCCCGCTTCGGCCAGCAGGCCCCCCAGTTCTTCAGGGGTGACGAAGTCGTTCCAGTCGTGCGTGCCCTTGGGGACATAGCCCACCGCCTCCGCCGCGCCGACCAGCAGCACCCGGCTCGCGGCAGTGCGGTTGGGGGTCGACATGACGAGCAATCCGTCGGGCGCCAGCCGCGCCGCCACATCGCGCAGAAAGGCGCGCTTGTCGGCGACGTGCTCGATCACCTCGACGCAGGTGACGAGATCGAAAGTGCCGATGTCGAGCCCCGCAACTTCCCCCGCCATGTAGCGGATGTCGAGCCCCATCGCTTCGGCGTGGGCACTCGCGGCCGCGACGTTTTCCGCCGCCGCATCGACGCCCGTCACATCGGCGCCGAGCCGCGCCAGCGGTTCGCACAAAAGCCCCGCGCCGCAGCCGATATCGAGCGCGGCCTTGCCCGCCAGCGGCTTCGCCTCGCGCTCCGCATCGGGCCAATGCGCGTCGATGCTGTCGCGAATGAACGCCAGCCGCACCGGGTTCACCTGATGCAGGCTCGCCATCGGCCCTCTGGGGTTCCACCAGTCGCGCGCCAGCTTCGCGAAGAAATCGGCTTCCTCGGGACGGATGGTTACATCTGAGACGTTTGCGTTTCCCATGAACGCCCCTTAACAGCCGCCACGGACAGTCACCAGCGGGAGCATCCTCTCTTGGCGCGGATCGTGATGAAATTCGGCGGGACCTCGATGGCCGGGACGGAGCGCATCCGCCGCGTTGCGGGCATCGTGCGCGCGCAGGCCGCCCGCGGCGACCAGGTGGCTGTCGTGGTCAGCGCGATGGCGGGCGAGACCGATCGCCTCGTCAATTTCTGCCGCGAAGCCAACCCGCTCTACGATCCGGCCGAATACGACGTCGTGGTGGCGAGCGGCGAACAGGTGACGAGCGGCCTCCTCGCGCTCACGCTTCAGGCGCTGGGGTGCAAGGCGCGCAGCTGGCTCGGCTGGCAATTGCCGATTCGCACCATCGAGGCTCATGCCAAGGCGCGGATCGAGACAGTCGACGCGCCCGAACTGATCGCGTCGATGGAGGCGGGCGAGATCGCGGTCATCCCGGGCTTCCAGGGCGTTGCCGAGGACGGCCGCGTCACCACCCTCGGGCGCGGCGGGTCGGACACCTCGGCGGTGGCGGTGGCAGCGGCGGTCAAGGCCGACCGCTGCGACATCTACACCGATGTCGACGGGGTCTACACCACCGATCCGCGCATCGTCGCCAAGGCGAAGAAGCAGAAGGCGGTGACCTACGAGGAAATGCTCGAACTGGCGAGCGTCGGGGCCAAGGTGCTCCAGACCCGCTCGGTGGGCCTCGCGATGAAGGAAGGCGTGCGGGTGCAGGTGCTCTCGAGCTTCCTCGGCGAGGACGCGCCGCCTGCGGACGACTTGCCGGGCACGCTGATCGTGTCCGAAGAGGAAATGGAAGAACTGGTGGAGAAGGGTGAAATGGAACGCCAGCTTGTGACCGGCATCGCGCATGACAAGAACGAGGCCAAGATCATCCTCACCCGCGTGCCCGACCGGCCCGGGGCAGTCGCCAACATCTTCGAACCGCTCGCCGCAGCCTCGATCAACGTCGACATGATCATCCAGAACGTCGGCCGCGACAAGGGCGAGACCGACGTGACCTTCACCGTGCCGCAATCGGATCTCGCGCGGGCACAGGCGCTCCTGGAAGACCGGCGCGGCGAAATCGGCTTCAACCGCATCATCACCGACAGCAAGATCGCCAAGATCAGCGTCGTCGGCGTCGGCATGAAGAGCCACGCGGGCGTCGCCAGCACGATGTTCCGCGCGCTGTCGGATCGCGGCATCAACATTCAGGCGATCTCCACCAGCGAGATCAAGATCAGCGTGATGATCGACGAGGACGAAACCGAACTCGCGGTGCGCGTCCTGCACACCGCTTACGGGCTCGATGCGGTTAGCTGACCGGAAGCCCGCTTCACCGACATTAACCTTTTTTGGTTACATCTGCTTAAGTAGATGGCGAGGACTCTGCCCGCCCGCGAGACGGCGGAAGAACAAGCGGAGTCGCACCTATGGCCATCAAGGCCCACATTGATACCCCGGCACGCGGGCAAGACCGGCGTGCCGCCCCCCGGCGCGCGTTGACGCTGGAAACCAGCGGCGTCACCGCCGATGGCGAGGCGGCCAACGTCACGATCCACAACATATCCGCCGCGGGCCTGCTGATTGAAACTGCCGTCGCGCTCGAGCCAGGCGAGGAACTGGCCTTCGTCCTGCCCGAAGCGGGTCGGGTGGAGGCGCGGATTGCCTGGCGTAGTGCGCGTCTTTACGGCTGCACTTTCGCTGCACCGCTCGGTGCCGGCGCATTGGCGGCGGCACAGCTGCAGGGCGTCCCGGTGGTCGAGGCTCCCCCCGCGCCCGCCAGCGCAGCGCCGGTCACGGGCAGCGGCGAAGGGCTGAGCCTGCGGCTCAACCGGCTGCGGCGCGAGGCTGGCCTCACGCTCGCCGACGTGGCCGCGCGGCTCGGGGTCAGCAAGCCGACCGTGTGGGCCTGGGAGAAGGGCAAGGCGCGTCCCTTGCCGGAACGCATCGACGCGATCGCCGAGGCGCTCGGCGTCGCGCCTTCCGAGCTCGTGGAAACCATGGGTCCGAGCGCCGACGTCGGCGCACTGATCGAGGACTGCCGCAACCGGATCGCGGAAGCATGCGGCACCACGCCTGCCGCGGTCCGGATCATGATCGAGATATAACCTCGCAAAGTTCCCGAGGATAGAAACGGCTACCTACTTCGTTAAATACGTATGGAAACGCTGCCCTGCTTGCAAAATATGGTAAACGAGACCGAAAGGTGATTCGTTTCTTAGTCTAGTAAACTTACATAGCTAACAATAGATACGGATGTTTTCAGGAATTAAAGGGGAATAATGGTTTCCGAACATCGCATGTTAGCTATCAAATCGTTCTGACTAGGAGCGAGTCGACGAATTGTTCGTTGGACCGCTGGGGCACTGTCGGCATGAAGATTGGTCTGAGTGAGGTGGAAGGCCGTGTTCTGCACGGTTTGATCGAGGAAGCGTCGGGCGACATCGTCATCAGGCTCGATGCGCGCGGTTTCATCATCCACGCTTCGGGCAATGTCGCCCAACTCGGCTCCGATTTCGGTTCGGCCCTGCTGCTTCCGCATATCACCGACCTTGCCGAACCCGACTACGCCGCGCTGCTTGGCGAGCATGTCGCCGCAGTACTCGCGGGCGAGGTGCGCAATGATGCGATCGAGTTCCCGGTCCGGGATCTGCCGGGCGAGGATGCCGCTGCGCTGCCCGGCCGGCGCTGGTATGCGCTGAGCCTGCGCCCGATGCACGGGGCTGCCGAGAAGAAGGCGGACAAAAGCACCGAGACCGGGCCGCGACCGGAAGGGGCATTGTGTCTGCTGCGCTCGGTCCAGCGGCTGCGGCTGCTGGAAGGCGAGCTCTACAATCGCGCCGTCACGGACCCGCTCACCGGGCTCGCGAACCGCCAGGCCTTCTGCGCAAGCCTGAGGCGGCATCTGGCCTGCGGGGGCGGGCAGATGATTGCACTCCTCGCGGTCGACGGGATGCGCGCGCTGCTGCTGCGCTACGGCCAGCGCACCGCCGACGAGGTGGTGTGGGGTTTCGCCAAGTATCTGGAGACCATGGCGCTCGCCGATCACGAACTCGCGCAGCTGGATGGCGAAAGGTTCGGGGTGCTCCTGCCGGCGATGAGCCTGCGCAGCGCGCGCGAATGGGCCGAGGACGTGGTCCGCACTTTCGCGGCGCTCGCCGTGCCTGCCTCGCAGCGCGCGCCGCAACTCACCGCCAGTGCGGGCATCGCGCGGGTCGAGTGCACCGTCGACTGGACCTTGCGCGAGGCCGAACTCGGCCTGGTGCTCGCTCGCGCAGGCGGCGGCGGGCAGGTCGCTCTGGCGGGTCATCGCCGCGTGCCGTGATCGCCGGTTGGCGCGGAGCGCGGCGGCGGGTAAAGCCGCTACATGAGCCACATTGCCACCATCCTGCTGCTCGGTTCGGGCGAGCTGGGCCGCGAATTCGTGATTGCCGCCAAGCGCCTCGGCACGCGGGTGATCGCCTGCGATTCCTATGACGATGCCCCGGCCATGCAGATGGCCGACGGGCGCGAGGTGTTCTCGATGCTCGACGGCGATGCCCTGCGCGCGGCGGCGGAGAAGCACCGCCCGGACCTGATCGTCCCGGAGATCGAAGCGATCCGCACCGAGGTGCTGGGCGATCTGGAGGCAGAAGGCTTCACCGTGGTTCCCTCTGCCCGCGCGGCGCAACTCACCATGAACCGCGACGCGATCCGCGATCTGGCGGCGGGCGAGCTGGGGCTGGTGACCTCGCAATACGGCTATGGGACAAGCTTCGCCGAATGCGAGGCGATCGCCGAACGCATCGGCTATCCGCTAGTGATGAAGCCGGTGATGTCCTCCTCGGGCAAGGGCCAGAGCAAGGTCGACGGGCCGGAGGCGCTCGAGGCCGCGTGGGACTATGCCGTGGCCAACATGCGCGGCGACCGGGCGCGGGTGATCGTCGAGCAGTTCATCGCTTTCGACTATGAAATTACCCTGCTGACGATCCGCCACAAGGACGGCATCAGCTTCTGCCCGCCGATCGGCCACCGGCAGGAGCGCGGCGATTACCGCGAAAGCTGGCAGCCCGCCGCCATGAGCGCCGCCGCGCTCGCCAAGGCGCAGGACATGTCCGCCAAGGTCGTCACCGCGCTGCAAGGCGAAGGGCGCGGCTGGGGGCTCTACGGCGTCGAGTTCTTCGTCAAGGGCGAGGAGGTGATCTTCTCCGAACTTTCCCCCCGCCCGCACGACACCGGCATGGTGACACTCGCCAGCCAGGACCTGACCGAATTCGACCTCCACGCCCGCGCGATCCTCGGCCTGCCCGTGCCCGGTAGCATCGCCGCCCGCCCCGCCGCCTCCGCCGTGATCCTCGCCGACCGCGACAGCGATGACTTCGCCTTCGAGGGGCTGGCCGATGCGCTGACGCTGGGCGAAACCGACGTCAGGCTCTTCGGCAAGCCCGTCACCCGGCCTTACCGCCGCATGGGCGTCGCGCTCGCCCGCGCCGGTGATGCGCCTTCCGCCGTCACCCTCGCCAAACAGGCGGCCGATGCCGTGCGGATTGTCTATTCTCCGACAACCGACTAAGCGCCGCCGCCATGGCCACCTATCCCAAGACCGCCGCCCTGATGAAGCGCGGCACCGACTTCCTCGGCTGCGAGACCGCGATCCTGTGCGGCGCGATGAGCTGGGTGTCGGAGCGCAACCTCGTCGCCGCGATCAGCAACGCGGGCGGTTTCGGCGTGATCGCCTGCGGGGCGATGACGCCCGAGCTGCTCGACACCGAAATCGCCGCGACCAAGGCGCTCACAGGCAAGCCCTTCGGCGTCAACCTCATCACCATGCACCCGGCGCTATTCGACCTCATCGGGGTGTGCCGCAAGCATGGCGTCACCCATGTGGTGCTCGCGGGCGGCATCCCGCCCAAGGGCTCGGTCGAGGCGATCAAGGCCGATGACAGCGGCATCAAGGTGATCTGCTTCGCGCCGACACTGGCGCTCGCCAAGAAACTGCTGCGTTCGGGCGCAGATGCGCTGGTGATCGAGGGGATGGAAGCGGGCGGGCATATCGGCCCGGTCTCGACTTCTGTGCTCGCGCAGGAGATCCTCCCCGAACTCAGCGCCGATCACCTGATCTTCGTCGCCGGCGGCATCGGCCGGGGCGAGGCGATTGCCTCCTACCTCGAAATGGGCGCGGCGGGCGTGCAGCTCGGCACCCGCTTCGCCTGCGCGACCGAGAGCATTGCCCACCCCGATTTCAAGAAGGCCTTCTTCCGCGCCTCCGCGCGCGAGGCCATCGCATCCGTGCAGGTCGACCCACGCCTGCCGGTGATCCCGGTGCGCGCATTGAAGAACAAGGGCACCGAGGAATTCACCGCCAAGCAGCGCGAGATCGCGGCCAAGCTCGACGCGGGCCAGGTCGACATGGCCGCCGCCCAGCTCGAGGTCGAACACTTCTGGGCCGGCGCCCTCAGGCGTGCGGTGATCGAGGGCGATGTCGAGAACGGGTCGGTCATGGCGGGGCAATCGGTCGGCATGGTGACCAAGGAAGAACCCGCCGCCGACATCATCGCCGCCCTGATGGAACAGTGCGAGGCCGCGCTGGCGCGGTAAGGTGGAGGAGCCGCCCTACCTCATCCACACCAACCGTGAATTGGGGCTGATGCTGGCCGGGCGAAAGCCGCTTGCCCATTTCTCGGAGGGCGAGGGTTTCTGGCCGGACTGCGTGCTGCGATATTTCCGGATGTTCGACCGCCACGTCGTGGCAGGCCACATCCTGCGCGTAGACCGCTTCCGACCGAACATCTGGCCAGACATAAAGGTCGAACGCTGGCACCACGTGTTCTTCGCCATGCCGGGAGAGGAGCACCGCATCGAGGCGATGTGGGAGCTGACGAACTCGAACGGGCCGTGGACAGACGAGCACGAACGCCGGGAAGGTCTTCTCTACGGCTACACGCCGGAGCAATGCGACTGGTGGATTGCGCAACGTCAGCGGGTTCGCGAAGAAGGCAAGCAATGACCCAGCCCCTCGTCCTCACCCTCGCCTGCCCCGACCGGCCCGGCATCACCGCGCGGGTTACCGGCTTCCTGTTCGAGCGAGGGTGCAACATCCTCGACGCGCAGCAGTTCAACGATCGCGCCGAGGCGGGCGGGACCGACCGGTTCTTCATGCGCGTGGTCTTCGGTCCCGACGGGTCCACCGCCGAGGGTCTGCGGGCCGAGTTTGCCGGGCTGGCGCAAGAATTCGCGATGGAGTGGAAGATGGCGGCGGAGGGCCGTCCGCGCCGCACCATCATCATGGTCAGCAAGTTCGATCACTGCCTCGTCGACCTGATCTATCGCTGGCGCACGGGGGAGCTGGGGATCGATCCGGTGGCGATCGTCTCGAACCACCCGCGCGACGCCGCGATCCGGGTGGATATCGGCGACATCCCCTTCCACCACATTCCCGTCACCCCCGACACCAAGCCCGAGGCGGAGGCCCGGCTGAAGGCGCTGGCGGCGGAGAGCGGCGCGGAACTGGTGGTGCTGGCGCGTTACATGCAGGTCTTCTCGGACGATCTTTCGGCCCATTTCGCGGGCCGCGCGATCAACATCCACCACTCCTTCCTCCCCGGTTTCAAGGGCGCGCGGCCCTACCACCAGGCGTACGCGCGCGGGGTGAAGATCATCGGCGCGACCGCGCATTTCGTCACCGCCGACTTGGACGAAGGCCCGATCATCCACCAGGACGTCGAGCGCATCACCCATGCCGACAGCCCGGCAGACCTCGTGCGCAAGGGCCGCGACATCGAGCGCCGCGTGCTGGCCGAGGCGGTGCGGCTGTTCGCGCAGGAACGCGTGCTGATGAACGGCAGCCGGACGGTGGTGTTCAGGGGCTAGGCGTCACCGCCGCGCCACCTTTTTCGCGCCCTCGATCGCTTTGTCCTCGTTGGCGCGCTTGATCACATAGGCGCGGATCGCCTCGACCTCCTCCTTCGACAGCGAGGGCGAGAAGCTCACCATGCCGTTGTCCTTGAGGATGCCGTCGTAGACGACGGCCTGCCATGCCTTGGCATCGCCGAGCGCGCCCGAACGCCTCAGGTCGGGCAGCTCGGTCGACCCGACCGCGCCGGGCGCGTGGCACACCGCGCAGTAACGGCCGTATTTCGCCTGTCCGAGCGCGATCATCTCCGCCGAGGCGCGGCTCGGCGGCGGGTCGAGCGGCAGTTCGGCGAGCGGCGGCGCGGGCGGCAGCTTGGCGGTGCCGCCCAGCTTGAACACCAGCAGTCGCGAGAGGTTGCGCACCGGGCCCTGGTGGTTGATGAGGTCGCCGTCGGCGGTAATCGCATAGGCGCCGCCCCAGCCGGCCAGCACCGCGACATATTGCTCGCCATTGACGGTGTAGGTGACCGGCGGCGCGACGATGCCGGTCTGCGCGGCGAAGCTCCACAGCTTCTTGCCGTCGGCGGCGTCATAGGCGGCGAATTCGCTGCCCGAATTGCCCTGGAACACGAGCCCCCCTCCGGTCGCCAGCAATCCGCCGTTCCACGGCCCGGGGAATTCGACCGTCCAGCGTGCTTCCTGCTTGATCGGATCCCAGGCCATCAGCTTGCCCTTGACCGTGCCATAGACCTGCTTGCGGAAGCCGAGATCGGGCGGCAGCGCGCCCGCGCCGAGATCGAAGCCGACATTGAAGCCGCGCGCCGTATCGGGCTTCCACCCCGCCTGGGGGACATAAAGCGTCGCCGCTTCGAAGGCGGGGATGTAGACGAGGCCTTCCTTGGGGCTGAAGGCCATCGGGTGCCAGTTGTGCCCGCCCAGCGGCCCCGGCAGCACCAGTGCGGGCTTGCCGGTCCGGTCGACGCGGGTTTCGGGGTTCTCGATCGGCCGCCCCTTGGCATCGAGCCCGGTCGCCCAGTTGATCGGGATATAGGGCTTGCCCGAGATCAGTTCGCCGGTTTCGCGGTCGATGACGTAGAAGAAGCCGTTCTTGGGTGCCTGCATCAGCACCTTGCGCATCTTCCCGCCGATCTCGAGGTCGGCGAGGATGATGTGCTGGGTGGCGGTGAAGTCCCAGGTTTCCCCCGGGGTGGTCTGGTAGTGCCAGACATATTCGCCGGTCTCGGGCCGGATCGCGACGATGCTGGACAGGTAGAGATTGTCGCCCTCACCCGTCCCGTCCGGACCGGGCGAGCGATAGGCGCGGTTCCAGGGGCTCCCGTTGCCCACCCCGATGTAGAGCAGGTCGAGATCGGGATCATAGGCCATCGAATCCCACACCGTGCCTCCGCCCCCGATCGCTTCGGACTGGCCGAGCACGTCCATGTTCCAGGTTTCCGCGGCCTTCTGAAGGTAAGCGGGCGCATCTTCGCCCTGCTTGCCATCGGGCACGGTGTAGAACTTCCACAATTCCTTGCCGTCTTCGGCCGAATAGGCGGCGACGAAGCCGCGCACCCCGAATTCGGCGCCGCCGTTGCCGATGATCACCTTCCCGTCGATCACGCGCGGCGCGCCGGTGATGGTGTAGCTCTTTGCCGGGTCGGTGGTGGCCTTTTCCCATGCGACCGTGCCGGTGTCGCGGTCGAGCGCCACCAGCCGCCCGTCGAGCGTGCCGAGGAACAGCTTGTCGCCCCACGCCGCCAGCCCGCGGTTGACGACATCGCAGCACGCCTTGACCGCGGTCTCTCCGGGCACCTTCGGGTCGTATTCCCACAGCTTGGCGCCGGTCGCCGCGTCGAAGGCCTTCACCTTGCTCCACGCGGTGGTGAGGTAGAGCTTCCCGTCGATCACCAGCGGCGTCGCTTCCTGACCGCGCGCGGTATCCATGTCGGCGAACCAGGCGAGACCGAGCTTGCCCACGGTCTCGCGATTGACCTGGTCGAGCGGCGAAAAGCGCTGTTCGGAATAGGTGCGCCCGTGGCTGATCCAGTTGGCGGTATCCCCGTCCGCGCCGGTCAGCATGGCGCCGGTCACGCCGCCCTCACCCGTCCCGAAAATCTGCCCGCAATTGGCAAGCGTGCCCGCAGCAAGCAACAAGGCGGCACTCAGCCCCCAGCGCATGACGCTCATGGATCCCATTCTCCCCGTTCTCTCTTCACCCATGTTGCCGCGGGAAATCGCACTTGTCCATGCCCGCCGGCACCGCCTATCAGGGGGCAGAGGGGACAAGAGGAGACAGGCAATGTGCGATGAAGCGAAGCTGGGCGAGTGGGCGAGGACCGCATTGAGCCGCCGCCAGTTCGGCGCGCTGAGCGGCGCGGCGGCGGTGGCGGCCTGCGCCTCGGGCGAAGGCGCCGGAAATGCGCAGAACACCGTCCCGGGCCTCACCGAACGCGGGGTCAATTTCGAGACCGCAGACGGGCGCTTGGACGGCTTCTTCGTCCAGCCGGAGAAGGGCAATCACCCCGGCGTGATCCTGTGGCCCGACATCGCCTCGATCCGCGAGGCCAAGCGCAACATGGCGCGTCGGCTGGCAGGCGAAGGCTACGCGGTCCTCGTGGTGAACCCCTATTACCGCGACGTCACCGGCGAGCAGTTCGCCGATTTCGCGACCTTCATTTCCGATGGCGGCTTCAAGAAGGTCGGGCCGTGGCGCGCGAAGCTCGATGCGGCGGCGATCATGCGCGATGCCGAAGCCTCGGTCGACTGGCTGGACCGGCAGAAGGGGGTCGATCAGGCGCAGGGTATCGGCACGCAGGGCTATTGCATGGGCGGTCCCTTCACCATCTGGAGCGCGGCTGCAGTGCCTTCGCGGATCAAGGCCGCCGCAAGCTTTCACGGCGGCGGACTGGTGCGCGAGGACAATCCGATGAGCCCTCACAAGGTGTTGGACAAGGTCGACGCCGCGCTGCTCATCGCGGTCGCGCAGAACGACGACGCTCAGGACCCGCAGGCCAAGGAGGTCTTTGCGGCAGCCGCCGAGGCCGCCGGTGTTCCCGCCAAGGTCGAAGTCTACCCCGCCGACCACGGATGGATGGTGCCCGACAGCCCCGCCTACGACGCCGCGGCGGCGGCAAAGGGCGAGGCGGAGCTGCTGGCGCTCTACCGGCAGGCGCTCTGATCGACGGGCTCAGCGGGTTCGGGCGCGCTCGTTGGCCGCACCGAAGCGCCCGTGTTTGCGGTAGCGCAGCATCCACGCGTCGAGGAACAGGCCGAGGGGCTTCGCCGTAATTCCCAGATCGGCGAGCGTGCGCGCGTCTTCGGACACCACGTTGCCCGCCTTGAGCAGCGTCCATTGGTCGCGGCTCATCGGGGTGCCCGGAAGTGCGGCGAAGGCTGCGGACATCCCGTCGGGCATGGCGATGAAGTGCCGCTTGCGGCCCTGCGCGGCGGCGATCCGCTCGTGGATCTGCATCATCGTCAGCCGTTCAGGCCCGCCCAGCTCGTAGGTCTGCCCGCCGTGCTTCCGCGGGTTCTCCAAGGCCACCGCCACCGCCTCGGCGACGTCATCGACATAAACCAGTTGAAGCTTCACATCGGGGGCGAACACCGGGAGAACGGGGAACAGCTCGATCATGCCGGCAAAAAGATTGAGGAAGTTGTCGTCCTTGCCGAACACGATCGAGGGGCGCAGCACGGTCGCCTGCGGGAAGGCGGTGCGGACCCGTTCCTCCCCCTTGGCCTTGCTGCGGGCATAGGCTGCGCTCGAAGAGGCGTCCTCGCCGATGGCGCTGAGGTGCACCAGCGCCTTCACGCCCTTTTCGGCGGCGATCCGGCCGATGGTGCCCGGCGCCTCACCCATCAGCGCGTCGAGATTGCCCGAGAAGGCGCCGACGAGGTTGACCGCGAAGTCCGCGCCTTCGAGCGCGGCGGCGACATGGCTCTCGCGGGTGATGTCGCAGGGCATGAACTGAAGCTGCCCGAGATTGGCGAGTGGCTTCAGCGCGAATCCCTTCTGCGGGCTGCGGCTCGCGAGCCGCAGCCGCGCGCCGCGCTCGAGCAGGCTCTGGGCGACGTAGTTGCCGATAAAGCCGCTGCCGCCGAAGAGGGTGACAAGCTGGCCGGAAAGCGGGGAGGAGGTGGGCATGGTGTCTTGCTCTTGCTGGCTCCGGGGTTTGCGCAAGCGCCATGCGGCAATGTGCCGGCGCGGGCAAGACCCGCTATGACACCAAGTGCGCAATGCGCCCGTCGGGCGCGCCGCCCGGAACAAGCCACGCGAGAGCCGCGAGGTTTGCGTTGACAGGAGCCCCAACCCCTCGCTAAAGGCCCGCGCCTACCCAGCCTCCGGCGACGACGACCGGAAGCATCCGTGCCCAGATGGCGGAATTGGTAGACGCACCGTCTTCAGGTGGCGGCGCTCGCAAGGGCGTGGAGGTTCGAGTCCTCTTCTGGGCACCATTTGTTCTTCTCACGTTCTCCCAAATAATCTATAAAACCCGCAGAAATCCTAGGGATTTGGCCCTTGGATCGTTCCGGATCGTCCCGCCTGTTCTCGGGGGTTCCAGACACTTTTGTGGGCCTTTTGAGGCCGTTTCGCAAAGGCCCAGATGAAAAGGCCCCCACATGCCGCTGACAGATACTCGCCTCCGCGCACTCAAGCCCAAGGATAAGCCGTACAAGGTAACCGATGAGCGCGGCCTATATGTTGAGGTCACGCCGACCGGCGGCAAACTTTGGCGATTCCGATACCGGATCGGCGGCGCGCAAAAGAAGCTCTGCATCGGCAGCTATCCCGACACCAGCCTCAAGCAAGCGCGAGACGCGGCCTACGAGGCACGACGAGCTGTTGCTTCTGGGGGCGACCCGGCCTTTGAGAAGCGGAAGCGGAAAATCCGCGCAGAGTTTCTTTCTGCACAGACGTTCGAGGCAGTCGCACGTGAGTATATTGAACAGATGATGGTCCAGAATGGCCGCGCCGATGGCACGATCGTCAAGGCCAATTATTTCCTCGACAAGCTTGCGCCTGCCATCGGGAACAGACCCATCGACGAGATCGAGCCGTTCGAAGTCCTGGCTCCTCTCAAACGACTGGAAGCCACTGGTAAGCACGAGACTGCGAAGAAATGCCGCTCGTTCGCAGGCCGCGTGTTTCGCTACGGTGTTGCTACCACCCGCTGCAAATCCGATCCGACCAGTATGCTGAAGGGCGCTCTCGTAACGCCGAGAGCCACGCATTATGCAGCAATCCTCGAGCCCACCGAGCTAGGCGGACTGCTGCGCGCAATCGACGACTTCACTGGCTACATGGTGACGAAGTTAGCTTTGCAGATAGCGCCGCATGTGTTCGTACGCCCCGGCGAACTCCGGCACGCCGAATGGCATGAGATCGACATCGTCGATGGGGTCTGGAAGATCCCTGCCGGTAAAATGAAAGCGCGCCGAGCGCATGCTGTCCCGCTTTCCAAGCAGGTTAGAGGCTATCTCACTGATCTGGCCGAGATGCTCGGCCGCGAAGGATATGTTTTCCCATCTGCGCGCAGCTCCAAGCGTCCCATGAGTGAAAACACGCTCAATGCCGCATTCCGTCGCATGGGATATTCGAAGGAAGAAGTCACCGCTCATGGACTCCGGGCGACAGCATCGACATTCCTGAACGAGTCGGGCCTTTGGAATCCCGACGCGATCGAGCGTGCCCTGGCACATGGCGACAGCAATGTTGTGCGTGGCATCTACCATCGCGGCAAGCATTGGGACGAGCGCGTGCGAATGGCTCAATGGTGGAGCGACTACCTCGATGAGCTGCGGACAGGAGGAAAGGTCATCATGGGGAAGTTTGCGAAGGGTTGATCGGGAGATCGAATTTCTTCTCAGCCAATGCAGGATTGAAGGCTCAGGATCAGCCCTATCAGGGACACTGACGCCAGCACGGCGAACTCAATTCTGATGCCCCAGATCCGAAGCCAATTCCGCATCGTGCCGAGCCTCAGTTCGTAGAGCTTTGGCAGCTTAGTTGATCGAAGCGTTCAGCAACAGTCTTCCACGTTGCTATGCCTGCCTCGTCCCCTTCGTTGGATAGCCGCTGGATTTGCTGCGCGATATAAGCGGTTCCCTCTTCGCCATGGTTCTTTTCGACCCAGAGTGCGACGGCCCACAATTCCTGATCGCGGTTCAGCACCATGGCTCACGTCTCCCGGTCCAGGTCCGCGCCAGCCCTTCGCTGACCAGCTGATCGCCAAGCGAGCGGCCGCCGCGCGTTACAACCCGCAATTTGCGACCGTACTGATCCTCATCTCTGCTCCCGATAGTCGTCAGTTCAAAGGGCCCGTCATTGAGCAATTCGACAAGGCGGTACGTCGCACGCATGCCGAGTTGGTACTCATAGTCGCAGCGAGGCTCGCTGATCTCGGGAGTGTCGATGTCGGCAATCCGGATCTTCACGCCATTGAGCCAGAAAGTATCTCCATCCACGACGCATGTGCGCCGGATCGATCCGCAGACGTCGAATTGCGGGGAGCTCGCTTGCTGGAATTGAGTTTGAGGCTGCTGATCATCGTTAGCAAGGCTGGCATCATGGACTGGCCAGTTGAGTGCCAGCATCCCTCCAGCAAATACGATCGCGAATGCTCCCAAACCCAACGCGATCTCCTTTCTGAGCTTCCGGCGCTTCTGTACCTTCAACGACTTGCGAAAGTCGAACGGCTCACCGGGGGTCTCACTCACTGGCGTTGTCCGTCTTCATTCCGGCACATGATTTCAGACAATAGCCGGAAATCAGGTAGTTTCGTCAATTGTACGTACCAATTGCTTGCCAACGTCCCAACACAGACCGGACATATTGCGGCGTTTCACCATTGTTGGGAATGCCGCGTGATCGGGAGACGGCACCCGGGCCAGCATTGTAAGCAGCCAAGGCCAGGTGGACTGCGTCGAACCGGTCTAACATATCGCGAAGGTACCTGGCGCCACCGTCGATCGATGCAAGAGGGTCATGACGGTTCCGGACGCCCAGTTCTCTCGCCGTGGCCGGCATAAGCTGAGCCAGCCCGGCAGCACCGGCTGGACTAACAGCCATCGGATTGAAGCGGGACTCAGCCCAGATAAGAGCACGAAGCAGGTTGGTCGGAAGCCCGTAACGGCGTTCAGCCTCGGCTATCGCCGCCATATACAGGCCCTCCCGGTAGGATACGATTGCTGGCCCGGCTTGGTAGATTGCAGGAAGATATTCCCTTGCCGGCTGCTGGTCCGTCTCCGGTGGAACGATCGCGTGCTCGAACAAGGTGAAATCCTGGGCGCGGACTTGCTGGGAGGAGGTCGCGATCATTCCCAAACAGGCGACCGCTATCGCGGTCCGACGATTGAGGCAGGTCATCTCGAGTGGTGCTCCATTGATTCGAATCCCGATAGAACATAAATAGAACACATGCCTGTAGGAAAGCAGCGAATGCCTTCCTTTGGGAGAGGAGAGGAACGCTGATGAGGGGGCCACTTTGCATGCTGAGGAGCTCGCATGTCCCTGTCTGTCCAAACTCATCCCAACCGGTCGCTTGCCGAGACCGCTCGTCGTATTTGCGAATCGCGAGGGGGCAAATGGTCCGGCACAAAGGGCATGGCTTGTTGCCCCGCGCATGATGACCGCACGCCGTCCCTCGGTGTGACGCTCGGCCAAAAGGCCATCCTCTTCCACTGCTTCGCGGGATGCGATCAGCAGAGCGTGCTTGCTGCTCTGGCGAGTGAAGGCGTCGACGTAAGCTCGCTCTTTTCAGGTTCTGCGACTACCGACGGTCCCGAGCCGACCAGAACGCGCAAACCCTCGGCGGCAGCGCTGAGGATCTGGCGCGATGCACAGCCACTGCGTGCCAGTCCGGCAAAAGCATATCTTGA
>WGLN01000012.1 GCA_016125555.1 Porphyrobacter sp.
GCCGTGATCAAACAGCTGCCCAGCTGGTTCCACCACTACAACACCGTCCACCCGCATCGCGCCCTTGGCTACCTCGCCCCGCGCGAATACATCACCCAATCAACCAGTGAGGAACTGTCCGGGAATTAAGGGGCAACAACAAGTCATCGCCTTGTAGCTTCACCCCAGTGCCGGTGGGGGGACATACGCTTAGCCAGTCAATATCAAGGGCATTCCCACAAGTGATCCAGTTCTGGCTGTCCAATGGCAGGAACTCGGCCAGCGCCTCCTTCTGGCCGCGATAGAGCACATCGCACTGGTATTCGGCGATGATCAGCGCGAGGCGTGCAATCTCGGCCGGGAAGTCGCGCAGTTCGATGCCGCGGAAGTTGGTGAGCGGGATCTCGCTACGCCGATCGGGCTCGCCGCGCCGCTTGTTGATCTCGGCCTCGATCGCCCGCATCTCCTTGTATGCGATAACGAGGAAGTTGCCGCTGCCGCAGGCGGGATCGAACACCCGGATCTTGGCCATGCGATTGCGCAGGTTGAGCAGCTTGCGCGCATTGTCACCCGCCTCCTCCAGCTTCGCGCGCAGATCGTCGAGGAACAGCGGGTTCAGCACCTTCAGGATGTTCGGCACGCTGGTGTAATGCATGCCAAGCGCGCCGCGCTCCTCGTCGTCGGCAACCGCCTGGATCATCGAGCCGAAGATGTCGGGGTTGATCTTGGTCCAGTCGAGATTGCCGATGTGGATGAGGTAGGAGCGGGCAATCTTGCTGAAGCGCGGCACGTCGATGCTGCCGCTGAAAAGCTGGCCGTTCACGTAGGGAAAGCCGTCGGCCCACGGCTTGATGCCCGCCTCCTTGCGTTTGGCAATCGGCGTGTTCATGGCGCGGAACAGTTCCTCGATCACCTCATGGGTGTTGTCCGCCCCGCCGCCGCTCATCCGCTCGACCGTCTCGGTGAACTTGTAACCGGCGTGGAAGATGTCGGTGTCCTCGGCGAAGAAGCAGAAGATCAGCCGGGCCATGAAGTGGTTCATGTCGGCTCGGCGATCGGCCGAGGCCCAGTCGGGATTGTCCTGAAGGAGCGTGACGTAGAGCTTGTTGAGGCGCCCGGTGGCGCGGATGTCGAAAGTGCTCTCGCGAACCTGCTTGACCGTGGTGATCCCGGCGAGGGGGAGGAGGAAGCCGAAGCAATCGGGGAGCTTGGCGTATTCGCAGGCGATCGTCTCGCCGGTGGTCAGATCCTCGGCCTGTAGGTCCTGCCCGTCGGTGACGAGGATGAAGCGCGCCTTCTGGCTCTTGGTCTTCGGGCTGTCGCGCAGCGCATCGAGCGTCGCGGCGACCTCACCGGAAGCGCAGGTGGCGATATGGATATTGCTGCGCTGGAGGACGCCGCCCTCGATGTCCGAATGGTTGGTGTTGCCCTTGCGAAGGCGATCGATCGCGGTCTTCTTGTTGCCGAAAGCGGTGAGGAACTGGAACGGGAACTCTGCCGCGTCGAACGGCTCTTGGGCGAGTTCGGTGATGGCGTCTGCGATCTCTACGGGGTTCATGGCCGACAGATAGGCCAACAAGAACTTGTCGGCCAAGGGTTTTTCACTGGCTCCGACGTGCACATTATTGATGCGCCAAGTCAACCGTAACGCAAGCTCATCCTCAAACGACGGCACGATGTGTATCCAAGGCCGTCAAACGCCTTCGCATGCATCCGCAGTGGGAAAAGACCCTTTCCATCGTCTCCGTGCGAGGTCGGTGAAGAGAAGGGAAAAGGTCCCTTCGGACCGGCCTCGTTGAAACGAGGCGACAAATGAACAGCTTGAATGACGATAGCGGCCAGAAGGCCGAACCCTGCACGGATGAAGATCGGACGGACAGCGACGTGCGCATCCTGCGGCGGATTGCGCCGCTCGATAAATGGCCGATCACGAACGCGATTGGCGGCGAGGGACCGGTGCTCGCCCTGCTCGATACCGAGACCGATGGCCTGGACCCTGAGACCGACAGCGTGATCGAGATAGCGGTCGCGCTGGTGCAGACCGATTGCGAGGGTCGGATCGTGAAGATCCTGGACAAGGCTTACGCCTTGCAGGACCCGGGCCGGCCGTTGCCAGCGAGGATCACGAAGCTCACCGGGCTGACCGACGAGCGGCTCGCAGGCAAGGCGATCGATGAAGACAAGCTCACCGCCTTCATCGGGCGGGCAGACGCGGTGCTCGCCCATGGCGCGAAGTTCGACGCGGGCTTTGTCCGGCGCTTGCTCCCCGGTATCGCGCACCTGCCGTGGGTCTGCAGCCTTACCGACATCGACTGGCTCGAGCACGGCTACGACGGTCGCGCGCTCGGACACCTGCTGATGCAGCAGGGCCTGTTCGCGCCCAAGGCGCACACTGCCGGCGACGATGTCACGGCCCTCGTGAACCTCGCGGCCACCTGCCTGCCCAATGGTCGGACCGTGCTCGCCGAGGCGCTTGCCAATGCGCGGACGACAACCGTCCGGGTCGATGCCGAGGGCGACACCTATCAGGCACGCTCCGAGCTCAAGCGTCGCGGCTATCGCTTCGACTGGTCCCGGAAAGGCTGGTCGATCGAGGTCAGCGCGTTCCAGTCCGACTACGAGGAGAGCTGGATCTCGCGGCACTTCCCTCGCGTGCGGGTGAGCAAGACGCCAGTGACCTGGCACGAGCGCCATTGCTGAAACGGTAGTTTGGCCGCGTCCGCTGAACGCGTCGAAGAGAAGGGCGGGGCAGCGCGTCAGCGCGGCCCCGTTCCTGCCTGTCAGCAGGTGAAGAGAGCCTCCTTCAGAGAAGGGAAAAGGGCTCCGGTCCGCCCGCAAGGGGCAGGCCGTCACCAGAAAAGGAAATACAGAATGCGTCACCTGAACCTCGGCGGGGTCTGTCCCCGCCTGTCGCTTATCCATGTTCTCCCACGAGCCATGATTCAGCCGAACCCGTCCTCCTACGAGCCGCTCGATGGCATCAACTTCGCGATAGCAGCCATGAACGGGGCGCTGCGCGAACACCTCCCTGTGCTCGCCAGCTCCGTGCAGCGCGCCGGTCGACCCATGCTCATTGTGACCTTCGTAGATGCGAACATGCCGGTCTGCACGGGTATGACCCTGTTCCGACCCGTGCCTGCCGGGGTCGAGATCGGCAGGGTCGAGCCGTGCCTCTTGGAGGATGGCGGAGCCCTCATCCTCGTCGCGGCCGATCGCTCGAAGGCCTTCGGTATCGATGGCAAGGGCGAACTCGTCGAACGGCCCGTGCCGCGTCTTGCGCGGAACGGTAACGGCATCGATCGCGCATGGGCTGATCTCGAGCGCCGCATGTTCGAGCTGGTCAAGGACACCGGGTGCTTCCCTCTTGGCTCGTGGGAGCTCCACCTCGAACCGCTGGGCTGACGGCACCGACCAGAGCCACCAACCTTCCATCATTATCAAACGACCTGCGCGGGCGGCACTCCCTCGAGGAGCGCCGCCCGCGTTCGTTCAGGACAAGGAGCATACAGAAATGCCGCCGACCAATCACCCGCCCGTGCTGTGCGCGGCGACCATCGTCCGCGAGGAGGCGAACACCGATGCGCCCTTCGACATCCGTGCCATCGCCCTGTTCACCGCCCGCCGTGTGGGCGAGGACGAGCTGCAATTCGAACTCGATCACAAGGCCTTCGGACGCGGGCTGCCGCGGAAGGAGATCCTCGCCGGGCTCGCCCGCCGGATCCCGGCGGGCGCAACGCTCATAATCCGAGGGGCCGCCCCCGGTCCCCACGATCTGCGCGAGGCGCTCACTGCTGGCACGGACTGCGAGGCGGACGTCGGGTTCATCGCCCGGCAGACCAACCGAGTAGCGATCCAGGTGATTGATTGCGCGGACGAGCAGATCGAGGACCTCGCCAATCGGCTCGACCTGCGGTTGCCTCGTCAAGGCGCCTTGCTCGCCGAACGTTGCCGGCACGCTCCAGCGGCGGCGCAGTCGCTTTGGGCGAACTTCGTCTGCGCGTTCTGCGAGGTCGACGACGCGCGCACCTTCATCGCAGCGTTCCGCGCCTGGCACGCGCTCGAGAAGGCGCGGCCACTGCCGTTCTGACGCCGCCGTGCCGGCGGCGAGCCTCCAGCATCACCGAACACGAAGTCCCCCAGCTTGAGGGGAAGCAGGGTTGGCGGGTCCAACCCATGAAAGGAAAATGATTATGACTGAACTTGTTTTCATCGATACCGAGTCCGAATGGGACGAACAGCTGCACGAAGCCTACCGCTCGATCGATCCGGTCGGCGCGGGCGAGCATGAGCGCGGCGGGGCGAAACGCCACCGTCAGGCTACGAGGCGCATCTACGCGGCCGCTGCGCTTCACCTCTCGATCGCGAACGACGGCAAGATCGACCCGCTCGGGATCCGTATCTGGACGCAGCAGGACCGCGGAGACGAGAAGGGGGTGGTCGATGCGCTCTTCCATTGCCTCCGGATGCGTCCCCAGGCCAAGGTCGTGACCTATGGCGGTCTCGCGGCGGAACTACCGCTTCTAAACCTTGCCGCCATGCAGCACGGCTTGGTCCTCCCGCCGCAGCTTTCCTCCGAAGCTCGGTGGCGCCCCGGAACCTTGCGACCGCACACCGACCTCGCCCTCCTCTTGAAGGGTCAGGGCCGGCAGTGGGCCCATCTCAGCGAGATCGGCCTTCGCCTCGGCTTCCCCGCCGAACTGTTTGCTTCGAAGCCGACCGTCGGTAAGCCGCAAACCGAGGAGGAATGGGAGGAGCTGGGCTGCCATGTTGCGATGGACACCGTCCTTACGGCGATGGTGGCCCTGAGCTGGTGGCGGGCGCAGGGCGTCTTCGACATCGACCAGACCGCGATGGTCTACCAGATGTGCGACTGGTCCATGCGCCGACGCGTAGTGGGACAGAACCAAGCGCGGCCCGTTGCACGCCTTGCCGAGCAGATGCTTGAGCGGATCGGTGCAGAGGTGACGGGGGCGGCTGAAGCCTAGAGCCTACGCTCAATTCCGAACCTCACTGGAAATTACGCCCCGGGGTCGCCGCTCAGGCGACGACCCCGGCAAGCGAGTTTCTATGAGGTTTTCGGCTTGGGCTTCCCCGTTCGCGAGCGATGCCTCAAGGGGAGAAGCGCAGGAGCGCGGGGTGCGAGGTGGGTCGTTGCGATATCGATATGCTTCGCCATGAAGTCGCGATACTCGGCAAGCACCGTGTCAACCCCGTGCGTCTCGGCCCGCTTCGAGTAATGCAGTGCATTGGTTCCGGTTCGCGCGTGCCCCATCACGTCAGCCCGCATGAGGTCCGGCACCTCGGCCTTGGCGTAGAAGCTCGACCCCAATGCGCGGATCGAGTGCATGTCCGCGGACTTGCCTGAATGCGGATTGGTGGGGATCGACATATGCTGGCCGATCCAATCCACCATGTGCCGCCAGGCGATATTGCGGAATTGGTGCCCGCCGACCCGGGCATCGTTCAAATACAGCTCGGGGAAGAGGGCGGCGTGCTTTTCAGCGCGGATCGCCTTTACGTAATCGAGGAAACCGAGACGCAGGATCTCTGGGTGGAGGGGGATCATACGGCCGCGGTTCTCGTTCTTCTCGCCCCCATCGACGCCGTCCTCGGCGCGGATATCGTTGTTCTTGATCACGAGGTTGGGGACCACATCGTCGATGTTGACCTCGTCCACCCGCAGCCCGGCGATCTCGTTGACCGTGGCATGGGTGTAATAGAGGAGCAGCGGCAACCAGTAAGCCGCGTCCTGGTAGACCTCGTTGCCGACCTCGGCGTCGAGCCGGTGCAGATGTCCGCCGCCACCGGTCCACAGGGGAGCTGAGAACAGGCATTCCATGTGTGCCGGGGTCCAGACCGGCCGCGCTGTCTTTGCCGACACTTTCTTATGCTTGCCGAACTTCACCCCGGCGAAATCGAGCGGCTTTGTATTCGGCACCCTTGGAGCCCATTCATCCTCGGCGAGGATGTCGCAAGCGGTGCTCATGTAGGACATATCGCGCTTGATCGTGTTGATCGACCGGGCGTTCGCGGGCGTGACCTTGAGCTCTTGCGCGACCTCATCGAACGGGCGGTCGAAATCCTTCGAAGGCCGGTAATCGCGCGGCATCTGGAGAAGGGCGTTCTTGAACTTGGCGACGTCCGTGTGATTGTAATCGCCAAGCGGCTTGTCGCCGGTAACCCAGGCGAAGGTGCGCAGAACGCGCTCGTATTGGGCGAGCCCGCGCGTCCAGTGACCGGCTGCCCGCGCGAGCTTGAGGATTTTCGGGATGGCTTCGCTGAAACGCATTGAGTGATGCGTGATGAATACGCAGGCCTCGGTATTCAGCTGGACGTCGGAGCCTGGCGCAGGGGAGGGCGGGGTGACTGGCACCCCTGTCGAGGCCACGGGCGGCGCAAAGCTGAGCGCCTCGCCATTCCTCCGGCGCTTTTCGAACAGCACTTCCTCCTGGTCGAACGCGGCCTGCACGTCCTCATCTAGAAAATGCGCCGCCAGCCGGTGCGCTTCCGCGCGCGCCTGGAGGTGAATGTGCCGCAGCCTGCCGATTACGGCGGGGGTCGGTTGAAGGCCAAGGCCTTCTGCCATGAGCTCGAGATCCTCATCCGCGATGCTGTCCTTGCCGCAGAACCGGTCGAGGTCAGCCGCGACCCATTCGACCGCCAGTTCGTCGTGGCCGGCCTTTGCGAGCATTTCACGTTGAGCGTCAGTCAGCTCATTACCCGTCCCAGGCCGCTGCGAAATGTCGAACGCGCTCGCCATCGTGCGGTGTTCGGCGACGCGTGCGGCCGGATCGCGGGACTCGTCGTGGAACTCGGCCACGAACTGGGCGAGGCAATGGCGCAGCTCGTTCTCGAACAGGCCCTTGATCATGGCGGGCTCGAGGGTCTGGTTGAGATTGAAATATGCGTTCACGGCGCGGCGGACCTTGTCGAACTGCGCGGCGAGGAGAGCGGCGCGCTCCCGCGCCTCCTGTGCATCGCACGTGGAAAGCGATACGATTACAGTCATATCCTTGCCATTGTGCAAACGGGCACGGCGGCGGAAATAGTAGCGGCCGGAACGGCGGATGCTGAAGGGGATCCTGGGCATTGAAAGGTTCTTTTCCGAACGGGTCGGTGAACCGGCATGTGTCACGTCACGTAACACTCCGCCTCACCGGGTTGGTGAAAGCGGTTTTCTTTCAATGCTTTGCAGAAGAAATGGTCGGGGAGAGAGGATTCGAACCTCCGGCCCCTGCCTCCCGAAGACAGTGCTCTACCAGGCTGAGCTACTCCCCGACCGTGTCGGTCCCGCGTGACGAAAACGCCGCGCGGGTCGAGGCAAGGCGCGCCCTATAGGTGGGGATGAGCACAGTGGCAAGCGGGCAAATGCGCCCCTATAGTCGATGCCATGGCGAGCGCAGCGATTCCCTTCGGCGGGGCGGATGGTCCGCATCCCGAACAGCAATATCTCGACCTCATGCGGCAGATCTGGGAAACCGGCAGCGAGCGGGTCGATCGAACCGGGGTGGGCACGCGCTCCCTCGCCGGGGCGATGCTGCGATTCGATCTGGCGGGCGGGGCGATGCCGCTGCTCACCACCAAGCGCGTCTACTGGAAGACCGCGACGCGCGAGCTGCTGTGGTTCCTGACCGGCTCGACCAACATCCGCCCGCTGGTGCTGCAGGGGGTGAAGATCTGGAACGAGTGGCCGCACGCGCGCTATGTCCGCGAGACGGGCGATGCCATCGCTCTCGAGGACTTCGTCCAGCGGATCGCCGAGGACGAGGCTTTCGCCGACACATGGGGCGATCTCGGCCCGGCCTATGGCAAGCAGTGGGTCGACTGGCCCACCTTTCGCTACCGCCCCGACGGGCTCTACGAGAAGGGGGAGGGGATCAATCAGGTCGCCGCGGTGATCGAATCGTTGCGTGCCTCGCCGGGTAGCCGCCGCCACATCATCGAGGGCTGGAACGTCGCCGAGCTCGACCGCATGGCGCTGCCGCCGTGCCACAAGACCTACCAGTTCCATGTGGCGGGCGAGGGGGCGGATGCGCGCCTCTCGTGCCTGCTCTACCAGCGCAGCTGCGACGTCGCGCTCGGCCTGCCGTTCAACCTGTGGTCGGCGGCGCTGCTCACCCGGATGATCGCGCAGCAGGTCGACATGGCGCCGGGCGAACTGGTGTGGATGGGCGGGGACGTGCACCTCTATCTCAACCATGCCCATCTCATCGCCGAGCAACTCGCGCGCACGCCGCAGGGCCACCCGCGGCTCGAGATCACCCGCCGGCCCGAAACAATATTCGACTACCGGATCGAGGATTTCGCGGTGCATGATTACGCCCCGCTACCCCCGATCAGCGCGCCTGTTGCGGTGTGAGCCGACGCGCTGCGCCGCGCTTGACCCTCCTGCGGCGCTGAAATAAAAATACGCTTCCAAGCAATGATCGGACCTGCCTGCGCGCGCGGGTGCCGAGCCAAGGGGAGAGCGCCGACATGGCCGACGAGGCTAAACCCGCGACACCGGCGGACGCCAACCGGCCGGCGCTCGCGCTGCACGTTCCCGAGCCGAAATACCGGCCCGGCGACACGGTCGATTTCTCGCATATCGACATCGGCGAGCCCGGCGACCAGCCGCGCCCCGACGAGAGCGCGCATCCCTCGACAATGGCGGGGCTTGCCTACGGGCTGGTGCGGGTGCTTGGGGAGGACAACCAGGCCCACGGGCCGTGGAACCCGCGGCTCGATCCGGAGACGCTGCGCACCATGCTCGGCCACATGGCGATGGTGCGCGCTTTCGACGAACGCATGTTCCGCGGTCAGCGGCAGGGCAAGACCAGCTTCTACATGAAGTGCACCGGCGAGGAGGCGACCTCGATCGCCCCCGCAATGGCGCTTGCCAGCGACGACATGGTGTTTCCGAGTTATCGCCAGCAGGGCATCCTGATCGCGCGCGGCTACCCGCTGATCGAGATGATCAACCAGATCTACTCGAACAAGGCCGACAAGCTGAAGGGCCGCCAGCTGCCGATCATGTATTCGAGCCGCGAGCACAGCTTCTTCTCCATCTCCGGCAACCTCGCCACCCAATGCCCGCAGGCGGTGGGCTGGGCCATGGCGAGCGCGATCAAGGGCGACAGCCGGATCGCGGCGAGCTGGGTGGGCGAAGGCTCCACGGCGGAGGGCGACTTCCACTCCGCCTGCACCTTCGCCGCGGTCTACAACGCGCCCGTCATCCTCAACGTCATCAACAACCAGTGGGCGATTTCGAGCTTCTCCGGGTTTGCCGGGGCGGAGCGCACGACCTTCGCCGCGCGTGGCCTCGGCTACGGCATCGCGGCGCTCAGGGTCGACGGGAACGACGCGCTCGCCTGCTATGCCGCCGCCGAGTGGGCCGCCAACCGGGCCCGCGCCAATCACGGCCCGACCCTGATCGAATATTTCACCTATCGCGCGGAAGGCCATTCGACCTCGGACGACCCCTCGGGCTACCGCTCCGCGCAGGAGCGCGAGGAATGGCCGCTGGGTGATCCGGTGATGCGGCTCAAGAACCACCTCATCGCGCTGGGCGAGTGGGACGAGGAGCGGCAGGCCGCAATGGACCTCGCCTGCGCCGAAAAGGTCAAGGAGACCACCAAGGAGGCCGAGAAGAACGGCATCCTCGGCCACGGCCTCCACCACCCGTTCCACACCATGTTCGAGGACGTCTACGAGGAGCTGCCCTGGCACCTCGAGGAACAGGCCGAGCAGGCGATCCGCGAACGCGTCACCAAGTTCGGCAGCGAAAGGCCCTTCGGATGAGCGAGAACACCGCACCCGTGGCCGAAGCGCAGGCGGAACGCCGCCTCAACATGATCGAGGCGATCAACGAGGCGCTCGACATCATGCTCGAACGCGATCCCGACGTGATCATCATGGGCGAGGACGTCGGCTATTTCGGCGGCGTTTTCCGCGCCACCGCCGGGCTTCAGGCCAAGCACGGCAAGACCCGGGTGTTCGACACCCCGATCTCCGAATGCGGGATCATCGGCGTGGCGGTGGGGATGGGGGCCTATGGCCTCAGGCCCGTGCCCGAAATCCAGTTCGCCGATTACATCTATCCCGGCCTCGACCAGCTGATTTCCGAAGCCGCGCGGCTGCGCTACCGCTCGGCGGGGGACTACATCGCGCCGCTGACCGTGCGCTCGCCCTTCGGCGGGGGGATCTTCGGCGGGCAGACCCACAGCCAGAGCCCCGAGGCGCTGTTCACCCACGTGTCCGGCCTCAAGACCGTGATCCCGAGCACGCCTTACGATGCCAAGGGGTTGCTGATCGCCGCGATCGAGGACAATGATCCGGTCATCTTCTTCGAGCCCAAGCGGATCTATAACGGGCCGTTCTCGGGCTATTACGACAAGCCGGTCGAGCCGTGGAAGAAGCACGATGCCAGCATCGTGCCCGAGGGCTATTACCGCATCCCGCTCGGCAAGGCGCGCACCGTGCGCGAGGGCGAGGCGATGACGATCCTCGCCTATGGCACGATGGTGCACGTTGCCGAATCGGTGGCGCGCGAGAAGGGCGTCGATGCCGAAATCCTCGATCTGCGCACCCTGGTGCCGCTCGACATCGCAGCGATCGAGGCCTCGGTCGAGAAGACCGGGCGCTGCATGATCGTCCACGAGGCGACCCGCACCTCCGGGTTCGGCGCGGAACTTTCCGCGCTGGTCACCGAGCGCTGCTTCTACCACCTCGAAGCCCCGGTCGAACGCGTCACCGGCTTCGACACGCCCTATCCCCACAGCCTCGAATGGGCCTATTTCCCCGGCCCGGTCCGCATCGGCGAGGCGATCGACAAGCTCTTGAGCGAGTAAGCGCACATGGCGACATTCACATTCAACATGCCCGACGTGGGCGAGGGCGTGGCCGAGGCGGAAGTCGTCGAATGGCACGTGAAGGTCGGCGACCGCGTGGAGGAGGACCAGCACCTCGTCGACGTGATGACCGACAAGGCGACGATCGACATCGAGAGCCCGGTCGCGGGCATTGTGAAAGAGGTTGCAGGCGAGGTCGGCGACGTGATCGCGGTCGGCGCGATGCTGCTAGTGATCGAGACCGAGGGCGAGATCGCGGTCGAGGAGGAGCCCGAGGCGGCCCCGGCACCCGCCCCCAAGGCGCCCGAAGTGGCCGAGCGGATCGAGGTCGAGACCTCGGATGCCTCCGACGCCGACGATGCGCTCGCCGCCGATCCCGACCCCGAACCCGTTCCCGCACCGACGCCCGCGCCCGAACCGCGGCACGAGGCCAAGGTCCTCGCCAGCCCCGCCGTGCGTCAGCGCGCGCGTGACCTCGGCATCGACCTGGCCGAAGTGAAGCCCGCCGAGGACGGCCGCATCCGCCACGGCGATCTCGACCAGTTCCTCGCCTACAACGCGGGCGGCGGCTTCGCTTCGGGCAAGGCGCGCGCCGACGAGACGATCAAGGTCATCGGCTTGCGCAAGCGCATCGCCCAGAACATGGCCGCCTCCAAGCGCCACATCCCGCACTTCACCTATGTCGAGGAATGCGACGTCACCGACCTCGAGGAACTGCGCGCCCAGCTCAATGCCGGGCGGGGCGAGAAGCCCAAGCTCACCATGCTGCCGCTGCTGATCCGCGCGATCTGCAAGGCGCTGCCCGATTACCCGATGATCAACGCCCGCTACGACGACGAGGCGGGGGTGGTGACCCGCCACGGCTCTGTGCATCTCGGCATGGCGACCCAGACCGACAGCGGGCTTATGGTGCCGGTGATCCGCGACGCGCATGCGAAGAACCTGTGGCAGCTTGCCCGCGAGATCGTGCGGCTGGCCGAGGCGGCGCGCAGCGGCAAAGCGACCTCGGAGGAACTCTCCGGTTCCACGCTCACGATCACCTCATTGGGCCCGCTCGGCGGGGTGGCGACAACGCCGGTCATCAACCGGCCCGAGGTGGCGATCATCGGCCCCAACCGCATCGTCGAGCGCCCGATGTTCGTGCCCGACGGGTTTGGCGGCGAGCGCGTCGCCAAGCGCAAGCTGATGAACATCTCGATTTCCTGCGATCACCGCGTGGTCGATGGATATGACGCCGCCAGCTTCGTTCAGGACGTGAAGAGGCTGCTCGAAAGCCCGGCGCTTCTTCTGGTCGAGTAGGGCGAAAAAATTGCGCCGCGGACGGTGAGGAGGGCGTTGACAGCCCCTCGCGCCGGTCCTAATGGCGCTGCTCCACGAGCGGGGCGCCCAAGGCCGCGCTGCTCGGAAAAGCCCATGCGCGGGTGTAGCTCAGTTGGTTAGAGCGCCGGCCTGTCACGCCGGAGGTCGCGGGTTCGAGCCCCGTCACTCGCGCCACTTTCCGTCCCTCGAAAGTTGGCCGGAAACAAGCAGGCAAGGCGGGCGTCAGTCCGCCTTTTCTTTTGCCTGCGGCGCGCTCCAGCGGCCCGTCTCCATCCAAATCAGGAAGCGTCTGAGCGGCAGCAGCCAGACGAGGCCGAGCACGACGTAGACGATCGTCTGCGCCAAGGTCGGCCAGCCGCCGATCAGCTCGGGGGCGTAGACGGCGATCACCACTCCATAGGCCATCAGCGCGAGGAACAGCGCGAGGATACCGAAGGGGATTCGCCAGGTTGGGGTCTCGCGCATCAGTCAAGTCCGTAAATCCTGGTCGGGGTGACGACCGCATCGAGCGGCACGTCGTGGCTTTCGGTGGGCAGGGTTTCGCACAGCTGCACGTCCCATGCGAGGCCAATCGCCAGCGTGCCGGGATGTTCCCCGAGCCAGCGGTCGTAATGCCCGCCGCCCTGTCCCAGCCGCGCCAGATCGGCGGTGAAGCCGACCAGCGGCACGAACAGGACGTCCGGCACCAGCACCTCGGCGTCGGCTGCGGGTTGCAGCAGTCCGAAGGGGCCGACCTCGAGATCGCTTTCGCCATAGGGATCTTTGTGATGCGCGAAGACCATCGGCGCGCTGCGTCCGGCGAACCGGGGCAGGGCGAGCCTGTGCCCGGCTTCGAGGAAGAAGCGCGCATAGCCGCGCGCGGGCGCCTCCCAAGGGCCGGCGTGATAGAGCCCGATCACTGCGTCGCCCGCGATGCGCGCGGCGAGTGGTGCGGGTGGGCGATGGAACAGCAGCGCCCGGATCGCCTCGGGCTGCGCCGCAACATGGGCACGGCGCGCGGCGCGCAGGGAGCGGCGAAGATCAGGTTTGCTAAGCACGGCGGCAATCGCCCTTCATCAATGGCGCCGGAACGGCCCGCAGGCCGCAAGCGCGACCGCGCGCCCGCAGGGGTGGCCCGAAGGGCCGGGCCCCCGGAGGAAAGCCAAGCGCGCGGACGCGCGCGCCGGCGCTTGAGGCCAGACAGAAAAAGTGGCGGAACCACCATGGGTCGTTTGCACTCGAAATCCTCTGACGCCAGTAACGTCAGGTGGGCGCCGTATACCCGAGCCTCCCGGACGAACCGGCAGACAGGGGCAGGGACAGCTCCCATGGATTGCTTATAGCCTCAGGGATATTCAATCGGCTCGTGCCGGGCAGTCCCGCCGGGACTCAATCTAGGCGCTTGGCCGGAGCGCTTCAAGCGCCGCCGCACTGGCCTCGGCGCGTTCGGCGAGCGCTTCGAGGCGCTGGGCGATCGCGCCAGCGGCTTCGGCCGACCCGAACAGGTCGCTCTGCGACGGGGCTGCGGGCTGCGGCGCGGGGGCGGGCGGGGCTGCGCGCGCGGCGGACAGTTCGCTTTCGAGCCGCTCGATCTCGGCGCGCAATTCCGCGATATCGCCCTTGCCGCCTTTGCCGCCCCTGCCGCCCTTGCGTGCCTCGGCCAGCTCGTCGGCGAGGAACAGCGCGGCGAAGAGCAGGTTCTGCGCCTCGAGCGGTCCCCGCGCAGCCCCGAGCAGCGCGTATTTCTCCGCGATCATCGCACCGAGCTTCTCGACATGCGCCTCCTCGCCATCGGCGCAGGCCACCGGGTAGGACTTGGGGCCGATGGTGAGGGTGACGGTGCTCATCGCGCTATTCTCCCAGCCGGGCGATCAGCTCGTCGAGTTCGCGTAAGGAGTCCGCGACCTGTTCGCGCATCTTCTCGTGACTGTTAACGAGCTCGACCACGCGGCCCTGGCCCGCGGCTTGCTGTTCGCCGGGCAAGGCCAGTCGGGCGCGCACGGCGGCGATCCGTTCCATCGCGGCTTCGATGCGCGTCATCGCGCTTTCGATGCGGCCTGCTGCCATGACCGCTCGAAATACCAATATAGCCGCGCGCGCGCAAAGCCTTGGGGGCGCCTGTTGATAAGTCTCCTGCGACGGGCTTGGCGCGGGCCTGTCACACGAGGTTGACCTCACCCCGCCGCTCGGCAATGGCACAGCCCGAAAATCGAGGGATCGAATCGCCGTTTGCCGCAGGTGGCGGACGGTCAAGGCTCCGGACCGGTAAGCGTCAGGTACCGGGGCCGCATCAGGAGACACGCGCGCCCATGACGTTCGAACCCGCCCGCCTGCCGCTCATGGCCAACGTCATCCGCGCCCTCTCGATGGACGCGGTCGAGGCGGCCAATTCGGGCCACCCGGGGATGCCGATGGGCATGGCCGACGTGGCGACGGTGCTGTTCACCGGCCACCTCAAGTTCGATCCCAAGGCGCCCAAATGGGCCGACCGCGACCGCTTCGTGCTGTCGGCGGGGCACGGCTCGATGCTGATCTACAGCCTGCTCTACCTCACCGGCTATGCCGCGCCGACGATCGGGGACATCAGGAACTTCCGCCAGCTGACCAGCCCCTGCGCCGGGCACCCGGAGAATTTCCTGCTCGAGGGCGTCGAATGCACCACCGGCCCGCTGGGGCAGGGGATCGCGATGGCGGTCGGCATGGCGATGGCCGAGCGCCACCTCAACGCTGTCTTCGGCGACGATCTGGTCGATCACCGCACCTGGGTGATCGCGGGCGACGGCTGCCTGATGGAGGGCATCAACCACGAGGCGATCGGGCTTGCAGGCCACCTCGGCCTCGGCCGCCTCAACGTGCTGTGGGACGACAACCGCATCACCATCGACGGGGCGACCGATCTGTCGACCTCGGAGGACATCAAGGCCCGCTACGAGGCGACCGGCTGGCACGTGACGACATGCGACGGCCACGACTTCGCCGATATCGAACGCGCGCTGGAGGAGGCCAAGGCCGACCCGCGCCCCTCGCTCGTCGCCTGCCGCACGCTGATCGGCAAGGGCGCGCCGAACAAGCAGGGCACCAGCGCGACCCACGGCTCGCCCCTGGGCGCGGCCGAGGTCGCCGCCGCGCGCAAGGAACTGGGCTGGGAGGCCGAGCCCTTCGTGATCCCATCCGATATCCTCGCCGACTGGCACCGCGCGGGCGAGCCGGGCCGCGCGGCGCATGGCGCCTGGGCCGGCAGGCTCGAGGCCAGCCCGCACAAGGACGAGTTCCGCCGCCGCATGGCGGGCGACCTGCCCGAAGGCTTCAGCCTCGCCAGCCACATCGCCGGGCTGATCGGCGCGCCGCAGAAGATCGCCACCCGCAAGGCCTCGGAAATCGCGCTGGCCGCGATCAACCCGGCGCTGCCCGAGACCATCGGCGGCAGCGCCGACCTGACCGGCTCGAACAACACGCTGGCAGGCGGCATCGGCACCTTCTCCAACGAGAATTACGCGGGCCGCTACGTCTATTACGGCATCCGCGAATTCGGCATGGCCGCGGCGATGAACGGCATGGCGCTGCATGGCGGCGTGATCCCCTATGGCGGGACCTTCCTTGTCTTCACCGACTACGCCCGCGGCGCGATCCGACTCTCGGCGCTCCAGCGAACCCGCGTGATCTA
Organism: Porphyrobacter sp.; assembly: GCA_016125555.1. GTDB lineage: Bacteria > Pseudomonadota > Alphaproteobacteria > Sphingomonadales > Sphingomonadaceae > Erythrobacter. The sequence goes on from WGLN01000012.1 coordinate 15,772, forward strand.
CGTGATGACGCATGACTCCATAGGTCTGGGCGAGGACGGGCCGACCCACCAGCCGATCGAGCACCTCGCCTCGCTGCGGGCGATGCCGAACCTCCTCGTGATGCGCCCCGCCGACGCGGTCGAGACCGCCGAATGCTGGGAAATCGCGCTGAACCAGAAGGAGCGCCCTTCGGTGCTGGCGCTGACCCGCCAGAACCTGCCGCAGCTGCGACTGAAGGCGGGGGAGAACCACTCGGCCAAGGGCGGCTATCGCCTCAAGGCCGCGCAGGCTCCGCGCAAGGTGGTGATCCTCGCCACCGGATCGGAGGTCGCGCTGGCGGCGGATTGCGCCGCGGCGCTGGAAGAACAGGGCGTGGGTGCGGACGTCGTCTCGATGGTGTGCTCGGAACTGTTCGACGAGCAGCCCGAGGCCTATCGCGCCGACATCCTGCCTGCCGACGCGCTGATCGTCTCGATCGAGGCGGCGAGCACCTTCGGCTGGCAGCGCTACACGGGCACCGGCGGCCTCAACATCGGCCTCGACCGCTTCGGCGCCTCGGCCCCGGCGAGCGACCTGTTCGCCCGTTTCGGCTTCACCGCGGACAGCATCGTGCCGCAAATCCTGAACAAACTGAACGCATAAGCAGGAGAACTTCTCATGGCCACCAAGGTTGCCATCAACGGCTTCGGCCGCATCGGCCGTCTCGTCGCCCGCGCCATTCTCGAGCGCACCGACCACGATCTGGAACTGGTTTCGATCAACGACCTCGCCGACGCCAAGTCGAACGCGCTGCTGTTCGCCTATGATTCGGTCCACGGGCGCTTCGACGGCGAAGTGAAGGCGGAAGGCGACGCCATCATAGTCAACGGCAAGCGCATCGCGGTGACCGCCGAGCGCGATCCGGGCAAGCTGCCGCACGGTGAAATGGGCATCGACATCGTGCTCGAATGCACCGGCTTCTTCCAGTCGGACGAGGCGAGCCGACCGCACCTCGCCGCCGGCGCCAAGCGCGTGCTGATCTCCGCCCCCGCGACGGGCGTCACCAAGACCATCGTCTACGGCGTCAACCACCAGAGCCTGACCGCCGAGGACGTGATCATCTCCAACGCGAGCTGCACCACCAACTGCCTCGCGCCGGTCGCCAAGGTGCTCAACGATGTCATCGGCATCGAGCGCGGCTTCATGACCACGATCCACTCCTACACCAACGACCAGCGCATGCTCGACCAGATCCACAAGGACCTGCGCCGTGCGCGGGCAGGGGCGGCGAACATGATCCCGACCACCACCGGCGCCGCGCGCGCGGTCGGCCTGGTGCTGCCCGAGCTCAAGGGCAAGCTCGACGGGTCGAGCGTGCGCGTGCCGACCCCGAACGTGTCGATGGTCGATCTCGTCTTCGTGCCTTCGCGCGACACCTCGGTCGAGGAAATCAACGCCGCGCTCAAGGCGGCGGCCGAAGGCCCGATGAAGGGCGTGCTCGATTTCACCGACGAGCCGCTGGTTTCGAGCGATTTCAACCACTACCCGGCGTCTTCTACCGTCGATTCGCTGGAAACCAGCGTGATGGAAGGCAAGCTCGCCCGCGTGGTCAGCTGGTACGACAACGAATGGGGCTTCTCCAACCGCATGGTCGACACCGCCGGGGTGATGGCGAAGTTCCTCTGACCTGAACACAGCACCGTTCGTGTCGAGCATCGTCGAGACACCTCTCGGCACGAACGGTTCTCGTCTGCGCTCGAACCGAACGGAGAAGTTGGCCCATGAGCTTCAAGACCCTCGATGACCTCCCCGCCGACCTCGCCGGCAAGGTCGCGCTGGTGCGCGTCGACCTGAACCTGCCGATGAAGGACGGCTCGGCCACCGACGTGACGCGGGTCGAGGCGGTGAAGCCCACCATTCTCGAACTGGCAGGGCGCGGCGCGAAGGTGCTGCTGCTCGCGCATTTCGGGCGGCCGGGCGGGCAGCGCTCCTCGGTGCTCTCGACCAGCATGGTTGTGGGCGATGTCGAGAAGGTCTTGGGCCGCGAGGTGATGTTCATTCCCGAGATCGCGGGGCCGGTGGTCGAACAGTCGATCGGCATCCTGCGCGCTGGCGATATCGGCCTCCTCGACAACACCCGCTTCTGGCCGGGCGAGGAGCAGAACGACCCCAACCTCGCGCAGGCGATTGCCGCGCACGGGGATTTCTACGTCAACGACGCCTTCTCCGCCGCGCACCGCGCCCATGCGACCACGGAAGGCCTCGCCCATTTCCTCCCCGCCTATGCAGGCCGCTCGATGGAAGCGGAACTGAAGGCGCTGGACGCCGCGCTCGGCAGTCCCGAGCAGCCGGTTGCCGCCGTGGTCGGCGGGGCCAAGGTCTCGACCAAGCTTGCGGTGCTCGAGAACCTCGTCGGCAAGGTTCAGCACCTCATCATCGGCGGGGGCATGGCCAACACCTTCCTTGCCGCGCGCGGGGTCGATGTCGGCAAGAGCCTGTGCGAGCACGACCTCGCCCCCACGGTCGCGAAGATCATGGACGAGGCCGACCACGCCGGCTGCACAGTGCACCTTCCCTATGACGTTGTCGTGGCGAAGGAGTTCGCCGCCAACCCCGCCAGCTTGCGGGTCTGCAATGTCCACGAGGTCGCAGCCGACGAGATGATCCTCGATCTCGGCCCTCAGGCGGTCGAGGCGCTCGCCGATGTGCTCAAGACCTGCCGCACGCTGGTGTGGAACGGTCCGCTGGGCGCCTTCGAGACGGAGCCCTTCGATGCGGCCACGGTCGCGCTCGCCCGCACGGCGGCGGCGCTGACGCTCGAAGGCTCGCTCACCAGTGTCGCCGGGGGCGGGGACACGGTCGCGGCGCTCGCCCATGCCGGGGCTTCCGAGGATTTCACCTATATCTCAACCGCGGGCGGGGCTTTCCTCGAATGGATGGAAGGTCGCGAACTGCCGGGCGTGGCGGCGCTCGAGGGCTGACATGGGTGATGTCGCGGGTGAAATCGAGGCGCTCGAACTGCGTCTGATGCGCGCCTGGGTGGCGGGCGATGCCAAGGAGGCGAAGAAGCTGCTGGCACGCGATTTCATGGCGATGGTCGGCACCCTGCCGCCGCAGATCCTCGACCGGCCGAGCTTCCTCGCCGGGGTGGAGCGCGACTTTGCCTGCACCCGCTTCGCCTTCCGCGAGGTGTTCGTCCGCCAATATGGCAAAAGTTCATGGTTCGTCGCCGGGGCGGAGCTTGAACTCGTGCTCGGCGCCAAGGCGTGGAAGGGGCCGTTCCTCCTCACCGGGCTGTGGCGCAAGGGCGCGATCGGCGGGTGGAAACTCGCCGAACGCAGCCTCGCGCGGCTCGACGAGGGCGAGGGGCTGGCGGCCGCGGTCGGCAAGCTGCAATTGTGGAAGTGACCCCATGAGCGAAGCGGTCGAAAGCGCCTATGCGCGGCTCTCGGTGATGGAGGAGGGCGAGTTCGCCGGGTGGCATTACTGGGAGGGCGACCCTTACGAGACCCGCTCCGGCCCGTTCTTCCACCGCCGCGAGGCGGACGGCAGCTTTGTCAGCGCCTTCCGCGCCGAGCCGCGCCACATGAACGGGGCGGGGTTCATGCATGGCGGGTGCCTGATGACCTTCGCCGATTTCGCGCTCTTCGCCATTGCCACCGATGCGCTTGCCGGGGATTCGGCGGTGACGCTCAACCTTTCGGGCGATTTCCTCGGTCCGGTCGCGCCCGGCGCGCTGGTCGAGGCGCGGGGCGAGGTTACGCGCGGCGGGGGCAAGACGATCTTCGTGCGCGGCATGGTGACGGGCGACGGTAATCCCGCGCTCAGTTTCACCGGCATCATCCGCCGCCTGTCGCGGCGCTGATTTGCGCAGCCTGCTCCACGCGGTTGCAGCATCACCGAGGCCTCGCTAAGGCCGCGCAGAATCGCCCCTGCATAGGTATGCACAGCAGGCCGTCCCGACCGCCCCAGAGACAGGAAGCACGCCATGAACAGCCGTGAAATGACCGACCGCATCGCCACCGGACAAGGGTTCATCGCCGCGCTCGACCAGTCGGGCGGCTCGACCCCCAAGGCGCTGCGCGGTTACGGGGTGGAGGACTCCGAATGGTCGGGCGATGAGGAGATGTTCGCGCAGATCCACGCGATGCGTGCGCGCGTGATCACCAGCCCCTGCTTCGGCAGCGGCAAGGTGATCGGGGCGATCCTGTTCGAGAAGACCATGGACGGCACGGTCGAGGGCCAGCCCACCGGCGATGCGCTGAAGGCGCGCGGGATCGTGCCCTTCATCAAGGTCGACGAGGGGCTCGCCGACGAGGTCGACGGCGTCCAGCTGATGAAGCCGATGACAAAGCTCGACGCGCTGCTCGAGAAGTCGGTGGCCAAGGGCATGTTCGGCACCAAGATGCGCTCGGTCATCAAGGCCGCCAATCCGCAAGGCATCGCCGCGATCGTTGCGCAGCAGTTCGCAGTGGCCCGCCGAATCCTCGATGCAGGGCTGATGCCGATCATCGAGCCCGAATACGACATCACCGCCGAGGACCGCGCGGCGGGCGAGGAAGTGCTGCTGGCCGAGATCACGAAGCACCTCGACGCGCTGCCCGATGGCGAGCAGGTGATGCTCAAGCTCTCGATCCCCGCGACCGCGGGCCTCTACGCCCCGCTGGTCAGCCACCCCAAGGTGCTGCGCGTCGTCGCGCTCTCGGGCGGGTTCTCGACCGACGATGCCTGCGCGCGGCTGGCGAAGAACCCCGGCATGATCGCGAGCTTCAGCCGCGGCCTCTTGCAGGACCTGCGCAAGAGCCAGTCCGACGCGGAGTTCGACGCGGCGCTCGGCAAGGCGATCGACCAGATCGCCAGCGCCAGCTGCTCGGGCTGAGCCTCGGCGCGCCTCAGCGCGTCTCGTAGGTGAAGCGGTAGTCCTCCGGCGCGACCTCGCGGCCGGTCTCCGGCGCGGGTTCGCCCGAGGTCAGCGCGATCACGACATCATGGGTGCCGAAGGGCTCGCCGAGCGTCAGGTCGGCGGTGTCGCGCCAGCCTGCGCCGTCGATGCGGGTCTTCACCACCAGCCGCCCGGCCCAGGTGCAGCGGGCATTGACCGGGCAGCGGCTGTCCTCGACCACCTCGCGCGGGGTCACGACGACCTTGCCCACCGCCACCGGCTGGAGCAGCGCCACCGCACTGCCCGGCGGCAGCGGCGTGCCCTCGACGATGGGCGCATCGGGAATGGTGGCGCAGCCTGCGAGCGTTGCGGCGGCAAGGGCGAGGGCGGCGAGGCGGAGCGGCGGTTTCGTCATGGTCGCCACTAGCGGGCCTGCGGCTGACCCTTGGCTGAACGGGCGGCGCATCAACAGGTGACAGGCGCGCGACAAGCGATTAGCCACGCGCGCCATGAACGAGACCCAGCTCTACCTCATCTCGCCGCTCGCTTGTTCGGGCGAGTTTCCCGCGCGGCTCGAACGCGCGCTGGCGGCGGGCGCGCGGCGGCATGGCGATCTTGTCACCGCCTTCCAGTTCCGCGTGAAGGGTGTCGACCAGCACGAGGCCGCGCGCCTCGCGACGCCGCTCCAGGCGATCTGCGCGGCGCATGACGTGGCCTTCATCGTCAACGATTCGGTCGCGCTCGCCAAGCGGCTGAAGGCTGACGGGGTGCATCTCGGGCAGGACGACGGCTCGCCCAAGGATGCCCGCGCCGAATTGGGCCGCGAGGCGCAGATCGGCGTCACCTGTCACGCCAGCCGCCACCTGGCGATGGAAGCGGGCGAGGCGGGGGCGGACTATGTGGCCTTCGGGGCCTTCTTCCCCTCGGCCACCAAGGACAAGGGAGACGCGGCGCGACCCGATCCTGAACTGCTGCGCTGGTGGAGCACGCTCTTCGAAATCCCCTGCGTCGCGATCGGCGGGATCACGCCCGGAAACTGCCGCCCGCTGGTCGAGGCCGGGGCCGATTTCCTCGCGGTTAGCCATGCGGTCTGGGGCGGGGACGAGGTCGCCGCGATCGAGGCTTTCGGCAAGGTCATGCGGCCCTGAGCAGCGGGGCTACATCCGCTCCTTCACGCCCTTCCTGATCAGCCACCAGTTGGTCGGATAGGCGGTCAGGAAGCCCGCCAGCATCGCGATCTGCATGGCGAACCAGAACTCCGGCGTGTTCACCTCGGCCAAGCCCCCGTAGGCGTGCCGGAACCACGCGAATTGCAGCACCGCCATCATTCCATACATCCCGACCTGCCACGAGGTGATCGAGGCGGCGTCCGCCTTCACCGCCTGCCACAGGCCTTGCCGGACCGAAAGGTCGCGCATCGGCTTGATGGTGAAATACTGGAAGACGACCCCGAGCAGGAAGGCGACCGCATAGTCCAGCACCCAGACGGCGAAGATCTTCTCGGAAAACAGCGCGTGCCACCCGAGCCAGACCGCGAGCGTCGGGAAGGCGAAGGCGCTCCACTCGGCGATGATGTCGCCCAGGGTGCAGCCCGCGCCGCAGTGACTGGCGCCCTTGGCGACCGCGGCCCAGAAGGGCGGGTTCTTCTCCGCCTCGCTGGCCGGCACGCCGGCACCCTTGGGCCGGCCGAAGCGCCAGTAGAGCCACGCCCACAAGACCGTGCCGAACAGGGCCGTGAGCGGCCAGACGAGATTCATCACCCCCATTTTCTGCGGATGGCGCGCGACGTCGATCGCCACGGCCGCCGCGCACAGCGCCCCCAGCAGGAGCGTCGCGACCGCAAGGATGTGCAGCCATTGGGGAAACGCGGCGGTTGCCATGCGCGGACAAGGGCGCGGACCGGCTTTTTGTTCCATCTCCGCCGCTTGCCGGGGCGGCTGCGCCTCAGCCCGAATAGCTGCCCAGACGGGTGCAGACGAGCTTGCTCAGGGTCCCGTCGGCGTTGAGCTTCTGGAGGGTGTTGGCGCCGAGCAGCCGGAAGCGTTCGTCCTTCTTGGGGCCGCGGGTGAAGACCAGCTCGTTGCCGCGCAGCAGGTAGATCCCGCGCCCCTGCGGACTACGGTAGCTCGAGGCATTGCCGATCCGGAAGCTTTCGGTCTCGACCACCACGAAGGCCTCGCCGCCCGCATCGCCGGGCAGGGCGCATTGCCAGTTTCCGCGCTGGAGCGTACCGAGCGTCCCGCCGCCGGGCACCGCGGCGCTGCGTTCCTGCGGGCGCGCCGCCTCGCGGTCCTGGGCGCGGGTGAGGCCCGATCCGAAGGCGGCGAGCGCCGCCGCGCACAGAGTGAGAAGGATGACATGGCGGGTTCGCATGGCGCGCCTCTACCAGCCCCGCGGGCGCAAGGCCACGCCTTTCCCCGCGCTTGCCGTGCGGGTCGCTATCGGCTATCGGCGCCCATCCATTGCGGGATGCCTGCCCAAGGGCGGCGCGCCCTCCCACCATTCCTTTCCTTAGAAGGCTCGCAGCCCCATGAAGATCAGCGGCGTCGATATCCGTCCCGGCAACATCCTCGAATACGAAGGCGGCATCTGGAAGGTCGCCAAGATCCAGCACACCCAGCCCGGCAAGGGCGGGGCCTACATGCAGGTCGAAATGAAGAACCTGCAGGATGGCCGCAAGACCAACGTTCGCTTCCGCAGCGCGGACACGGTCGAGCGGGTGCGGCTCGACACCAAGGACTTCCAGTTCCTCTACGAGGACGGCGACATGCTGGTGTTCATGGACCAGGACACCTACGAGCAGATCAACCTGCCCTCGGACCTGCTCGGCGATGCCCGACCCTTCCTCCAGGACGGGATGCAGGTGATGCTCGAGCTGTGGGACGAAAAACCGATCTCGGTCGAGCTGCCGCAGCAGGTCGAGGCGACCATCGTCGAGGCCGATGCGGTGGTGAAGGGGCAGACCGCCTCGTCGAGCTACAAGCCCGCGATCCTCGACAACGGCGTGCGCATCATGGTGCCGCCCCACATCGAAAGCGGCACGCGGATCGTGGTCGATGTCTACGAACAGGCCTATGTCGGCAAGGCCGGCTGAGGCCAGACACCCGTTCGTGTCGAGCGAAGTCGAGACACCTTAGCGCCGTAAACCCGCCTCTCGACGTCGCTCGAGGCGAACGGCAGAGAGTTTGAAATGGCAGCTATTTCCGGCCTCATCCGCGTCATGGAACGCGCCGCGCGCAAGGCGGGCGGGCGTTTGCGGCGCGACTTCGGCGAAGTCGAGCACCTGCAGGTCAGCCGCAAGGGGCCGGCGGACTTCGTCTCCAAGGCCGATATGCGCGCCGAGCGCACGCTCTATGACGAGCTTTCCGCCGCGCGTCCCGGCTGGGGCTTCCTGATGGAGGAAGCGGGCGAGATTGCCGGCGATCCGGGGATGCCCCGGTGGATCGTCGATCCACTGGACGGCACCAGCAACTTCCTCCACGGCATCCCCCATTTCGCGATCAGCATCGCCGCGCAGGAACCGCGCCCTGATGGCAAGGGCTGGGGCGAGGTGGTCGCGGGCGTGATCTACCAGCCGGTCACCGACGAGACCTACTGGGCCGAGAAATCGCGCGGCGCATGGCTCCACGATGCGCGGCTGCGGGTCTCGGCGCGCTCGCGCCTCTCCGATGCGCTGGTGGCGACCGGCATTCCCTTCTTCGGCCACGGCGACTTCGCCGAATGGAGCCGCATCTTCGGCGCGATCGGGCCCGAGGTCGCGGGCATCCGCCGCTTCGGTTCGGCCGCGCTCGATCTCGCCTATGTGGCGCAGGGCCGCTTCGACGGGTTCTGGGAAAGCGGACTTTCGGAATGGGACACCGCCGCCGGCTGCCTGCTGGTGCGCGAGGCGGGCGGCTTCGTTTCTGACTTCCGCGGCCGCTCGCAGCCGATCCACGCCGATCAGGTGCTCGCCGCCAACGATGTGCTGCATTCCAAGCTCCACAAGCTGCTGGCCGGAAGCCTGCGGTAAGTTCTGTTGATTTGCGCCGGGGCGGGGTTTAACAGCGCTCCCACCCGCACAGGCGCCCCTGTGGTGGAATTGGTAGACGCGACCGACTCAAAATCGGTTGGAGAAATCCGTGCCAGTTCGAGTCTGGCCAGGGGCACCACCTTCGGACACTTCCCCATAAACCGCTTGTCTTTGCCCCGCGCCATTGGGTAGCCACGAGGGCATTACGATGCTGGAAGCCCCGTCCTATCACGCGATAGCAGCCATGGCGGTGACCATCGCGATGTTCATCGCCTTCGCCCGCGGGCGCTATCCGGTCGAGATCATCTCGCTCATCACCATCGCAGTCATCGGAGTGGGGCTCTATTTCGCCCCGCTCGAAGGCACCAAGCCGACCGATGGGCTCGCCATCGCCTTCGGGGGCTTCGGCCACCAGGCGCTGATCACGATCTGCGCGCTGATGATCATGGGGCGCGGGCTGGTGGTGACCGGCGCGCTCGAGCCCTTCGCCCGTCTGCTTGAACGGATCTTCCGCGCCAATGGGCAGCTCGGCCTGCTGTTCGCGCTGCTGATCGCCTTCGCCCTCTCGATGTTCGTCAACGACACGCCGGTGATGGTGCTGCTGCTGCCGATCCTCGTCGCGTTGGCGGGCAAGGGCGTTGCGGCCTCCTCCAAGACGCTCATGCCGGTCAATGCCGCGGTGCTGATCGGCGGGATGGCGACGACCATCGGCACCTCGACCAATATCCTCGTGGTGAGCATCGCCGAGGATATCGGGATGAAGACCATCGGGGTGTTCCAGTTCACCCCGATCGTGCTGATCGCCGCGATGGCCGCGCTGCCTTACCTGTGGCTGGTGATGCCGCGGCTGCTGCGCGACAATTCGGTGCTGGCCGACACCATGCGGCGCATCTTCCACACCCGGCTGCGGGTGGGTTCCTCCAGCCTGCTTGCGGGCGCCGACATGGCGGCGATCAAGGCGAGGCTGCCCGAGGGCATCACCTTCCACGATCAGCCGACCGGCGCGCTCCAGCCGCACCAGCGCCTGCACATATCGGGCACGCACGAGGCGATCGAGGAGGCCGCGCGCGCGCTCAAGGGCGAACTCGCGCCCTCGTGGGTGCTCGACCGGATCCGCCGCATCTCCAAGACGCAGGATCAGGATGTCGTCGCGGTCGAGATGACGGTGACGTCGGATTCGCGTCTCATCACCCGCACGCTCGCCAGCTCGGGCATTGCCGATCTCTACGGTGTCGCGGTGCTCGGCATCCACCGGCCGGACCGCGTTCTGGGCGAGCGTGACACCTATTCCGAGGCCGGCGACCTGCGCATTCTGGAAGGCGACGTGCTGCTGGTGATGGGGATCGAGGAAGACCTCAACAACTTCGCCGCCAATGACGGGCTGCTCAGGCTCGAAGGCGCGCGCGAGATGCCGCGCCGGTCGAAGGCGGTGCTGGCGGGCGCTATCATGCTCGGCGCGATCGCCACCGCCTCGCTCGGCGTGCCGTGGATCGGACCGGGGGGGCTCACCTCGATCAAGCTGCCGATCGCGATCTCGGCGCTGGCCGGGGCGATCGTGATGTTCGTGACGGGCTGCGTGAAGTTCGACCGCGTGGGGCGCGCCCTGTCGGCCAAGGTGATCGTGCTGATCGCCGCGAGCATCGCCATCGGCCGGGTGATCGACGCGAGCGGGGCGGCGGCGTGGCTGGGCGAGGCGCTGGCGCTCGGGCTGGCCTACCTGCCGCCGGCGCTGGTGCTTTCCGCGATCATGATCTTCGTCACCATCGTCACCAATTTCGCCTCCAACGCCACTGCCGCGACCATCGGCACACCCATCGCCTACAGCATCGCGAGCCAGCTTGGCTTGCCGCCCGAGCCGTTGGTGCTCGCGGTGCTGTTCGGCTGCAACCTGTGTTACGCCACCCCGATCGCCTATCAGACCAACATGCTGATCATGTCCGAAGGCGGCTATGATTTCGGCGACTACGTGCGCGCCGGTGTGCCGCTGGTGGCACTGATGGTGACCGTGCTCTCGGTGCTTCTGGTGCTGTGGTACGGGCTGTGAAGATCGAGAGGCCAAACAGGGAGAAGATCATGAGGTTGCGTTTCGGATTGGCAGGGGCAAGCGCGCTGGCGCTGCTGGCGGTGCCTGCGCAGGCGGACGAGCTGCGCGAGGCGGTGGCGGCGGAGATGCCCGCACTGGTCGATCTCTACAAGGACCTCCACGCCAATCCCGAACTGAGCTTCCAGGAGGTCGAGACCGCGAAGAAGCTAGCCGCCCGCGCCCGCGCGCTGGGCTTCGAGGTGACCGAGGGCGTCGGCCGGACCGGTGTGGTCGCGGTGCTGAAGAACGGCGAGGGGCCCACGGTGATGCTGCGCGCCGACATGGACGGGCTGCCGGTGGTCGAGCAGACCGGGCTGCCCTTCGCCTCGACCAAGAAGGGCGTCCCCGCGAGCGGGATCGAGACCGGCATCATGCACGCCTGCGGCCACGACACCCACATGACCGCCTGGGTCGGCACCGCGCAATTGCTGGCCGCGCGCAGGGATGAATGGTCGGGCACGCTGGTGATGATCCTCCAGCCCGCCGAGGAAATCGGCGAGGGCGCCAAGGCGATGCTCGACGATGGGCTCTACACCCGCTTTCCCAAGCCCGACTATGTGCTCGCCTTCCACGATGCGGCGGCCGCGCCTGCCGGGATGATCGGCTATTCCAAGGGCTTCGCGCTGGCGAACGTGGACTCGGTCGACGTGGTGGTGCCCGGTGTCGGCGGCCACGGGGCCTATCCGCACACCACCAAGGACCCGATCGTGATCGCGTCCGCCATCGTCATGCGGTTGCAGACGCTGGTGAGCCGCGAGCTCGACCCGCAGGAGCCCGCCGTGGTGACCGTCGGCAGCTTCCAGGCCGGGGCCAAGCACAACATCATCCCGGACGAGGCGCGGCTCCAGATCACCGTGCGCTCCTATGCCGACAAGACCCGCCAGCACCTGCTCGACGGGATCGCCCGCATCGCGCGGGGCGAGGCGCTGGCGGCGGGAGTGCCCAAGGACAAGCTGCCGAAGGTGACGGTGCAGGACCCCTATACGCCTGCCACCTACAACACCCCGGAGTTCACCGACCGGGTGATGGCGGGGCTCAAGACCCGCTTCGGCGAGCGGGTCATGGCGACGCCTGCGGTGATGGGCGGCGAGGATTTCAGCCAGTATTACCGCGCCGACCGCGAGAACGTCGAATCGCTGATCTTCTGGGTCGGCGGGGTGCCACAGGCGCAGTGGGAGCGCGCGCAGAAGGGTGAGATAGAACTGCCCTCGCTGCACTCCCCGTTCTCGGCGCCCGACGCTCCGGTGGTCATCGCCACCGCGACCGAGGCGCTGACTGCGGCGACGCTCGACCTGATGAAGAAGGGTTGAACGATTTCGGCCGCCGGAGCGCATCCCTCGCGGGAGCGTTCCGGCGGCCGTTTCTCCTCCCCAGGAGAACTGTTGAAACGGGCTATTCCGAAGCGGGCACGTAGGTCCCGAGGCGGTGGTGCAGGGCGTTGATCTTGGCCAGCTCCTCGCGGTCCTCGGTGGTGCGGGCGTGGCTTTCGAGCGCGCGGCGCAGCAGCTTCATGTCGGCGGTCGAGAGCAGCGCACGGGCGCGGGCGGGCTCGGTCTTGGGGGTATCGGTATCGCTCATCGTCACTCTCCTCGGGTGAATATCCCGAGTCCTTAGGCGGATCGGAGGCTTCCCGCAAAGGCCGGATTGCCGGCCCTTGCGGGGTTTCAGCGGATTACGCAGCCTCGAACTGGTTCATCGTGTTGTGCGCACCGCCCGCCTTCAGGGCAGCCTCGCCGGCGAAGTATTCCTTGTGGTCATCGCCGATGTCGCTGCCGGCCATGTTCTGGTGCTTCACGCAGGCGATCCCTTCGCGGATCTCCTTGCGCTGCACGTTCTTGACATAGCCCAGCATCGCCTGCTCGCCGAAATACTCGCGGGCGAGATTGTCGGTGCTGAGCGCCGCGGTGTGATAGGTCGGCAGGGTGATGAGGTGGTGGAAGATGCCGGCCCGCGCCGCGGCGTCGCGCTGGAAGGTGCGGATCTTCTCGTCGGCCTCGGCGGCGAGTTCGGTGCCGTCGTAGTCGACGCTCATCAACCGGTCGCGATCGTAGGCCGAGACATCCTTTCCTTCCTCGACCCACTTGTCGAAGATCTGCTGCCGGAAGTTGAGCGTCCAGTTGAAGCTCGGCGAGTTGTTGTAGACGAGCTTCGCATTGGGCACGACTTCGCGGATGCGGTCGACCATCTTGGCGATCTGTTCCACATGCGGCTTCTCGGTCTCGATCCACAAGAGGTCGGCGCCGTTCTGGAGCGAGGTTATGCAGTCGAGCACGACGCGGTCCTCGCCGGTGCCGGGGCGGAACTGGTAGAGGTTCGAGGGCAGGCGCTTGGGCGCGAGCAGCTTGCCGTCGCGGCTGATGAAGACCTGGCCGTTGGTGACGTTCGCGGGATCGACCTCGTCTGCATCGAGGAAGGCGTTGTACTGGTCGCCAAGGTCGCCCGGCTCCTTCGAATAGGCGATCTGCTTGGTCAGGCCGGCGCCGAGCGAATCGGTCCGCGCGACGATGATCCCGTCCTCGACGCCCATTTCGAGGAAGGCGTGGCGGCAGGCGCGGATCTTCTGGAGGAAGTCCTCGTGCGGCACGGTGACCTTGCCGTCCTGGTGGCCGCACTGCTTCTCGTCCGAGACCTGGTTCTCGATCTGGAGCGCACAGGCCCCCGCCTCGATCATCTTCTTGGCGAGCAGGTAGGTCGCCTCGGCATTGCCGAAGCCTGCGTCGATGTCGGCGATGATCGGCACGACGTGGGTTTCGTAATTGTCGATTGCGTTCTCGAGCCGCTTGGCCTCGACCGCGTCACCGGCCTCGCGGGCCTTGTCGAGCGCGCGGAACATCATGCCGAGCTCGCGCGCGTCGGCCTGCTTGAGGAAGGTGTAGAGTTCGCCGATGAGGTCGGGCACCGAGGTCTTCTCGTGCATCGACTGGTCGGGCAGGGGGCCGAATTCGCTGCGCAGCGCGGCGACCATCCAGCCCGAAAGGTAGAGGTAGCGGCGCTTGGTCGAGCCGAAGTGCTTCTTGATCGCGATCATCTTCTGCTGCGCGATGAAGCCGTGCCAGCAGCCCAGCGACTGGGTGTATTGCGCCGGGTCCGCGTCATAGGCGGCCATGTCGGCGCGCATGATCTTGGCGGTGTACTTGGCGATGTCGAGGCCGGTCGGGAAGCGGTTCTGGATCACCATGCGGGCGGCGTTCTCGGGATCGATCGCGGCCCAGCTCGGCCCGTTCGCACTCACGATGTCACGCATGCGGGTGATAGTGTTCTGGTAGGTCATTCCTGCTTCTCCTGTCCGTTCGGGCGCGCTTCGGTCGGGGGGAGGGAATCGCGCTGCCCTTCGAGAGGACTTGTGGCGTGTTGCGGCGCAGCACGACAGGAAAACTTACAAGAAATCGTGTCGCTATGCCGACATTCGGCTGGAATGTTGTGTCAATCGGTAAAGTAATTTACAAAGCGGCATGGCCGACACCAACCTCCTCGCCGGACCCGCGCTGCGGCGCCTGCGCAAGCGCGAAAGCCTCACCCAGGCCGCGATGGCCGCCGCGCTCGGCATCTCGCCCTCCTATCTCAACCTCATCGAGCGCAACCAGCGCCCGCTCTCCGCGCGGGTGCTGGTGCAGGTGATCGAACGCTTCGACTTCGACCCGCGCTCCCTGCGCGAGGACGAGGCAATCGGCGGGCTCGACGGGCTGGTGCGCCGCATGGCCGACAAGCGCTTCGCCGATCTCGCCATCGACCGCGAGGAGGTGCAGGAGTTCCTCGCCGCCGCGCCGCAGGTCGCCGCTGCCTTCGCACGGCTCTACGACCAGGCGGGCAGCGGGCGCGCCGAGGGCGAGGATGCCGCCGCCGCAGCCCGCCGTGCGGTCGAACGCTGGCAGAATCACTTCGCCGATCTCGACCACGCCGCCGAGGACCTTGCCGACGAGTTGCGCCTGGCGCGCGGGGAGATCAGCGCCGCGCTCGGCGAGCGGCTGCGCGAGAAGCACCGCATGACCGTGCGCATCCTTCCGGCCGAGGTGATGCCGGGCCTCGTCCACCGGCTCGATCTCCATGCGCGGCAGTTGCAGCTTTCCGAGATGCTCCCGGGCGCGGCGCGGCGGTTTCAGATCGCCCGGCAGGTCGGCGCGCTGGAGATGCGCGAGGCCATCGAGACGCTGGTGGCGGGCGCCAACCTCGCCTCCGCCGAGGCCGAGGAGATTTTCCGCGCGCACATCACCGATTATCTCGCCGGCGCGCTGCTGCTGCCCTACCGCCGCTTCCTGCGGGCCTGCGAGCAGACCGGTTATGACCTCGCCGTCCTCCAACGCCGCTTCGCGGTCAGCTTCGACCAGGCCGCGCAGCGCCTCACCACGCTCGGGCGGGTCGGTGAGCGGGGTCTGCCGTTCTTCATGGCGACGATCGACCGCGCCGGACGGCTCGAAACCTTCAACGCGGGCGGGAGCGGGGCGCTCTATCCGCTCGAAGGGGCGCGCTGGCCCGCGTGGATACCCTATGCCGCCTTCGAGCGTCCGGGCACCGTTTTGACCCAGGCGGTGACCTTCGGCGAAGGGGAGGCCGCGCCGCGCCACTGGTTCACCATCACCCGCACGGTCGATGGCGACGGCGTGATGTGCGCCGCGCGGCGCGCGGTCGTGCTCGGCCTCGAGGCACGCTTCGCGGGCGAGCTTGCTTATGCGCGCGGCGTTTCGCTCGATCCCGCCGATGCTGTGCCGCTGGGGGTGCCCTGCGGGCGTTGCGGGCGGGCCGAATGCCTCACCCCGGCCCCTGCGCGCATGGCGAGCAGCCTGCCCCGGCCGCGCCGCGCCTGAGCGGCACGTTAACCTTCGCGAGCCGCGGAAAACCGCGCTTCGGCGGCGGTGTAAAGTTTACCGACACTTAAGGAGTGGCGTCTAGAACCGGCCGGGCATGCACCAGAGGCCCGCTTTGCCATGATCCGTCTGTTCAAGCACTATATCCCGCATGCCGTGCTGCTGCTCGGCCTGCTCGATCTGGTCCTGCTGGTGCTGGCGAGCGAGGCAGCGTGGCAGCTGCGGGCGGGGCAGCTCGGCATGGATGTCGATCATTTCGCGGACCGCTGGCTGCCGCTGACCGGGACTGCGACGGTCATCTGGCTGGCGATGATCGCGGTCGGGGTCTACGGCCCCAACGCGCTCAGATCCCTCCGGTTCGCGGGAGCGCGGGTGCTGGTGGCGATCAGCCTCGGCATCATTGCGCTTGCGGTGATCGACTTCGTCGTGCCGAGCGACTTCTTCTGGCGCTCGACCCTGTTCTACACGATGGTCCTCGCGATCCTCGTGCTGATCGCCGATCGGCTGCTGCTGACCTCCTTCCTCGGCTCCTCGGCGTTTCGCCGCCGCGTCATGGTGCTTGGCGCGAGCGAGCGCGCGGTGCGGCTGCGCGATCTCGGCGAACGGCCCGAGAGCGGCTTCGCGATCGTCGCCTTCATCGCGATGAGCGAAAGCGACCGCTGCCTCGACGAGGCGATCCCGCGCGCGGCGATCCACGATCTCGGCCGCTTCGTCGAGAACCTCGGCGTCTCGGAAGTGGTGCTGGCCTTGCAGGAACGCCGCAACGCCCTGCCGTTGAAGGACCTGCTGCGGATCAAGACCAAGGGCGTCCACGTCAACGACTTTTCGAGTTTCATCGAGCGCGAGACGGGCCGGGTCGATCTCGACACGGTCAATCCCAGCTGGCTGATCTTCTCCGACGGGTTCTCGAGCGGGCGCATGTTCTCGAGCGCGGTCAAGAGGATCTTCGATATTGCCGCAAGCAGCCTGGTTCTGGCGCTGACCCTGCCGGTGATCGGCCTGTTCGCGCTGCTGGTGAAGCTCGACAGCAAGGGGCCGGCCTTCTTCCGCCAGCAGCGTGTCGGGCTTTACGGAGAACCCTTCACGCTGGTGAAGCTGCGCTCGATGCGCACCGATGCGGAAAAGGACGGGGCCAAGTGGGCCGAGGAGAACGATCCGCGCATCACCCGTCTCGGCCGGTTCATCCGCAAGGTCCGGATCGACGAACTGCCGCAGGCCTGGAGCGTGCTCAAGGGGCAGATGAGCTTCGTGGGTCCGCGTCCCGAGGTTCCCGCCTTCGTCGAAAGCCTCGAGGAGGAAATCCCCTTCTACGGTGAACGGCACATGGTGAAGCCGGGCATCACCGGCTGGGCGCAGATCAACTATCCCTATGGCGCCTCGGTCGAGGACAGCCGCCGCAAGCTCGAATATGATCTCTACTACGCCAAGAACTACACGCCCTTCCTCGATTTCGTGATCCTGCTCCAAACGGTGCGGGTGATCCTCTGGCCGGAGGGCGCGCGGTGATCGGCCTCGGCGTCACCCTCGGCATTGCGGCCTACCTTGCCGCGGTCGCCGGAGCGGCCCTGTGCCTTGGCGCGGTGGTGTGGCTGTGGCACTGCGGCGACCGCGCGCGGCCCGATCGCCAGCCGCTCGCGGTGGCGAGCATCTTCGCGGGCGCGGGCTGCGCGATCGCCGCGGCGCTGGGCGCGGAAAGTGCCGGGGTGGCGATCGCGCTGATGGTTCGCAACCTCGCGCTGATCGCGGCGATCTTCGCGATGTTCGGCGCCGATGGCCGTGCCGCCAGCCTCAAGCCGATCCGGCCGGTGATCATCACGCTGGTGATGGTGCAGCTGTGCCAGCCTCTGGTGCTGGCACTCGAGCTGCGCGCCGCACCCTTGCCGCAGCTCGCGCAGCTGGCCTTCGAGATGCGCCTGCTGATCGATCTGCTCGTGGCAATCGGCGCGCTGTTGCTGCTGCACAACCTCTATGCCGGGGCCGCCGATGCCTCGCGCTTCCTGCTGCGCTGGACGGTGATCGGCCTGTCGGGCATCTTCGCCTACGACCTCAACCTCGCCACGATCGCCTATCTCGGGGGGGAGTACCCGGCGCTGCTGCGGGACCTGCGCGGCCTGTTCGGCGGGGCCATGATGGCGCTTGCCGCGCTCGGGACAAATCCGGCCGGGCCGCGGGTGCAGTTCAGCCCCTCGCGCGCGGTCACCTTCCGCACGCTCTCGCTGCTGCTGATCGGCAGCTATCTTGCGCTGATGCTGCTGGTCGCCAAGTCGCTGCCGCTGGTCGGCGGGGATTTCGCGCGGACCACTCAGGTGGTGTTCCTGATGCTGGCGGCGGGCGCTGCGATCCTCGCCCTGCCTTCGCCGCGGCTGCGCGGCTGGCTGCGGGTGACGGCGACCAAGCACCTGTTCCAGCACCGCTACGACTACCGCGAGGAATGGTTGCGTTTCACGCGCACCATCGGCCGCGGGGGGAAGGGCAGCGCGAGCCTCGAGGAGCGCGCAGTCAAGGCGCTCGCCGACATTACCGAAAGCCCGGCGGGCCTGTTGCTGATGCCGGACGAGGAGGCGCATCTCGAACTTGTCGCGCGCTGGAACTGGCAGACCCTGCCGGTGCCCGCGATCGCCGCCGGCCATCGGCTCTCGGCGCTGCTGGAGCGGCACCACCTGATCGTCGCGCTCGACGAGGCGCGGGCGGGGACCGACCATCACGGCGAGCGCGTCGAACTGCCCGATTGGCTGGGCGATGCCGAGGATGCCTGGGCGCTGGTGCCGCTGCTCCATTTCGAGCGGCTGGTGGGCGTCGTGGTGCTCGCGCGCCCGCGCACCCCGCGGCGGCTCGACTGGGAGGATTTCGACCTGCTCAAGGTCGCCGGCCAGCAGCTTGCCAGCTACCTGTCCGAACAGGCCGGCCAGCAGGCGCTGATGGACGCCTCGCGCTTCGACGATTTCAACCGCCGCATGGCCTTCGTGATGCACGACATCAAGAATCTCGCGAGCCAGCTTTCGCTGCTTGCCGCCAATGCGCAGAAGCACGCCGACAACCCCGCCTTCCGGGCCGACATGCTGGTGACGCTACGCAATTCGGCGGACAAGCTCACCGCCCTGCTGGCGCGGCTCGGGCGCTATGGCGCGGGGCCGGTGAGCGATCGGCGCGCGATCGACCTCGCCGCGCTTGCCGGCAGCATCGCCGAGCGGTTCCGCGGCGTCCACGAGGTGTCGCTCACGCGCGAAACGCCGGTCATGGTGATGGGCAATCCCGAGGCGCTCGAGCAGACGCTGACGCATCTCGTACAGAACGCCATCGACGCGAGCAGCGCCGACATGCCGGTCTTTCTCGACGTCACTGCCGACGCGCTTCACGGCACCATCGAGGTGATCGACACCGGCTGCGGGATGTCCCCGGAATTCGTGCGGACGGGCCTGTTCAAGCCCTTCGTCTCCTCCAAGCAGGGCGGCTTCGGGATCGGCGCCTTCGAGGCGCGCGAGCTGGTCAAGGCGATGGGCGGGCGGGTCGCGGTCGAATCCCGCGAAGGGCTGGGCACGCGCTTCAGCGTCGTCCTGCCGCTCGCCGATGCCGTGCGCCTGCTTGGCGCGACCGATCCCGACACACCCCCTTCCCGCGAGGTTGCCTGATGCCCGACAAGAAGCCCCCCCTGCTGGTGATCGAGGACGATCCCGGCCTGCAGGCCCAGCTCAAGTGGGCCTACGAGGATTTCGAGGTGATCCTCGCCGGGGATCGCGACAGCGCGCTCGCCGCGCTCCGGTCCGAAGCCCCTGCGGTGGTGACGCTCGATCTCGGCCTGCCGCCCGATCCCGACGGCACCAGCGAAGGCTTCGCCGTGCTCGATGCGATCATGGCGCTGAAGCCCGACACCAAGGTGATTGTCGCAAGCGGGCACGGCGCGCGCGAAAGCACGCTGCAGGCCATCGCCCGGGGCGCCTATGACTTCTATCAGAAGCCGCTCGACATCGACCAGCTCGGGCTGATCGTGCGGCGGGCCTTCAATCTTCACCGGATCGAGCAGGAGAACCGCCGCCTCGTCGCCAGCGCCAGTGCCGACAAGACCGTGCTCGGGCGCCTGATCACCGGTGCGCCCGAGATGGTCAAGGTCGCGCGCACCATCGAGCGGGTCGCCAAGACGAGCGTTTCGGTGATGCTCCTGGGTGCGAGCGGGACCGGCAAGGAACTGCTGGCCCGCGGCCTGCACGACGCCAGCGACCGGGCGGATGGACCGTTCATCGCCATCAACTGCGCCGCGATCCCGGAAAACCTCCTCGAAAGCGAGCTGTTCGGGCATGAAAAGGGGGCCTTCACCGGTGCGGTCAAGACCACCGAGGGCAAGATCGAGAGCGCCAACGGCGGCACGCTGTTCCTCGACGAGGTCGGCGACATCCCGCTCCCGCTGCAGGTCAAGCTGCTGCGCTTCCTGCAGGAACGCACCATCGAGCGGATCGGCGGGCGGCGCCAGATCGCGGTCAACACCCGGATCGTGTGCGCTACCCATCAGGATCTCGAGAGCATGATCGGCGCGGGCACCTTCCGCGAGGACCTGTTCTACCGTCTTGCCGAGATCGTGGTGCGCATTCCCGGCCTGGCCGAAAGGCACGGCGATCCGGTCCTGCTCGCCAAGGCGTTTCTCAAGCGGTTCGCCGCCGAGATGAACCCGCACGTCACCGGCTTCGCCCCCGATGCGCTCACCGCGATTGACGCGCACGACTGGCCGGGCAACGTCCGCGAGCTCGAGAACCGCGTGAAGCGCGCGGTGATCATGGCCGACGGCAAGCTGGTGAGCGCCGAGGACCTCGACTTCGCCGACGCCGGGGAGGAAGGCGGCGACGTCCTCAACCTCAAGGCGGCGCGCGAGGCGGCCGACCGCCGGGTGATCCGTCACGCGCTCGCCCGCAGCGAGGGCAACATCTCGAACAGCGCGAAGCTGCTCGGGATCAGTCGCCCGACGCTCTACGATCTCCTCAAGCAGTATGACCTGCAGACCTAGGTGTCTGGCGCCGCTGCTGACGCTGGCGCTGGCGGGCTGCGCACCGGCGGGAGGCGCTCCGGCGGGAGGCGCCCCGGCGAACGAGGGTAAGCCTCCCGCCGACCCGGCTCTGGCGGGGCTGCTCGGTGAAGCCGACCGCGCCATCGCCGAGGGCCGCCTGCCTGAGGCCGAGCGGCTGATCGAGCAGGCGCGCAGGATCGACAAGGACAGCTCCGACCTGTGGGTCGCGACCGCTCGCCTGCGGTTTCGCGGCGGTCAGCACCTCGCCGCGCTCGATGCCGCCGACCGTGCGCTCGCGCTTGGACCCGATCACGCGCCTGCGCTGCTGATGCGGGCACTGATGGTGCGCGACGCGCACGGCCTTGCCCCTTCGCTTCCCTGGTTCGAGGCGGCGCTTGCCGCGGGTGACGGGGAGGCGCGGACGCGGGCCGACGCCTGGGCCGAATATGCCGCAACGCTCGGCGATGCCGGGAACAATCGCGCGATGCTGGCTGCGGTGCGCGAACTGGCGGCAATTGCCCCGCACGACCCGCGGGTGTTCTACCTTCAGGCGGTGCTCGCCGGGCGTGCCGAGCGGTCGGTGCTGGCGCGCAGCCTGCTCGATCGCAGCGGCATGGCGGCGCGCGGGGTGCCGGCGGCGCTGCTGCTCGATGCGCTGCTCGACCTCCAGGAAGGCAACAATGCCAGCGCCGCGCAGACGCTGGAGGGGCTTGTGCAGCGCCAGCCCGCCAACCCGCGGCTGCGCGAACTCCTCGCCCGTGCGATGCTGCTGGGCGGGCGCGAGGCAGAGGTGGTGGAACGCTTCGCCGCGGAAGCCGCGCGGCCCGAAGCCTCGCCCTATCTCGCGGTGCTGGTGGGGCGCGCCTACGAACGGCTGGGCCAGCGGGCTGCCGCCGCGCCGCTGCTGGAGCGCGGCTACGCCGCACCTTCGCAGGCACCGGTGCAGCTCGCGGTGCGTCCCGGACTGCCGCAACCCACTGCCGCGCTGCGCGCGCTGGCCGCAGACCCGATCGCGCAGCGCGCTGCCGCACAAGCCGACCGCGCGCGCTTCCCGCAATCTGCGGACTTCGCGCAGCTTGCGGGCGATGCCGCGCTGGCTGCGGGCGATCCGCGCGCGGCGCTCGAGGCCTATGCCTCCGCCACGCGCGTGCGCCGCCCGTGGTCGCTCACGGCCAAGGCGGTGTTCGCCTACGAGCGTGCTGGCGATGGGGAGGCTGCCGAAACCTTGCTGGCGCGCCATGTCGCGGGCGAGCCCGACAATATTTCCGCGCTCGGCGCGCTGGCGCGGGTGCTCGCGCGGCGCGGCGACACGGGCCGCGCCGCACTGCTGCTCGACCACGCCATCGCGCTTGGCGGGGGGCATGACCCTGCGCTGCTGCGCTGGCGGGCCGAAATCGCGCGCGTGCGCGGGGACGAAGCGGCTGCGGGCCGCTTCGCCGCCCTGGCCGACGAACTGCACCCGCGCCCGCTCGCCGGGCGGCGCTGACGCCGCAGCGCTCGACATTCGGCTCCGGGCGGGGCAGGGCGCATCGCCATGCTGTCCCGGCGCCCCCCTTTCGTGACCGATCCGATGATCGCCGTGCTGGTGCTGGCGACCGCGCTCGCGCTGCTGCTCCCCGCCACCGGCGAGGGTCGCGACGTGGCGCGTGCCGTCTCCAATCTCGGGATCTTCGCGCTGTTCCTCGTCAACGGCATGCGCATCCGGCGCAGCGAGATCGCGCGCGGGATCGCCAACTGGCGCTTCTTCGCGCCTCTGATGCTGTTCGTGTTTGGCGTCATGGCGCTGGCCGGGCTGGGCTTTGCGAGCCTTGCAGGCCCAATCCTGCCGCCGCTGGTGGCGCTGGGCTTCGTCTATCTCGGTTGCCTGCCCTCGACGATCCAGTCGGCGACCTCCTACACCAGTCTGGCGGATGGCAATGTCGCCCTGGCGGTGGTCGGTGCGGCGTTGATCAACATCGCGGGCGTGTTCGTGAGCGCCCCGCTGTTCGCGCTGCTCGGCGGGGGCGGGGCAGGGGAGGTCGGCGGCGAGGCGATCCTCCGCATCGGCCTCGTGCTGGTGCTGCCCTTCGTCATCGGACAGGCGGTGCAGGACCGCGTGATCGAACGGCTCGCCGCACAACGCGCCAGAATCGTCTGGCTCGATCGCGGGGTGATCGGCCTTGCGGTCTATGTCGCCTTTTCGGGCGCGGTCGCGCAGGGCCTGATCGGGATGTTCGCGCCCGCAGACTGGGCGGTGCTCGCGGGACTGGTGCTGGCCTGGCTTGGACTGGCCTTGGCGGCGGCCTGGGGCACGGGCGGACTGCTCGGCCTGCCCCGGCGTGACCGCGTCACCTTCCTGTTCGCCGGATCGCAGAAGAGCGTCGCGATCGGTGCGCCGCTCGCCGCGATCCTGTTCCCGCCCGATCGCGCAGGGTTCCTGATCGCGCCGCTGCTGCTTTACCACCTCGCCCAGCTGGTGCTGGCGGCGCCGCTCGCTACGCGTCTGGCACGGGATTAGCGGCGCGCTCGGCGCGGCGGTGGCGCACCGACCACCAGAAGGACAGCCCGATCAGGATCGCTCCGATCAGCCCGGTGACGGTCTCGGGAATGTGCACCACGGCCGAGAACAGCATGATCGCCCCCAGCACCACGATCGCCCAGAAGGCACCGTGTTCGAGATAGCGGTATTCCGCGAGCGTGCCCTTGCGCACCAGGTGCACCGTCATCGAACGCACGAACATCGCCCCGATCGACAGGCCCAGCGCGATCACGATCATGTTGTTCGACAGCGCGAAGGCGCCGATCACCCCGTCGAAGCTGAAGCTCGCATCGAGGATGTTGAGGTACAGGAACCCGCCGAGCCCGCTGCGCACCGCCGCTCCGGCCAGCTGCGCCGCCTCCTCGCGCATTTCGAGCCAGTGGCTGATCGCCTCGACCGCGATGAAGGTCACGAGGCCGAGCATTCCGGCGACCAGGAAGGTCAGCGCCTCCTCGGTCGGCAGCAGGGTCGAGATGCCCCACATCCCGAGCAGGAGGATCGCGATCTCGCTGGCGGGCAAGTTCGAGACCTTCACGAGCGCGCGTTCGAGGCCGCCGATCCAGTGCACGTCCTTGTCGGCGTCGAAGAAGAACTTCATCCCCACCATCGCCAGGAACGCGCCGCCGAAACCGGCGATGCCGGTCTGCGCGGAACTGACCAGCCGCTCGTATTCGGCGGGGCTGTTGAGCGACAGGTCGAGCGCCTCCATCGGCCCGATGCCCGCGGCGATCGCGACGATCGCGAGCGGAAAGACGATCCGCATCCCGAACACCGCGAAGGCGATGCCCCAGGTGAGAAAGCGCTTCTGCCAGACCTCGTCCATCTCCTTGAGCACCGAGGCATTGACCACGGCATTGTCGAAACTGAGCGAGACTTCGAGCACCGAGAGGATCAGCACGATCCACACCACCTCGGCCATGCCCGCGAGCGTGCCGGCACTGGCGATGCCGTACCACGCTGCAAGCGCGAGGCAGATCACCGTGAAGATCAGCGAGAAGAGGTAGTAGCGGAGAACCGTCTGCATGATGCGAGGCGAACCTTGGCAGGGCGGACCGACGGGGGAGTCAGGCCGCCGGGAGGGGGAGGGGATCAGTCCTTGGGCTGGTAGGTCTGCTCGTCGCCCGGGAAGGTGCGGGCGCGCACCTCCTCGGCATAGCGCGCGACGGTCCGGTCGATCACCCCGGCGATGTCCTCGTAGCGCTTGACGAAGCGCGGCACGCGCTCGAACATCCCGAGCATGTCCTCGGTGACGAGCACCTGCCCGTCGCAGCGGGCCGAGGCGCCGATGCCGATGGTGGGGCAGGACACCGCCTGTGTGGCGGCGATGGCGATGGGTTCGACCACGCCCTCGATGACGATCGCGAAGGCGCCGGCTTCGTCCAGTGCCTTGGCGTCGGCGACGATCTTGTCGGCCTCGGCGTCGGAGCGTCCGCGCGCGGCATAGCCGCCGAGCACATTGACCGCCTGCGGGGTCAGCCCGACATGGCCCATCACCGGGATGCCGCGGCTGTTGAGAAAATCGACCGTCGGCGCCATCGCCGCCCCGCCTTCGAGCTTCACCGCCGCAGCGCCGGTCTGCTTCAAGAGGAAGGCCGCGCTCTCGAAGGCCTGCTGCGGCGAGGCCTCGTAGGAGCCGAAAGGCATGTCGACCACCACGACCGAATGATAGGACCCGCGCACCACCGCCGCACCGTGGTTCGCCATCATCTCCAGCGTCACCGGGATGGTCGAGGGCAGGCCGTAGATCACCTGGCCGAGCGAATCCCCGACCAGCAGCAGGTCGCAATGCGCATCGAGCAGTTGCGCCTGGCGGGCGGTATAGGCGGTGAGCATCACCAGCGGCTCTGCGGTGACGCCGTCCTTCTTGCGCGCGCGGATGCGCGGCACGGTCAGCCGGCGCATCGGCTGGGGGGTGGGATTTGCGCGGCTGGTGCTGGTGTCGAGCTGGAAGGTCGTGGACATGAAAGCCGCACTAGCCTTTCGGCTCGATGGGGGAAAGAGTGCGCTTTACCGCTTGTGTTGCGCTTTCGTTTCGCTAGCGTCCCCCTCCAGCAACGCCGCCGCCGAGGCTGCGCGCGGCCAGTGGGAGAAATTTTTCGCATGTTCCTCGACAGGATTAAGCCGCTCGACGCGATCCTCGCGACGGCGCAGAAGAAATCGCTGCAACGCTCGCTGGGATGGCTGCAACTGACGCTGCTGGGGATCGGCTGCGTGATCGGCACGGGCATCTTTGTGCTGACCGCGGTCGGCGCGCAGAAGGCCGGGCCCGGGCTGATGGTCGCCTTCGCGATCGCCGGCCTCGTCTGCATCGTCGCCGCGCTGTGCTATGCCGAAATCGCCGCGATGATCCCGGTCGCGGGCAGCGCCTACACCTACAGCTATGCGACGATGGGCGAGTTCTTCGCCTGGACGGTCGGCTGGGCGCTGATCATGGAATACGCGATTGCCGCCTCTGCCGTGTCGGTCGGCTGGTCGGGGTATTTCAACGGCACCGTGCTGGGAGGGATGGGTATTGAACTGCCCGTCTGGCTCAGTGCCGGGCCGCTCGCTTTCGGCGGCGCCGAAGGCGGTTTCATCAACCTGCCCGCGCTGATCATCGCCCTGGTCGTGACCGCACTGCTGGTGGTCGGGACGAGCGAGAGCGCCAAGGTCAACGCGGTGCTGGTCGCCATCAAGGTGACCGCGCTGACCGCCTTCGTGGCGCTGACCCTGACCAGTTCGGATTTCGATACCAGCCACTTCAACCCCTTCCTGCCCGCCGGCGTGTTCGGCGGCTGGGGCACGGGCGTCGGTGCGGTCGGCGCGGCGGCGACGATGTTCTTCGCCTATGTCGGCTTCGACGCGGTTTCGACCGCGGCCGAGGAAACCAAGGACCCGCAGAAGAACGTGCCGATCGGTCTCGTCGGTTCGCTGCTGTTCTGCACGGTGTTCTACATCCTCGTCGCCGCCGGGGCGATCGGGACGATCGGCGGGCAGCCGATCATGGACGCGATGAACCTGCCGCTCGAAGCCGGTTCGCCCGAACTCGCGCGGCAGTGCGCGATGCCGCAATATGCCGATGCGCTGGTCTGCTCGAAGGAGCCGCTGGCGCATGTGCTCAAGATGCTGGGCTTTTCGACCATCGGCAATCTCATCGGTCTGGCGGCGTTCATTGCGCTGCCTTCGGTGATCCTCGTGCTGATCTTCGGTCAGACCCGCATCTTCTTCGTGATGAGCCGCGACGGGCTGCTGCCCGAGGCGCTCAGCCGGGTGCACCCGCGCTTCAAGACCCCGCACATCGTGACGCTGATCACCGGCCTCGCGGTGGCGATCGGCGCGGCGTTCTTCCCGGTCGGGCAGCTTGCCGACATCTCCAACGCGGGAACGCTCTACGCCTTCCTGATGGTGGCGATCGCGGTGCTGCTGCTCAGGGTCAAGGATCCCGAGCGCAAGCGGCACTTCAAGGTGCCCTTCGTGTGGGTGATCGCCCCGCTGACGATCATCGGCTGCGTGCTGCTGTTCTTCAACCTGCCGATTGCCGCGATGCTGTTCCTGCCCGGCTGGGGCGCGATCGGGGTGGTGATCTACATGCTCTACAGCCGCAGCCATAGCCATCTGGGCCGCGGGATCGTCGAGGTGGTCGACGATGTCGAGGGCGAGGAAACGATGGTGCCGATCCATCCGGACCACAACTGATCGCCGGCGCCCTGCCGGGACAACCAAGGGCCGCCCTCCAGGGCGGCCCTTTTGCTTTGGGAGCGAAGAGCGATTGCCAAGCCCTGCGTGTTGGAACATAATAGGAACATATGAGTCGTTCCCCCATGCCTTCACGTTTTTCCGGCACCTCTCCTGCCCGTCTCCTGTCGCGCCCGCGCGCACCCACCCGGTGGCGACCGGGCCTTTCTGCACAGCCGCTCCATTCCGAGATCTTCGCCTCCGCCGCCGAGGCGAGCGGGGCGGGGCTGGCGCTTGCGCTGGCGCGTGACGCCCTGAAGTCAACCGCCGGGCACGAAGGTGAGGACACGCGCCAGGTGCTGTGGGTGCAGGACCGCGCGGCAATCCGGCTCGGTGGGCGGCCCTGCGTCGCGGGCCTGCCGTCCGAACTTGCCCACCGCCTGATCCATGTCGCGGCGAAGAGCCCCGAGGATGCGCTGTTCGCGATGGAGGAGGGGCTGAGATGCCGCGACCTCGCCTGCGTGATCGGCGAGATCGCGGGCAACCCGAAGGCGCTCTCCTTCACCGCCTCGCGCCGCCTCAGCCTTGCCGCCGAGCGTCACGGCATCGCGCTGTGGCTGGTGCGGCTCGATGCCGTCCCTGAGCTTTCCTCGGCGCGGATGCGCTGGCGGGTGCGCGCCGCACCCTCTCCCCCGCCGCGCTGGAACGCCGATGCCCCCGGCACCGCCACCTGGCATGCCGAACTGTTCCGCGCCCGGGCCCATGCGCCCGGCGAATGGATGCTGAGCGATGACAACGGAACCTTGCGCCCCGCGCCTGCCGCCATCACCGCCGCCGCGCCGGATCCTGTCCGTCTGGCTCGCCCGACTGTCGGTCGATCGCTGGCGGCTCGCGCACGCGCCTGAAGACCGCGCCGCCGCCGACGCCGCGCCGACTGCGCTGATCACCGAGACCGCGCACGGCCCGCGCATCGCCGCGGCCAATGATGCCGGGCTTCTCGCCGGCGCGCGCGCGGGCATGCTGCTGGCCGATGCGCGTGCGCTATGCCCCGAGCTTGCCGCGGTTGCCGCCGATCCCGCAGGCGATCTCGCCACCCTCGAAAAGCTCGCCCTGTGGGCGCAGCGCTGGGGGCCGTGGAGCGCAATGGATCCGCCCGACGGCGTGCTGGTCGACGTGACCGGCGCGGCGCACCTCTTCGGCGGCGAGGAGCGGCTGCTCGGCGATGTCGCGCGCGGCTTCGCGGCGCGCGGCCTGACGGTGCGCGCCGCGCTGGCGCCGACCGCGGGGGCGGCCTGGGCGCTCGCCCACTTCGCCGCGCCGGGCACGATCCTCGCGCCCGGTGACGATCCGCTGCGCCTGCTCGGCGACCTGCCGGTCGCGGCGCTGAGGCTCGACGATGACGTGCTCACCGTGCTGCGCCGCCTCGGGATCAAGCGCCTCGGCGAACTCGCAGGGGTCAGCGGCGCGGGCGAGGACCCTGCGCGCGAGGCTGCCGCGCGCGATGCGCTGCACCGCCGTTTCCGCAACCGCCGCTCGCCTGCCGCCAACCCGCTGCTGCGTCTCGACCAGCTGCTGGGCAAGGTGCCCGAGCCGCTGTTGCCGGTGCTCGCCCGGCCGCAGCCGATGGTCCAGCGCCGGCTGATGGAGCCGCTGCGCCACCGCAGCCTGCTCGACCGGGTGGTGGAAGACCTCGCCGAAGACATGGTGCGCACGCTCGAGGCGCGGGGGGAGGGGGCGCGGCGGCTCGAACTGGCGCTGTGGCGGGTCGATGGCGAGGTGCTGGTGCGCCGCATCGAACTCGCCGCCGCCACCCGCGAGGCCGGGCACATGCTCCGCCTGTTCGCCGCGCGGCTCGAGGATGTCGAGGCCGGGTTCGGGATCGAGACCGTGCAGCTGCGCGCCAGCTGGAGCGAACCGCTGAGCCTGTCGCAGTCCGATCTCGACGCCGCCGCCGAACAGCACGGCACCGCGCTCGCCGCCTGCATCGACCGGCTGAGCGTGCGACTGGGCTCTGCGGCCGTCACCCGACCCGTCGCCCGCGCCAGTCACCTGCCCGAACGCGCGCAGGGCTGGCAGGCGCCGCTCGATCCCGTGCCCCCGGCGCAAGGGCGTCTCGCCTTCCACGCGCGCCCGCTCAAGCTGCTCGAGCGGCCCGAGCCGATCGCGGTGCTCTATGCCTCGCCCGACGGCTATCCCCAGCGGTTCCGGTGGCGCGGCTGCGTGCGCGAGGTGGTGCGGGTGGAGGGGCCGGAGCGGATCGCGCCCGAATGGTGGCGCGAACGCTCGACCGTGCGGCTGCGCGACTACTACCGCATCGAGGACGAGGCCGGGCGACGCTACTGGATCTACCGGTCGGGGCTGGCGGGGGATGGTCGCGGGGGCGTTCCGGAATGGTTCCTGCAAGGCCTGTTCGCTTGAGGATGCCGATCCGCGCGCTCAGACTTCCTTTACCCGATTGTGCTAGGGAAGAGGCATGAATCTGCACACGATCCCCCGCGCCTCGGAGCGCCGACCGCTCAGCCTGATGGTGAAGAGCCGGGTGCGCGCGCGCGCGGTGTTCGTGGATCTCGTCGACATCTCGGAAGGCGGTTGCAAGATTCGCGGCAAGCCGGGATTCGCCGCGGTCGGCGACCGGGTGACCATGAAGGTCGGGGGCGTCAATGCGCCGCTGGGCATGGTGGCCTGGATCGACGGACCGCTTGCCGGAGTGGCCTTCGAGGGCGCGATGCACCCTGCGGTGCTCGATCACCTGACGGCGCAATTGAACCCCAAGGGCAAGCGCAACCCGTCAAAGCCCGCGCAGTCGGCCTGACCGCCGCACAGGTCGCTTGCACGCTTTGCATTTGGCACCGGGAGCGTAGGAACATATAAGGAACGAAACAGCCGTTCCCCAAGGTTCCCAATGGTTCATTACGCGCCTTCCAAACCCACCTTGCGCCAGAAGCTCGAGATTCTCGCCGATGCGGCGAAATACGATGCCTCCTGCGCGTCCTCGGGCACGGCGAAAAAGAACTCCTTGGGCGGGAAAGGCATCGGCTCGACCGAAGGAATGGGCATCTGCCACGCCTATGCGCCCGACGGGCGGTGCATCTCGCTGCTGAAGATCCTGCTGACGAATCACTGCATCTTCGATTGCCACTACTGCATCAACCGCAAGAGCTCGAACGTGGCGCGCGCGCGCTTCACCCCGCAGGAGGTGGTCGACCTCACGCTCAATTTTTACCGCCGCAACTATATCGAGGGGCTGTTCCTGTCCTCCGGGATCGTGAAAAGCGCCAACCACACGATGGAGCAGCTGGTCGAGGTCGCGCGGATTTTGCGCGAGGAGCATGATTTTCGCGGCTACATTCACCTCAAGACCATTCCCGAGGCCGATGCGGAGATCATCCACCAGGCAGGCCTTTATGCGGACCGGGTCTCGATCAATGTCGAACTGCCGACCGACACCGGCTTGACCCGGCTCGCGCCTGACAAGAACGCCCGCCAGATCGAGGGGGCACTTGCGCGCACCAAGGATCGCATCCTCACCGCCAAGGATGAGCGCAAGCGTTTCCGCCATGCGCCGCGTTTCGCGCCTGCGGGGCAATCGACCCAGATGATCGTCGGTGCGGACGATGCCAACGACGCGGCGATCATCGGCAAGGCGAGCACGCTCTACTCGGCCTTCGGGCTCAGGCGCGTCTATTACAGCGCCTTCTCGCCGATCCCCGATGCGAGCGCCGTGCTGCCGCTGAAGCGCCCGCCCTTGCTGCGCGAGCACCGGCTCTACCAGTCGGACTGGCTGATGCGCTTCTACGGCTTCGCCCCGCAGGAGGTCGCAGACGCGGCCGAGGCCGATGGCAACCTGCCGCTCGATATCGACCCGAAACTGGCGTGGGCGCTGAAATTCCGCGCAAGCTTTCCCGTCGACGTCAACCGCGCACCTCGGGAGCTGCTGCTGCGCGTGCCGGGGCTCGGCACCAGGGCGGTGGCGCGCATCCTCGCCGTGCGGCGCCACCGGCGGCTGCGGCTCGACGATGTGGCGCGGCTGACGGCGTCGGTCGCCAAGGTGCGGCCCTTCATCTGCACCATCGACTGGCGGCCGACGCTGCTGACCGACCGCGCCGACCTGCGCGGCCTTGTCGCACCGAAGCGGGAACAGCAACTGGAGCTGTTCTGATGACCGCGATGCAGAATGTCTCCATTGGTTCGCACTACGCCGTCCACCTCCCCGCGCCGGACGATTTTGCCGTCTGGCGCGAGCGGGCGCGGGGGCTGGTGCAGTGCGACGTGCCGCCCGACCGGGTCAGCTGGATCGAACCGGGCGGGACGGGCGATCTGTTCGCCAGCGAAGGCCCCGCGCGCGGCGAAAAGCGCCTGCCCGTGCCGCCGGTTGACGCTCCGCCGGTGCGCGCCAGCAAACGGTTCCTCGAGCTTGCGCGCCATGCCGCGCTGCATTCGGACCCGGCCCGCTTCGGCCTGCTCTACCGGGTGCTGTGGCGGCTCCAGCGCCATCCCCGGCTGATGGAGGACAAGGCCGACCCGGAGGTCCGCCGCATCGAGGAGCTCGCCAAGGCGGTGCGGCGCGATGCCCACAAGATGCACGCCTTCGTCCGCTTCCGCGAGGTCGAGGAGGAGGGCGGCACCCCCCACTTCGTCGCCTGGTTCGAACCCGATCACCACGTCGTGCGCAGCGAGGCGGGGTTCTTCATGCGCCGCTTCGCCAACATGCGCTGGTCGATCCTCACGCCGCGCGGGAGCATCCACTGGGACGGCGAGGTGATGCGCGAAGGCCCGCCCGCCCGGCGCTCCGACGCGCCGGGGGGTGACCCGGTCGAAGACCTGTGGCGCTCCTACTATGCCGCGATATTCAATCCCGCGCGGCTCAAGGTCGGCGCGATGCTGTCGGAGATGCCGAAGAAATACTGGAAGAACCTGCCCGAGGCCGAGCTCATCCCGCAGCTCATCGCCGGGGCACAGGCAAGGGAGGCGCGGATGGTTTCGTCGGGCAGCCTCGAACGCGGCGAGAAGCCGGAAACCCTGAAAGGCGTCGGCAAGGCGATCCACGCCTGCCGGATGTGCCCGATCGGCGAACTCGACAACCACGCGGTGATGGGCGAGGGGCCGCGCGATGCCCCGCTGATGATCGTCGGCGAACAGCCCGGCGATCAGGAGGACCAGGCCGGACGGCCCTTCGTCGGCCCGGCGGGTCAGCTGCTCGGCGAATACCTGACCCGCGCCGGGATCGACCGCGATGCGGCCTATGTCACCAACGCGGTCAAGCACTTCAAGTTCGTGTGGAAGGGCAAGCGCCGCCTCCACCAGTCGCCGGGCGCCAAGGAGATCGACACCTGCCGCTGGTGGCTCGAAGCCGAGCGCGACCTCGTGCGCCCGCGTATCGTGCTGGCGCTGGGAGCGAGCGCGGCGCGGGGGCTTTTGGGAAAGACCGTCAGCATCTCCAAGGTGCGCGGGGAGCCGATGATGCTCGAGGACGGCACCGAGCTGTGGGTCACGGCGCATCCCTCCTACCTGCTGCGCCTCGACGGCGCGGCGCGCGAGACGCAGGCGGCGCTGTTCGCGGCCGACCTCGCGGCGGTCAGGGAGCGGCTCGAAGACCTGGCGGGCTGAGATGCCCGACGCCCCGCTCACCCCCGACAAGCGCACGCTCGACATCGATCCCGAGAGCATTGCCGCGCCCGAACGCGCGCCCTTTGTCGAACTGGGCCTCGTCAGCTGCTTCAGCTTCCTGCGCGGAGCCTCGGACGCGGTGGATCTCGTGCTGGCCGCGCACGCCGCGGGCTATGACGCGATCGGGATCGCCGACGCCAATTCGATGGCAGGCGTGGTGCGCGTCCACACCGAGGCGAAGACGCTCAAGCTCAGGCCGGTGATCGGCTGCCGGATCGAGACGGTGGAGGGACTGGTCTTCCTCGCCTACCCCGAGGACCGCGCCGCCTATGGCCGCCTCACCCGCCTCATCAGCGCCGGACGAATGCGCACGCTCGAAGGCGAGTGGCAGGAGAAGGGCGTGTGCGAGATCGATTGCGTGATGCTCGCCGCCCATTCCGAGGGCGTGCAGCTGATCCTGCTCCCGCCCGACGATCTCGAGACCGCCTTCGCCCTCAGGGTGCCGAGCAATGTCGTCCCCTTTCCCCGTCCCGGCCCCCGAGCCGGGACCCCGCTGCCTTCCGACAGCGGCCCGCAAGAGAGCGGGGCCCCGGATCGGGTCCGGGGCGGGGAAAGCATGGAACTGAGCGCCCCTTTTTCCGAACTCATCCCCCACCTCGTCAACCAGTTGCCCACGCTCCGCCACCTTGCCGCCAGCTACCTCTACCGCGGCGACGACATCGCCCGGATCGCGCGTCTGGACAGCCTCGCGCGTGCCCACGACCTGACGCTGCTCGCCACCAACGATGTCCACTACCACGCGCCCGAACGCCGCGCGCTTCAGGACGTGATGACCGCGATCCGGCACAAGACCACCGTCGCGGCGGCAGGGCACCTGCTCCACCCCAATGCCGAGCGGCACCTCAAGAGCCCGGGGGAAATGCAGCGCCTGTTTGCCCGCTGGCCCCACGCGATTGCCGCCGCGCGCGACGTGGCGGACCGCTGCCGCTTCAGCCTCGACGAACTGGCTTACGAATACCCGGAAGAAATCTACCCCGACGGCCATACCCCTCAGGCTTTTCTCGAAAGCGAAGTCTGGAAAGGGGCGGTGCGGCGCTATCCCGATGGCCTGCCTCATTCCGTCCGCCAGACGCTGGAGCGCGAGTTGGCGCTGATCACAAAGCTCGACCTTGCGCGCTACTTCCTCACCATCAAGGACATCGTCGATTTCGCGCGGGGGTGCGATCCGCCGATCCTGTGCCAGGGGCGCGGGTCGGCCGCCAATTCGGCGGTGTGCTACGTTCTCGGCATCACCGCGGTCGATCCGGCCAAGCACCAGCTGCTGTTCGACCGCTTCATCTCCGAGGAGCGCAAGGAACCGCCCGATATCGACGTCGATTTCGAGCACGAGCGGCGCGAGGAGGTGATCCAGTACATCTACAGGAAATACGGCCGCCACCGCGCCGGGCTGTGCGCGACCGTCATCCACTATCGCCCGCGCATGGCGATCCGCGAAGTGGGCAAGGCGATGGGCCTGTCCGAGGACGTCACCAGCGCCCTCGCGCGCACCGTATGGGGCGGGTGGGGACGCGAGATCACCGAGAAGCACGCCGCCGAAACCGGGATGGACGTGACCGACCCGCACTTGAGGCGCGTGCTCAAGCTGACCGAGCAGATGATCGGCATGCCGCGCCATCTCGGTCAGCATGTCGGCGGCTTCATCCTGACCGAAGGGCCGCTGACCGAGACCGTGCCGATCGGCAACGGCGCCATGCCGGAACGCAGCTTCATCGAGTGGGACAAGGACGACATCGAGGCATTGGGCATCCTCAAGGTCGACGTGCTGGCGCTGGGCATGCTGACCTGCATCAGGAAATGCCTCGATCTGCTGGCGGCGCATCACGACCGCCCGCTCACCCTCGCCACCGTCCCGCGCGAGGACCCGGAGACCTACGCGATGCTGCGCAAGGGCGATTCGCTCGGGGTGTTCCAGGTCGAGAGCCGGGCGCAGATGAACATGCTCCCGCGCCTGCGCCCGCGCGAGTTCTACGATCTCGTCATCCAGGTCGCGATCGTGCGGCCTGGGCCGATCCAGGGCGACATGGTGCACCCCTATCTCAAGCGCCGCCGGGGCGCGGAGCCCGTGCAGATTCCCGCACCCGCCCCCGAACACGGGCCGCCGGATGAATTGACCAGCATCCTCGGACGCACGCTGGGCGTGCCGATCTTCCAGGAACAGGCGATGAAGATCGCATTGGATGCGGCGAAGTTCTCCAGCCTCGAGGCCAACCGGTTGAGGAAGGCGATGGCGACCTTCCGCAGCCGCGGCATGGTCGACGAGCTTCAGGACATGATGGTCGAACGCATGGTCGCGCGCGGATATGACCGCGACTTCGCGCAGCGCTGCTTCAACCAGATCCGGGGTTTCGGCGAATACGGCTTTCCCGAAAGCCACGCGGCGAGCTTCGCGCAGCTGGTTTACGTGTCGAGCTGGCTCAAGTGCCATTACCCCGCCGCCTTCGCCTGCGCGCTGCTCAATTCGCAGCCGATGGGCTTCTACGCGCCCGCGCAGATCGTGCGCGATGCGGCCGAGCACGGGGTCAGGGTGCTGCCGGTCGACGTGAACCATTCGGACTGGGACTGCACGCTGGAAGGCGCAGCCCTGCGCCTCGGCCTGCGCCAGATCGACGGGCTTCCCGAACACATCGCCGCCGCGCTCGTCGCCAGCCGCGAAGAAGGCGGGGCCTATCGCGACATCGCCGGCCTGCGCGAGCGGGCGGGGCTTTCCCCTGCCCATATCGAGCGGCTCGCCAGCGCTGATGCCTTCACCTCGCTGGGGCTGTCACGCCGCCAGGCGCTGTGGGACGCGAGGAGCCTTGTCGCCGCACCGGACCTGCCGCTGTTCCGCGCCGCCGGTGTGCGCGAGGAGGGGGCCGAGCGCAGGGCCATCGCGCTCCCCGCCATGCCGCTGTCCGAGGAGGTGGTCGCCGATTACCAGACCACCCGTCTCAGCCTGAAGGCGCATCCGATGGCCTTCCTGCGCGCAGGGCTCGCTGCGCGCGGCTTCGTGCGCGCCTGCGATCTGCGCGCGAGGAAGTTCCGCAGCATGGTGCAGGTCGCCGGCGTGGTGCTGATCCGCCAGCGCCCGGGCAGTGCCAAGGGGGTGTGCTTCATCACGCTCGAGGATGAGACCGGGGTCATCAACCTGGTGGTCTGGCCCGATCTCAAGGAAAAGCAGCGCAAGGTGGTGATGGGCGCGCGGCTGATGGAGGTGCGCGGGCGCGTCGAATATGACGACGAGGTGATCCACGTGATCGCCCATCACATGACCGACGCGACCGATGCGCTCCACGCCTTGTCGGACGATCTGCTGGCCGCCCCGCTGGCGCGCGCGGACCATGTCAATGCGCCGCTGTTGGGACGAAAGCCCCCGCAGGAGCGCGAGGCGCTGCGCGCGCGCGACATGATCGACGAACTCGCACCCCGGCCCAATGTCACCGGCCATCCGCGCGATCACCGCATCCTGCCGAAATCACGCGATTTTCATTAGGTTGGGGCGCGTTCCTCAGCTCGCCTCGAGCGCATATCCGGCCGAGCGCACGGTGCGGATCGGGTCCTTCGCGCCCTCAATCCCGATCGCCTTGCGCAACCGGCGGATGTGGACGTCGACCGTGCGCAGCTCGATGTCCGAGCCGGTGCCCCACACCCCGTCGAGCAACTGCCCGCGGCTGAACACCCGGCCCGGGCTCTCCATGAAGAACTTCAGGAGCCGGTATTCGGTCGGACCCAGTTGCAGCGCACGGCCGCGGCGCTGGACCTTGTGCGCGACCGGATCGAGGCGGATGTCGCCGACCTCGATGGTCTCGCCGGCGAGCGCCGGACGAATGCGGCGCATCACCGCCGCAACGCGGGCAAGCAGCTCGCGCGGAGAAAAGGGCTTGGTCAGATAGTCGTCCGCGCCCGTTTCCAGCCCGCGCACCCGGTCGTCCTCCGCCTCGCGCGCGGTAAGCATGATGATCGGGACGTGGGCGGTGTCCTTGTCGCGGCGCAGACGGCGGCACACCTCGATCCCGCTGGTGCCCTCGATCATCCAGTCAAGGATGATGAGATCGGGAACATCTTCGCTCGCCAGCACCAGCGCCTCGTCACCGTCGCCGGTGCAGCGGACGTTGTAGCCCTCGTTCTGGAAACGGTATTCGAGCAGTTCGGACAGGGCCGGGTCGTCTTCGACCAGCAGAAGTTTGGCAGCGGACATGCGGATGATGCCTCCTCGTGCCCCTCAGGGGCGGTGCCCGAAGCTATGTTTCATTTCGGCTACAGTTTGATGAAACCGGCTCCGGCCATTTTTCCACAATCGCCGTGCTGCGCCTACCGGTCGCCCTCGGGCGGGTAGGCGCCGGTCGCGGCGAAGTGGACCATCTCGGCGACGTTGGTCGCGTGGTCGCCGATGCGCTCGATATTGCGGGCGACGAAGAGCAGCTGCGCGGCGCTCGAAATGGTCGAAGGATTCTCGACCATGTGGCTGACAAGATTGCGGAAGATACTGTTGTAGAAGGCATCGACCTTGACATCGGTGGCGATCACCTCGCGGGCGAGGTCGGGGTCGCGCGCGGCATAGGCGGTGAGCACGTCGTGCACCATCTCGCCCGCCAGTTCGCCCATCGCGGGAAGCAGGGTGAGCGGCTCGAACCGGGCGCGGCCCTCGATCATGCCGACCCGCTTGGCGATGTTCTTCGAATAGTCGCCGATCCGCTCGACCACGCCGCCGATCTTGAGCGCGGCGATCACTTCGCGCAGATCGTCGGCCATCGGTGCGCGCAGGGCGATGATCCGCACCGCGAGCTTGTCGACCTCGGTCTCGAGCGCGTCGATGCGCTTGTCGCGGGCCACCACCTTCTCGGCCAGCTCCTGATCGCCGCGCACGAGCGCATCGAGCGATTCCTGGATCGCGACCTCGGCGAGCCCGCCCATCTCGGCGATCAGCCCGCGCAGGCGGGTGATGTCCTCGTCGAACGCCTTGACCGTATGTTCGGCCATCAGCCGTACCTTCCTGTGATGTAGTCCTTCGTCCGCTCCTCGATGGGATTGGTGAAGATTTCGGATGTGGGGCCGTATTCCACCATTTTGCCGAGGTGGAAAAAGGCGGTGCGCTGGCTGACGCGAGCGGCCTGCTGCATCGAGTGGGTGACGATGACGATGGCGTAGCGGCCCGAGAGCTCGTCGATCAACTCCTCGATCTTGGCGGTGGCGATGGGATCGAGCGCGGAGGCAGGCTCGTCCATCAGGATCACCTCGGGATCGACCGCGATGGCGCGCGCGATGCACAGCCGCTGCTGCTGGCCGCCCGACAGCGCCGTGCCCGAATCCTCGAGCCGGTCCTTGACCTCGTCCCACAGTCCGGCGCGGGTCAACGAGCGTTCGACGATCACGTCGAGATCGGCCTTCTTCTCGGCGAGGCCGTGAATCTTGGGGCCGTAGGCGATGTTCTCGTAGATCGACTTGGGGAAGGGATTGGGCTTCTGGAACACCATGCCCACGCGCGCGCGCAGCTGGACCACGTCCATCCGCTCGCCATGGATGTCCTCGCCCTCGAGCTCGATGAGGCCCGTCACCCGGGCGGCGGCGATGGTGTCGTTCATGCGGTTGAAGCACCTGAGGAAGGTCGACTTCCCGCAGCCCGAGGGACCGATGAAGGCGGTGACGTAGTCGGGCGAGATGTCGATCGACACGTCGTCGATCGCCTTCTTGTCGCCGTAGTAGACCGAGACGTCGCGCGCGCGGATCTTCGCGTTCTCGTCCGTCATCTTGGGATGGATATAGGTCACCAGCGTTTCTCGAACTTGTTGCGAAGGTAGATGGCGAGGCCGTTCATGGCGAGCAGGAACGCGAGCAGCACGATGATAGCCGCGCTGGTGCGCTCGACAAAGCCGCGATCGATTTCGTCCGACCACAGGAAGATCTGCATCGGCAGCACGGTGGCGGGCGAAGTGAAACCTTCGGGCGGGGTGGCGACGAAGGCGCGCATTCCGATCAGCAGCAGCGGCGCGGTTTCGCCCAGCGCGCGCGCCATGCCGATGATCGTTCCGGTCAGCATCCCCGGCAGCGCAAGCGGCAGCACGTGATGGAACACCACCTGCATCGGCGATGCGCCCACCGCCAGCGCGCCGTCGCGGATCGAGGGCGGCACCGCCTTGATCGCGTTGCGCCCCGAGATCACGATCACCGGCATGGTCATCAGCGCCAGCGTCATGCCCCCGATCAGCGGGGCGGAGCGCAGGTTCGGGAAGGCCGAGAGGAAAATCGCGAGGCCCAGCAGGCCGAAGATGATCGAAGGGACTGCCGCAAGATTGTTGATCGACACCTCGATGAGGTCGGTCCAGCGGTTCCGGGGAGCATATTCCTCGAGATAGAGCGCCGAGAGGACCCCGATGGGAAAGGCCAGCGCCAAGGTCACAAGCATGGTCAGGATCGAGCCCTTGAGCGCGCCCCAGATGCCCACCGCCTGCGGGCTGGTCGCATCCGAGCGGGCGAGGAAGCCCCAGTCCCAGTTCTTCGCCAGCGCGCCCTTCGCGGCGAGCCGTGCGGCGAGCGCCTGCATTTCGGGCGAACCTTCGCCCTCCAGCCCGGCGGCGAGATCCGACGAGGCGGGCAGGTGGAAGGTCTCACTGCGCCCGATCAGGCCCGGATCGTCCGCCAGCGCCTTGGCGACATCGCGCCAGGCGTCGGACGAAAGCTGCGCCGCGGCATCGGCGCCGAGCTGCTTTTCGGCGAAGAAGGAGACGACTTGCGGCAGACCCTGCATCTCGAGCGTCTGCACCGCGCTCGGCGCAGTCAGCGAGACGGCATCGCCGCTGATGCCGCTCGCCGGGAAGTCGATGGTCACGGCCAGCTCGGCACGCTGGAAGCCGCCGATGCCGTTCAAGAGCATCGTGCCGAGCAGGAACACCAGCACCGCCACCGAGAAGGCCACCGCGCCGAGGCCCATCAGCCGGAAATTGCGCTCGGCCCGGTATCGCTTGGCGAGCCGCTTCTCGAAGGCGGGCGTGCGGGTCGGGCCCATGGCTTCGGGGCGGCCTGAGGCGATCGCGCCGGCGATGGAGCCCGAGGGGGGAAGGGCGGAACTACTCATTCATAGGCCTCCCGGAAGCGCTTCACCACGCGCAGCGCGACGAAATTGAGCGCCAGCGTCACCATGAAGAGCACAAAGCCGAGCGCGAAGGCGCTCAGCGTCGCCGGGTGGTCGGTGCTCTGCTCCCCGGTCAGCAGCTTGACGATCTGCACGGTGACGGTCGACATCGGCTTGAGCGGATTGGCAGTGAGGTTTGCGGCGGGCGATGCGGCCATCACCACGATCATCGTCTCGCCGATGGCGCGGCTCACCGCCAGCATGATCCCCGCGACGATGCCGGGCAGGGCTGCCGGGAAGAGCACCCGGCGGATGGTTTCGGACTTGGTCGCCCCCATCGCCAGGCTGCCGTCGCGCATCGCATTGGGCACTGCGGCCATCGAATCGTCCGCCATCGAGGAGACGAAGGGAATGATCATCACCCCCATCACCACGCCCGCGGCGAGCGCGCTTTCGGTGGAGGCGCCCGAGATGCCGAGCGCCACCGCCGCGTCGCGGATCGCCGGCGCGACGGTCAGCGCGGCGAAATAGCCGTAGACCACGGTGGGCACCCCGGCGAGGATCTCGAGCAGCGGCTTGACCCACTGGCGCACCCGCGGATTGGCATATTGGGTGAGATAGACCGCGCTCATCAGCCCGAGCGGAATGGCGACGAGCATCGCGATGATCGCGCCGATGAAGATCGTTCCCCAGAACAGCGGCACCGCGCCGTAGCGCGTCGGGTCGATCGCGTCGGGGCTGACCATCGTGTCCGGACCCCATTTGGTCCCGAACAGGAAATCGATCGGCGAGACCACACCGAAGAAGCGCACCGTCTCGAACACGAGGCTTCCGAAGATGCCGAAGGTCGTGAGGATCGCCACGAGCGAGGCGAGCAGCAGGATGATCATCACCGTGCGCTCCACCCGGGTGCGGGCGCGGAAATCGGGGCGCAGGCGCAGGAAGGCGAAGGCACCGCCGGCGAGCGCGATCAGCACGGTCACGGTGATGCCGATGAGGTTGTAGCGCGAGATCGCCTCGCGGAACGGCTCGACCAGCGGCTCGGCGGCATCGTTGAACACGCCGGGGGCACTGCCCTGCGCCACCGCACGCGCCTCGCCGAGGAAGGCATCGCGCTCGAAGCCGAAGGCGGGCAGGTCGGCGGCGGCGGGCGAGGCGAGCACGCTCTGGGTGACAAGGCCGGGCGCGATCGCCGACCACAGCGCGACGAAGGCGAGCACCGGCAACGCGGCCCACAGCGCGACGTACCACGCATGGTAGACCGGGCGCGAGGCCGGGCGCAGGGCGGGATCGCTGCTCTGGAAGCTCCACGCCTTCGCGCGGCCCGCCAGCCACCCGGCAAGGCCGAGCCCGATGGCAATCAGGATGAGCGTGATCGGCGACATCGAATGAACCCGTTTACCCCGCAGGCGGCGCGCAAGAATCGCTTGTCCGGACCCGCCCCGCTGCCCCGGCCATCACGCCATGGCGGGCGCATGTTGAAGAAATAAGACACAGCTATGACAGTTCTTGGGTTTCGCTCTCGAGCCGTCCCGCGTCCGTGTCGGGCTCACCCGCTTCATCGCCCGGATTTTCCGGCGCGGCGAGCGGAATGCGAACCACGACGCGGGTTCCCTTGCCCACTTCGCTCGCGATGTCGAGCCGTCCGCGGTGGCGCTCCACGATGTGCTTGACGATCGCGAGGCCGAGTCCCGTTCCCCCCGAGGCGCGACTGCGGCCCGGATCGGTGCGGTAGAAGCGGCGGGTGAGGTGCGGGATCTGCTCGGGCGCGATGCCTTCGCCCTCGTCCTGCACCGCGATCCGCGCCTGCTCGCCCGTGGTCAGGTCGAGCGTCACCGTCACCGCGCGATCGTGCGCGCCGTACTTGAGCGCGTTGTCGACGAGATTGCGCACCACCTGTTCGAGCTGCTGCTGGTCGCCGATCACCTGCGGCGCGGCCGCAAGGTCGAGCACCAGTCGCTCGATCCGGTTCGAACCCGCAGCGTCGCACGCCGCGCGCTCGACCAGCGGGGCGAGTTCGATGCGCTCGGTGGGCAGTTCGTGCTTTTCCGCCTCGACGCGACTGAGGCTCATGAGGTCGCTGACCAGCGCATGGAGGCGCTGCGCCTCGCGCTCGATGATGCCGAGGAACTTCTGCGCGGTGGGCGTGTCGACCCGGCCCTCGTCCTCGCGCAGCGTTTCGACATAGCCGAGGATCGCGGCGAGCGGCGTGCGCAGTTCGTGGCTCGCGTTGGCGACGAAATCGGTGTGCGCGCGGCTGATGTCGGCCTCGGCGGTCTGGTTGGTGAGCTCCAGCATCGCGAACCGCTCGTCGATCGCCTGGCGGTTGATCTGCCAGATGTCCTGCCGCCGCACGAGCCCGCGCACGATCGCCTCGCCGTTGCGATTGTCGTTGAGCAGCGAAATCGCCTCGGGCTGGCGCAGCGCGACGCGCGCGTCCTGTCCGACGACGTGCTGGCCGAGCATGGTGCGCGCCGCACGGTTGGCGAGCGCGATGGTGTTGCGTTCGGTGATCATCAGCGGGGTCGAGAAATTCTCGATCAGCTCGCGGATCGATTCGAGGTCGAGCCTGCGCGTCACGGTCGCCTTCGGCGGTTCGGGCGGCCGGCCGGCGGCGACCAGCAGCGACCCGATCCACACCATCAGCACCGACAGCGCGATCACCGCGTCGACCCCGAGCAGCATTATCGCCACGAAGGTCACCGCGGCGAGCAGGATGCCCGCGACCGGAAAGTTCTGGCCCATGCCCATGGCGCTTCGCCTTACAGCCAAGCGGCAGGTGTGCAAAGCGCAAGCCGCGTCCGCCCGGGCACAGCAAAAGGGCGGCCAAGCCGAAGCCTGCCGCCCTTGTTCGCACCCGAAGAAGTGGTGACCCGTACGGGAATCGAACCCGTGTTTCAGCCGTGAAAGGGCCGCGTCCTAACCGCTAGACGAACGGGCCACGCTCGTTGCGGAAGCGCGCAACTAGGGGGGTGAACCGCATCGGTCAAGCCCCGTTTGCGCGCGCCGCGACGAAAAATCACCGCGCCCCCCGCTCAATCGGCGAAGGCGGCATCCTCGAGCTGCAATTCGGCCGCCGGCCGGTTGCCCCAGTCGTCGATCCGCGCACGGCCCGCGAGGTGGAAGCGCCGCCCGTTGCTGCGGTGGAGCAGGGTCTGCGCCATCTCGGTCTCGGCGGCGCGGAAGGCGATCGCCTTGAAACTTTTTCCGTCATTGCCGCTGGCGACCAGCCGCAGGTGATCCTTGCCGACGATGTCCGCCTTCACGATCCTGACCGGCCCTACCGCAACACGCGGCGCGGGCCAGCCGACGCCGTAGGGCCCGGCGGCCTCGAGCGTCTCGACCAACTCCGGCGTAAGCCCGCCGGGCGCCAGCGCGAGATCGAGCAGCATGGCCGCCCCGGCTCGTGCGCGTTCGACATCGCGGGCGAGCCGCTCGTCGAGGAAGCCTGCGAAATCGGCGAGGCGTTGCGCCTCGATCGTCAGCCCCGCCGCCATCGCGTGCCCGCCGCCCGCGACCAGCAGCCCGGCCTCGCGCGCGGCGATAATCGCGGCGCCCAAATCGACCCCGCTGATCG
This sequence comes from Porphyrobacter sp., assembly GCA_016125555.1. GTDB lineage: Bacteria > Pseudomonadota > Alphaproteobacteria > Sphingomonadales > Sphingomonadaceae > Erythrobacter. The sequence goes on from WGLN01000012.1 coordinate 58,961, forward strand.
AGCGGCCCGAGCCTTTCCCCTGCATCTCATCGAGCGCGATGACGATTGCGGGCTTGCCGGTCTTCTCCTTGATGCGCCCGGCAACGATCCCGATCACGCCCGGGTGCCAGCCGTGCCCGGCGAGCACCTGCACCGCCATGTTGTGCTGCCCGGCGATCTGCGCCTCGGCAGCCTCCTGCACCTCGGCCTCGATCGCGCGGCGTTCCTCGTTCAACTGCGAGAGCTGCATGGCGATGGCGCGGGCTTCCTCGGCATCGGTGGTGGTGAGCAGCCGCACGCCCAGCGTCGATTCGCCGATCCGCCCCCCGGCATTGATGCGCGGGCCGAGCGCGAAGCCCAAGTCGCTGCACTGCGGCGCGCGGGTCAGGCGGCTCGCGTCGATCAGCGCCGCCATGCCGATCCGCTCGCGCCGGGCAAGCACCTTCAGCCCCTGCGCGACGAAGGCGCGGTTGAGGCCGTGGAGCGCCGCGACATCGGCCACGGTGCCGAGCGCGACCAGATCGAGGAGGCCCATCAGGTCGGGCTCGCGCCTGTCCGCGAACCAGCCGCGCGCGCGCAGCGTCCGCACCAGCGCCACGCCGAGCAGGAAGGCGACGCCGACGGCGGCAAGATGCCCGTGCGCCGCGCCGAGGTCGCTCTCGTCGAGGCGGTTGGGGTTGACCAGTGCCGCCGCCTCGGGAAGTTCGGGCGAGCACTTGTGGTGATCGACCACGATCACGTCGACCCCGGCGCGCTTCGCCATGGCGAGCGCCTCGTGAGCCATCGCGCCGCAATCGACCGTCACGATCAGGCTCGACCCGCCCTCGGCGAGGCGGACCAGCGCTTCTCCGGAGGGGCCGTAGCCTTCGAGCAGGCGGTCCGGGATGTAATAGTCCGCCGCGTGCCCAAGCTGGCGTAGCAGCTCCACCAGCAGCGCCGCGCTGGTCGCGCCGTCGACGTCGTAGTCGCCGTAGATCGTCACCTTCTCGCCCGCCGCCACGGCATCGGCGATCCGCTCGGCAGCGGCGTCCATGTCGCGGAAGGCCGATGGATCGGGCAGGAACTCGCGCAGGGTCGGGCGGGCGTGGCGGGCGAGGTCGGTCTCGGACACGCCGCGGGTCAGGAGCAGCTGATCGAGGATCGAATGGGCAAGACTGTGCGCGCCCTCGCTGCCCAGCTCCATGTTGCCCCCGCGCCAGCGCCACGCCTTGCCGGACAGCGACGCGGTGATGCCGAGCACATGCGCGTGGGGGGCGGGCGAGAGCGGTGCGGAGGCCATGGCGGGTGTCCTACCGCAAAGCCGCCACGGCGGACAGGCGCAGGCGGTTGACAATCGACAGGAACGGCAGGCACCCGGCAGCAATGGACGACCCCGCTCCCGAACAGCACCTGCTGATCGCCTGGCACAGCCGCACCGGTGCGAGCGAGGCAATGGCCGCTGCCGCCGCCGAGGGTGCCGGGGGCCGGGCTCGGCTGATGCGGGCAGATGGGGTCACCGCAGACGATCTGCTGGCGGCGCGGGGATACCTGTTCGCCTGCCCAGAGAACCTCGCCACCATGAGCGGGCTGATGAAGGAGATGTTCGACCGCACCTACTATGCGGTGCTCGGACAGGTCGAGGGGCGCCCCTATGCGACGATCATCGCGGCCGGTTCGGACGGGGAGGGCGCGCAGCGCCAGATCGACCGGATCGCGACCGGCTGGCGGCTGCGCCGGGTGGCCGATCCGGTGATCGTGAACTTCGCCGCACAGACCCCCGAGGCGATCGCTGCGCCCAAGCAGGTGCCGGACAAGGTGCTGAAACAGTGTCGGGAACTCGGTTCGGCTTTGGCCGAGGGGCTGAACCTCGGCATCTTCTAAGATAAACTGCGTAAGCCACGCAGCGCAAAGCATTCGGGACTCGACGATAGCTGTCAAAAAAGCCAATGTTGCCCGCCGGATTGCGGCTTTGGGTCAGGCGCAGGACGAAGGGGACATCGACAATTCCACAATCGCAGCATGTCGAGCCTGCGGGGCTGCAATTGCTGTTCGCGCCCGGCAGGCGGCCCACGCGCGCCGCGCTGCTGGAGTTCCTGTCGCGCCAGCACGCCGTTTCGCTGAGCCACGATCCTGCCGGGGAAGCCGGAGACGGACTGGTTGCGGCCGAATACGATGCGCCCCACGCGAACGGCGCCAATGCGGCCTGCGACGCAATGTGGCTCGAACTCCTGCGCGACGGGCTCACCTATGACCTGCGCGGCCTTGCGCCAGGCCCGGCTTGCGACACGCCGGACATCGCCCACCGCTTCGATTTCGCGGCCGATCCCTCTCACGCGGCGCTCCAGCCGCTCGACCTCCGGCCGGGGCCGCACCTCTCCGGCGGAGAGCGCAGCATGCCGGTGCTGCGCGGAATGCTCGCGCTCGCCCGCGATCTCAGCCTGCACTTCGCGGAGATGCAGGCGGTCTATTGGGGGCCCTCGCGCAGTGCCATCGGGCGGCGCTTCTTCGAATCCGTCGTCACCGCCTGGCTCGAGGGCGGCGCCTTTCCCGCGCTCGGCCTGACCGCCTTCGAGGAGACCGCCGAGGGCGCCTTGCAGAGCGTCGGCCTCGCCTTCTGGATCGGCCAGGAATTGCGCATCGAACCTCCGCTCAGCACCGACCGGGTCGCCGCCACGCGGCTCGGTGTGCGCCTGGTCAACCACCTCGTCATCATCGGCGGCATCGCGGGAAGCGAGCGGATCGTCGCGCCCGACGGGATGCGGCTCGTGATGGAAGCCGGGCCCGGCAGCACGGTCGTGCGGGTGAGGCGCGAGTAGATGCCGCAAAGGGGTCGCACCCGTTCACGTCAGTCCATTGCCTTCCGCGCCGTCAACCGGCGCGACACGCCGGGCTACGACCCTGCGCTGCAGCGCCATCACATCCTGCCGCGGCAGTTGCTCTCCAAGCGCTGCTTCGGCCGGATCTTCGCCGAGATCGGGCGCGATTCGGTGGGCTTCGATGATTTCCGCGCCAACGGACTGCTGCTGCCGGCGAGCGAGGAGGCGACGATCCGCACGGGCATGCCGCTCCACCGCGGTCCCCACCATCGCTACAACGAGGTGGTGATCGCGCGCGTCGGCCGCATCGAGGAGAGTTGGGCGCGCGCCCGGCGGCGCGACCCCGAGGAGGCGCTTGGCGAGGCGCTCATGCGGCTCCAGCTTCTGCAGGATGCGCTGCGTCGCCAGCTGCTCGCCGAGCGGCGCCGGGTGGTGCTCAATCGCAAGGATCCGCTTGGCGCAGGCTTCGACTTCACCGAGCTCGACGCGATGGCCGAGGCGCTGTGGGCCGCGCGATAGGCGCTACTCCGCAGCCTCCGCCAGCGCCCCCCACGACGAAAAGCCGGAATTGGCGAGGAGCCGCGCCTTGGCGGCATGGTATTCGCGCTCGAGCCGGGCGACGAGATCCTCGACACTGCCGACCTGCTTGATCGCGCCGACCCCCTGGCCCGAACCCCAGATATCCTTCCACGCCTTCGCCTTGGTGTTGCCGCCGCTCCCGAAGTTCATCTTGCTGGGATCGCTCTCGGGCAGGTTGTCGGGATCGAGCCCGGCCGCCGCGATCGAGGAGCGGAGGTAGTTGCCGTGCACCCCGGTGAACAGGTTGGTGTAGACGATCCCGCTCGCATCGCCCTCGACGATGCCGTTCTTGTAGGCCTCGCTGGCGTTGGCTTCCGTGGTGGCGATGAAGGCGCTGCCCGCATAGGCGAAGTCGGCGCGCAGTGCCTGGGCTGCGAGGATCGATGCCCCGTGCGCGATCGAGCCCGACAGCGCGACGAGGCCGTCGAACCACTCGCGGATTTCCTGCATCAGCGCGAAGGGCGAGAGCGCACCGGCATGGCCGCCCGCGCCGGCGGCCACCGGAATGAGGCCGGTCGCGCCCTTCTCGATCGCCTTCTGCGCGAAGCGGTTATTGATCACGTCGTGCATCGTGATCCCGCCCCAGTTCTTCACCGCCTGGTAGACCTCCTCGCGCGCGCCCAGCGAGGTGATGATCATCGGCACCTGCCACTTCTCGCAGGTCGCCATGTCGGCTTCCACACGGTCGTTGGTCTTGTGGATGATCTGGTTGACCGCGAAGGGTGCGGCGGGGCGATCGGGGTTCTCGCGGTTGTGCTTGGCGAGTTCCTCGGTGATCTGGTGGAGCCACTCGTCGAGCAGCGACTGGGGCCGGGCGTTCAATGCCGGGAAGCTGCCGATGATCCCCGCCTTGCACTGCGCGATCACCAGTTCGGGGCCCGAGACGATGAACAGCGGCGATCCGATCAGCGGCAGGCGCAGGCGATCGAAGGGAGCGGGGAGGGGCATCGGTTTCTCCTGAAAACTGTGTTCTCAACCCGTGTCTCTAGCGCGGGTTCCGGGGCTGCCAAGCGTGATTTTGATGGTGACGCAGCGTCAAGCGAGCACATCCTCCAGCCCGTAGAACCGCGCCGCCGTCCCCGCGAACAGAGCCGCCTTATCCTCTGCGCTGGCCGAACGGGCGAGGCGCTTGAAGGCGTTCCACAGCACGGCATAGTCCGCGCCCCAGTAATCGACGGGGTAATTGCTCTCGAACATGGCGCGCTCGGCCCCGAAGGCCTCGATGCAGGTTTCGACATAGGGGCGCCACAGCGCGGCGAGATGCTCCGAGCCGAAGCCGGCCGCCGGGCCTTCCTCGGGCAGGGCGCAGAAGGCCATGGCGAGGCCGCCGAGCTTCACCACCACGTTCTCGCACTTCGTCAGTTCGTGGATGTTGCGCCGCCAGGTGTCGAACCGCTCGTGCAGCCGCCCCTTGTAAGCCGCGACGCCCAGCGGCGTGCCGCAATGGTCGAGGCAGATCGGCTGATCGGGGAAGGCCCGTGCGAGGTCGATCACGTCGGGCAGCTGCGGTTCGAGCACCCAGGCATCGAAGGTCAGCCCGCGCTTGCCCAGTTCGGCAAAGCCTTCGCGGAAGGTCGCGTCGCGATAGAGGCCCTCCGGCGCATGGAAGGGCGGGCCGAGCACTTGCGCGTCGGCGTCCCACGCGCCCTGGTGGCGGATGCCCTTGAAGCGGCGCGGGGCGGCGGCGTGGAGCGCGTCGAGCACTTCGCCCGCACGGCTGCCGAGCATGAGGTCGGCATGGCCGATGATCCCGGCGCAGGTCCGCCCGGGGCCGTAGAGCCCGCTCGCCCCTTGCGCGGCGACACCATTGACGAATTCGACCTCGCCCACCGGCTTCAAGGCATCGCCGTATGCGGCGTTGTAGAACGCGCCGCACTCCATGAAGACGGTGGCGATGATGTTGTGCCCGCTCGCAAGGTGCGCGTGGAGCTGGTCGAAGGTGTAGTGGGCGTTGTCGACCAGCGCGGCGATGAAGTGGTGCCGCGGCTCGGGGAACATCGGCAGCATCGCGCGCAGGTCCCACAGGTGGTGGTGCGGATCGATGATCGGCAGATCGGGTTCGAGAATCGTTTCGCGCGCGGCCGTGTCGTTCATGTTTCTCTCCCATCGGGCGCGTGTTGGAGACACATGAGACACTGTTCAGGAACAGAAAACCCCGTGCCGCGCGCCGCTTTCTCGAAAGCAGCACTAATGGCAGGATCGCGGCTCGTCATGCCCGAATTGATAGAGGCCGGCCGGGCGGTAGGAAACGGCTTCAGGCAACTGCCCGGCGATAGAGGTGCCAGGTGGCGTGGCCGAGCACCGGCAGCGCCACGACAAGGCCGAGGAAGGCCGGGATCATGGCGAGGAACAGCACGCCCGCGACCAGCGCCGCCCAGCCGAGCATCACCGCGAAATTGCCGCGCACCACCTTGAAGCTGGCGATAATCGCGGTGAGGAAGTCCACCTTGCGTTCCACCAGCATCGGCAGGCTGATGACGGTCATGGCATAGAAGGCGAAAGCGAGCACGGCGCCCGCGGCGCTGCCCACGCCGAGCATCGCCAGTCCTGCCGGCGCGGTGAGTGCCGCGACCGGATCGCTGCCCACGCCGCTCTCGGCCATGAAGATCGCGAAGATCGCGTGGGCGATGATCATCCAGAAGGAGAAAGCGACGAAGACGATCACCCCCATCGACAGGATCTGGTCATCGCCGTGGCCCTTCAATGCGCCGAGCACCGCGCGCCACGACAGCGCCTCGCCCGCCTCGCGGCGACGGCTCGCCTCGTAGAGCCCGACAGCGACGAAGGGCGCGACCAGCGGGAAGCCCGCCATCGCCGGAATCAGCCAGGTGGGCTGGCTGGCGAACAGCGCCGCCCAGCCCACCGCGAGGCCCGCGACCACATAGACCCCGCCGAAGAACAGTCCGAATTGCGGCAGGCTGCGAAAGTCGCGCCAGCCCGCGGCGAGCGCACGGCCGAGATCCGCGAACACAAGATCGTGAGCGACTTGCGGGCGCGGCGTCGGGCCCAGCGAATCCGGTTCGATCACGTCCACGCAGGCCCTCCCTCGCGCGCCCCGAAGCCTTGCGAGATTGCGCGGAAATCGCGCAGGCCGCAAGCGGGTCAGTCGATGCGCGAACGGCCGAGGATCAGCGCGGCGATCGAGAGGAGCAGGATCGCGCCGGCCTCGAACATCAGGTTCTCGGGCGCCATGTCCTTGCCCTGCAGCACCACCAGCCGGGCCAGCGCGGTGATGGCGATGAAGATCGGGTAGATGAAGAAGGCGCGATTGCCCGCGTGGAACACCGCGATCATGCCGATCACCTCGGTATAGAGGAACATCAGCAGGATGTCGGCGAGCGCGACCCTGCCGGTTTCCCACACCGACCAGATCTCGTGCCCGGCCGCAATCAGTGTCATCGCCGCGGCGATGATCAGCAGCAGCCGCTCGATCAGCAGATAGCCGCGATCCGCATAGCTGCGGCGGGGCGGATGATCGGTTGCGGGCTCGTCCATCATCTTCATCATACGCGAGGACTTGGCCGATACCTAGTCGCCGCTATTGCTGGCCTTTCCGCGCCACCGCGACGTTCGCTGCGGAGAGCACCGCGCGCACGCTGGCGGTCGCGACGTCCTCGTCGATCCCGCAGCCCCAGACGGTGCGCCCGGCGCCGTCACGGCATTCGAGATAGGCCGCCGCGCGCGCATCGGTGCCTTGCCCCAGCGCGTGCTCGGTGTAGTCGGCGACCTCGAGATCGACCCCGAAAGCCTCGCGCAGGGTGCCCATCACGCTCGAGATGAGGCCGTTGCCGCGTCCCGAGACGCTCTGCTCCACCCCGTCGACCGCGATGGTCCCGGCGAAGATGCGCGTGCCATCGGCGGCGCGGCTTTCCTCGTAGCGGACCAGCTGGAAATGCTTCGGGTGGGTCTTGACGTGATAGGCGCGGCGGAAGGCGTCCCAGATGTCGGCCGCGCCCAGTTCCCGCCCAAGCTCGTCGGCCATCTGCTGGACGTGCTTCGAGAAATCGGCCTGCATCTTCTTGGGCAGCTTGAGGCCCTGGTCCTTCTCCAGCACCCAGGCAAAGCCGCCCTTGCCGGACTGCGAATTGACCCGGATCACCGCCTCGTAGGAGCGGCCGAGATCGGCCGGATCGATCGGCAGATAGGGCACGCGCCACTCTTCGTCGTTCTGCGTCTCGCGCGCCTCGAAGCCCTTCTTGATCGCGTCCTGATGGCTGCCGGAAAAGGCGGTGTAGACCAGTTCCCCGCCATAGGGGTGGCGCTGGTGGACCGGGATGTCGTTGCAGTATTCCACCGTCTCGATCACCCGGTCGATGTCCGAGAAATCGAGGCCGGGATCGACCCCTTGGGTGTAGAGATTGAGCGCCATCGTCACGAGGCAGCAATTGCCCGTGCGCTCGCCATTTCCGAACAGGCAGCCCTCCACCCGGTCCGCGCCCGCCATCAGCCCCAGTTCCGCCGCCGCGACCCCGGTGCCGCGGTCGTTGTGGGTGTGAAGGGAGATGACCGCGCTCTCGCGATTGGGCAGGTGGCGGCAGAAATATTCGATCTGGTCGGCGTAGATATTGGGCGTCGCCGCCTCGACCGTGGCAGGCAGGTTGAGGATGATCGGACGCTCGGGCGTGGGGGTGAGCACCTCCATCACCGCGGCGCAGACCTCGATGCTGAAGTCGAGCTCGGCGGTGGAGAAGGTCTCGGGGCTGTACTGGAAGTGCCACGCGGTGCCGGGGAAGCGGGCGGCCTCGTCGCGCATCACCTTGGCCCCGGCGACCGCAATCGCCTTCACCTCCTCCTTCGACATACGGAACACGATGTCGCGCCAGGCGGGGCTGACCGCGTTGTAGAGGTGGACGATCGCCGCCCGCGCGCCTTCGAGGCTTTCGAAGCTGGTGCGGATCAGGTCCTCGCGGCTTTGCGTGAGCACTTGCACGGTGACGTCGTCGGGAATCTCCCCCGAGCGAACGAGGCCGGAGATGAAATCGAACTCGGTCGCGCCCGCGCTGGGGAAGCCGACCTCGATTTCCTTCACGCCGATCTCCACCAGCAGGTCGAAGAAGCGGCGCTTTTTCACCGCATCCATCGGGTCGATGATCGACTGGTTGCCGTCGCGAAGGTCGGTCGAGAGCCAGCGCGGCGCCTTCTCGATCAGGCGGCTCGGCCATTGGCGGTTCGGCAGGTCGATCTGGCCGAAGGCACGATATTTGGCGGAAGGATCACGGAGCATGGGCATGGAAGAAGGCTCGTCGCACAGAATGGGAAGGAAGGCTCGGCGCTGGTCACCCTTGGGAGCGGCGCCGCTGCGTTCCTTGCACGCGGCCGCCTACGCCCAAGGGCGCATAAGTCGAAGCAGCGCAAGTCCATGTCCGGTCATGGCCAGGTTCTTTGCCGATAATTGCGCGATGTGCAAGGCCGCAATGGCCCTGATTTCAATTGCGCCTCACCCGCAACGCGCATCCCTGATGATGTTGCCCTTGTCGAGCATCAGGTTGAGGCGCGGATTGGTGGGATCGGGATTGACGTAGCCCACGCTGCCGGGGACGACGAAGCGCAGGTTGTCGCTGCGCCCGAGAGTCTCGGTGATGGCGGCGCGGGTGGCCTCGTCGGCGGGCTTGCCGATGTAGGGGCCCATCAGGTTCGCGCCGCAGGTGGCCGAGGCGGGATCGGTCTGGGTGCCGGGGACGAAGGGACCGGGCGCCGCGCCCGGCTTGGGCGTGGCGACGGTGGGCGCGACGGTGCCCTGCGCCGCCGGGGTCGGGGCGGCGTTCTGGTTGATGCGCGCGGCGAAGCTATCCGCGTCGTTGCCGGGTGCCGCCGGCTCGTTGCCGCAGGCGGCAAGCGCCAGCACGGCGGGCAGGGCGAGGAGGATCTTGGGAAGCATGGTCATGGCGTCGGGTCCCTCCGGGAATGCGTCGCGGACCCCAAGCGCCTTTCACGTTACCGGATTATGACAGACCCGCGCGCCGCCCTTCAGCGCAGCCGCAGGCGATCGGGTGTCAAATGGTCCACCCGCGTCACCCCCATCAGCCGCATCCCGCGCTCGATCTCGTCCTTGAGGATGCCGAGCGCGCGTTCGACGCCCTCTTGCCCGGCGGCGGCCAGCGCATAGAGATAGAGCCGCCCGCCCGAAGCCGCCGTCGCGCCGCTCGCCAGCGCTTTCAGCACATGGGTCCCGCGCCGCACCCCGCCGTCGCAGATGATCTCGATCTTGCCGCCCACGGCTTGGACGATTTCGGGAAGCTGATCGAAGGGCGCACGGCTGCCGTCCAATTGCCGCCCGCCGTGGTTCGAGATCATGATCGCGTCCGCCCCCATCTCGACCGCGCGGCGCGCATCGGCGACACTCATCACGCCCTTGAGAACGAAAGTGCCGCCCCATTCCTCGCGGATGCGGGCCGCCGTGTCCCAGTCCATCGACGTATCGAGCATGGTGTTGAAATATTCCGCGATGCTCACCGCCCTGCTGCTGCCTTCGCTGACATGGGTGTCGAGATTGGGCAGGCGGAATTTCTCGCGCAGGAGATAATCGAGCGTCCAGCGCGGGCGGGTGGCGTAGGACCAGACGCTCGCCGGAGTGAAGCGCGGCGGGGTTGTGAAACCGCTCCTCAGGCAGCGTTCGCGCTTGCCCGAAACGATGGTGTCGACCGTCAGCGCCAGCGCATCGAAACCCGCCGCCTGACAGCGTTCGATCATATGGGTGTTGAGGCCCTTGTCCTTGTGGACATAGAGCTGGAACAGCTTGGGGCCGCTGGTCAGCGCGGCGATCTCCTCGATCGAGCGCGTCGCGAGGCTGGAGATGCCGAACCACAGCCCGAACTTCTCCGCCGCCTTCGCCACCGCCGTTTCACCCTGCCAGTGGAAGGCGCGCTGCACCGCGGTGGGGGAGAGCATCAGCGGCAGCGCCGATTGGCGCCCGAGGATCGTGCAGGAGGTGTCGATGGTTTCGACACCCGCCAGCACGTCGGGAACCAGGTCGACATCATCGAAAGCGGCGGTGTTGCGCGCCTTGGTCAGCTCGTCGTCGGCCGCGCCGTCGATGTAATCGAACACGGGGAAGGGCAGCCGAGCCTTCGCCAGCCTGCGGAAATCGTCGATATTGTGGCAATCGGAAAGGCGCATGGGCTTGGTGTTGCAGCAGGCGCGGCGCCGGGCAAGCCCGCTGCGCCGCGCCCGCTTGCGCCTGCCGTCAGTTCTTGGCCTTGTCGACCAGCTTGTTGGCGCTGATCCACGGCATCATGGCGCGCAGCTTCGCCCCGGTCTGCTCGATCGGATGGGCCTCGGCGCGCTTGCGGGCGGCCTTCAATTCGGGCTGGCCGGCGCGGTTGTCGAGCACGAAGTTCTTCACGAAGCGGCCCGACTGGATGTCGTCGAGCACGCGCTTCATCTCGGCCTTGGTTTCTTGCGTGATGATGCGCGGGCCGGTGGTGATGTCGCCATATTCGGCGGTGTTGGAGATCGAATAGCGCATGTTGGCGATGCCGCCTTCATAAAGCAGGTCGACGATCAGCTTGGTTTCGTGGAGGCATTCGAAATAGGCCATCTCGGGGGCGTAACCGGCCTCGACCAGCGTTTCGAACCCGGCCTGGATGAGGTGGGTGATCCCGCCGCACAGCACCGCCTGCTCGCCGAACAGGTCGGTCTCGCATTCCTCGCGGAAGTTGGTCTCGATGATGCCCGAACGCCCGCCGCCGACGGCGGAGGCGTAGGCGAGGGCAACGTCATGCGCGGAGCCGCTGGCGTCCTGGTGAATGGCGATGAGGCACGGCACACCGCCGCCCTTCACGTATTCGGAGCGAACGGTGTGGCCCGGGCCCTTGGGCGCGATCATGATGACGTCGATGTCGGCGGGCGGCTCGATCAGGCCGAAGTGGACGTTGAGCCCATGCGCGAAGGCGAGCGCAGAGCCGGGCTTCATGTGGCCCTTCAGATCGTTCTCCCAGATCGCCGCCTGGTGCTCGTCGGGCGCGAGGATCATGACGAGGTCGGCCCACTTGGCGGCCTCGGTGTTGGAGAGCACCTTGAACCCGGCGGCTTCGGCCTTCTTGGCGGTCGCCGAACCTTCACGCAGCGCGATGGCGACTTCGGCGACGCCGGAATCGCGCAGGTTCTGCGCATGGGCGTGGCCCTGCGAGCCATAGCCGAGGATCGCGACCTTCTTGGGCTTGATGAGGTTCAGATCGGCATCGGCGTCGTAATAGACTTTCATCACTCTTCTCTCTTGCGATTTGTTTTCGTTTGAAATGGTTCAGGCGCCCTGGGCCCCGCGCATCATGCCCACGATCCCGGTGCGGCCGACCTCGACCAGGCCCAGCTCGCGCATCAGGGCGATGAAGCTGTCGACCTTGTCGGGAGGCCCGGTGATCTCGAAGATGAAGCTTTCGGTGGTGGTGTCGACCGGCCGCGCGCGGAAGATGTCGGCGAGGCGCAGCGCCTCGACCCGCTTTTCGCCCGTGCCTGCGACCTTGATCAGCGCCAGTTCGCGCTCGACATGCGGCCCGGCGGTGGTGAGGTCGGTGACCTTGTGCACCGGCACCAGCCGCTCGAGCTGCGCCTCGATCTGGTCGATGACCTGCGGCGGCCCGTTGGTGACGATGGTGATGCGGCTGACCGCGTGGTCCTCGGTGATGTCGGCCACGGTCAGGCTGTCGATATTGTAGCCGCGCGCGGTGAACAGGCCGGTGATCTTGGCAAGGATGCCCGGCTCGTTGTCGACGGTGACGGCGAGCACGTGGCGCTCGGAGGCCGCTTCGGTGATCTTCAATGGCATGGCTCGTATCCTAGACCAGCGCCTTGGCTTCGTCGTCCATCGTCCCGTCGACCTTGTCGCCGTAAAGCAGCATCTCGGTATGCGCGGCTCCGCTCGGGATCATCGGCAGGCAATTGGCGTCCTGCGCGACAAGGCAATCGACGATCACTGGACCGTCGTGCGCGAGCATCGCCGCGATGCCTTCATCGAGTTCGCTTTCGTCATGAATGCGGATGCCCTTCCAGCCATAGGCTTCGGCGAGCTTCACGAAATCGGGGAGGCTGTCCGAGTAGCTGTTCGAATATCGGCTCTCATAGGTCAGTTCCTGCCACTGGCGCACCATGCCCATGTATTCGTTGTTGAGGATGAACACCTTGACCGGCAGGCGGTATTGCGAGGCGGTGCCCAGTTCCTGGATGTTCATCTGGATCGAGGCCTCGCCCGCGATATCGATCACCAGCGCGTCCGGGTGGCCCAATTGCGCGCCGATTGCTGCGGGCAGGCCATAGCCCATCGTCCCGAGCCCGCCGCTGGTCAGCCACTTGTTCGGGTCCTCGAAGCCGAAATATTGCGCCGCCCACATCTGGTGCTGGCCGACCTCGGTCGAGATGATCGGCTTTCGCGCGTGGGTAAGGGCGTGGAGCCGCTCGACCGCCTTCTGCGGCATGATCATGCCCGGGTTCTTGGCCGAGCGTTCGGGATAGGCGAGGCATTCGCGCGCGCGCCAGCCGGTGATCCGCGCCTTCCATTCGCCTAGGTCCTGCGGCTTGCGGCTCCCCCATGCCTCGATCATTTGCCCGAGCACCGTGGCGCAATCGCCCAGGATGCCGAGATCGACCTCCACCGTCTTGTTGATCGAGGAGCGGTCGATATCGATGTGGATCTTCTTCGAATCCGGCGAGAAGGCATCGAGCCTGCCGGTCACCCGGTCATCGAAGCGCGCGCCGATGCACACCATCACGTCGCACTTGTTCATCGCCATATTGGCTTCGTAGGTGCCGTGCATCCCCAGCATCCCGAGCCAGTCGGGATGGGTCGAGGGGAAGGCACCGAGGCCCATCAGCGTCGAGGTGACGGGGGCGCCGGTCAGGTCCTGGAAGCGGCGCAGCAGCGCGCTCGCCTCGGGGCCGGAATTGATCACCCCGCCGCCGGTGTAGAGCACCGGACGCTCGGCGCCCGCGATCATTGCGATCGCCTCGACGATCTGCTCGGGCGGCGCGACCATCTGCGGCGCGTAGCGGTGCGAGCCGGGGCGCACGAAGGCGCGGCGCTCGGAAGGCACGGCGATCTGCACGTCCTTGGGAATGTCGATCACGACAGGGCCGGGCCTGCCGGTGGTGGCGATGCGGAACGCCTCGGCGATGGTCGCGGCCAAGTCCGCCGGGTCCTTCACGAGGTAGTTGTGCTTGGTGCAGTGGCGGGTGATGCCGATGGTGTCGGCTTCCTGGAAGGCGTCGGTGCCGATCAGCGCGGTCGGCACCTGTCCGGTGATGACCACCAGCGGGATCGAATCCATCCACGCATCCGCGATGCCGGTGATCGCGTTGGTCGCGCCGGGGCCGGAGGTGACCAGCACCACGCCCGGCTTGCCGGTCGCCCGGGCATAGCCTTCCGCCGCATGCGCCGCGCCCGCTTCGTGGCGGACGAGGATGTGGCGGATGCGATCATGGCCGAACAGCTCGTCATAGATCGGCAGCACCGCGCCGCCGGGATAGCCGAACACATATTCGACGCCCTGCTCGATCAGGCACTGCACGAGGATCGCCGCGCCGCTGCTGGGGGCTTTGGGGCTCTGGGCGGGGTCCGGCTGACCGGGCACGGGTAAACTCCAGTTCTGGCGGGCGCTGGGTGCGCATCAACAAAAACCGGCCCGACGCAGGGGGACGCGCATCGGACCGAGTGACCCGCGGCTAAAGGTTAGAATCTGATAGGTCAACCCCTATTCGCGCAATAAAGCTGCAAAATGATTATCAATGTCGATATTTTCAGACTCGGCCCCGAGGAAAACGCGTGGCCAATCCTCGGGCGGCTGGCGGCGGAACCAGGTGAACTGGCGCTTGGCGTAGTTGCGGGTCGCCTGCTGCCCGGCGGCGACCATGGTGTCGGCGTCGATCGTCCCAGCGAGACAGGCAGCGATTTCCGGGACCCCGATCGCGCGCATCACGGGCAGATCTGGATCGAGTTCGCGTTCGAGCAGCGCGGCGACCTCCTCGATCGCGCCTGCCTCCAGCATCGCGGCGAAGCGCCGGTTGCAGCGGTCGTAAAGCCAATCGCGCTCGGGCAGCAGCAGCAGCGGGTGAAGCGCGATCTCCTCGCCGATGCCGCCGGCCTTGGCCATTTGCCAGTCGGCGAGCGACACGCCGGTCGAACGCTTGACCTCGAGCGCGCGGGCGATGCGCTGGCGGTCGCCGGGGTCGAGCTCGGCGGCGCGCTGCGGGTCCTCGATCTGGAGCAGCTTCCAGGCGGCATCCTCGGTGAGCGCGCGCACCCAGCCGCGCACCGCCGGATCGATAGGAGGAATCGGCGCGATGCCTTCGAGCAGAACGCGCAGATAGAGCCCCGTCCCGCCGACGAGGATCGGCACCCCGCCACCTGCATGGATCTCCGCAATCTCCGCTTTGGCGCGTGCCGCCCACGCTGCGGCCGAGCACGCCTCGGCGCCGTCCCACGCGCCGAACAGGCGGTGTTCGATGCCCTCCATCTCCTCTTCGGTGGGGCGCGCGGAGAGCACTTGCAGGTCGGCATAGACCTGCGCGCTGTCGGCGTTGACAATCACCGCGCGCCGCCCCGCCTCGGCGAGGCGATGGGCAAGCGCGAGCGCCATCGCGCTCTTGCCGCTGGCGGTCGGCCCTGCGATGAGCGCGACCGGTGAAGGTGGAGAAGTGACGATGCTCATTGCCCGGCTGATAGCAGACGCAGCGACAAGGGAAACACGTCTCGATGCGCTGGCCGCGGCACTTGCGGGCGAGGGCGTGCCGCTGGCCTCCGCGGCGATGCTGCCGGGCGAGGAGGTGCTCGAACTGCGCTTCCCCGATGGTGAGCCGCAGACGGTGCTGGCCGCCATCGACGCCCATTTCGCGCCCGCCGCCGCGCTGGTCAGCCGCGATGTGATTGCTGTTCCGCAGGTGTTCGTCTCGGACATGGATTCGACGATGATCGGGCAGGAATGCATCGACGAACTGGCCGATTACGCCGGGCTCAAGGACAGGATTGCCGCGATCACCGAGCGCGCGATGCAGGGCGATCTCGATTTCGTTTCCGCACTGCGCGAGCGCGTGGCGCTGCTCGAAGGGCTCGAGGAAAGCGCGATAAGCGCCTGTCTTGCCGAGCGGATCACGCCAACGCCCGGAGCGCGCGTGCTGGTCGCGACGCTCGCCGCGCTGGGCGCGCGCACGGTGCTGGTGACCGGCGGCTTCCACCACTTCGCCGACCCGGTGGGCGAAATGCTCGGCTTCGACGACGTGGTCGGCAACCGGCTCGAAGTGGCCGAGGGCAGGTTGACCGGGGGCCTCACCGGCAAGATCGTCGACAGCGGTGTGAAGGCCGCGGTGCTGCGCGCCGAGGCGGGCGAGGGGCTGGTGAGCCTTGCCACCGGCGATGGGGCCAACGACATCCCGATGATCGACAGCGCGACCTACGGCTTCGCCTTCAAGGGCAAGCCCAAGGCGCGCGCGGCGGCCAACGGTCGGATCGACCGGGGAGACCTCACGGCGGTGCTCAGCTTGCTCGGCATTCCGCGCAAGGATTGGCGCGGCGCGTGAGGCGGGAACGGGTCGCGCAAAAAAAGGTTTTGAAACGGGACGCGAATCGCTTATTTACACTCATGTAAGCAATTCATGGCATCCCGCAGTGCCAGACGAGGACCGGACAATGACCGCCACCGATTACAGCCAGATGTTCGCTGCCGACGGCACCGTGCTGCGCCACCCCGAGCGCCCGGTGCCGCGCTATCGTCCGCTGCGCGCGTGGAAGAACTTCCGCCTGCTGATCCAGGACAAGGAAGACACCAGCCTGGTCTTCAAGATCTTCGAATCGCTGCCCTCCAAGAGCTTCATGCCGCGGGTCGCCGAACTCGCGCTCTCGCAGCGCGGCGAGGAGCTGCGCCGCAGCGAGCCGCGCCTGCCGGAGATCCTCGACGATCACGCCGCCTTGCGCCGCACGCCCAAGGGCAGCCTCGCCCACGCCTATTGCGACTTCATGGAGAGCGAGGGCCTGACCGCGGCGGGCCTCGTCGCCGAGGCCGAGCGGCTCGGCCGGCCCAAGTATCCCGACCTCGTGCAGTGGTTCGCCGAGCGCTCGCGCGACACGCATGACCTGTTCCACGTCCTCACCGGCTATGGCCGTGATGCGCTGGGCGAACAATGCGTGCTGCTGTTCACCCACGGCCAGTCGCCGAGCCACGGCCACCTGCTGATCGGCTATGCGGGCGCGGCCAACATCGCGCGGATGGTCAAGGGCTCGAAGGCGCCGGTGTTCGGCGCCGTCCGGCAGGCGCACCGCACCGGAACGGGCGCACCGCAGCTGATCGAACAGCCGATCCGCGAACTGCTCGCCCGCCCGCTCGACGAGGTGCGGACCGCGTTGCGCATCCCCGAGCCGAGCACCTACCGCGAATGTCACCGCATCTGGCGCGCGGAGGGCATCGATCCCTACAACCTGCTCGCCAGCCCGGCGACCCAGCAGGAACTCGCCGCCGCCTAGAGCCAGCTGGCGATCTGCGTCAGCGGCTTCTTGACCTGCGCCTTGGCGGGCACCCTCGCGCCGGGCGCGGGATGCCCGGCGACCACGATCATCAGCGGCTTTTCCCATTCGGGCCGCCCGCAGACCTCGCGCAGGAAGCCCATCGGCGAGGGCGTGTGGGTGAGCGTCGCGAGCCCCGCCTCGTGCAGGGTCGTGAGCAGCATCCCGCAGGCGATTCCGACGCTTTCGGTCACGTAGTAGTTCTGCGCCTCTCCGTCCTCGGCGATGCCGCCCTTGCGCTGCGCGAAGACGACGATCAGCCATGGGGCGGTCTCGAGGAAGGGCTTGTCGGCATCGGTGCCGAGATCGGCGAGGGCTGCCAGCCATTCGGCGCTCGCCTTGGGGTTATCGCCGTCCGCCCCGTAAAAGCGGCGCTCCTCGGCCTCGGCGGCTTCGCGGATGGCGCGCTTCTTTTCAGGCGAGGCAACCACCGCAAAGTGCCAGGGCTGGCGGTTGGCGCCCGAGGGAGCGCTGCCCGCGGCGGCTATCGCCGCTTCGATGACCGCCCGCGGCACCGGCTCGGGCGAGAAATCGCGGCAGGTGCGACGCCGGGCGAGCCGTTCTGCCATCGCCCCCGCGCGCGCCGATGCCTCGTCGTCGGGGAAGCGCGGCAGGTGGTAGGGCAGGGTTTCGGGTGCGGGCATGGTCGCTTCGCGCTCCTCCTTACCCCTCCATCCATTCGGCGAAGAACCGCTGGTTGGCGGCGCGCAGTTCGGCGAGCGGGACGCCCAGCACGCTGTCGCCGCCGACCGTGCCGACGCGCTGGAAGCCGATCTGCGCGGTCTCCTCGTCGCGGGTGCCCCGGGCGAGCGCGGCGTTCAATGCCTCAACATCGGGCACGGTGACGAGATAGCGCCCCTGGTCCTCGCCGAACCACCACTGCGCGGGGGTGTAGTCGGGGTTGCCGGCGGGATCGACTTCGGCGCCGATGTTCCCGGCCAGCGCCATTTCCGCCAGCGCGACCGCAAGCCCGCCGTCGCTGAGATCGTGGACGGCGTTGACCAGCCCGTCGGCGATGAGTTCGTGGATGATTGCGCCCGCGGTGCGCTCGACCACGAGGTCGGTCGGCGGGGTGCGGCCCGCCTCGATGCCCTTGACCACGCGCAGCCACAGCGAGCGGCCAAGGTGCGAGCGGGTCGGATCGGGCTTGGCCCAGAACTCCGGTCCGACGAGGTAGATCGCGTCGCCCGCCTGCTTGAAGTGCATGGTCATCATCTTGGAAAGATCGGTGATGATGCCGACCCCGCCGATCGCCGGGGTGGGGAGGATTGCCGAGCCGCCGCCGGTCGCCTTGCTCTCGTTGTAGAGGCTGACATTTCCCGAGACGATGGGGAAATCGAGGGCGCGGCAGGCATCGCCCATCCCGTCCAGTGCGTGGACGATCTGCGCCATGATCTCGGGCCGCTGCGGGTTGGCGAAGTTGAGGCAGTTGGTCACCGCGAGCGGCCGCGCGCCCACGGCGCAAAGGTTGCGATAGGCCTCGGCGATCGCCTGCTTGCCGCCTTCATACGGGTCGGCAAAGACATAGCGCGGGGTGCAGTCGGTGGTGATGGCGAGCGCCTTGGTCGTACCGTGGACCCGCACCACGCCCGCATCGCCGCCGGTCTGGAGCGTGTCGCCGCCGACCTGCGAATCATATTGCTCCGCGATCCAGCGGCGCGAGGCGAGGTCGGGCGAGCCCATCAGCGTCAGCAAGTCCGCCGCCACGTCATCACTCGAGGGCACTTCGCCCAGCGGCTCGATCTTCGCCCAGGCCCTGTATTCCTCCTTGGAGAGGTAGGGCCGGTCGTAGAGCGGGGCTTCGTCGGCGAGCGGGGCGAGGGGGATGTCGCACACCACTTCGCCGTTGAATTCGAGCACCATGTGCCCGGTATCGGTAACCTCGCCGATCACCGCGAAATCGAGTTCCCACTTCTTGAAGATCGCCTCGGCCATCGCCTCCTTGCCGGGCTTGAGCACCATGAGCATCCGCTCCTGGCTTTCCGAGAGCATCATCTCGTAAGGCGTCATGCCCTCTTCGCGGCAGGGCACCTTGTTCATGTTGAGCCTGATGCCCGCGCCGCCCTTCGATGCCATTTCCACGCTCGACGAGGTCAAGCCCGCCGCGCCCATGTCCTGGATCGCGACGATCGCATCGGTCGCCATCAGCTCGAGACACGCCTCGATCAGCAGCTTCTCGGTGAAGGGATCGCCGACCTGCACGGTCGGGCGCTTGGCCTCGGCGTCTTCACCAAAGTCAGCCGAAGCCATGGTCGCGCCGTGGATGCCGTCGCGCCCGGTCTTGGAGCCGACATAGACGATCGGATTGCCGACGCCGGTGGCGGCCGAATAGAAGATCTTGTCCGCATCCGCGACGCCCACGGTCATCGCGTTGACAAGGATGTTGCCGTCGTAGGCGGGGTGGAAGTTCGTCTCGCCCGCTACGGTCGGCACGCCGACGCAATTGCCGTAGCCGCCGATGCCTGCGACCACGCCCTCGACCAGATGCTTCATCTTGGGGTGTTCGGGCCGCCCGAAGCGCAGCGCGTTGGCGTTCGCCATCGGCCGCGCGCCCATGGTGAAGACATCGCGCAGGATGCCGCCCACGCCTGTCGCCGCGCCCTGATAGGGTTCGATATAGGAGGGGTGGTTGTGGCTCTCCATCTTGAAGATCGCCGCCTGACCGTCGCCAATGTCGATGACGCCGGCGTTCTCGCCGGGTCCGCAGATCACCCACGGGGCCTCGGTCGGCAGTTTCTTCAAGTGCAGGCGCGAGGACTTGTAGCTGCAATGCTCCGACCACATCACCGAGAAGATACCGAGCTCGACAAGGTTCGGCTCGCGGCCAAGCGCATGGAGGACGCGCTCGTATTCCTCGGGCGAGAGACCGTGCTGTTCGACGATTTCGGGGGTGATGGCGGACATGTGGGCAACTCCTTGCGCCGCCCCCTAGATCACGCGTCGCCGAAGGCCAAGCCGCCGCGTTTCTGGAACCAGCGATTCTCCCCGACCCACGCGGCAAGGCCGGTCAGCACGGCGAAGGCGAACAGGGCCTGGAGCGAGAGAAAGGCGCCGGCTTCGCGGGGATGGGGGCCGAACCAGTTCGCCGCCTGCAGTGCCAGCATCACCGTGAGCAGCACCAGCGGCGGGCCGATCGGGCCGCGGGTGCGCCGCACGTAGAAGGCGAAAGCGCCGCCGGTCAGCAGCAGTTCGAGCGGCATCGCGACGAGCGGAAAGTTCCACAGGCCCAGCCCGAGCTTCGGCGGGTCGCCGTCGATGGTGAGATCGGGCACGTGCACCAGCCAGTCGAGCCCCCAGTGCGAGAGCACCACCAGTCCGGCCAGCACCCCTGCGTAAAGATTGCGCTGCCCCAGCGCGACCACCAACAGGCAGGCGAGCGCCCACAGCGCGGTGCCGATCAGGCTGTGGGTGTAGGGCATGTGATAGAGATCGAGCGGCACCATCACGCTCGCCGAAGGGTCGACGCGCAGCTTCTCCACGCCCACCAGCGCGAGCGCGAAGAAGCCCCAGTCGACCAGCTGCCCGGCCACGAACAGCGTGCCGAGCCGGGGACTGCGCGGGCTGACCGCGGCGGCGACGAAGGCGGGGGCGAAGTGGCCGATGAACATCGCGGGAGCGCTCAGCCGGCGGCGGGCGCGAAGCGCAGCGCGGCCCAGGTCGCGATCGCGCTTGCCGCGCCGGTGGCGAAGGCACCCCACAGGATGTCGAGCACGCTGACATGGGTCGCCCACACCTTGAACACCGCCTGGCTGGTGAGATCGAAGGTCGCATAGCACAGCGCGCCCAGCAGGATGCCGTTGAGCAGCGCCGCCTGCACCGTCCCGCTTTCAATCCCCGGACGGATCGCGAACCATGTCATCCCGGCGAGGTAGAGGAGGTAGAACACCCCCGCCGCACCCATGTTGAAATCCTTCGCCATGAGCTCGCCGATCACCGGGCGGTAGAGATTGCCCGCCGCCCAGCGCAGCCACAGCGCATCGAGCGCGCCGAAGGCGAGCGCCGCTGTGCCATAGGCGATGATCCACTTGGTCATGCGGTGATTCTGCCCCGTCTTGTCCTGTGCCCCGATGCGCGCCAGCCTTGACCGGACAGGGGCGGCGCGTCAATGCTGCCGGTCATGGACGAGGGCAAGGACGCCGCCGCAGCGGCACCCGATATTTCGCAGATGAGTTTCGAGCAGGCACTCGCCGCGCTCGAGTCCATCGTGCAGCAGCTCGAGCGTGGGGATGTCCCGCTCGACCAGTCGATTGCGCTTTACGAACGCGGCGAGGCGCTGCGCGGCGCGTGCCAGCAGCGGCTCGATGCGGCGCAGGCGCGGATCGAGCGGATCGTCACCGCCGCCGATGGCCGGGCGACCGGCACGCGCCCCTTCGACGCGGATGGCTGATCCGGTGCTCGCGGGGGTGAAGACCGATCCGCTCGGCGAGGAGCTGAAGCGCGTCCAGAGAGAGATCGATTCGCTGTTCGATGCGCTGCTGCCGGTGCCCGAGGATACCAGCGCGCGGCTCGTCGAGGCGATGCGCTATGCCGCCATCGGCGGCGGCAAGCGGGTGCGCCCGCTGCTCGTCGCCAGCACCGCCGCGCTGTTCGGCGTGTCGCGCGACGCGGCGCTCAGGGCAGGGGCGGCGATCGAGGCGATCCACGTCTATTCGCTGATCCACGACGACCTGCCCTGCATGGACGACGACGACTTGCGCCACGGCAAGCCGACGCTGCACAAGGCCTATGACGAGGCGACCGCGGTGCTTGCCGGGGATGCGCTCCACGCGCTCGCCTTCGAGATTCTCGCCGACGAGGAGACGAGCGCCGATCCCTTCGTGCGGTCCGAGCTGATCGCGACGCTGGGCAAGGCCTCGGGGATGCACGGCATGGCTGGCGGGCAGATGATGGACATGGTCGCGGACGAGGAAGGCGTGACCTATGACCTGCGCACCATCACCCGGCTGCAGCAGCTCAAGACCGGCGCGCTGCTCGCCGCGAGCGTGGAGATGGGGGCGATCCTCGGGCGCATCGCGCCGCAGGGGAGGGCGCACCTCAGGGCCTATGCCCGCGACATCGGCCTCGCCTTCCAGATCGCCGACGACCTGCTCGACGTGATGGGCGACGAGGACAAGGCCGGCAAGGCGCTGCGCAAGGACGAGAGCCAAGGCAAGCAGACCTTCGTGACGCTGATGGGCGTCGAAAAGGCGCGCGAACAGGCGCGGGCGCTCACCGATCAGGCGGTCGGCCACCTGTCCGCCTACGGCCCGGAGGCCGACATCCTGCGTGCGCTCGCCCGCTTCATCGTCGACCGCGACCGCTGACAGCGCAGAAGGGACATCCGCCATGACCCCCCGCATCGGGATTTACCCCGGCACCTTCGATCCCATCACGCTCGGCCATGCCGACATCATCCGCCGCGGCTCCAAACTGGTCGACCGGCTGATCATCGGGGTGACCACCAATCCTTCCAAGAACCCGATGTTCTCCACCGAGGAACGCTTCCGCATGGTCGAGCGCGAGGTGGCGAACATGGGCCTCGGCAATGTCGAGGTGGTGGGCTTCAACGCGCTGCTGGTGAAGTTCGCGCAGAAACAGGGCGCCAGCGTCATCATCCGCGGGCTGCGCGCGGTCGCCGATTTCGAGTACGAATACCAGATGGCCGGCATGAACCAGCAGCTCGACGAGGAGATCGAGACGGTGTTCCTGATGGCCGACGTCTCGCTCCAGCCGATCGCCTCCAAGCTGGTCAAGGAGATCGCGGTCTATGGCGGCGACATCGCGCGGTTCGTCAGTCCCGCGGTGCGCGAGGAAGTGATCGCGCGGGTGCGCGAGCAGGGATTGAAGGGCGATTACTGAAACCGCCCCGCTGTCCACAGGCGAGGCTTCATTCATTGAAGTGTCAGCCGGGCGTGGCTACAGGCGGCGTCTCACACGGATGAAATCATGATCAAAGCGACGTTCACCTCTGCCCTCGGCGCATTCCTCCTGCTCGGGGCCACGCCGCCCGTGCTTGCGCAGCAACAGGATGGCGATACTCCCGCAGCCGCCTCGGCCGATACCGCCGATGCCGATGCGGCGAGCGAAGACGCCGCTCCGGCGCCGCGCACCTACGCCAAGGTGGATTACGATGCCTCGGTCGATCCGGAGAACGTCTGGGTGCTCGACCTGTCGAACGGCCAGCGCGTCAAGATCCGGCTGATGCCGAGCTGGGCGCCGCATCATGTCGAGCGGATCAAGCAGCTGACCCGCAGCGGCTTCTACAACGGGGTGATCTTCCACCGCGTGATCGACGGTTTCATGGCGCAGGGCGGCGATCCCACCGGGACCGGGCAGGGCGGCAGCGAGCTTCCCGATCTCAAGGCCGAGTTCAACCCGATGCCGCACGTGCGCGGCACGGTGTCGATGGCCCGCGCCGCCGACGATGACAGCGCCAACAGCCAGTTCTTCATCGTCTTCTACCCGCGCTTCAGCCTCGACAAGAAATACACCAATTTCGGCCGGGTGATCGAAAACATGGACGCGGTCGACGCGATCCACCGCGGCGAGCCGCCGCAGGACCCGACCTATATCGTGCAGGCTTCGATGGAGAGCGACCACCTGCCTCCGCCGCCGCCGCCCGCCCCGGTCGAGGAGGCGCCGATCACCGCCGACATGCTGAGCGCGCCGGCCAGCTAAAGCCCCTTTGCGCCGGCTCCGCGCCGCTCTATGCGCGCGGGCCATGAAGGTTGACCTGTTCGATTTCAAGCTGCCGCCCGAGCGCATCGCGCTGCGGCCGGTGCGCCCGCGCGATGCCGCGCGGATGCTGGTGGTGCGCGGGGGCGATGCGCCCTTCGAGGACGCGGGCGTGCGCGACCTGCCCAAGCTGCTCAGCCCCGGCGACGTGCTGGTGTTCAACGACACCCGCGTGATTCCCGCCCAGCTCGAAGGCCGCCGCGCCGACGGGGAGGCGAAGATCGGCGCAACGCTCCACAAGCGCATCGACCTGCGCCGCTGGCAGGCCTTCATCCGCAACGCCAAGCGGGTGAAGGAGGGCGACAGCCTCGTCTTCGGCGGCGGGGTCACCGCGATTGCCGAGCAGCGCCACGCCGATGGCTCGCTCACCCTGTTCTTCGCAGGCGAGGAGCCGGTCGAGGTGCTGCTCGACCGCGCGGGCACCATGCCGCTGCCGCCCTATATCGCGTCGAAGCGCGGGGTCGACCGCCAAGACCTGGAAGACTACCAGACCATGTTCGCGCGCGAGGAAGGTGCGGTCGCCGCGCCCACCGCCTCGCTGCACTTCACCCAGAGGCTGGTCGACGCGATCGATGCGGCGGGCATTGGGCGCGCGATGCTGACGCTGCACGTCGGCGCGGGCACCTTCCTCCCCGTCAAGGCCGAGGACACCGAGGACCACAAGATGCACGCCGAGTTCGGGCGCATCTCGGGCGAGACCGCCGACCGGCTCAACGCGGCGCGTGCTGCCGGGGGCCGGATCATCGCGGTCGGCACCACGGTCCTGCGCCTTCTGGAGAGCGCGGTGGATGATGGCGGCATCATCCGGCCCTTCGCAGGCGACACCAGCATCTTCATCACCCCGGGCTACCGGCTGCGTGCCGTGGACGGCCTGATGACCAATTTCCACCTGCCCAAGTCGACCCTGATGATGCTGGTGAGCGCGTTGATGGGGCGCGAGCGGATGCTGGCGGCCTATGCCCATGCCATCGCCAAGGAATACCGCTTCTATTCCTATGGTGACTCCTCGCTCCTGCTCCCGTAATCGGTGGCAATGCACGAACCCATCCTGTCGATCCGCGGCCTCACCAAGACCTACGCTGCAAGGGGGAATGGGGGCGGCACCCGCGCGCTCGACGCGGTCGATCTCGATATCCGCAAGGGCGAGATCTTCGCGCTGCTGGGCCCCAACGGGGCGGGCAAGACGACGCTCATCGGCGCGGTGTGCGGGCTGGTGCGACCCACAGGCGGGACGATCACCGCCTTCGGCCACGATCTCGCCCGCGACTGGCGGCAGGCGCGCGCGCGGATCGGGCTCGTGCCGCAGGAACTCGCCACCGACATGTTCGAGACCGTGCGCGATGCGGTTGCCTATTCGCAAGGCCTGTTCGGCGCCCCGCGCGACATTGCCCGGGTCGACGAAATCCTCGAAAGCCTCTCGCTCCACGACAAGCGCAACAGCCAGATCCGCGCGCTCTCGGGCGGGATGAAGCGCCGCGTGCTGATCGCCAAGGCGCTGGCACACGAGCCCGAGCTGCTGTTCCTCGACGAGCCCACCGCGGGCGTCGATGTCGAACTGCGCAAGGACATGTGGCAGCAGATCGCGCGGCTCAAGGAGCGCGGCGTCACCATCATCCTCACCACCCACTATATCGAGGAGGCCGAGGAAATGGCCGACCGGGTGGGCATCATCCAACGGGGCCGCATCCTGATGGTCGACGAAAAGCGCGCGATGATGGAGCGCCTCGGCACCACCGAGGCGGTGATCGACCTCGCCGCGCCGCTGGCCGCGCTGCCGCCCGAACTCGCCGGCTTCCCCGTGGGCCTTGCCGAGGGCGGCACCCGCCTGACCTATCGCGGCGGCAACGGGCAGGGCGGGGGCCGCGCCGAGGTCGCCCGCCTCGCCCAGGCGCTGACCCGCGCCGGCATCGCATATGTCAGCCTCGACATCCACGACAGCTCTCTCGAGGAGATCTTCGTCGGCCTGCTCGGTAGCGAGGAGGAGGCGGCGTGATGCAGTTCTCCGCCCGCAGTGCGCTCGCCATCTATCGCCGCGAGATGACCCGCGCCTTCCGCACCGCCTTCCAGTCGATCCTCTCGCCGGTGCTCACCACCTCGCTCTATTTCGTGGTGTTCGGCAGCGTGATCGGCTCGCGCATGGAGCCGGTCGGCGGGGTGCCCTACGGCGCCTTCATCATCCCCGGCCTGTTGATGCTGACCCTGCTGGGCGAGACCACCTCCAACGCCAGTTTCGGCATCTACATGCCGCGCTTCACCGGGACGATCTACGAACTGCTCTCCGCCCCCGTGGGCGTGGCGGAAACGCTCACCGGCTTCGTCGGGGCGGCGGCCACGAAGGGGCTGATCCTCGCCGCGATCATTCTCGGCACGGCGCGGCTTTTCGTCGATTACCAGATCGCCCATCCGCTGCTGGCGGCGGTCTACATCGTGCTGGTGGCAGCCAGCTTCGCGCTGTTCGGCTTCATTCTCGGCATCTGGGCCGATTCCTTCGAGAAGCTCGGGATCATCCCGCTGTTGATCCTCACCCCGCTGACCTTCCTTGGCGGCACCTTCTACTCGATCCGTGACCTGCCCGCCCCGTGGGACGCGATCGCCTTCGCCAACCCGATCGCGTTCCTCGTCAGCGGGCTGCGCTGGACCTTCTACGGCGTCGCGGACGTGCCGATTGCGCTGTCGATGAGCCTCACGCTGGGGTTCCTTGCGCTGTGCGTCACGGTGATCGCGGTGATCTTCCGCACCGGGTGGCGGCTGCGCGAGTGACGGTGAGCCGGTCTGCCAGCGCCTTCGGTCGAGAACCGTCGGCTGTCCGTCTGGTCTGAACGGCGACTGGTCGCCCTGTTCATGGGGCCGAAAGTCGCGCAATCCTAGTCGCTTGGCCACCGGCGCATCTCCTGTTGCCGGCATGAGACAAGGACATAAACGCATGAGGAAAATCGCAATCACCTCGCTCGTCGCGATGGGCGCGATGGCACTTCCGGCCGCCGCGCAGGCGCAGTCGAACGATGATCCCAAGGTCGAGCCCTATATCGGTGCATCGGCCGGTATCCACTCGCTCGATCTCGGCATCCCCAACGACAGCAGCGGCATCTACGGCGTGGTCGCCGGGGTCGACGTGCCCGTTGGCGAGAAGCTGTTCGTGGGCGCGGAAGGCAACTTCCACCTCGGCGACGGCGCGATCGACAATGAATACGGCATCGCCGCCCGCGCCGGCGTGCGCGTCGGCCAGACCGGCAAGGTCTATGTGCGCGGCGGCTACCAGGAGGTCGATTTCGACCTCAACCACATCTTCGGGCTGACCGTTCCCCCGGGCACCGACACCTCCGACGGCGACTACCTCGTCGGCGCGGGCGTCGAGTTCGGGCTGGGCGACAGCCCGATCCGCTTCCGCGCCGGGATCGACACGATCTCCTTCGACACCACCCGCGCGACCGCGGGCGTGCTCTACACCTTCTAAGGCGTTAGAACCCCCGCCCGAACATGGGGCAGGAGCGGCTCACCCTCTCGGGCCGCTCCTGCCTTTTTTCTTGCCCGCCGCGCGCAAGGCCTTAGGGCGCAGCAGCCATGACAGCACCGCGGTTCTCCTTCACCCTCCATGCCACGGACGGCAAGGCGCGCACCGGCACGATCGCGATGCGGCGCGGCGAGATCCGCACCCCCGCCTTCATGCCGGTCGGCACCGCGGCGACGGTCAAGGCGATGAAGCCCGAGGCGGTGCGCGCGACCGGCGCGGACATCATCCTCGGCAACACCTACCACCTGATGCTGCGCCCGGGGGCGGAGCGGGTGCACAGGCTCGGCGGTCTGCACCGCTTCATGAACTGGGAGCGCCCGATCCTCACCGATTCGGGCGGCTACCAGGTGATGAGCCTCTCGGAACTGAGGAAGCTGACCGAGGACGGCGTCGAGTTCCGCAGCCATCTCGACGGGTCGAAGCACATGCTCACCCCCGAACGCAGCATGGAAATCCAGCGGCTGCTCGGCTCCGACATCGTCATGGCCTTCGACGAATGCCCCCGGGCCGACCGGCCGCGCGACGAGATTGCCGCCTCGATGGAGCTCTCGATGCGCTGGGCCAGGCGCAGCCGCGAAGGCTTCGATGCGGGCGGGGAACACGCGAGCCGCGCGGCGCTGTTCGGCATTCAGCAGGGCGCGCTTCACGAGGACCTGCGCCGGATCAGCGCCGACAAGCTCACCGCCATCGGCTTCGACGGCTACGCGGTCGGCGGCCTTGCGGTGGGGGAGGGGCAGGAGGCGATGTTCGGCGTGCTCGACTACGCCCCCGACATGCTTCCCGAGGATCGCCCGCGTTACCTGATGGGCGTCGGCAAGCCCGACGATCTCGTCGGCGCGGTCGAAAGGGGCATCGACATGTTCGACTGCGTGCTGCCGACCCGTTCGGGCCGCAATGGTCAGGCCTTCACCTGGAATGGCCCGCTCAACCTTCGCAATGCGCGCTTTGCCGAGGACACCGGCCCGCTGGATGATCGCTGCGCCTGCCCGGTCTGCACCACTTACAGCCGCGCCTATATCCACCACCTCGTCAAATCGGGCGAGATGCTAGGGGCGATGCTGGTGACCGAACACAATCTGAGCTTCTACCAGAGCTTGATGCAGGCGATGCGCGCTGCCATTGGGGAGCGGCGTTTCGCTGACTTTGCCGCCACGTTCCGGCGCGACTATCTCGGAAGTTCCTGATTGATGCCCAGATTGCCCGAAGATTGCCGGAACATGACCGAGGTTCGCGAAGGTGTGGATGCGACCGACCGCCAGCTGGTGGCGCTGCTCGCACGCCGCTTCGGCTACATGCGCGCTGCGGCCCGCATCAAGCCGAGCCGTGAGGCGGTTCGCGACGAGGCGCGCAAGGCCAGCGTGATCGCCGCCGCGGTGGCCGAGGCCGAGGCGCACGGCATTCCGGGCGCAGTGGTGGGCGATATCTGGGAGCGTCTGGTCGAAGGTTCGATCGCCTATGAGTTCACCGAGTGGGACCGGATCAGGGACTGACCGGCTTCCATTTCGGCAAAGAAAAAGGGCGGCCCCGCAAGGCCGCCCGTTTTGTGTCGCGTTGGCGGGTGCCGATCAGCGCGAGTAGAACTCGACCACCAGGTTCGGTTCCATGGTGACGGGGTAGGGCACCTCGTCGAGCTTCGGCACGCGGGTGAACTGCACCTTGTCGTTGCCGTCGGGCGCGACGTAATCGGGAATGTCGCGCTCGGGCAGGGTCTGGGCCTCGATCACCAGCGCCATTTCCTTGGCCTTGCTGCCGAGGCTGATGACGTCGCCCACGTCCACGCGGCGCGAGGCGATGTTGCACTTCACGCCGTTGACGTAGATGTGGCCGTGGCTGACGATCTGGCGAGCGGCGAAGATGGTCGGCGCGAACTTGGCGCGGTAGACCACCATGTCGAGACGGCGCTCGAGCAGGCCGATGAGGTTCTGGCTGGTGTCGCCCTTCATGCGCGAGGCTTCGGCATAGGTGCGCTTGAACTGCTTTTCGGTGACGTCGCCGTAGTAGCCCTTGAGCTTCTGCTTGGCGCGCAGCTGCAGGCCGAAGTCGCTCATCTTGCCCTTGCGGCGCTGGCCGTGCTGGCCGGGGCCGTAGGAACGCTTGTTCACCGGGGAATTGGGGCGACCCCAGATGTTCTCGCCCATCCGGCGGTCAAGCTTGTACTTGGCGCTCTTGCGCTTCGACATACGTCGTATCCTTCAAATTGCTGGATCAGCCCTGTGCTGACCATTCAACCCGGCATCGCTCCATCGGGACAAAAGTCCTGATGCGGCCACCGCTTCACCGGGGTGCGGGGCCCATTTGCGAAGGCGCGCGCATAGCAGGATGGGCCGCAAGGTCAAGCCGCGCGTGCTGCGGCGGGGGCGATCAGTCGCGCGGCGGGCGCTCGAGCGTGCTGAGGATGCCGCGCAGCGTGCGCACCTCGAGATGGTTCCAGCCCGGCTTGGTGAGCAGCCCGCGCAACGTGCGCCTTGTGCTCTCGGCGCGGGATTCGGGGCGGAAATAGCCGCGCGGCTCCAGCAGCCTCTCGAAATGGGCGATCATGCCGTCGAGCTCGTCCTGCGGGGCGGGGGGGAGCGCCTCCTCGGCGGTGGGCTGGACCAGTGTCTCGCCCGCAGCGCCCGCCTCGCGCCCGATGCGCGCCCATTCATAGGCGACGAGGATCACCGCCTGGGCAAGGTTCAATGAGCCGAACGCGGGGTTGATCGGGATGGTCAGGATATTGCGGGCAAGCGCGACGTCCTCGGTCTCGAGCCCCGAGCGCTCCGGGCCGAAGATGATTGCGTGGCGACCGGGAAGTTTGTGGACCTGCCGCCCGGCCTCGTCGGCGCCGATCACCGGCTTGGTGACCCCGCGCTTCCTGACGGTGGTGGCATGGACATGGGCGCAGTCGGCGACCGCCTCGGCGGTGGTGGCATAGACCTTGGCCTGCTCGAGCACCACGTCCGCGCCCGAGGCGGCGGGGCCGGCGGAAGGGTTGGGCCAACCGTCGCGCGGAGCGACGAGGCGCATCTCGGTCAGCCCGAAATTGAGCATCGCGCGCGCCGCCTTGCCGATGTTCTCGCCCAGCTGCGGGCGCACCAGCACGATCACCGGCCTGTTGAGCTCCGCCATGTTTCGCTTATTCCTTCGCCGCTTCCTGGACGGTGCTGGCGAATTCCTCGAAGTCTCGCGCCTCGGAGAAGTCGCGATAGACGGATGCGAAGCGGATGTAGGCCACCGAATCGATCTGGCGCAGACCTTCCATCACCAGCTCGCCGATGCGCGCCGAGGGCACTTCTGCCTCGCCCGAGGTTTCCACCTGCCGCTGGATCCCCGAGATCAGCTGGTCGAGCCGCTCCTGGTCGATCCCGCGCTTGCGGCAGGCGAGCGCGACCGACTGTTCGAGCTTGGAGCGTTCGAAAGGCTCGCGCCGGTCACCGGATTTGACCACGACGACCTCGCGCAGCTGCACCCGCTCGAAGGTGGTGAAGCGCGCCCCGCAGGACGAGCACTGGCGCCGCCGCCGGATCGAGGTGCCATCCTCGGTCGGGCGGGAATCCTTGACCTGGCTGTCATCATAGGCGCAGAACGGGCAGCGCATTCAGAGGGTTACTTCTTGATCCTCTGATAGAGCGCAAAGCCCGCCCCGGCGATCAGTCCGACCGGCCACGACACCACCGGCAGCAGGGCGCCCGCCAGCGCACCAATCGCCGCGCCGGTCAGCACCGGGGCGGTGGAGGGGTGGTTGACGCCTTCCTTGGCCATGCCCGAAATCTCGGCCTTGGCATCCTCGACCCAGTCGGGGGTCTGGCGGGGGTCCTGATCGTCCATGGCGAGGCTCCTTACATGCCGGGATAGACGGGGAAGGCGGCGCACAGTTCGGCCACGCGGCCGCGCACGCTCTCTTCGACCTGCGCGTTGCCCTCAGGGCCGTTTTTGGACAGGCCTTCAACCACTTCGGCGATGAGCTTGCCGACGGTGCGGAACTCCTCCGGGCCGAAGCCGCGGGTGGTGCCGGCCGGCGTGCCCAGACGAATGCCGCTGGTCACGAAGGGCGAGCGGGTGTCGTAGGGGATGCCGTTCTTGTTGCAGGTGAGGAAGGCGCGGTCGAGACCCTTTTCCGCGTCCTTGCCGGTGACGTCCTTCGCGGTGAGGTCGACCAGCATCGAGTGATTATCGGTCCCGCCGCTGACGATCCTGAGGCCGTTCTCCTCAAGGCTCGCCGCGAGCGCGCGGGCATTCTCGACGATGCGGTGGGCATAGGTCCTGAACTCGGGGCGCAGGGCCTCGCGGAAGGCGACCGCCTTGGCCGCCACCACGTGCATCAGCGGGCCGCCCTGAAGGCCCGGGAACACCGCCATGTTGAGCGGCTTGGTGTATTTCTCGTCATTCCACAGGATGATGCCCGAACGCGGGCCACGCAGGCTCTTGTGGGTGGTCGAGGTGACGATGTCGCAATGCGGGAAGGGCGAGGGGTGCGCGCCGCCCGCGACGAGGCCGGAGATGTGGCTCATGTCGCACAGCAGCACTGCGCCCACTTCATCGGCGATGGCGCGGAAGGCGGGGAAGTCCCAGGTGCGCGAATAGGCGGTGCCGCCGCAGATGATGATCTTGGGGCTGTGCTCGCGCGCCTTGGCGGCGACCTCGTCCATGTCGATGGTCTCGGTCTCGCGGGTCACGCCGTAGGAGACGACGTTGAACCACTTGCCGCTCATGTTGACGGGCGAGCCGTGGGTGAGGTGCCCGCCCGAATTGAGGTCGAGCCCCATGAAGGTGTCGCCCGGCTGAAGCAGCGCGAGGAACACCGCCTGGTTCATCTGCGAGCCGGAATTGGGCTGGACGTTGGCGAAGTTGCAGCCGAACAGTTCCTTCGCGCGCTCGATCGCGAGCGTCTCGACCACGTCGGCATAGTCGCAGCCGCCGTAGTAGCGCTTGCCCGGATAGCCTTCGGCATACTTGTTGGTGAAGACGCTCCCGGTTGCCTCCAGCACCGCGCGGCTCGCGATGTTCTCGGAAGCGATCAACTCGATCTTGTCGCGCTGGCGGGCGAGTTCCTTCGCCACCGCCGCGGCGATTTCGGGATCGGCGGTGGCGAGGTCGTCACGCCAGAAGCCGTCCATCGGCGAAGCGGCGCGGGCGGCGAAATCGACGGGGGCGGTGCTCATTGATGGGTCTCGATGTGGTCGGGCAGGAAGGGGGGCTTGCCGAGCTTGCCGACGCGGCGCTGGTGGCGCCCGGCCGGGTCGCCGGCATCGGCGAATTCGGTGTCGAGAAATGTCGCAACGCACGCCTTGGCCATTTCGATCCCGATCAGCCGCGCGCCCAGCGCGATGCAGTTCGCATCATTGTGTTCGCGCGCGAGCGCGGCGGAGAGCGGCTCGGAGACGAGCGCGCAGCGCACCTGCGGGTGGCGGTTGACGCTGATCGATATGCCGATGCCCGACCCGCACAGCGCGATGCCGAATTCGACCGTGCCTTCCGCGACGATCTCGGCGAGGCGGTAGCCGTAATCGGGGTAGTCGACGCTCTGCCCCGGCTCGGGGCCGAGGTCGGCGACCTCGTGCCCGTCCTCGATGAGCCATTCGGCGAGTTCGGCTTTGAGCTCCACGGCGGCGTGGTCGGAGGCGATGGCGATGCGCATGGAGCGCACATAGTCGCATGGGGAGGGATTCTCCACCCCGAAGGCGCGGCTTTTCGACCGGCGCTTCAGATCAGCAGAGTGTCCGGACGCGGCATCGGCTGCCGTTCCACCGCCCGCACCATCGACAGGACGCTGCGCACTCCGAACTGCGCCAGCGCCGCAAGACCGAGCGGCACAAGGACGAACTTGGCAGGCATCGGCACGGGGCCGGTTCTGCCGAAGACCGAAGCGACAACGATGAACAGCAGCGTCAGCAGCGCGAACTGCCCGAATGCCAGCAGGAATGTCCGGAGCTGATAGCGGTAATGGCTCGCCTCCCATTCCTCCGATGATTCGCGCCGGAAGACGAGCGCCAGCGGCACCGCGACCACGATCAAAACGGGCAGGAAGAAGCTCGCCAGATAGAGCGCCGCGACGATGAAGGGGCGGTTGCCCAGGGTGTCGTCCACCCAGCTCGAACGCTCGTCCCTGTTGCTCACGCGGCCTCCATTGCCCTACTGATCGAGGAACGACCGCATCTTGCGGCTGCGGCTCGGGTGCTTGAGCTTCCTCAGCGCCTTGGCTTCGATCTGGCGGATGCGTTCGCGGGTCACCGAGAACTGCTGGCCGACTTCCTCCAGCGTGTGATCGGTGTTCATCCCGATCCCGAAGCGCATCCGCAGCACGCGTTCCTCGCGCGGAGTGAGCGACGCCAGCACGCGGGTGACAGTTTCCTTGAGGTTCGCCTGGATCGCGGCATCGACCGGGATGATCGCGTTCTTGTCCTCGATGAAA
>WGLN01000001.1 GCA_016125555.1 Porphyrobacter sp.
ATCGACCGGGATGATCGCGTTCTTGTCCTCGATGAAATCGCCGAGGTGGCTGTCTTCCTCGTCCCCGATGGGGGTTTCAAGGCTGATCGGCTCCTTGGCGATCTTCATCACCTTGCGCACCTTCTCGAGCGGCATCGACAGCCGCGCGGCCATTTCCTCAGGGGTCGGCTCGCGGCCTTCCTCGTGGAGGAACTGGCGCGAGGTGCGCACCAGCTTGTTGATCGTCTCGATCATGTGCACCGGGATGCGGATGGTGCGGGCCTGATCGGCAATCGAGCGGGTGATCGCCTGCCGGATCCACCACGTTGCGTAGGTCGAGAACTTGTAGCCGCGGCGGTATTCGAACTTGTCGACCGCCTTCATCAGCCCGATATTGCCTTCCTGAATGAGATCAAGGAATTGCAGGCCTCGGTTGGTGTATTTCTTGGCGATGGAGATCACCAGCCTGAGGTTCGCCTCGACCATTTCCTTCTTGGCGATGCGCGCCTCGCGTTCGCCCTTCTGGACCATGTTCACGATGCGGCGGAACTCGGCGAGGCTCATCCCGGTCTGCGCGGCGATGTCGGCGATTTCGGAGCGGATGCGCTCGATCGCATCGGCCTCGCGCTCGGCGAAGGCGGCCCATTTCTTGTCCTTCTTCGCGCGCTCCTTGATCCACGCGTCGTCCATCTCGTTGCCGACATAGGAGTTGAGAAAGTCGATGCGCTTGATCTTGTGGCGCTCGGCCAGCCGCAGCATCTGCCCGCCCAGCGTGGTGAGCCGGCGGTTGAAGGCATAGAGGTTGTCGACCAGGAACTCGATCTTGGTGGCGTGGAACTGCACGCTCTCGACCTCGGCGGTGAGCTCCTCGCGCAGCGCCTCGTACTTCTTCTCCTTGGCCGCGGGGAAATCATTGCCCGCAGCCAGCGTGTCGACGCGCTCGCCCTGAAGCTTCTCGAAGTCGTTGAACAGCTTGGTGATGCGCGCGAAGCGTTCGAGCGCCTCGGGCTTCAGCGCGGCTTCCATCTGGGCGAGGCTGAGCGTGTTGTCCTCCTCCTCTTCCTCCTCGCGCTTGGGCCGGCCTTCGCCTTCCTCGTCCTCGTCGTCGTCGCTCGATTCCTCCTCGACCTCGTCGTCCTCGCGGATTGTCGGCCCGGCGGTGGCCTCGGAAATCTCGCCGTCGTCGTCGTCCTCCTCGGCGTCGTCCGACATCTTGTCGGCGGGCGGCTCCTTGGACAGCATCGCGTCGAGATCGAGGATTTCGCGCAGCTGCATGTCGCCGTTGTTGAGCGCTTCGGACCACTGGATGATCGCGTGGAAGGTGATGGGGCTTTCGCACAGCCCCATGATCATCATGTCGCGCCCGGCCTCGATGCGCTTGGCGATGGCAATCTCGCCCTCGCGGCTGAGCAGTTCCACCGCGCCCATCTCGCGCAGGTACATGCGCACCGGATCGTCGGTGCGCTCGCCGGTGGCGAGCTTCTTGTTGGCGGCGCGGGCATCCTTGGGCGCCTTCTTGTCGCCGTCGTCGTCATCCTCGTCATCGTCGTCGCTGCCGACGATCGGTTCGACGCTGTCGCCGTCGTCCTCGGAATCCGCCTCGGCCTCCTCGTCGCTCTCGACGATTTGCACGCCCATTTCGCTGAGCGCGGTCTGGATATCCTCGATCTGGTCGGGGCTCATCTCGCCCGAGGGCAGGGCCTCGTTGAGTTCGTCATAGGTGACATAGCCGCGCTTCTTGGCCTTGCTGATCAACTTCTTGATCGAAGCCTCGTTGAGATCGATCAGCGGGGCGTCTTCCTTCTCGGCCATATGTCTCGTTCTATCCGTTGCCCGGCGGCCGGGTGCCCCTTCGCGCGGGGGACGGCTGCCTGATGTTCATTTCGTTTCCTCCGCCGGAGCGGAGGTGTCACCCTGTGCTGCCGGAGCAGCCTTCCTGCGTCCGAAAGCCTTCAGGCGCTCGTCAACTGTCGTGAGCTGCGCGCGCAGGCGGGTCTGTTCGGCAAACGATCCTTCCGGATCGCTTTCGAAACGCGCGATGGTGGCCGCAAGCGCAGCCTCCAGCGCCGGCCGTTCGACCAGCAGCGACACAGCTTCGGCCAGTTCCTCGCACGCATCGCCGGTGGATGTGCCTTCATCGAGGAAGGCGTAACGGATGTCTGCCGGCGGGGCAGGATGGCCTAGCGATTCGCATATGGCGACAGGGCCGCGCGAATCAAGCGTTTCCGCAAGTTCGAAGAGCGATTCGATGAGAGGCGCGGATTTCGGGTCATGCCGCGCCAGCCGCGAAAGCGCCTCGGCGTGGCGGTCGATTTCCTGCGGGAAGCGCGCAAGGCCCGCGATCACGGCGGCCAGCAGCCCCTTGCGCTGACCGCCCGCCATGAGCTGCGAGAGCTGCACGCGCGCCTCCTGCGACAGGCCCGGCGGTGGCATGGGCGCGCCCTTCCACGCACCGCGCTGGCCGCGCTGCGGGGCGGGGCGGGCGAAGCCGCTTCTCTCGCGCGGGGGGTAGGCAAAGGCCGAGAAGCGATCCGACAATTCGCGGCGGTAGAGGCTCTTGATCTCCGGATCGGCGATGGTCTCGACATGCGCCATCAGCCGGGCCTTCAACCCGGCCTTGGCCTCGGGCGTCGAAAGGGGCTGCGCGTCGCGCTCGAACTCCCACAGCGTGTCGATCAGGCTGGCGGGCCGGGCGAGCAGCCGTTCCATCGCGGCCTTGCCCTGCTGTTTCACCAGATCGTCGGGGTCGAGCCCGGCGGGCAGGCGCACGATCCCCAATGAGCGCATCGGCGCGAGCAGCGGCAGCGCCCGCGCGACCGCCCGCATCGCCGCGCGCTGGCCCGCCGCATCGCCGTCGAAGCACAGCACCGGCACCTCGACCATGCGCCACAGCAGTTCGAGCTGCATTTCGGTGAGCGCCGTGCCGAGCGGGGCCACAACGTCGGCGATGCCCGCATTGGCGAGCGCGATCACGTCCATGTAGCCCTCGACCACCACCACGCGCCCTGATTGGCGCGCGGCGGGGGCGGCGCGGTGGAGGTTGTAGAGCGTGCGGCCCTTGTCGAAGAGCTCGGTGTCGGGGGAGTTCAGATACTTCGCGACCCCGTCGCGCTTATCCAGGATCCGCCCCCCGAAGGCGATCACCCGGCCCCGCGCGTCCTGAATGGGGAGCATCACGCGGCCGCGGAAGCGGTCGTAACGCTCGCCCGCCTCGTTCGCCGCGCGCATACCGGCGCCTTCGAGCATGTCCTCGCCGAACTGGGCCAGCGCCTTGGGGAGCGCCTGCCGCTCGTCGGGCGCCCAGCCGAAGCCGAACTCGCGGCAAATGGTGGCGGAGAAGCCGCGCCGATCGAGATAGTCGCGCGCCGCCTTGCCGCCGGGCGCGGCGAGGCTTTCCACGAAGAACCGCTGCGCCGCCTCGGTCACGTCGATCAGGCTCGCGCGCTGCTCGGCGCGCCGCGCCATCTGCGGGTCGGGGGCGGGAACCTCCATCCCCGCCATCGCGGCGAGCTCCTTCACCGCGTCCATGAAGGCGAGGCCCTGATGATCGACCATCCAGCCGATCGCATCGCCATGCGCGCCGCAGCCGAAGCAGTGATAGAACTGCTTGGCATCGTTGACGTAGAAGCTGGGCGTCTTTTCCTCGTGGAACGGGCAGCAGCCCTTCCATTCGCGCCCCGCCCGCGTCAGCTTGACCGACCGCATAACGAGCGCGGACAGCGTGATCCGCGCACGCAGCTCGTCCTTCCATTGCGGGGTGATGGCCATGAGGCCTAGGTGCGCCCGAAAGCCGTGCCGTTCAAGCGCGCGCTGTGGAAGGCTCTGTGGCTTACGAAAGCGCCGCCTTCACCAGCCCGCTCGCCAGCTTGCCGTCGAGCACCGCGCCGTGGCGGGCCTTCAGCTCGCCCATGACCAGCCCCATGTCCTTCATGCCCGACGCGCCGGTCTCTGCCTTGATCGCCGCGATTGCGGCCTTCGTCTCGGCCTCATCCATCATCCGGGGCAGGAATTCCTCGATAACGCCGAGCTCGGCCTTTTCCTTGTCGGCCAGTTCCTGCCGCCCGCCGCTCTCGTACATTTCTATCGATTCGCGGCGCTGCTTGGCCATCTTCTGGAGCACGCTGACGACCAGCTCGTCGTCGGGGATGTCCTTGCCGCTGGTGCGCTCCTCGATGTCGCGGTCCTTGATCTTGGCGCTGATCTGGCGGAGCGCGGCGGTGCGGTCCTTCTCGCCGGCCTTCATCGCGGCGATGGTGGCGGCCTTGATATCGTCACGGATCATGGGCGTGTTTCCTGTGGATTGATCTCCGGGCCGCGCCCCTAACGCAAATCAGGGCCCAAGCCTAGGTTGACGCGCGGGGCCTGCGCGCCTAGCGGTCGAAACTTAGCAACATCGCTGGCAAAACCCCGAACGGAGCGCCCCATGGCCGACCCCGCATCTTCCCGCGCGCGAGCCTCTGAGGCGACCGGAGTCCTCGTCCTGGCCGATGGCACGGTGGTGTGGGGACGCGGTTTCGGCGCGGTCGGCAGCGCGGTGGGCGAGGTGTGCTTCAACACCGCGATGACCGGCTATCAGGAGGTGATGACCGATCCCTCCTACGCCGCGCAGATCGTCACCTTCACCTTCCCGCATATCGGCAATGTCGGCGCCAATGCCGAGGACGTCGAGAGCCGCGTCGAAGGCGCGGTGGGCTGCATCTTGCGCGAGGACGTGACCGAGCCGAGCAATTTCCGCAGCATGGAACGCTTCGGCGAGTGGCTGGCGCGGAACGGCAAGATCGGGCTGTCGGGCGTCGATACGCGCGCATTGACCCGCCGCATCCGCATGAGCGGCGCGCCCAATGCGGTGATCGCCCATGCGCCGGACGGGAAGTTCGACATCCCTGCGTTGGTGGAGCGCGCGAAGGCTTGGCCGGGGCTCGAGGGCATGGACCTCGCGATCCGCGTGACCCGCGAGAAGCACGAAAGCTGGGAAGGCGGCTACTGGCGCCTCGGCTTCGGCTATGGCCGCGCGGCGCGCGATGCGACCCCGCACGTGGTCGCGATCGACTACGGCGCGAAGGACAACATCTTCAGGAACCTCGTGAAGGCGGGCGCGAAGGTGACGGTGGTGCCTGCGAAGACCTCGTTCGACGAGATCATGGCCCTGAAGCCCGACGGCGTGTTCCTCTCCAACGGCCCGGGCGACCCGGCGGCGACCGGCGAATATGCCGTGCCGGTGATCCGGGCGCTGCTCGAGGCGGACGTGCCGCTGTTCGGCATCTGTCTGGGCCACCAGCTGCTGGCGCTGGCGGCGGGGGCGAAGACGATCAAGATGCACCAGGGCCACCGCGGCGCGAACCACCCCGTCCAGCGCGTCGGCGAGGGCTGGGGCGAGACCTCGGGCCTCGTCGAGATCACGAGCATGAACCACGGCTTTGCGGTGGATGCGGCGACTTTGCCCGAGGGGGTGGAGCAGACCCATGTGTCGCTGTTCGACGGGACGAACTGCGGCATCGCGATCAAGGGCAAGAAGGCCTTCGCGGTGCAGTATCACCCCGAAGCGAGCCCGGGGCCGCAGGACAGTTTCTACCTGTTTGAGAAATTCGTCGGGGGGTTGGCGTGAAAGCGACGCCTCCAGATGAGTTGGAGGATGCTCTTTTCCTCGCGATGCTTGAAGAGAGCAGGAAGGGGGCCGGACCCGAATTCGACCTTCGTGTTCTTTGTGCGTTGCGTCGTATAAATGCTTCCAACGAACAGCTTATTGCCTTCAGTCATGATCATGATGGCATACTCGGTAACAAGAATCTCACCCACGATTATCTTCGGTTCACGTTGAACGCGACTGGTCGCAGGCACGCGTTGGCTCTCGAGGCGGAGAGAAGACCGAAGAGCCTTACAGACAAAGTTCGTGAGGTGCCAAGGAGCGACTGGATTGCGGGGCTTGCACTCCTAGTTTCCGTCGGTTCGTGTTCAGTTGACGCGTGGTCCCAGAATCCCGCGATGACCCCGCGCCCGCTGGCCGAGTGGCCGGGTGCCGAGATCGCGGAAGGGGTGGCGTTTCAGGGCGATGGGTCGGTGACGCTCGAAGCCTCGGCCCAGACCGGCCTGCCGGTGCTCGCCTTCTGGCGGCCGGTGCTGCATGACGAGGACTCCCGCTATCCCGTCGCCGGGCGGATGGATTGCCGCATCGCCGCCTCCGAAGGCCCGTTCGACGCAGCCGATTTCGACCCGAAGGCGCGCCACGAAGCCGTCGCCGAGGCGCGGCGCGAGGAGGGCTTCATCGACATGGAGCGCCTCGCCTCCGGCAACGATACCGTGAAACAGCTCGACGTCATCGGCCGCCGCAATGCCCCGCGCAGCTACTACGTCCTCAGCTACATCATGGCCCGCGACGGCAACCGCCTCGTCGACGTGCGCCGCAACTGCACCTTCACCTTCGGCAGCGCCGCCTCCAAACCCGACGTGCTGCCTTACGTGAACCGCTACACCAAGATCACCTTCGCCTTCGCCGAGCAGGACACCTGATGCCCAGAAGAACCGACATTTCCTCGATCCTCGTCATTGGCGCCGGCCCGATCATCATCGGCCAGGCCTGCGAGTTCGACTATTCCGGCACCCAGGCGATCAAGGCGTTGAAGGAGGAGGGTTACCGCGTCGTCCTCGTCAACTCGAACCCGGCGACGATCATGACCGATCCCGAGTTCGCCGATGCGACCTATATCGAGCCGATCACGCCCGAGATCGTCGCCAAGATCATCGCCAAGGAGCGGCCCGATGCGCTGCTGCCGACGATGGGCGGGCAGACCGCGCTCAACTGCGCGCTGAAGCTCGACGAAATGGGCGTGCTGGCGGAATACGGCGTCGAGATGATCGGCGCCAAGGCCGACGCGATCGACAAGGCGGAAAACCGCCAGCGGT
Organism: Porphyrobacter sp.; assembly: GCA_016125555.1. GTDB lineage: Bacteria > Pseudomonadota > Alphaproteobacteria > Sphingomonadales > Sphingomonadaceae > Erythrobacter. Next base: position 6,880 of record WGLN01000001.1, read on the forward strand.
TCCGCGAAGCGATGGACGCGATCGGGCTCGAAAGTGCGCGCTCGGGCGTCGCCAACACGGTGGACGAGGCCTTCGCGGTGCTCGAGCGCACCGGCCTTCCCGCGATCATCCGCCCCAGCTTCACCCTCGGCGGCACCGGCGGCGGCATCGCCTACAACAAGGCCGAGTTCGAGCGCATCGTGCGCGAAGGGCTCGATGCGTCCCCCACCACCGAAGTCCTGATCGAGGAATCGCTCCTCGGGTGGAAGGAGTTCGAGATGGAGGTGGTGCGCGATCGCAAGGACAACGCGATCATCATCTGCTCGATCGAGAACGTCGATCCGATGGGCGTGCACACCGGCGATAGCATCACCGTCGCCCCGGCGCTGACGCTGACCGACAAGGAATACCAGATCATGCGCTCGGCCAGCATCGCGGTGCTGCGCGAGATCGGGGTCGAGACGGGCGGCTCCAACGTGCAGTTCGCGGTCAACCCCAAGGACGGCCGGTTGATCGTGATCGAGATGAACCCGCGCGTCAGCCGCTCCTCGGCGCTGGCGTCCAAGGCGACGGGCTTCCCCATCGCCCGGGTGGCCGCAAAGCTGGCCGTGGGCTACACATTGGACGAGCTCACCAACGAGATCACCGGTGCGACGCCTGCGAGCTTCGAGCCGACCATCGACTACGTGGTGACGAAGATCCCGCGCTTCGCCTTCGAGAAGTTCAAGGGCGCGGCCAACGACCTCTCGACCGCGATGAAATCGGTCGGCGAGGTCATGGCGATCGGGCGCAACTTCCAGGAGAGCGTGCAGAAGGCGCTGCGCGGGTTGGAGACGGGGCTCGACGGCTTCAACCGCGTCCCCGAGCTCGAAGGCCAGCCGCGCGATGTCATCACCGCCGCGCTGTCGCGCCGCACCCCCGACCGGCTCCTCAAGGTCGGCCAGGCCTTCCGCGAAGGGATGAGCGTTGAGGAGATTGCGGCGGTCACCTTCTACGACCCGTGGTTCCTGCGCCAGATCGAGGCTGTCATCGCCGCCGAGCGCGAGGTGCAGGCCGACGGGCTGCCCATCGACGCGCCGGGCCTCAGGCGTCTCAAGGCGATGGGCTTTTCCGACAGGCGCCTTGCGACCCTCGCGGTGCGCTCGGTGGGGGTCGCGGGCGGGCTGGGCGAGACCCAGGCCAAGCGTTCGGGCCTGCTCCACGACGCGCTGGTCGCCATGGCCGGGGCCACCAGCGAGGACGAGGTGAGGGCGCTCCGGCACCGCCTCGGCGTGCTGCCGGTGTTCAAGCGCATCGATTCCTGCGCCGCCGAGTTCGAGGCGATCACCCCCTACATGTATTCGACCTACGAGGCCCCCACCTTCGGCGCGGCCGAGTGCGAGGCCAATCCGTCGGATCGCAAGAAGATCGTGATCCTCGGCGGCGGGCCGAACCGCATCGGGCAGGGCATCGAGTTCGACTATTGCTGCGTCCACGCCTGCTTCGCGTTGGGCGAGGAATGGCACGGGCCGGCCTTCGAGACGATCATGGTCAACTGCAACCCCGAAACGGTCTCGACCGATTACGACACCTCCGACCGCCTCTATTTCGAGCCGCTGACGGCCGAGGACGTGCTGGAAATCCTGCGGGTGGAACAGCAGAACGGCGAGCTGGTCGGCGTGATCGTCCAGTTCGGCGGGCAGACGCCATTGAAGCTGGCGCAGGCGCTGGAGGATGCAGGGATTCCCATCCTCGGCACCTCGCCCGACGCGATCGACTTGGCCGAAGACCGTGAACGTTTCGCCAAGCTGGTGAGCAAGCTCAAGCTCCAGCAGCCCGACAATGGCATCGCCCGCAGCCGCGACGAGGCCGCTGCCGTGGCCGCCCGCATTGGCTACCCCGTGCTGCTGCGCCCCTCCTACGTTCTAGGGGGCCGCGCGATGGAGATCGTCGATTCCGAGGCCCAGCTCGACGACTACATCGCCACCGCCGTGAACGTGTCGGGCGACAGCCCGGTGCTGATCGACCAATATCTGCGCGATGCGATCGAATGCGATGTCGATGCGGTGTGCGACGGCACCGAGGTGCGCATCGCCGGGGTGATGCAGCATATCGAGGAGGCGGGCGTCCACTCGGGCGATTCCGCCTGCACCCTGCCGCCCTATTCGCTGCCCGCCGACATCATCGCCGAGATGGAGCGCCAGGCCGAGGCGCTGGCCTTCGCGCTGGGCGTGAAGGGGCTGATGAACGTCCAGTTCGCGGTGAAGGAGGGCGTGGTCTATCTGATCGAGGTCAACCCGCGCGCCAGCCGCACCGTGCCCTTCGTCGCCAAGGCCACCGGGCAGCCGGTCGCCAAGATCGCCGCGCGGGTCATGGCGGGCGAGCCGCTCTCCAGCTTCGAGCCGTTCAAGCGCGACCTGCCCTACATGTCGGTCAAGGAGGCGGTGTTCCCGTTCAGCCGCTTCCCCGGCTCCGACCCGGTGCTGAGCCCCGAGATGAAGTCCACCGGCGAGGTGATGGGGATCGATGCCAGCTTCGAGGCCGCCTTCCTCAAGTCGCAGATCGGGGCGGGGATGACCCCGCCGAGGGGTGGCACGCTGTTCGTCTCGGTCAAGGACACCGACAAGCCCGGCATCGTTCCGGCTGTCAGGCGCCTGATCGAGCACGGCTTCACCGTGATCGCCACCGGCGGCACCCAGACCTGGCTTTGCGAACAGGGGCTTGCGGTGGAACGGGTCAACAAGGTTGCCGAGGGCCAGCCGCATATCGTCGACAGGATCATCGACGGCGAGATCGCGCTGATCTTCAACACGACCGAGGGCTGGCAGTCGCTGCTGGACAGCCAGTCGATCCGCCAGGCGGCGCTGGCGGGGAAGGTTCCCTACTACACCACCGCGGCCGCATCGCTCGCCGCGGCGGCGGCGATTGCCTCGGTCGGACCCGAGCAGCTTGAAGTCCGCTCGCTCCAGGACTATTATGGCGTGTAACTGACCTCGCTCTCCCCGACATCCGGTGTTCGTCGCGGCCGCGTTTTTCTTCGAATGCGGACCAACAGGATCATTGTCTGTCGGCGAGGGCCAAGAGCACACAGGAAGAGACACGCGAAATGGCAACCATGGAAAAGGTCCCGATGCTGGCCGAGGGCTACGAGCGGCTGACCGCCGATCTCAAGGCCCTGCGCGACGAGCGGCCGAAGATCGTCGAGGCGATCGAGGAGGCCCGCGCCCACGGCGACCTTTCGGAAAACGCCGAGTATCACGCCGCCAAGGAACGGCAGGGCCAGGTCGAGGCGCAGATCGCCGATCTCGAAGACAAGGTCAGCCGTGCGCAGATCATCGACCCCACCACGCTGTCGGGCGACAAGATCATCTTCGGCGCGACCGTCACCCTGCTCGACGAGAACGACAAGCCGGTGCGCTATCAGATCTGCGGCCAGACCGAGGCCGATGTCGCCAAGGGGCGCATCAGCTACAATTCGCCGCTGGCGCGCGCGCTGATCGGCAAGCAGGTCGGCGACGAGATCGAGGTGACGGTGCCTTCGGGCGAGAAGTTCTACCTCGTCGACAAGATCGAGTTCATCTGAGCGGATCGTCGGACCGTGGCAACGCCCCCCGTCCGTCCCATCGCCGAGCGGCGCGTGGTCGATCACTTTCTCGATGAGGGCGCGACCAGCATGGCCGATGCCATCGCCTTCGCGCCGACCCGCCCGAGCCGGGTGCGCGCCTTCGAACGGTTGAAGGGCGCCGACGTGCTGCGCACCGACGGCAAGGGCAAGTGGTGGCTGGACGAGGCGCGCTGGGACCGGCGCCGCTCGGGCCGCCGCACCCGCGTGGTGCTGGCGATGCTCGCGGTCGCTGCGGCGGGGGCGTTCGCCGCCCTGCGTTGAGACGGGCGGGAGAGGCGCATTAGACCCCCTCTGGGGTCGGTCTGGCCGCCTCTGGCCCGGCTTTCGGCCGGCGTAGCTGCCTGTTTCATGTGAAACATTCGCCTTTGCGGCCCCGTCAGCCGAGCCGCTTTTCCATCGCGTAATTGTGGATCGGCACCTCCCGCCCCTCGTGCGGGATGGCGAAGTCGCGGCGGTGCAGCAGGGAGTAGCCGGCCTTGGCGAAAACCGGCCTGGCCAGCTCGCTCGCCTCGGTGAACAGCCGCAGCAGACCCGCTTTGCGCGCCGCAACTTCCGCCGCCTTCAGCGCCGCCATGGCGAACCCGCGCCCCGCATGATCGGGATGGGCATAGAGCATGTCGAGGTGCCCATCGGGTTCCAGCAGTGCATAGGCGAGCGGACAGTCGCGCCCGTCGGCGGCGATGAAGAACCACTCGCCCGCAGCAGCGCGTGCGGCGAAGCGTTCGGGGCAAGGGTAGGGCGCCGCCCAGGCCGCGACCTGTTCGGGGCCGTAGGCGCGCGCGCCGGTGACGCGGATCGCCGCCTCGGTCAGCGCCGAAAGCGCCTCGGCATCGCCCTTGCGGAACGGCCGGATCGTGGCGCCCGCGCCGTCCACCATCGCGTCACGCGTCGGGGGTCAGCAGCTTGTGGATGTGGACCACGACGTATTTCATCTCGGCATCGTCGACGGTGCGCTGCGCCTGCGCGCGCCATGCGTCGACAGCGGCGTCGTAGGAGCTGAAGACGCCCACGACGTGGATGCTTTCCGGGTCCTGGAACTCGAGGCCGCGCGGGTCCTTGACGCGGCCGCCCATCACGAGGTGGAGCCGCTGGGCTGGGGTGGTTTCTTCCATGATGCTTGTCCTTGGGGAGGGAATGGGCGCTCCCTTAGCGCCGCTTTCGCCAAGGGCAAGGGCGGATCAGCCTTTCACCTTGCGCGCCGTGTCGCGCACCGCGCGGCTTGCCTTGCGCTGGGTCCGCTTGGCGGCGGCCCTCGCGGTGTCGGCGGCCTTGCCGAGCGTGTGGCCCGCCTCGCGGCGCACGCTGCGGGCGCGGGCCTCGGACTCGTCGCCGAAATCCTCCAGCCGGTCCTGGCCCTCGCGCGCGGTTTCGAGCATCTCCTCGACCACCTTCATCACCCACGCGAGCGCGGCGTCGCCGATCAGGGTGCCGATCTTCGCGGTGCCGCGGCCCGTCGCGTCCTTGACGCCGGCAGCAGCCGAGCTGGCCGCGCCGGTGGCCGCCGCGCTCACCCCGCCGAGCGCACGGCGCGCGACGCGCCGACCCGGCCGGGTGGCAAGGCCGACCATGAGGCCGAGCGCCACGGCGCCGGCGATCACGGTCAGCGGGTGTTCGCGGGTGTATTCGGTCGCGGCCTGCGCCGCCTCGCGCGCCTGGTCGGCAAGCGAGCGCTCCGCATTGCGGCGCTCGGCGGCCTCGATCTTGGCGCGCAGCGCGTCGCGGCGGTCGGCGGTTGCAAGGGCTCTGGTCTCGTTCATTCCATCTCTCCTTGAGCGGCGCCTTGCGAACCGGCGCCGGTTGCCCCCCCTGTCGCGTTCTCTTCGCCGTCCCCGTGTCCGTCCTCCTCGTCCTCCTCGTCGATCAGCGCGAGCAGCGGGCCGCGCATCAACCACAGGAGGATTGCCCCGACCAGCACCGCGAGCACGCCGGCATGGTCGCTCGCCTGACGTTTGGCCTGTTCGAGCACGTCGCTCGCCCCGTCCTTGATGCGGGTCGAAATGCTGCCGGTGACGCTCGATGAGACGCGGCTCGCGACGCCCTGCTCTCCGAGGCTGGCGCGGATCCGGGCGATATCCTCCTCGAGCACCGCACGCGCCGCATCGCGCAGCGCGCGGTCCTCGATGAAGCGTTGCGGCAGGCGGGTCACGGGCGTTCTCCCTTGGCACTCGCGAACAGCCGCGCGAGCACCTCGCCGTCGCGCCGCGCCGCGAGGGCCAGCGCCACGGTCCCGGCGAGCAGCACGCCGACGACAATCGCGATCGCCCCCCAGATGGAGACGAACGGCGCGAGCGCGATCACCGCGCCCACCGCCAGCGCGATCAGCGCGATATGGAGCAGCACCAGCGCCAGCACCACCATGGCGATGGCATGGCCGGCGGTCTTGCCGGCGACTTCGGCGCGGGTCTTCTGGAAGGCAAGCTCGGCCTCCGCATAGGTGCGCGCGTCCTCGACCACGGTCGCGATTTCCTCGCGCAGCGCGTCAAGCGCGTCCTCGGCGGCGGCAAAAACGCCTTCCTCCTCCGCGGCCTCGGCCCCCTCGGGCGGGGGGGCGGGAGCGGCAGACGGGGGGGCGTCGACGGGCGGGTCCTGCAAGCTCAGCGTTCCGGCTCCGTTCAGTCGCGCCGGCCGCCGCCCAGCAGGCGGGCGAGGAAGAAGCCGAACACCGCGGCGATACCCACCGCCACGCCGGGGCTCTTTCGGACCATCTCGCGCGCGTCCTCACCCAGTTCCTCGACGCTCTTGCTGTCGAGCTTGGCCGAGGTTTCCTGCAGGGAGCGCGAGGCCTTGCGGGCATAGTCGCCATATTGCTCGCCGAAGCGCTCGTCGAGCTGCCCGGCATTGTCGCCGACGACCTTGCCGAGCGAGGCGATCGCATCGCTCGCCGCCTTCTTGCCCTCGACCGCCAGTTCGCCCGCGCGGCCCTTGGCCTCGGTCACGAGGTCGCCGCTCCTGGCCTTGGCCTGCTCGCTGTAGCTGCCCACGCGCGTGCCCGCTTCGGCGCGCAGGGCGGCAGCGCCCGCCTTGGCTTCCTCGAGCGCGGCATTGAAGCGGCTCTTGGCCTCCTCGCGGTGCGGCGAGGTCGCGGCGGCCGCGGGAGCCGGGGCGGCATCCGCGCCGCGGGTGGTCGCGCCGGTCTTGCGCGAGGCGGACTTCGCCGGCCCGCTGGCCTTGGCGGTCGCACCCTTGGCGGACTTGGCGGGGGTCTTCTTGGCGGGGGTCTTTTCGGGTTTGGTGCTGTCAGCCATTGCGATGCTCCTTGTCCTTCGTTGCAGGCGGCCGCCGAGCCTGCCCCCGCTTGCGCCGGCCGGTTCCCGCGCATAGGGACATCACTCGTCTGGCGGGGCCAGAATCACGGGCTCACCCGTAGCATACCGCCCAAGTGTCTTAACATCCTAAACCACATTACAGCCGGAGCCAAACATGACCGCGATCATCGACATTCACGGCCGCGAGATCCTCGACAGCCGCGGCAATCCCACGGTCGAGGTCGATGTCCTGCTCGAGGACGGCAGCTTCGGCCGCGCGGCGGTGCCCTCGGGCGCCTCGACCGGCGCGCACGAGGCGGTGGAGCTGCGGGACGGGGACCCGGCCCGCTATCTCGGCAAGGGGGTGCTCAAGGCTGTCGAGGCGGTCAACGGGGAAATCCGGGAGTTGCTGGTCGGCGCCTTCGATGCCGAGGACCAGCGCGATGTCGACCTTTCGCTCATCGCGCTCGACGACACGCCGAACAAGGCGCGGCTCGGCGCCAACGCGATTCTCGGCACCAGCCTCGCGGTTGCGAAGGCGGCGGCCAGTGCGCGAGGCATGCCGCTGTGGTCCTATCTCGGCGGGGTTTCGGCCCATGTCCTGCCGGTGCCGATGATGAACATCATCAACGGCGGCGAACATGCCGACAACCCGATCGACATCCAGGAATTCATGATCATGCCGGTCGGCGCCGACAGCATCGCCGAAGCCGTGCGGTGGGGCTCGGAGGTGTTCCACACGCTCAAGAAGGGCCTCTCGCAGAAAGGCCTCGCCACCAGCGTCGGCGACGAGGGCGGGTTCGCCCCGGACCTTGCCAGCACCCGCGCCGCGCTCGATTTCATCATGGAGAGCATCGCCAAGGCCGGCTTCACCCCGGGCGAGGACATCGTGCTGGCGCTCGATTGCGCGGCGACCGAGTTCTTCAAGGACGGCAAGTACGAGATTTCGGGCGAGGGGCTGAGCCTGTCGCCCGGCGACATGGCCGATTACCTCGCCAAGCTCGCCGCCGAGTACCCGATCCGCTCGATCGAGGACGGGATGAGCGAGGACGATTTCGAGGGCTGGGCGGCGCTCACCGCGGCGATCGGCGACAAGGTCCAGCTGGTCGGCGATGACCTGTTCGTGACCAATCCCGCGCGCCTGTCGGACGGGATCGCCCGCGGGCTCGCCAATTCGCTGCTGGTCAAGGTCAACCAGATCGGCACGCTCACCGAAACGCTCGCCGCGGTCGATATGGCGCACCGTGCGCGCTACACCTGCGTGATGAGCCACCGCTCGGGCGAGACCGAGGACGCGACCATCGCCGACCTCGCCGTGGCGACCAATTGCGGGCAGATCAAGACCGGCTCGCTGGCGCGGTCCGACCGGCTCGCGAAATACAACCAGCTGATCCGCATCGAGCAGGAGCTGGGGATCAGCGCGGTGTTCGCCGGGCGCGGCTGTTTCGGCGCGCGCGCCTAGACGGACCTTCCGAACGCGTCGAAGAAGCGCTCCATCGCCGCGATCCCGGTGCGGCTGAGGCGCACCAGGACACGGCGGTTGTCTTCCGGATCGGCCTCGCGCAGGACCAGCCCCTCCTCGGTCAGCACCCCGAGCCAGCGTAGGCCGGTGGTGGCGGGCGCGGCGGAACCGATGCAGGCGCTCGACACCGAGACGGGCTTGTCTTCGGCCTGCGCGATGTAGAGATCGAGCAGGATGTCCCAGGCCGGCTCGCCGAACAGTTCCGGATTGCCGAAAATCGCCGCGCGCTTGCGCCGCAGCGCGTAGGTCTGCCGGGCCAGCGCAAGGTAGCGGCGGGCATCGCGCGGCGAGCGCGGCGCGGCGGGCGCTTCCCCACTCTCAGCCGGTGCCGGATCGGCGGCGAGGTCGCGCAGCCGTTCGGCAATGGCCACCAGTTCGTCCGCGAGTGGCGGCAGCGCCGAGGCCGGGGAGTCCGGACACCGACCCTGAAGCGCCCCTCTCAGCGAGATCGGGACATCATGCATCGGCCAGCGTCCGCCAAAGGACCGGGGGGGCAGGGGAGAGGGGTCTGCAACACCTCTCGCCATTTACTCTGCGCGCAGCGGCTTGGCTTTACGGGCAAATACGCAGGTGGTTCTATTTCCGGGAGAAACCGCAGCAGCGACAGGCTTCGGCCCGACTCTCAGCCGGCCCTGCGCGCCTGTTCGATCCGCAGGTGCTGGATCGCCGCGTCGACATGCGCTGCGCCGATGTGCAGCCGCATCCGGTCAAGCGCCGTGAGCTGATCTTCGAGAGCGGCAATGACAATCGGCAGGCCGGTCAGGTCCGCAGCCGGTGTTTCGGTATCGTTCACGCAATTGTCCCAAGCTGGCTGCACGTAGCTGCTAACCCGTGCGACCGGCGAGCAACAGCAGAAGCTGGTCGGATATCGCGTTAATGGCTTACGGAAATCTACAGAGGGAAACTACGTAGTCGGGGCGGGGTGCCAGAATGGAACAACCCGCCCGGAAGGTATCAACCGAAGCGTTCCTGAAGCGCGAGCAGCGCCAGCGCCGCCTTGGCCGCCTCGCCGCCCTTGTCCTTCTGCGCCGGGTCGGCGCGGACCAGCGCCTGGGCCTCGTTCTCGACCGTGAGGATGCCGTTGCCGATGGCGATGCCGTCCATGGTCAAAGCCATGATCGCGCGCGCGCTTTCGCCCGCGACGATCTCGAAGTGGTAGGTTTCGCCGCGGATCACCACGCCGATCGCGACGAAACCATCGTAGAGGTCGGCCTCCGCGGCGAGCGCGATTGCGCCGGGGATTTCGAGCGCGCCGGGCACGGTCAGCACCTCGACCGTGTGCCCGGCGGCTTCCAGCGCGGCGCGCGCGCCGGCGATCAGCATGTCGTTCAGGTGGGCGTAGAAGCGCGCTTCGACGATCAGGATGCGGGCCATTGGGTCACTCCGGAATGGGATGGAAGTCGGTGATGGCAAGGCCGTAGCCTTCGAGCGCCACCAGATCGGGGCGGCTGTTCGACAGCAGCACCATTTCGGTGACGCCGAGGTCGGCGAGGATCTGCGAGCCGATGCCGATGTTGCGCAGTTCCTCATCGGGGCGCCACTCGCCGGTGCCGACGCGGCCGGTGAGGATGACGATCACGCCCGAGCCATGCTCGCCAACGGCCTGCATCGCGCGCTGGAGCGTGCGCTTCCTCGGCCCGGGCTGCCCAAGCACATCGTCGAACACGGAAATGGGGTGAACGCGGGCGAGGGTGGGCTCGCCGGGGATGACGTGGCCCTTCTGCAGGACATAGGCCTCGTTGCCCTCGACGCGGTTGCGATAGGTGATCATCCGCCACTGGCCGCCGTAATCGCTCTCGAAGGCGCGCTCCCCGACCCGCTCGACGAGATGGTCGTTGCGCATCCGGTAGGCGATCAGGTCGCGGATCGTGCCGATCTTGAGGTCGTGCCGCCGCGCGAAGGCGACGAGGTCGTCGAGCCGCGCCATGGTGCCGTCCTCGTTCATGATCTCGCAGATCACGCCGCTGGGGTTGAGCCCGGCAAGGCGCGAGATGTCGACCGCCGCCTCGGTATGCCCGGCGCGCACCAGCACCCCGCCGTCGCGCGCCATCAGCGGGAAGACGTGGCCAGGGGTGACGATGTCCTCCGGGCCTTTCGAAGAATCGATCGCGACCGAGATGGTCCGCGCGCGGTCCGCCGCGGAGATGCCGGTGGTGACGCCTTCCCTCGCCTCGATCGAGATGGTGAAGGCGGTCTGCATCGATTCCTTGTTGTTGCGGCTCATCGGCTCGAGCCCCAATGCATCGACGCGCGCCTTGGCGAGCGCGAGGCAGATGAGGCCGCGGCCATGCGTGGCCATGAAGTTGATCGCCGCCGGGGTCGCCATCTGCGCCGGGATGATGAGATCGCCCTCGTTCTCGCGGTCCTCGTCGTCGACGAGGATGTACATGCGACCGTTCCTCGCCTCGTCGATGATCTCCTCGATCGTGGCGAGCACGGGCTTGTCGTCATTGGCGTCGAGAAAGGCCTCGAGCTTGGCGAGGGTCTCGGCGGTGGGGTTCCAGCTGTCCTCCCCGCAATCGCGCAGGGTGTTGGCATGGAGGCCCGCTGCACGCGCGAGGCCGGCGCGGGTCATGCCGCCCGATGTGACGAGTTCGCGCACGCGTGTGATGATCGATGTGTCCATAGTCAGCCATTATCACATCGCGATGTGATTGCAAGCCAGGCGCGTGTGCGGCCAAGCCAATGGTTGCGTCCTCTCCCGCTTGATGCGACCAACGCGACATGAAGAACATCCTCGCCAGCCTCGCCATCGCCGCGCTCGCCGTTCCCGCCATGGCGCAGGACGCCGCAGGAACGGCCCAGACCCCTGCGCAAATCGTGGAGAACGCGCCGAGAGACGCGTGGAAGCCGATCGCGCCCGAAAATCTCCTGATCTTGGAACTCGCGGCCGACGCGGCGGGCAAGCCGCGCGAGGTCGTCATCCGGCTGATGCCGCCGCCCTTCAGCCAGCCGTGGGTGGACAATGTCCGCACCCTTGCCCGCGCGCATTGGTGGGATGGCACGAGCGTTTACAGGGTCGTGGAGAATTTCGTCGCGCAATGGGGCGGGGGCGACGACGAGGAGGCGGGGTTTCCGCCTTACGTTCTGCCCGAGGGGGTGCAGTCGCCTCTCGTTCCCTACACGCTTGCCCCGCCGCAGGACGGCAGGACTTATGCGCACGAGGCCTGGCCCGATCCCTACGCGCCGCACACCGGCCTTCGCGACGGGCTCGCCTTCGGGTGGGACGCACAGGCGATGTGGCCGCTGCATTGCTACGGCACGGTCGCGGTCGCCCGCGACATGCCGCCCGACACCGGGACCGGCGCCGAACTCTATGCGGTGATCGGCAATGCGCCGCGCCGGCTCGACCGCAACCTTGCAGTGGTGGGGAAGGTCATTGCCGGCATCGAACATCTCGCGACCCTGCCACGCGGGACCGGCGATGCCGGCGTCTACGCGGCACGCAGCGAGGATACGCCGATCCTTTCGGTCAGGCTCGCCAGCGACCTCGCCGATCCGCCGCGCTACGAATATCTCGACACGGCGAGCGAGAGCTTCGCCCGTTATGCCGCCGCGCGCGTGTCACGCGGCAACGACTTCTACGTCGCGCCGCCGAGCCGTGAGGACATCTGCGCCCTGCCGGTGCCGACCCGACGCATCGCGGACTAGGCCGCCGCGGCCGGTCGAAATGCGGCAAGTGAAGGGGGTGGTGGACGCACTAGGGCTCGAACCTAGGACCCGCTGATTAAGAGTCAGCTGCTCTACCAACTGAGCTATGCGTCCATTTCCGAACAGGCCGGAAAAGCGCGATGGGGTGCGCCGATGACGGCTCCCGATTCGCGTGAGGCGCTGCATTTAGCGTGCCCGGCGGGGATGACAAGGCCCCAATCGGCAAAAATGCCGCTCATCCTGCAAGGCTGCGGCGCGGCGCCTTCTGGTTCCAGCGGTTGACCATCATCAGCACCCCGATGCAGATCATGTTGGTGAGCATCGAGGAGCCGCCGTGGCTCATCCACGGCAGCGGGATGCCGACCACCGGGGCCATGCCCATCACCATCATCAGGTTGATCGCGGCATAGAAGAAGATCGTCACCACCATGCCGCCCGCGAGCAGGCTGGAGAAGCGGTCCTCCGATTGCTGGGCGACCTTCCATCCCCAGCGCAGGATGATGGCGAAGACGATCAGCACGAACAGCCCGCCGACCAGGCCCCATTCCTCGGCCATGGTGGCGAAGACGAAATCGGTATGCGGCTCGGGCAGGTAGTTGAGGTGGCTCTGCGAGCCCTCGTTGAAGCCCTTGCCGAAGATCCCGCCCGAACCGATCGCGATCTTCGACTGGGTGATGTGATAGCCCGCGCCGAGCGGATCGGCCTCGGGGTCGAACATCGTCAGCACGCGGCGCTGCTGGTATTCCTTGAGCCCGTAGAAGAAGGCGATCGGCGCGGCGATCAGCGCCGCCAGGCCGCCGCCCACGAACCAGCGCATCGGGAGCCCCGCGAGCAGCATCACCATCGCCCCGCCGAAGCCGATCGCCAGCGCGGTGCCGAGATCGGGCTGGGTGAGCACCAGCGCCATCGGGATCGCCACCAGCGCGCCGGGGATCACCAGCGCGCGCCAGGTGTTGGTCATTCCCACCGGCAGGCTCGAATAGAACAGCGCCAGCGTGATCACGACGATCGGCTTCATCAGTTCCGAGGGCTGCAGCACGATCACCCCGAGATCGAGCCAGCGCTGGCTGCCCCCGCCCACGAAGCCGACCAGTTCCACCCCGAACAGCAGCAGCACGACAATGATGTAGGCGGGGTAGGTCAGCAGCCTGACAAGCTCGCGCGGGACGAAGGAGATGATGACCGCCATCACCAGCGTCACCCCGAAGCGGAACAGGTGCGATGCCGCAAACGGCGTCATCGAGCCGCCGGCCGCCGAATAGAGCACCGCCGCCCCGAAGCTGACCAGCGCGAACAGCGGGATCAGCATCTCCCAGGGCTGGCGCGCGATCGGATCGGGCACGATCCCCGTGGAATGGGCGCCATATCTCATGGCAGGTTGCCCGCCCCGGGGGTGCCGCCGGGCAGGGGAGCGGGCGCGCCTGCCGGGGCAGGGGAGGGCGCGGCGCTCGCGGGAGCGGCGGGCGCGGGCTGTCCCGCGGGCGCGACCGGCGGGGTGCCCGAAGGATTGGCCTCGGGCCGGGGTGCGATCACTTCCTCGGCGATCGCCTGGGATTGCTGCGCGGCGACCCGCGCCTCGGCCTCGACGCGGTCGAAGATCTCCTCGTCGCGGCGCGGCGCCCGGCGCACCTCGGCCCCGCGCGCGGCCGCATAGGCGGCGTAGCGCGCATCGAGCCGCTGCTGCGCCGTTCCGCCCCACTGCTTTTCCAGCGCGGTCAGGGCGTCCATGCCCTTCGCCGGGTCGAACAGGAAGGTCATCACGTCGCGCGCGATCGGGTAGGCCGCGCCCGACCCGCCGCCGTGCTCGATCACCACCGCCCCGGCATAGCGCGGGTTGTCATAGGGGGCGAAGAAGATGAACAGGCCGTGATCGCGATATTTCCACGGGCCGGACTTGCCGTTCGAGATGCTCAGCGAGACGACCTGCGCGGTCCCGGTCTTGCCGGCGATCTCGATCCCCTCGATCGGCAGGCGCGCGCGGCCCGCAGTGCCCGGGCCGTTGACCACGTCGCGCATCGCCTTGCGGACATAGGCGACGTTCTGGTCCGGGAAGTCGATCGCGTCGAAGCCTGCCGGCTTGGTGTCGAGCGTGAGGCGCGGCAGGACGTGGCGCCCGGTGGCGAGCCGCGAGGCCATCACCGCAAGCTGCAAGGGGCTGGCGAGCATGTAGCCCTGGCCGATGGTGGCGTTGACCGTGTCGAAGGTCTGCCACTCGCGGCCCCACTTCTTCATCTTCCATGCCGGGTCGGGCACTGTGCCGTAGAACTGGCTGGTGACGGGCAGCGGAAACTCCTGCCCCAACCCGCAGCGCCGCGCCATCGCCGCGATCGGATCCATGCCGATGCGCTGGGACATGGCGTAGAAATAGACGTCGCAGCTCTGGTAGATGCCCTTGGCCATGTCGACCGTGCCGTGGCCGCGGCGGTTCCAGCAGCCGAACACGCGGTTGCCCACGCGCAGGCCGCCGCCGCAGAACACGGTTTCTTCGGGGTCGATGCCCTGCGACATCAGCGCCATCGAGACCATCGGCTTCACTGTCGAGCCGGGCGGATAGAGGCCCTTGAGCACCTTGTTGCGCAGCGGCACGCGCTCGTCGTCGCGCAGCATCGCGTATTCGACGCTGCCGATCCCGTCGGAGAAGCTGTTGGGGTCGAAGCTTGGCATCGAGGCCATGCACAGCAGGTCGCCGGTGTGGCAGTCCATCACCACCACCGAGCCGCTTTCCAGGCCGATGCGGCGCGCGGCATAGTCCTGCAGCGGGCCGTCGATGGTCAGCCGCACGGGCGCGCCCTGGATGTCCTCGCGGGTTTCGAGATCGCGGACGATCCGGCCCGATGCCGTCACCTCGACCCGGCGCGCGCCCGGGATGCCGCGCAGCTGCTTTTCGAACTTCTTCTCCAGCCCGTCCTTGCCGATCTTGTAGCCCGGCGTGATCAGCAGCGGATTGCGATCCTGCTCGTATTCCTCGGCCGAGGCCGGGCCGACATAGCCGATCAGGTGACCGACGCTGGAGGCGGTGGGATAGAAGCGCGAGAAGCCGCGTTGCGGCACCACGCCGGGCAGGTCGGGCAGGCGCACGCTGATCGCTGCGAACTGGTCGTAGTCGAGCCCGCTCGCCACCTCGACCGGGGCGAAGCCGCGGGATTCGGCGACCTTGTCCTTGATGTCGGCGATCCGCGCCGCATCGAGCGCGAGCAGCGCGCCGATCCGGTCGATGGTGCGCTCGGGATCGGTGAGGCGTTCGGGGATGATGTCGACGCGGAAATCGGCGCGGTTCGAGGCTAGCGGCGCGCCGTTGCGATCGAGAATCCAGCCGCGCCGCGGCGGGATGAGGGTGAGATTGACCCGGTTGCTTTCGGATTCGAGCCGGTATTTCTCGTTCTCGGCAATCGCGAGATAGCCCATGCGCGCGGCCAGCAGCACGCCGATCCCGCCCTGGACGGAGCCGATCAGCACCGTCCTGCGCTCGAAGGAGGAGCGCAGGATCGAGGCGTTGATGACCTTGGCGGGACGGGACCTGCGCGACTTGCGCGAGAAGGGCAGCTTCACCCGATCCTCCGTGCCCGGGCCAGACGAAAACGATCGAGACCGGCGACCATGTGCGCCAATATCGGGTAGAGCAGCACCGACAACAAGACCTGCGGCGTGGAAACCGCGAGCATTTCGGGCGTGAGCCGCGCGCCCGACAGCATCAGGGCGGCAAGCCAGTAGAGCGTCGCAACCAGACCGGCCATGAACCAGTCCTGCCAGAAGCCGCGCCACGGAAAGCGCGCCTCGACCATCTCGATGGCGATCATCGCCAGCGAGAACAGCAGGATGCCGCTGCCGAAAGGCTGACCGCTGAACAGGTCGTCGAAGGCCCCGAGCGGCGCGCCTGCCCACAGCGGCAGCAGTCCGGGACGCACCAGGCGCCAGGCGAGCAGCATCAGGAAGCCGAGCGGCGGCACCAGCGGCATGACGTCCGCCACCACCAGCACCGGCAGCAGCGATCCGAGCATGATCGAGAGGTAGGGCACGCTGGTGGCGCGCAGCGGCGACTGGGCGCGGTTGATGCGGCTGCCGTAGGGATCGGAACGCGCGCGGGGGTTGAGCCGCTCCATCACTCGCCCGCCGTGCCGTTTGCGGCCGTCACGGGGCCGGGCCGCAGGTCGGCCTCGGCTTCGCCCTCGAGCGGTTCTCGCGGGTTCTCGAGCGCGGACACCGCCTCGGGCTGGTAGATCGGCTCGACCGCGACATAGTTGGTGGCGGAGGGCTCGGCGACCAGCCGCGCGAGGCCGCCATCGGGCGTGATCGCGGTGATGATCCCGACCGCGACGCCGGGACGGTAATATCCGCCCGCGCCGCTGGTCACCACCAGATCGCCGGGCTTCAAGGGATTGATGCCGAGATTGACCAGCCGCACCCGCAGCAAGCCGTCGCCGCGCCCTTCGGCGAAGGCGACCACGTCGTCCTTGGCGCGGCGCACCGGCAGCACGCTTTCGCTGTCGGTGAGTAGCAGCACGCGCGCGGAGCTGCGCCCGGTCTCGAGCACGCGGCCGATCACCCCGCGCTCGGAGATGATCGGCATTCCCGCCATGACGCCGTCCGTCCGCCCCACACCGAGGAAGGCGAGCCGCCGCCCGCTCGAGGCGGTCGAGCCGATGAGACGCGCGGTGGCGACCGGCTTGACCACGCTTTCGCGCATGGCCAGCAGCGCCTTCAACCGGCGGTTCTCGGCCTTGACCGATTCCGCCTCGGCGAGGCGAATGCGCGCGAGTTCGACCTCGCGGCGCAGCGCCGCGTTCTGGCTGCCGGCGCGGAAATAGCCCGCGATCCCGTCGAACACACTGTCGCTCCCGGTGCGGGCGGCGGCGGTCACCTCGCCCGCGGGGGCGACCGTATCGCCAGCGAGGCCGCGCAAGGGCGCGAAAGCCGCGGGTTGCCAGAAGGAGAGCAGCAGCAGCCCGAAGCCGATCAGCGCGCCGACGCCGGCCAGCAGGTAGCCGGTGAAGACCGAGAACTGTGCCTTCTTCGAGAAGCCCGACCGTCGCGATGAAGGCGGCGCCATGGCTGAAAGTCCCTTCTGCCGATCCCCGGCGTCAGGCCAATGCGGCTCAGGCCGTCATCAGCACGCCGCGATAGATGGGGTCTTCCATCGCCCGGCCGGTGCCGATCGCGACGCAGGTCAGCGGGTCCTCGGCAACCGAGACCGGCAGGCCCGTTTCCTCGCGCAGGTGTTCGTCCAAACGCCGGATCAAGGCACCGCCGCCCGTGAGCACTATACCCTGGTCAACGATGTCCGCGGCGAGTTCGGGCGCGGTGTTTTCCAGCGCAATGCGCACGCCTTCGACGATCGCGCCGATCGGTTCGGACAGCGCCTCGGCGACATGGGCCTGGTTGATGGTGATTTCCTTGGGCACCCCGTTGACGAGGTCGCGGCCCTTCAGCGTGATGGTCTCGCCGATCCCGTCTTCCGGGATGACGGCGATGCCGTAGTCCTTCTTGATGCGCTCGGCCGTCGCATCGCCGATCAGCAGGTTGTGGTGACGGCGCACGTAGCTGACGATCGCCTCGTCCATCTTGTCGCCCCCGGTGCGCACCGAGGTGGTGTAGGCGAGGCCGCGCAAGCTGAGCACCGCGACTTCGGTGGTGCCGCCGCCGATGTCGACCACCATCGAGCCGACCGGCTCGGTCACCGGCATGTCGGCGCCGATCGCGGCGGCCATGGGTTCGAGGATCAGGTGCACTTCCGAGGCGCCCGCGTTCGAGGCCGCATCGCGGATCGCGCGCTTTTCGACCGAGGTCGAGCCCGAGGGGACGCAGATCACGATCTCGGGATAGCGGAACAGGTTGCGCTTGCCGTGAACCTTGCGGATGAAGTGCTTGATCATCTCTTCGGCGATTTCGATGTCGGCGATGACACCATCGCGCAGCGGGCGGATCGCCTCGATGCTGTCGGGGGTCTTGCCCATCATCATCTTGGCATCATCGCCCACGGCCTTGACCCGCTTGATGCCGTTGATCGTCTCGATCGCCACGACCGACGGTTCGTTGAGGACGATGCCCTGATCCTGAACATAGACGAGGGTGTTGGCGGTGCCGAGATCGATCGCCATGTTCTGCGAACCGAACTTGAAGAGATTGGACAGGAAGCTCATTTGCGGTGGTGTTCCAGTGGTGGCGGGACGGGGGGACGCAGACCGGCTTTGGGGGGCGGTTGCGGGGGTTTTCGACCCGGTTATGACATGACGCGAAGCGCCTAGCGAATCCTCGGACAAAAGGCCAAAAAATTTGTCCACCGCCTTGGTGATTTCTGCGCGCTTCCCCTCGAATTTGCGACCACCGCCAGCTAGCGTGCGATAAATGCCCGAAATCCGCCGTCTCCCCTCCGCCCTCGTCAACCGCATCGCCGCGGGCGAGGTGGTCGAACGCCCTGCCGCGGCGCTCAAAGAGCTGATCGAGAACGCGGTTGATGCGGGCGCGAAGCGAATCGGGGTGGTGCTGGCCGAGGGCGGGCTCGGACGCATCGAGGTGGTCGACGACGGCTGCGGCATGGGGCCGCAGGCAATGGCGCTGGCGCTCGAGCGGCACGCGACCTCGAAGCTGCCGGATTCGCTGATCGGCGAGGATGGCGCAATCGAACTGGTGACGACCCTGGGCTTCCGCGGCGAGGCGTTGCCGAGCATCGCCAGCGTTGCGCGGCTGACCATCGAGAGCCGCGAACAGAGCGCAAGCGAAGCCTGGCGGCGGGTGGTCGATCACGGCGCGGTGCTGGCCGACGAGCCCGCCGCACTCCCGCCGGGCACCCGCGTGCGCGTGGAGGAGCTGTTCGCCAAGGTGCCCGCGCGGCGCAAGTTCCTGCGCACTGCCCGCAGCGAATATGCCGCCTGTCTCGATGTCGTCCGCCGGCTCGCGATGGCACGGCCCGACATCGCCTTCACGCTCGAGACGCTCGGCGATGGGGGCAAGCGGACCGTCCTGTCCTTGCAGGCGGGGGAGGAACTGGCGACCCGCGTGGCGCGGATCATCGCCCACGAACTCAAGGACAATTCGGTCGAAGTCGACCTTTCGCGCGCCACGCCGCACGGGGTGATGCGGTTGACGGGTGTGGCGGGCCTGCCGACTTGGAACCGGGGCGTGGCCGATCACCAGTACCTGTTCGTCAACAGGCGGCCGGTGAAGGACCGGCTGCTGGTCGGCGCGGTGCGCGGGGCCTATTCGGACATGCTGGCGCGCGATCGCCATGCGGTGCTGGCGCTGTTCCTCGACCTTCCGCCGCAGGATGTCGACGTGAACGTCCACCCGGCCAAGACCGAGGTGCGTTTCCGGGATTCGGCCGGGGTGAGGGGCTTCATCGTCTCGGGGCTGCGGCAGGCGCTGGCGACCGGCGACCGCCGCTCCGCGCAGGGGCCGGACCGCGCGGCGATGGGACGATGGGTAAGCGAGCCGCTGATGCCCTCAAGTAGCGAAGCGGTGGGGCAACAAAGGCTTGCGCCTTCCGGAGCACCCGCGGCGCCGTCGCTCGAGAGCATCTTCTCCGGGCGGGACTGGACCGCGCCGCAGCCACGGCTCGGCGAAGCGCGCACGGAGTGGGGCGCGCCGCTGGCTCAACCGCAAGGCCGCGCCGAGGAGGCTGCGCCGGTCTCCGAGGAAGCGCGGCAATACCCGCTCGGCATCGCCCGCGGGCAGGTCGCCAACACCTACATCGTCGCCGAAGCCGCCGACGGCCTCGTGCTGGTCGACCAGCACGCCGCGCACGAACGGCTCGTGCTCGAACGCCTGCGGGCCGCCGGGGCGGGGGAGGGGGTGCGCCGCAGCCAGGCGCTGCTCGTCCCCGACGTGGTCGAGCTGGACGAGGTCGATTGCGATCGGCTCGAGGACGCGGCCGAGGGCCTTGCGCGCTACGGCCTCGTGATCGAGCGCTTCGGACCCTCTGCGATGCTGGTGCGCGCGGTGCCTTCGGCGATCGCCAAGGCGGACACGGCGAAGCTGCTCACCGACCTCGCCGACGACATCGCCAAGCATGGCAAGCAGGAGGACAGCGGCGCGCTGCTGCTGGCCGAGCGACTCGAACTGGTGCTGGCGACGATGGCCTGCCACGGATCGGTGCGGGCGGGGCGGGTGCTCAGCGTTGCCGAGATGAACGCGCTGCTGCGCGAGATGGAGGCCACCCCGCGTTCGGGCCAGTGCAACCACGGGCGCCCGACCTGGGTGAAATTGTCGATGGAGGATGTCGAGAAGCTGTTCGGGCGGCACTAGTGCCGTAGCGCCGCCTGCACCTCTTCCAGCTTGCCGTCGAGCGATGGGTCCTGCGGCAGCCCCATCACCGCGCGCAGCAGGGGCGCGACGTCGACATTGTCGAACACCGGCAGTTTCACGCCGCTGGCGAAGGCCGGGCCGCTGGCGATGAACAGGGCGAGCATCTCGGGGTCGGCGTTGTCGTAACCGTGCGAGCCGCCGATGCCGGGATAGCGCGGCGGCTCGGCATAGATGACCCAGCCCGGCTCGGCGAGGCAGATGATCGCGGCGGTGCGCGGGTTGCTGCCGTAGTGGAGCCGCGCGGGGAGATCCTCCTTGCGCAGGCACTCCATGTGCTCGTGCTTGCCGACCAGCGCCGCGAAGACGCGCTCGTCGGTCCCCGCCGCCGGCTCGATCGCGGCATAGGGGCCGACCTCGACCGGGATGATGCTGTCGCGGTCGATATAGTCGCCGAGCTGGATGACGTGCACGTCGTCGGTCTGGCGCATGCCGTGGTCGGCGACGATCACGTAGTTGGCGCGGACGCCGAGCGCGGCAACGCCCCGCACCAGATCACCGATCCGCGCGTCGATCTCCGCCAGCGCCGCGTTGACGGCGTCACCATCGGGACCGGAGCCGTGCCCGGCGCTGTCCACCGCATCGAAATAGAGCGTGACGAAGCCGGGCCGGATCGCCGCCGGACGGCGCAACCAGTCGAGCACGGTGTTGACGCGCTGCACGTCGCTGACGTTCTGATCGAAGCGCTGCCAGTCGCTCGGCCTGGTTCCGCGGATTTCCACCTCGCTGCCGGGCCAGAACATCGTCGCGGCCCGGATGCCCGCCTTTTCGGCGGTGATCCACAGCGGTTCGGCCTCGTCCCACCAAAACGGATCGAGCGACTGCCTGGTGTTGCCCATGCTGAACACCACGCCCGGCCGACGCGGATCGATCATGTTGTTGCCGACGATGCCGTTGCGATCGGGGCGCAGGCCGGTGACGAGGGTGTAGTGGTTGGGGAAGGTCTTGGTCGGGAAGCTCGGCCGCATCGCGCCGCTCGCCCCTTGCGCCGCCAGTGCCGAAAGATTGGGCGTGATCCCGCGATCCAGATAATCGGCGCGGAAGCCGTCGATCGAGATCAGGATGGTGACGGGGCGGGCTCTGGGCTCCTGCGCGGCGGCGATGTTCGCAGGGACCAGCAGGGCGAGGACGAGGAGGATGAAGCGCATGGGTCGTGCGTTAGGGCGTTCGGACGACAAATGCGAGACGGTGCTGGCTCTTCATCACTCTTTGGAGAGGGCGCCCCCTCGACAGGTCGCCGCGCGCCCGCGTCGATTCGGCGCAAGGAAGCCCCCGCGCACCCCGTTTGCCTGAAGAGGCCGCACTGACTTTCTTGGACTTTACCGCCGACCCTGCCATGAGACCCGGCCACCCGCGCCTGCCCTGGCGCGCGAGAAAACAAGGTTCGGAGGAAACGTGAACACAGGCACGCGCAGCACGGTTGTCGAAAAGTCCAGGCCGTCGCGGCTCCGGCGGATGCTGGGCCCGATCGCGGTGTTCTTCCGCGGATTCCTCGAGGCGCCGCGCATGGTCGGTTCGGTGATCCCCTCCTCGCGGGTCACCATCGCCGCGATGCTCGACCGCGTGGACTGGGAAAATTGCCGGCTTTTCGTGGAATACGGCCCCGGGGTGGGGACCTTCATCCCGCACATCCTCGAGCGCTTGCCCGCCGACGGCAAGCTGCTGGTGATCGACACCAACCCGCGCTTCGTCGACTATATCAAGGCCACGGTGGACGACGAACGCTGCCATGCGCGGCTCGGCTCGGCCGAAGAGGTCGAGCGTTTCGTGCGCCAGCTCGGCCACGACAAGGCCGATTTCGTGCTCTCGGGCCTGCCGATCTCGACCCTGCCCGAAGGCGTGGCGGAACGGATCGTTGCCGCCACCGAGCGCGTGCTGCGACAGGGCGGGGCCTTCCTCACCTACCAGTTCCGCCCCACCGCGCGCGACCTGACCGCCAAGCATTTCGACCGGCTCGACACCGGCTTCGTGTGGCGCAACATCCCGCCCTGCATCCTCGCCTGGGGCTGGAAAGAGAGCGCCGCCTGATCAGGTGGTGCGGAAGCTCGGCACGCCCTGGCTCGGGTCGATATCGGGGATGATCCGGTAGCGTGCGAGGATCAGGCTGAACAGGCCGAACAGGATCAGGCCGATGGCGATGAGGGTGAACACCCAGCCGGTGCCCGCCAATACGGCGACCGCCTCGCCCAGCGTCTTCACGTTGGAGGCGCCCTGCGACAGGAATCCGGCCTCGACCAGCGACCAGCCGATCACCACGAACACCACTGCACGGGAGAGATAGCCTGCTCCGCCGAGCCAGCGCGTCGCGTCAGGGGCATTGGGGGCAATCCGGCGCATGAACTTGCCCGAGATCGCCTTTTCGGCCTGCGCCGCCGCAGCGAGGAAGAAGGCGAGGCCGAGGATGCCGATCACGAGGCCGCCGAACTGCACCGAAAGCACGCCCGCGGCCGCTTGCGAGGCACCATTTCCCCCGCCCGAAGGGCTGCCGGTCGCGAACTTGAAGGCCGTCCAGGCGAGCGCGAAATGGGCGATTGCGCTCCCCGCGTGGCCGATCCGCTTGCCCCAGCCCTTGGCGTCCGAACCCTCGTGCTCGATGTCGAACAGCGGCGAGGCGAGGCGGAACAGCCCGTAGGCGGCTAGGCCGACCACCAGCACCCACAGCAGCAGCGTGCCGGCGGGCAGTTCCTCGACCGCGCGGAAGATGCCCTGCGTGCCTTCGCCGATGCGCCCCGCGCTGGTCAGCGCGATCACCCCCAGCACGATGTAGAGCACCGCCCGGCTGAAATAGCCGACCCGCACCAGAGTCTCGAACTTGCCTGAATCTCCCGCCATTCTTTGCGCTCCTCGGGTTGATGGGAGAAGCGCAAGCGCCCGGCAGCAACGATGTTCCCGGGTGCGGGACGGACCGTTTGGGCGCGGCGGTCAGACGTTGAACTTGAAGAGCAGCACGTCGCCGTCCTGGACGACGTATTCCTTGCCTTCCTGCCGAAGCTTGCCCGCTTCCTTCGCGCCTGCCTCGCCGCCCAAGTTCACGTAGTCCTCGTAGGCAATGGTCTCGGCGCGGATGAAGCCGCGTTCGAAGTCCGAGTGGATCTCGCCGGCCGCCTGCGGGGCCTTGGCGCCATCGGGGAAGGTCCAGGCGCGCGCTTCCTTGGGGCCGGCGGTGAAGAAGGTTTTCAGGCCCAGCAGCTTGTAGCCGGCGCGGATCACGCGCGAGAGGCCGCTTTCCTCGAGGCCGAGCGCTTCGAGGAACTCGCCGCGGTCCTCCACCGGCATGGCGACCAGCTCGGCCTCGATCGCGGCGGAGACGACCACCGCCTCGGCCCCCTCGGCTGCGGCTTTCTCGAACACCTTGGCCGAGAGGTCATTGCCGGTCGCGGCGTCCTCCTCGGCGACGTTGCACACGTAAAGCACCGGCTTGGCGGTGAGCAGCTGGGCCTGACGGAACAGGCGCGCCTCCTCGTCGTGCTTGGGCTCGGTGAGGCGGGCGGGCTTGCCCTCGCGCAGCAGTTCCAGGGCCTGCCCGAGCACGCTTGCCATCGCCTTGGCTTCCTTGTCGCCGCCGGTGGCGCGCTTGGCCGCGGCGGGGACGCGCTTCTCGAGGCTTTCGAGATCGGAGAGCATCAGCTCGGTCTCGACCACCTCGGCATCGGCGATGGGATCGACCTTGTTGGCGACGTGCTGGATGTCGTCATCCTCGAAGCAGCGCAGCACGTGGACGATCGCGTCGACCTCGCGGATATTGCCGAGGAACTGGTTGCCGAGACCCTCCCCCTTGCTCGCGCCCTTCACGAGGCCGGCGATGTCGACGAAGCCCAATTGCGTCTCGATGATCTTGGCGCTGCCGGCGATGGCGGCGATTTTCTGCAGCCGCTCGTCCGGCACCGCGACCTGGCCGACGTTGGGCTCGATCGTGCAGAAGGGATAGTTCGCCGCCTGCGCAGCCTGCGTCTCGGTGAGCGCATTGAACAAGGTGGACTTGCCGACATTCGGCAGGCCGACGATCCCGCAACGGAAACCCATGATGATTGTCCTGCACATGATTGTGGCCAAAGGGCCGTGGTGCCGAGGCCGTTAGGAAATCGCGCAAGAAAAGACCAGCCCCGCGATCAAGAGCCGGCTCGCGGCTCACGGATGCGGCGCCCTTTCCGGGGAACAGCATCATCGGGCTTGCATCTTGTCGTTCTTCACGCAACACTGAACCTAATGGTTCAGTATGATTCTTCCACACTAGACACCGCTCTCGCCGCTCTTGCGGACCCGACGCGGCGAGGAGTGTTGGAGCGCCTGAGCGAGCGCGAGGCGACGATCAGCGTGCTGGCCGAACGCTTCGACATGACGCTCACCGGGATGAAGAAGCACATCGCCGTGCTTGAACATGCCGGACTCGTATCGACCCGTAAGGTCGGGCGGGTGCGCCAGTGCTCGCTCGGACCGCACCACTTGGGCGATCTTAGCGCCTGGATCGAAAATTACAGGGCCAAGTGGGAAGCGCGCTTCGATGCGCTCGACGTCGTGCTCGCAGGATCGCCGAAAGAGGAGAATGAGAATGGACAAGGTTAGCCAAGGGACGGGTATCGCGATGCAGGTCGACCGGGCAAGCGCGCGCGAAATGCGTGTGACCCGGGTTTTCAATGCTCCGGTTGCCGCCGTGTTCGCGGCATGGGCGAAGGCGGATTTGTTTCGCAAGTGGTGGATACCGCGCTCGTCGGGGATGACCATTCTCGCCTGCGAGATGGATGTGCGTACTGGCGGCAACTACCGCCTCGAAATCGCCCATCCCGAATTCGACGAGCCCATGACGTTCTTCGGTCGGTATATCGATGTCGTCGCCAATGAGCGGATCGTGTGGACCAACGAGGAAGGCGCCGAGGGGGCGGTGACAACGGTCACATTTGCCGCACAAGGCGGCAAGACGGTTCTGACCCTGACCGAAACCTATCCCTCGGCCGAGGCGCTCGAACAATCGCTCGGCGCGGCTGAAGGGCTTCCCGACCAGCTGGACGCGCTCGAGCGCCTGCTGTCCGACGGGGCCTGAGCGCCGATCGGGTTCAGTCCTGCATCCTCAGCGCGACCTCGTTCATGAAGCGCACGGCGTCGCCCTCGGCGAGCCACTGGGCCTCTGCCGCGACAGCCCCGAGCATCTCGGCGAGATCGTCCTGTTCGTCCTTGGCGTAGTTGCCAAGCACGTGGCCGGTGACGCGGTCCTTGTGTCCGGGATGGCCGATGCCGAGACGCACGCGGCGGAACGCCGCCCCGCAGTGCTGGTCGATCGAACGCAGCCCCTTATGGCCCGCATGGCCGCCGCCCTGCTTCACCTTGACCCTGAAGGGGGCAAGGTCGAGCTCGTCGTGGAACACCGTGAGCGCCTCGGTGCCCAGCTTGTAGAAGCGCAGCGCCTCGCCGACCGAGCGCCCGCTCTCGTTCATGAAGGTCGCGGGCTTCAGGAGCAGGACCTTGTGCCCGCCGATCCGCCCTTCCTGGGCCCAGCCCTGGAACTTCTTCTGGACGGGCCC
Organism: Porphyrobacter sp.; assembly: GCA_016125555.1. Classification (GTDB taxonomy): domain Bacteria; phylum Pseudomonadota; class Alphaproteobacteria; order Sphingomonadales; family Sphingomonadaceae; genus Erythrobacter. The sequence goes on from WGLN01000001.1 coordinate 32,692, forward strand.
GAAGCCATGCATCTCGGCGATCACGTCCACGGCCATGAAGCCGACATTGTGCCGGTGGAGCGCATAGCGCGGTCCGGGATTTCCGAGGCCTGCCCAGATCTGCATGGCGTGTCTCCTAGCGGCGGCTGCCACAAAACGAAACGCCGGACTTCCGTGGGGAAGCCCGGCGTTCGGATCGGTGGGCGAGGGAGAGGATCAGTCCTCGTCGCCGCCCTCTTCCTCTTCCGAGGTCTCGCCTTCGGCAGCCGCGGCGCCTTCGCTCTTCTTGAGCGCCGACGGGGCGACCAGCGTGGCGATGGTGAAGTCGCGATCGGTGATCGCGCTCTTCACGCCCTTGGGCAGGGCGACTTCGCTGATGTGGATCGCATCGCCCACATCCTTGCCGGTGACGTCGATCTGGATCTCGCCCGGAATATCGTCCGCGGGGCAGACCAGTTCGAGTTCGTGGCGCACGATGTTGAGCACGCCGCCCTTCTTGAGGCCGGGCGACTTCTCTTCGTTGATGAACACCACCGGCACCGCGACATCGACGGTCGCATCGGCCGAAAGGCGCAGGAAATCGACGTGCAGCGGACGGTCGCTGACCGGGTGGAAGGCGACATCCTTGGGGAGCGTCTTGATGGTCTTGCCGCCGATCTCGATGTTGACGATCGAGTTCATGAAGTGACCGGTCATCAGCTGACGGGTCAGTTCCTTCTCCTCGACGTGGATCGTGGCAGGTTCTTCCTTGCCGCCGTAGATCACGGCGGGGGTCCGACCATCGCGGCGAAGTGCTCGGGAGGCTCCCTTGCCAGCCCGTTCGCGCGCTTCGGCCGGCAGAGTGAGAGCGTCGCTCATGGCTGTGCCTTTCGAATGCGTGTTGTGACAGAAATGTCCGGCGCGCCGCCTCCAGGGATGACCAGAGCGCCGAAGGGCGGCCCCTTAGAGGCTCGCGCGCCGATTGGCAACCGTTTTGGGTTCGAGCGGTCTAGCGCAGGCGCGTCACCCGGAAGCCGCGCGCCTCGAGCCGCGCCACCAGCCCCTCGGGGCCGAGCAGGTGCGCGGTGCCGACGGCGATCAGCGGACGCTCCGGCTGCGCGAGCAGCGCGGCGATGGCGGTTTCCCAGCGGCGATTGCGCGCCACCAGCAGCGCCTCGCGCAGTTCGGGATCGGCCATGATGCCGGTCGTGGCCGCCTCGGCGAGCTTGGCCTCGTCGCCGGACAGCCAGGCGCGTGCCAGCTCCCCTTCGCGCCCACGATCGGTCGCGGCTTCGCGGACCACCGCGGCGAGGAGATCGCGCTGTTCGCGCTCGGGAAGGCCATCGAAGATCGCGAGCTGGGCGCGCATCCCTTCCAGCTCGCGCACCCTCGCCGGGGGGAAGTCGCGGATCAGCGCGCGGTCGACGCCGTTTGCGGGATCGCCCTCGGTATCGATCTGGGCAAGCATCAGCGCCGCCGCCCAGCTTTCGGTGGAGGTGAAGTCCTGCGGCTTCATCCCGCCGCGCTCGAGCAGCGCGGCGAGCTGCGGGCGCAGTGCTGAAGGCACGCGCGCATCGATCGGCGGCAGGCCGGTAGTCGTGCCCAGTTCGGAAAAGGTCCGGGCAAGCGCGGCGCGGTCGCCGAGCGCGGCGATCTCGACCACCAGCAGGTCGGCCTTGGCCTCCGCGCGGGCTATGGCCGGGGTGCGCCAGGCTGTGCCGGGGGGAAGGGCGTGGATGGTTCCAAGCATCCAACCCTCCACCGTCCCGTCGGCGGCAGTGATCCGGTACAACAGGGGGTGCACCGAAGGGTCGGACGACGTCTCGCCGGGCGCATCGCTGCACCCGGCGAGGGTCAGGGCAAGGAAAGAGGCCAGCAGCAGCCCCGCGGCGACCCGCGCGCGGTGCATGATGCCGGCCTCCGGGCGAGCGATCATCGCTGCGCCGTTCCGGTCACTTGACGCGGGTCACGGTGATGCCCTTTTGCGCGAGGTAGTCCTGCACGCTCTTGGCACCCGCGAGGTGGCCTGCGCCGACCGCGACGAACACGGTACCGGGCTGGTCGAGGCGTTCGTCGATCCATTCGGCCCAGTTGGCGTTGCGCTGATAGAGCAGCGCTTCGGCGACGGCGGGGTCGTCCATGCCCTCGTTCATCACTTCGGCAAGGTCTTCGGCATCGCCCGCGACCCACTCGGCGACCATCCGGTCGAGCATCGTCTTGACCTCGTCCATGCCGTCGACCGCTTCCATCAGGAAGGCGACCTGGCCTTCGACCGGCATCTTGTCGAAGATGCCGAACTGGAACTCGGCGGTTTCGAGCGCACCCTGCGGCTTGTCGCCGGCCTTGGCGAGCAGCACCTTCTCGACGCCACTGTTGGGATCGTAGCCCTGCTGCATCAGCGGCACGACCGAGAGGGTGAGGCCAGCCAGCCAGGGCTTGATCGGGTCGAAGGCGGCGGGCGGCGCACCGATCTTGGCGAGCGCGGCCTCGTAGGCAGCGGTCTGTTCGGGGGTGAGCATGGAGCGCAAGGTGGTGCCCTGGGGCAGCATCCCGACCTTCATGGCAAGACCCTGCATCTGCGCCTCGCTCTGCTTGTCCATCGGGATTTCGGTGACGATCATGTCCGAGCCCTGAAGCGCGTCGGCGATGGTCGCATCGTACCATTCGACCTCCTTGGGCAGCACGTGGACCGTGCCGAACAGGTAGATGGTGGTGTCCTCGTCGGCGACCTTCCAAAGGGCAGGGCCCTTCTCGGTCGCGGTGGCGGCGGTCGCCTCGGCGGCAACATGGTTGTCGGCGAGCGCGGGGTTCCCGGCGAACAGCGCGAAGGGCGCGGCAGCAAGGGCGAGCTTGGCAAGATGTTTCATGGCAGTTCCTTTCTAAGGTATCAGGGTTGTTGTGGGTTGCAGGTGGCAGTTTAGAAATACCGGCGGGCTGTGCATCACAGCCGCCAGCGGGCGAAAAGAAAGCTCGCGTACATCGACACGAAGGCGATCGCGAAGATGCCGAAGGCGTGGGGCGCCGGCACGAAGCCGCCGGCATGGAGCACCGCCCAGATCGGGAAACCGGAAAGCACCGACAGGCAGCCGCCCGTGAAGGCGACGAGATTGATCTCGCGCTTGTAATCGTCGACCATCTTGAAGCCGTAGAGCGGCAGGGCGAGGAAGCCGCCGAGCAGCAGCACGGCGATGCCGATCGCCAGCGCGGGCGGAAGCTTCATCTGTTCCCAACCGCCGGCAAAGAGGTTGCCATCGCCCTGGTCGAAGAAGCCGGTGGCGCCGCCGATCACGCCGCCGAGCACGGCGGCAACGGCGAGGAAAATCATCTGCCTGCGGCGGCGCTGACGGGTGCGCGCCTCGCCGGGGCCGGGTTCGCTGGAATTACGGGCATTCATGGGTTCTCTCCGTCATCGAAAATCTCCTCGATGCGCATTTCGAACAGGCGCGCGATCCGGAAGGCGAGGGGGAGCGAGGGGTCGTGCTTGCCGGTCTCGATGGCGTTGACCGCCTGCCGCGAAACGTCGAGGCGTCCGGCAAGTTCGGCTTGGCTCCAGTCGCGCTCGGCGCGCAGCACCTTGAGGCGGTTCTTCATCGCTGCGCCCTTTCAACTCATGCCGATCAGCAGGAGCACGGCGAACAGGATCCAGAACACGGTCTGATCGTCGGCGGCTGCGGTGCGGCGGGGAGGGCAGGATCGGCGGCGCATCGGGCCTACTCGAGCGTGAAGGCCAGCGGCGCAACCGGCGTGGCCGGGTTGGCGGCGTGGCGAGGGTGAGCGGCGCCGGACTGAACGTCGACGATCAGCATGGTGAACCCGAAGATCACGGCAAGGGCGGCAAGGGTTTCGCCGACTAGGTTCAGGACGCGCTGGCTTGGCTGTTTCATGACCCATTCCTTTGTAAGGTGTTCCCGACTCGATGTCAGGTATGCATGACTATATGTCGTGATTCGCTGACCATGTCAAGACAACATGACTTTGTGTCGCTGAAACATGACCACCTCCGCGCTCTCCCCGCGCCTGCTGCGCTGCGACATTGACGCTTGTGAGACGTTCGGCCATGGCGAGCCGCCATGAGCGCCGTCCCTGCCTTCACCCCCGCAAGCCGCGATCCTGCGCGCAGCTTTCAGGACATGATCCTGACGCTTCACGACTTCTGGAGCGCCGAAGGCCAGTGCGTGATTCTCCAGCCCTACGACATGCGCATGGGGGCGGGGACGTTCCACACCGCGACCACGCTGCGCGCCTTGGGGCCGGAGCCGTGGAACGCCGCCTTCGTGCAGCCCTGCCGCCGCCCGACCGACGGGCGCTATGGCGAGAATCCCAACCGGCTGCAGCACTATTACCAGTATCAGGTGATCCTGAAGCCTTCGCCCGGCGACATCCAGGAGCTTTATCTCAGGAGCCTTGCCGCGATCGGCATCGATCCGCTGGCGCACGACATCCGCTTCGTCGAGGACGACTGGGAATCGCCGACGCTCGGCGCCTGGGGCCTCGGGTGGGAGGTGTGGTGCGACGGGATGGAAGTCACCCAGTTCACTTATTTCCAGCAGATGGGCGGCTTCGACTGCAAGCCGGTCGCGGGCGAGCTGACCTACGGGCTCGAACGCCTTGCGATGTACATCCAGGGCGTCGACAACGTCTATGATCTGGCGTTCAACAGCGCGGGCGTAAGCTACGGCGAGGTGTTCCTGGAGAACGAGCGCCAGATGTCGAAGTGGAACTTCGAGGTCGCGAACACCGAGGCGCTGTTCGATCTCTTTGCCAAGGCCGAGGCCGAGTGCCGCAATGCCCTGTCGGCAGGAGTCCCCATCGCCGCCTACGAACAGGCCATCGAGGCGAGCCACGTGTTCAACCTGCTGCAGGCGCGCGGCGTGATCTCGGTGCAGGAACGCGCCAGCTACATGGCCCGGGTGCGCGACTTGGCGCGCTCCTCGTGCGAGGCCTATGCCGAGAAGATGAGCCCCGAATGGCAGACGAAATATCCCGGGTGGAGCCTCGTCTGATGGCCGACTTCCTGCTCGAACTGCGCTGCGAGGAAATCCCTGCCCGGATGCAGGCCGGGGCGCGCGCGGAACTGGAAAAGCTGTTCCGCCGCGAGCTGGAGGCGGCGGGCGTCAAGCACGACAACCTGCGCATCTGGTCGACCCCGCGCCGCTTGGCGCTCATCGCCTACGACCTGCCCGCCGCGACCGAGGCGGTCAGCGAGGAAGCCAAGGGCCCGCCCGAAGGTGCGCCCGATGCCGCGGTGGACGGGTTCTGCAAGAAGAACGGCGTTACCCGTGACCAGCTCGAACTGCGCGACGTCAAGGGCCGGATGACCTGGTTCGCGGTGATCGAGCAGCCCGGCCGCCCAATGGCCGAGGTGCTCGCCGAAGCGATCCCTGCGATCATCCGCGATTTCTCATGGCCCAAGTCGATGCGCTGGGGAGCGGCCTCGATCAGCACCGATAGCCTGCGCTGGGTGCGCCCACTCTCCGGCATCGTCGCGCTGCTCGACGGCGAGGTGGTGGAGGTCGAGGTCGGCGGCATCCGCTCGGGCCGCGAGACCATGGGGCACCGCTTCCATCACGAGGGCCCGATTACCATCGGCTCGGCGGACGACTACGCCGAGAAGCTGCGCGCCTGCCACGTCATCGTCGATCACGAGGAGCGCGCGCGCCTGATCCGCGAGGGCGCCGCCAGCGTCGCCGCCAAGGCCGGGCTCACGCTCGTCGCCGACGAGGGGCTGGTGATCGAGAACGCCGGGCTCACCGAATACCCCGTGCCCCTGCTCGGCCGGTTCGACGAGGCCTTCCTCGACGTGCCCCCCGAGGTCATCCAGCTGACCGCGCGGGTGAACCAGAAATATTTCGTCTGCGAAGACGCTGAGGGCAAGCTCGCCAACGCCTTCATCTGCACCGCGAACATCGCGGCAAAGGACCCTGCCGTGGTGGTCGACGGCAACCGCAAGGTCCTCGCCGCGCGGCTGTCCGATGCGCGCTTCTTCTGGGAGCAGGACCAGAAGAAGACGCTTCGCCAGCACGCCAAGGGGCTGGAGCGCATCACCTTCCACGAGAAGCTCGGGACGGTCGCGCAGCGTCACGAGCGGTTTGTCTCGCTTGCCGATGACTTCCAAGGTGAACTGGCCGACGCCGTGCCTGACGCAAGAGAAGCTGCGGCACTGCTTAAGGCCGATCTCGTAACGGAGATGGTCGGCGAATTTCCCGAATTGCAAGGCGGCATGGGTGGTTACTACGCCCAAGCCGAGGGGCTGCGGGCGCCAGTCGTCGCCGCAATACGCGATCACTATAAGCCCGCAGGTCAGGCAGACGAACTGCCGATTGGAGATGCCGCTACACTGACTGCGCTCATCGATAAGGTCGACGCTCTGGTCGGCTTTTTCGGAGCCGACATGAAGCCGACGGGATCAAAAGACCCGTTTGCGCTTCGGCGAGCCGCGCTTGGGGTGATCCGGATAATTACCGAACGCCATCTTCGTCTCTCGCTCGAGCGTCTTTTTGATGCGGCAGCGCAGTTGTATCGCAATCAGGGCATTGAAGTCGCGAACGCATCGACTGACCTCCTCGATTTCTTCGCCGACCGCCTCAAGGTCCAGCAGCGCGAAGCGGGCGTCCGCCACGACCTGATCGATGCGGTCTTCGCGCTCGGGGGCGAGGATGATCTCGTCCGCCTGCTCGCCCGCGTTCATGCGCTTCAGGCCTTCGTCGGCACCGAGGACGGCGCGAACCTCCTCGCGGGCTACAAGCGCGCCGCAAACATCCTGAAAAAGGAAGACTGGCGCGGGCCCGAGGGCGAAATCGCGCGCACCGGCGAGGAAGACCCGCTCGCGCTGGTCGACGATCCCGACCTCGCGCCCGTCATCGCCGCCAAGATGGCCGAGCGCCACGCGGCCGCAACGCAGCTTTCCTACACGCCCGAACCGGCCGAAAAGGCGCTGATCGACGCACTCGCCGTGGCTGCGCCTCGGGCTGCCGAGGCGGTGCAGACGGAACGCTTCGCCGATGCAATGGCGGCGCTGGCCACCTTGCGCGCCCCGATCGACAGGTTCTTTGAAGAGGTGACTGTCAACGCCGCGGAGGCCGAAAAGCGCGCCGCGCGCCTTGCGCTGCTGGCGCGCTTCCGCGATGCGGTTCACCGGGTCGCGGATTTCAGCCGGATCGAGGGATGAAGCCCCTCGTGCCCTGTCTGTCATGCGGATGAAAATCTCGGCAGATCAAGGGTATGTCGTCGATAATCAGCTTGACACCCTGTCAACTTCGTCAAGCTGAGCAACTGCGGGAAATGCCATGACATTGAAGACGGTCTACGAATTCGGAGGCAAGGCCGACCACTCGGATCCGCGCCAGAAGGACAAGACCGTCACCGGCGGCAAGGGCGCGAACCTTGCCGAGATGGCGAGCATCGGGCTGCCGGTTCCCCCGGGCTTCACCATCACCACCGAGGAATGCGTGTCCTATCTGCGCGGCGGGGCGGACTTCTCCGATGCCTTGCGAGGCGAAGTCGCCAAGGCGCTGAAGCACGTCGAGACGACCGTCGGCAAGCGCTTCGGCGATGCCGCCGACCCGCTGCTGGTCTCGGTCCGCTCGGGCGCGCGGGTTTCGATGCCGGGGATGATGGACACGGTGCTCAACCTCGGCCTCAACGACGAGACGGTGGAGGGGCTCGCCGCGTCCTCGGGCGATCCGCGGTTCGCCTGGGATTCCTATCGCCGCTTCATCCAGATGTATTCCGACGTGGTGCTCGGCCTCGATCACGGGTTGTTCGAGGAAGCGCTCGAAATCGCCAAGGAAGACAAGGGCTTCTACAACGACACCGAGATGGCGTGCGAAGACTGGCAGGCGCTCGTCGGCCAGTACAAGGCGATCGTCGAAGAGGAGCTCGGCCGGCCCTTCCCGCAGGATGTCCACGAGCAGCTGTGGGGCGCGATCCGCGCCGTGTTCGACAGCTGGGATTCGGACCGCGCCAAGGTCTACCGCCGCCTCAACGATATTCCCGCCGACTGGGGCACCGCGGTCAACGTGCAGGCGATGGTGTTCGGCAACATGGGCGAAACCAGCGCCACGGGTGTCGCCTTCACCCGCGATCCGGCGACCGGCACGCGCGCCTATTACGGCGAATACCTCATCAACGCGCAAGGGGAGGACGTGGTTGCGGGCATCCGCACCCCGCAATACCTCACGAAGGCGGCGCGCGAGGCCGCGAGCGCGAAGCCGCTCTCGATGGAAGAGGCGCTGCCCGAGGCTTACGCCGAACTCGCGCGCGTGTTCGACCTGCTGGAACGTCACTACAAGGACATGCAGGACATCGAGTTCACCGTCGAGCGTGGCAAGCTGTGGATGCTCCAGACCCGCACCGGCAAGCGCACCGCCAAGGCCGCGCTCAAGATGGCGGTCGACATGGTGGGCGAGGGCCTGATCGACGAGCGCGAGGCGGTCCGGCGGGTCGATCCGATGGCGCTCGATCAGCTGCTCCATCCGACGCTCGATCCCGAAGCGGAGCGCAACGTCCTGACCACCGGACTTCCCGCCTCGCCCGGCGCGGCGGCGGGCAAGATCGTGCTCGATGCCGACACCGCGGAAGCATGGGCCGGGCGGGGCGAGAAGGTGATCCTGGTGCGGGTCGAGACCAGCCCTGAGGACATTCACGGGATGCACGCCGCGCAGGGCATTCTCACCGCGCGCGGCGGGATGACCAGCCACGCCGCGGTAGTGGCGCGCGGGATGGGCCGCCCCTGCGTCTCGGGCGCGAGCGGCGTCTCGATCGACCGCAAGGCGCGCACCCTGCGGATCGGCGGGACCGAGTTGAAGGAGGGCGATGCGATCACCCTCGACGGCGGCAACGGCCAGGTGATGCTCGGCATCGTCCCCACCGTGGAGCCCGAACTCGCAGGCGACTTCGGCACGCTGATGGAATGGGCCGACAAGCTTCGCCGGATGAAGGTGCGCACCAATGCCGAGACGCCCGAGGACTGCCGAATGGCGCGCCAGTTCGGGGCCGAGGGCATCGGGTTGTGCCGCACCGAGCACATGTTCTTCGAAGCCTCGCGCATCTCGCTGGTTCGCCAGATGATTCTCGCCGAGGACGAGGCCGGTCGCCGCCGCGCGCTCGACAGGCTGCTACCCGAACAGCGCGCCGATTTCACCGCGATTTTCGAGGTGATGGCGGGTCTGCCCTGCACGATCCGCCTGCTTGATCCGCCGCTCCACGAGTTCCTGCCGCACGGCGAGGAGGAATTCGCCGAATTGGCCGACGCGACCGGGCTCGGGGTCGATCACCTCAAGCGCCGCGCCGGCGAGCTGCACGAATTCAACCCGATGCTCGGCCACCGCGGCTGCCGCCTCGGGATCACCTATCCCGAGATCTACGAGATGCAGGCGCGCGCGATCTTCGAGGCGGCGTGCAAGGTCAAGGCCGACAGCGGCGCCGCGCCGCTGCCCGAGATCATGATCCCGCTGGTGGCGACCAGGCGCGAACTCGCGATCCTGCGCGCGCTGGTCGACAAGACCGCCGAGGCGGTGTTCGCCGAAACCGGCACGCGGGTCGATTACCTCGTCGGCACCATGATCGAACTGCCGCGCGCCGCATTGATGGCAGGCGAGATCGCGGAAGAAGCCGCGTTCTTCTCCTTCGGCACCAACGACCTCACCCAGACGACGCTGGGCGTCAGTCGCGATGATGCGGCACGGTTCCTGTCGGTCTATGTCGACAAGGGCATTTTTCCGCGCGACCCCTTCGTCAGCCTCGATGTCGACGGGGTCGGCCAGCTCGTCGAATTGGCGGCGGAGCGGGGCCGGGGGACGCGGGAAGACATCAAGCTCGGCATCTGCGGCGAGCATGGCGGCGATCCGGCGAGCATCGGCTTCTGCGAGAAGGTCGGCCTCGATTACGTCAGCGCCTCGCCCTACCGCGTGCCGATCGCGCGTCTGGCGGCGGCGCAGGCTGCGCTCAAGAAGGGCTAGGTTCCCGCGAGCGAGCGGCGCCCGGTCAGGGTGACGATCTCGAAGGTTTCGCTGGTCTTCCCGTCCGCCTCGGCGCGGGCGGCGAAGGCGGCGCGGGCGCGGGCGAGGGCGGGTTTGCCGAGCGGCGCGGCAGGCTTGGCGAGCGCGTTGCCGAGGCCCTGGTCGCGCAGGTCCGCGACGAGGCGGTCCAGCGCGGAATAGCGCACTTGCAGCGAGTGGGTGTCGACCACCGGGTCCTTCCACCCGGCGCGCTGGAGCAGCGCAGGCGCGGCGCGCGGATCGACCAGCGGATGGATGCGCGCGGCCGGACGTTCGGGCTCGGCGGCGAGCATTGCGGCGCGCAGCGCGGGCAGGCTCTGTCCGCCGACGAAATGCGCCATCACCAGCCCGCCGGGTGCGAGCGCGCTGCGCAGGTGGATGAGGGCACCGGGCAGGTCGTTGATCGCATCGAGCAGGCCGAAGACGACAATCAGGTCGTAATCGCCTGAAGCGAAGGGCGCCTCGAGATCGAAGGTCTCGGGTGCCTCCACCGCGGTTCCCGCAAGGCGCAGGCTTTCCGCGAGTTCACCGGTCCAGTCCCCCAGGACCAGCGCGCGGACGGGTTCGTGGCGCAGGAAGCCGAGCCGCTCGCGCGTGTCCTCGATCATGTCGTCCGCAAGGAAGCGCGCCGCGCCGGGCTGCGTGCGGCGGCGGCGGGCGCGGGCAAGTCGCGCCGCGCGCCGCTGCGGGCTGAAGATGGTCGGGACCTTGGGCGTGTTCATCCGACCGCCCTGCCGCGCTTGCCAGATGAGCGCAAGGCGTGAGACAAGGGCGCGGATGACGGTGGTCGCACAACTGGGGCAGGGCATCAGGCCGCTGGTGGATTTCGTCTATCCGCCCCGCTGCCCCCTGTGCGGCGCGGGCCTCGCCGGGCAGGACGGGCTGTGCGGCGATTGCTGGAGCCAGCTCGACATCCCGGCCGAGCGCGACGGGCTGCTCCCGGTCGCGGGCGGGGCGGCGGTGCCGATCCACGCGGCGACGTTCTATAACGATGCTTCGCGCAAGCTGGTGCTGGCTTACAAGCATGGCGGGCGGATCGCGCTGGCGCGGCTGCTTGCCCGGCTGATCGCGGCACGGCTACCCGTTGTCGCGACGGGCAATGCGCCGCCGCTGCTGGTGCCGGTGCCGCTCCACCGCTGGCGGCTGTGGCACCGCGGGTTCAATCAGGCAGCGCTGCTCGCACAGGAGCTGGAGCGGCTCGGCAAGGGCGAGGCGCTGGTCGACGGCTTGGTGCGCAGCAAGCGCACGCCGAACCTCGGCGGCTTGGGACGGGAAGCGCGCGAGCGGGCGCTCGCCGGGGCGATCGGCCCCGGCCGCAGGCGCGCCGGGCGGATCGCGGGGCGCGACGTGGTGCTGGTCGATGACGTGTGCACCAGCGGCGCCACTGCGCGGGCCTGCGTCGCGGCGCTCGTCGGGGCGGGCGCGCGCAGCGTCGCGGTCGCCTGTTTCGCGCGGGTCGACGATTCGCACGGGACGGGGAAAAACGAAACGCCCGAGGCCTTGTGAGCCCCGGGCGCCGCGTGACGAAACGGTGCGGATCCTCCCTTGCGGGCCTCGGCAGCCACCCCCTAGCTTGGCCGCCGGGATCCAGTCCCTCATCGTTCAACCGGTCGCCCTGGCACCCCGCTGCCAGTCCACGTCCCGGTCACCCCCTGAACCTGGCATCGGGCGATGCCGTTGTTCAATGGAGAACCCGTTGCCGAGTTCCTGAGCCTTTGTTCCACCCCGCGGCCCTGTGCGGAAGGGCTAACCGCGGGACCGTACGTTTTTTGCATCCTGCTGTTGTGAACGTGCAACAATCGGCGCATGAGCGCGGCCTTCTTGAACCTTTCCTTTCCGGGCGCCTTGCGCCGGGTCCTTGCCTATGCCGGAGCAGCCGATGGCCGAACCTGTCCTGACGTCCGAGGAGCGCGAGCAGGGCGCGCGTTTTGCGCCGAAATTCGACGCTGCGGGGCTGCTGACCGCGGTGGTGATCGATGCCGGATCGGGAGCGGTGCTGGTGGTCGCACACATGAACCGCGCGGCGCTCGATGCGACGCTGGCGAGCGGCAAGGTGCACTTCTGGTCGCGCTCGCGCGGGAAGCTGTGGATGAAGGGCGAAACCTCGGGGCACGTCCTCTCGGTTGAGGAGATCCGCGTCGACTGCGACCAGGACGCGCTAGTGATTCGCGCAAGTCCGGCGGGGCCCACCTGCCATACGGGCGCGCAAAGCTGCTTCTACCGGCGGGTCGAGCAGGGTCCGGGCGGTCCTGTTCTCGTTAAGGTCAAGACTTGACGCTCACGTAAAGGTAAGGTAGGGGCGAGGCATGGCTACCGCTCCTGCAAAAGACGCCGCCGTCAAGGCCGAGGCCGAACCCCGCCGCAACGGCGCGCATCTCGACCGCCCCGATGTTCACGCGCGCGAACAGTTCACCATTTCCGACCTCACCTCGGAATTCGGCTGCACCGCGCGTGCCTTGCGCTTCTACGAGGACGAGGGGCTGATCAGCCCGGCGCGCGTGGGTCTCACCCGCGTCTATTCCAAGCGCGATCGCGCGCGGCTCGCCTGGATCATGCGCGCCAAGAACGTCGGCTTCTCGCTGACCGAAATCCGCGAGATGATCGACCTTTACGATCTCGACGACGGGCGCGTCGAACAGCGCCGTGTCACGATCGAGAAATGCCGCGCGCATATCGCCAAGCTGAAGGCCCAGCGCGACGACATCGATTCCTCGATCAAGGAACTCACCGATTTCGTCGCTGAGATCGAGAAGCTCGACCTCGGCTGACCCGCCGCAACCCCGCCCCGCCACGCTTACCCGAGGGATCCCCCGATGCCGACCTATACCGCCCCCACCCGCGACACGCGCTTCGTCGTCAACGAGCTGCTCGACCTTGCCAGCTACGGCAACCTGCCGGGCTTCGAGAACGCCACCTCCGACATGATCGACACTGTCATTAACGAGGCCGGCAAGTTCTGCGCCGAGGTGCTCGCCCCGATCAACCAGGCGGGCGACGAATATGGCTGCACCCGTCATGAGGACGGCAGCGTCACCACCCCGCCGGGCTTCAAGGAGGCCTATCAGGCCTATGTCGAGAGCGGGTGGGGCACGCTTGCCCAGCCCGAGGAGTTCGGCGGGCAGGGGCTCCCCCACGTGCTCGGCTTCGTGCTCGAGGAATATTCCGGCACCGCGAACCAAGCCTTCGCGATGTATCCGGGCCTCACCAACGGCGCCATCGCGGCGATCCTCGCCAAAGGGTCGGACGAGCAGAAGGCGACCTATGTCCCCAAGATGATCTCGGGCGAGTGGTCGGGCACCATGAACCTGACCGAGCCGCATTGCGGCACCGATCTCGGCATGATCCGCACCAAGGCCGTGCCGAACGGCGACGGCACCTATGCGATCACCGGCACCAAGATCTTCATCTCGGCCGGCGAGCATGACCTCACCAGCAACATCATCCACCTCGTGCTGGCCAAGACGCCGGGCGCGCCGGACAGCACCAAGGGCATCTCGCTGTTCATCGTGCCCAAGTTCATCCTCGACGAGAACGGCAATCCGGGTGCGCGCAACGGCGTCACCTGCGGTTCGATCGAGAAGAAGATGGGCATTCACGGCAATGCCACCTGCCTGCTCAACTACGACGGGGCGACCGGCTATCTCGTCGGCGAGGAGAACAAGGGGCTGGCCGCGATGTTCATCATGATGAACGCCGCGCGCCTCGGCGTCGGCATCCAGGGCTATGCCCAGGCCGAGGTCGCCTATCAGAACGCCGTCGCCTACGCGCTCGACCGGCGTCAGGGCCGCGCGCTCACCGGCCCCGTCGATCCGGAGGCCAAGGCCGATCCGATCTTCGTCCACCCCGATGTGCGCCGGATGCTGATGGACGCCAAGGTCTTCACCGAGGCGATGCGGGCGCTGTGCCTGTGGGGCGCGCTTCAGGTCGATCTCACCCACAAGGCCCAGACCGAGGAAGAGCGCGAGGCTGCCGACCTGCTGATCGGGCTGATGACCCCGGTCATCAAGGGCTACGGCACCGACAAGGGCTATGACATCGCCAACAACATGCAGCAGGTCTATGGCGGCCACGGCTACGTGCGCGAATGGGGCATGGAGCAGTTCGTCCGCGATAGCCGCATCGCGATGATCTACGAAGGCGCCAACGGAGTGCAGGCGATGGACCTGTGCGGCCGCAAGCTCGCCGCGGGCGGGGGCAAGGCGATCCAGGCCTTCTTCGCGATGGTCGACGAGGAAATCGCCTCGGCCAAGGCGGACGAGGCGCTCAAGCCGATCGCCGAACGGCTCGAAAAGGCGCTCGGCGAGCAGAAGGCGGCGACCATGTGGTTCATGCAGAACGCGATGGCGAACCCCAACAACCTCGGCGCGGGCGCGCATCACTACATGCACATCATGGGCATCGTGACGCTCGGCTTCTTCTGGCTGAAGATGGCCAAGGTTGCCGCGGCCAAGCTGGCGGGCGATCCCGAGGACGAGGCCTTCTACGAGGCCAAGCTGGTCTCGGCCAACTACTATGCCGAACGGTTCCTGCCCGACGCGGGCGCGCTGCGGCGCAAGCTGGAGGCGGGCAGCGAGGCGATGATGAAGCTGCCGGCGGAGGCCTTCGCCACCGCGGCCTGACCGGCTCCACGAAACCTATCACCAGAGCGGCCGTCCCGTTGGCGCGGGGCGGCCGTTCTGCGTCAGGGCTGTTCCTGCATCCCCATCATGCGCTGCGATCCCGCCTTCACGCGCGGCGTGGCGGCGGCGGCGATGCGCTCGGACAGGGTCACCCCGGCCTTGGTTGCGGGTTTCGCGGGCGTCACCGTCTTGGGCGGAGCGGCAGGCTTTTCAGGCGCCGGGGCCGGCGGCGGGACGGCGCGCGGTGCGGGGGTGGGGTAGGGCTGTTCCTCTGCGGGTGGCGCTTCGGCTTCCGGTGCCTTCTCGGTCGCGACCTCGGGGACGGCCTCGGTTGCGACCTCTGGCACGGCGGCGGCAGGTTCGGCAGCGGCCTCCTGCGCGGGCGCGGAGGTCGCGGGGGCCGAAGGGGCAGCAGCGGGTTCGCGGTTTTGGGCGAGGTCGGGCGCCGGTGCAACCGCCGGCGCGGAGCCCTGTTCTTCGTCACCCGCCGAACCGGCGAGGATCTTCGCGGCGACCTCCTCGATCGTCCCGACCACCAGCAGCGGCTGTCCCCCGACGATCCCGACGCTCGTTTGGCCGTTTTCGGCGGTGCGCAGCCACGCGACGTTTTCCGCCACCACCAGATAGTTGCCGCCGCGCGATTCGAGCTTGATGAACTTCATGGGCGCAGGGTTCCGGGCAGCTTCGCTAGGGTTCGTGGAAGGTCTGCCCGCTTTCTACCGCGCCATGGTTAAGGAAAGGGTTCACTCCACCGGGAGGAAATCCGGCACGGAGAGATAGCGCTCGCCGGTGTCGTAGTTGAAGCCCAGCACGCGCGTGCCCGCGGCCAAATCGGGCAGCTTCTTGGCGATCGCCGCGAGCGTCGCACCGCTCGAGATCCCGACCAGCATCCCTTCCTCGCGCGCGGCACGGCGCGCCATTTCCTTGGCGTCCTCCGCTTCGACCGTGATCGCTCCGTCGATGGCGTCGGTGTGGAGGTTGCCGGGGATGAACCCTGCGCCAATGCCCTGGATCGGATGCGGGCCGGGCTGGCCGCCGTTGATCACCGGCGACTGGGCGGGCTCGACGCCATAGGCCTTGAGGCCGGGCCAGTGCTTCTTGAGCGCCTCGGCGCAGCCCGTCAGGTGGCCGCCGGTGCCCACCCCGGTGATCATCACGTCGATCGGGCTGTCGGCGAAGTCGGCGAGGATTTCCTGCGCGGTGGTGCGGGCGTGGACCGCCGGGTTGGAGGCGTTGTCGAACTGGCTCGGCATCCATGCGCCGGGGGTTTCCTCGACGAGCTGCTGCGCCCGCTCGATCGCGCCCTTCATGCCCTTTTCGCGCGGGGTCAGATCGAAGCTCGCGCCATAGGCGAGCATCAGGCGGCGGCGCTCGATCGACATGCTTTCGGGCATCACCAGCACGAGGCTGTAGCCCTTGACCGCAGCGACCATAGCGAGGCCGATGCCGGTGTTCCCGCTGGTCGGCTCGACGATGGTGCCGCCCGGCTTGAGATCGCCGCGCGCTTCGGCATCCTCGACCATGGCGAGCGCGATGCGGTCCTTGATCGAGCCGCCGGGATTGGCGCGTTCCGACTTCACCCAGATCTCGTGATCGGGGAACATCCGGGCGAGGCGGATGTGGGGCGTGCCGCCGATGGTGGCGAGGATGGAGTCGGCTTTCATGTCGTTACCTCTCTCTTGAGTGCCTGCGGCTCGAAGCTCTTGGCGCGGCGCAGTTCGGGGAAGTACCACGCCCAGGCCAGCGTCACGAATATCGCACCCTCGCCGCCGAATACAACCGCACCGGTCGCCCCGAGCAACGCCGCGGCGAGCCCAGACTGCATCTCGCCGAGTTCGTTCGAGGCGGAAATGGCGAGGCCCGAGATCGCCGACACGCGCCCGCGCCGGTCGTCGGGGGTGAAGAGCTGGACCAGCGATGAGCGGATGAACACCGAGACCATGTCGACCGCGCCCATCGCGGCGAGGATCGCCAGCGAGAGGATGAAGCTGCGCGAAAAGGCGAAGGCGATGGTGAAGCCCCCGAAGGCGGCGACCGCCCACAGCATCTTCATCCCTACCTCGCGCTCGAGCGGACGGAATGATAGCAGCAGCGCCACGCTCGCCGCGCCGAGCGCCGGGGCGGCGCGCATCAGCCCGAGCCCCTCGGGCCCGACGAACAGGATGTCGCGCGCGAAGACCGGGAGCAGCGCGGTCGCGCCCGCCAGCAGCACCGCGAACAGGTCGAGCGTGATGCAGCCGAGCAGGAACCGCTCGCGCCACACATAGACCATGCCCTCGATGATCTGCCGCAATGGCTTCAGGGGTGGCCCTTCGTGCTTGGCGCGCACCGGGCGGACGGTGAGGATCAGCCCCATCGCGCAGGCCAGCATCGCCGCCGAGACGGCGTGGGGCAGCCACGCGCTCTGTGCATAGATCAGCCCGCCCACCGCGGGGCCGGCCACGCTCGCCGTCTGCCAGGCGATCGAGGACAGCGCGATGGCGCGCGGCAGCAGGGCGGGAGGCACGATGTTGGGCGCAATCGCGCTCATGGAAGGGCCGACGAACACCCGCGCCATGCCGTGCGCCGCGGCAAGCGTGAACAGGATCGGGAGATTGAGCGCCTCCTGCCAGGTCAGCACCGCCAGCACCACCGCCACGCCGGCATCGATCCCGTTGGCGAAGGCCGCGACGTGGCGGCGATCGAACCGGTCGGCGGCAAGCCCGGCCACCGGGGTCAGCAGGAGCAGCGGAACGAACTGCGCCAGTCCGAGCAGGCCAAGCTGGAAGGAGGCTTCGGGCACGCTCATCCCGTAGTCGCTGCGCGCGACCTCGTAGAGCTGGTAGCCGAGCAGCACCACCATCGACATGGTGGCGAAGACCGCAAGGAAGCGCGACAGCCAGTACCGACGGTAGTCGCCGATCGCGAGGGGAGAGCTGGGTTCGATCACCGCCGCGCCATGGCAGGCGCCGGGCGCTCTGCCAAGCAGGGGAAACTTGTCCCCCCTTCAGCCCGGCTTGGGCAGACTCTCAGCGCGAGCGGCGCAGGCGCGGGTTGGGCTGGAGTTCGTCGATGATGGCGATGAAATCGTCGAGCCGGATGATCCGCTCGAACTGGAAACCGGCACGCGAATCGCGGGTCCAGATCACATAGGCCTCGATCCGGCCGACCACCGGCAGACGGATGATGATCCGGTCGCCGCGGGCGAGCTGGTGGGAATCGTCGACCATGAAGCCGTGGGCGGACAGGTTGCAGACGTGAAGCTTGAGGTCGCCGTGCTCGAAATGCTCGACGATCACCGGATAATCGACCGGGTGACGCGCCGCGCGCCGCATATCGGTTACGCTCAGATTCGCTCCGCCAGCCACCCTTGCGATCCTCCGTGGTGTTCTCGGGTCAGCTACGCGAATTGCCGGATAAAGGCTTAGATTTGGTAAAGGCGCCTCAACGCCGCACCAGCGCGTGGCGCTTCTTGCCGAGGCTGACGCGCAGGGTCTCGCCCTCGCCAGGCAGCACCAGCAGCCCCGGATCGCTCACCGTCTCGCCCTCCAGTTTTACGGCGCCCTCGGCCAGCTTGCGCTTGGCCTCGCCGTTCGAGGCGGTCAGGCCCACTTCGGTGAGCAGCGCGGCAAGGCGCATGCCGTCCGGCCCGACCGAAAGGCTCGGCAGGTCCTCGCCCGCGCCGCCGGCGAAGGTCTCGCGCGCGGTT
This sequence comes from Porphyrobacter sp., assembly GCA_016125555.1. Classification (GTDB taxonomy): domain Bacteria; phylum Pseudomonadota; class Alphaproteobacteria; order Sphingomonadales; family Sphingomonadaceae; genus Erythrobacter. The sequence continues at coordinate 50,955 of WGLN01000001.1, forward strand.
GCCTCGGCGCGGGCGGCGGCTTCCTCGCCGCGCACCAGCCTGGTCACCTCGCCCGCAAGCACCACCTTGGCCGCATTGATCTCGGCACCCTCGAGCGCCTCGAGCCGCGCGATCTCCTCGAGCGGAAGGTCGGTGAACAGGCGCAGAAAGCGGCCGACATCGGCATCGTCGACATTGCGCCAGTATTGCCAGAAGTCGTAGGCTGGCAGCTGGTCCTCGTTGAGCCAGACGGCCCCCGCAGCGGTCTTGCCCATCTTCGCGCCGCTCGCGGTGGTCAGCAGCGGGGTGGTGAGGCCGAACAGCTCGGTCCCGTCCATGCGCCTTCCCAGCTCGATCCCGTTGACGATATTGCCCCACTGGTCGGAGCCGCCCATCTGGAGCCGCACGCCGAACGCGTGCGACAGGTGGCGGAAATCGTATCCTTGCAGGATCATGTAATTGAACTCGAGGAAGGTCAGCGGCTGTTCCCGCTCGAGCCGCAATCGCACCGAATCGAAGGTCAGCATCCGGTTGACGGTGAAATGCGTGCCGACCTCCTGGAGCAGCTGGATGTAGCCGAGCTGTCCCAGCCAGTCGTGGTTGTTGACCAGCACGGCGTCGGTCGGCCCGTCGCCGAAGGTCAGCAGCTTTTCGAACACCGTGCGGATCGAGGCGATGTTGGCCTCGATGGTTTCGTCGGTGAGCATTTTACGGCTCTCGTCGCGGCCCGAAGGGTCGCCGATCCGGGTCGTGCCGCCGCCCATCAGCACCACCGGCTTGTGCCCGGCCTGCTGCAAGCGGCGCAGCATCATGATCTGCACGAGGCTGCCGATGTGCAAGCTCGGCGCCGTGGCGTCGAAACCGATATAGCCGGGCACGACCTGTTTTGCCGCAAGCGCGTCGAGCCCCGCCGCGTCGGTCATCTGGTGGATGTAGCCGCGCTCGTCGAGCAGGCGCAGGAGGGCGGATTCGTAAGTGCTCATCGCGGGCGCGCTTAACAGGGGCGCGGCGCGACGGGAAGAGACTTGCCCGCGCCGGGCGGTCGCGGCATGGAACGGCGATGCAACCGCTGATGCTCCACCGGACCTGCGAGGCCGGGCCGATCCGTGCCGTCACCGCTGCTTTGACCGCGACGCGGCAGGGCTGCGAGGCGACTTTCCGGCTCGAAGGCGACATCGCGCGGATCATCGTGCCGCCCGCGGCCGCGCCGGAGCGGATGAACAACCTCTGGCAGACCACCTGCTTCGAGATCTTCTGGCAGCCGCTCGGCGATACCTGGTATCGCGAGTTCAACCTTTCGCCTTCGGGTTGCTGGGCCGCCTATGATTTCGACGCTTTTCGCGAAGGGATGCGCGATGCGCCGGTGGAGGCCATCGCCGTAGCCTGCTCGCACGACGCGGCCAGCCTCGTGCTCAAGGCCAGCATCGCCGCCGATCTGCCCGACCCCGCGCAGGTCGCGCTCAATGCCATCGTCGAACATCCCGGCGGCGCCAAGCAATACTGGGCGCTCGCCTTCCCGCCGGGCAAGCCCGAGTTCCATTCCGAATCCTGCCGCCAGCTGATCGTCGAGCGTTAGAACCCGCTGCGAATCCCGCCGAACGGGGCGTTGAGCTTCACGATCTTCCAGTTGAGGACGAAGGCAAAGCTCACCCAGACGAAGTAGGGGACGTTGAGCCACCCGGCGAAGCTGTTGTCGACGATCCGCGGCAGGGCGACCATCAGCGATATGACCGACAGCCACAGCACCACGTTCTCGGCCAGCGCCCAGTCGGGCCGCTTGAGCTTGAAGAACAGCGGCGACCACGCGAAATGCGCGACGAAGTTCATCGCGAACAGCGCGTAGACCCCGGCGCGCGCCTCGGGGGTGGGGGCCTGGGTGAGGCCGATGTAGAAGCTCCACCCGGCAAGGCCGAGGATCACCGTCCACGCCGGGCCGAACAGCCAGTCGGGCGGCTGCCAGCGCGGCTTGGCAAGGCCCCGGTACCACGCGCCGATCTCGGTCAGCGCGCCGCCCGCGCCGCCGAGGATGATCGCCCATCCGGCGGCGATCGCAGCAGAGCTCCAGTCGATGTCCATGCCTGCTGAACACAGGGGGGCGCGACTATGTTCCCGGGCTTGCGACGCGTCACTGCAAAGCGATTGCCTTTGCCGCCGCGCTCGGCCAACGCTCGGGGTCATGAAGACAGGAATCGACCGGCTGCTCGCCGATCCCGCGCTCTTGGCCGAACTCAGGTCCCGCCGCGTCGCGCTGGTGGCGCATCCGGCGAGCGTGACCGCGGACCTCACCCACAGTCTCGATGCGCTGATCGCGGCGGGGGTGAACATCACCAGCGCCTTCGGCCCGCAGCATGGCCTGAAGGGCGACAAGCAGGACAACATGGTCGAAACCGCCGACGAGATGGACCCCGTCTACGGCATCCCGGTGTTCTCGCTCTATGGCGAGGTGCGTCGCCCCACCGGGCAGATGATGTCGATCGCCGAGGTGTTCCTGTTCGACCTGCAGGACCTCGGCTGCCGGATCTACACCTTCGTCACCACGCTGCTCTACCTGCTCGAGGAAGCGGCACGGCACGGCAAGGAGGTGTGGGTGCTCGACCGCCCCAATCCCGCCGGCCGCCCGGTCGAAGGCACGCTGCTGGTGCCGGGGCAGGAAAGCTTCGTCGGCGCCGCGCCGATGCCGATGCGCCACGGTTTGACGATGGGGGAGATGGGCCACTGGTTCATCGCCCATTTCGGGCTCGATGTGGCCTACCGCGTGGTCGCGATGGAGGGTTGGGAGCCTGACCTGGGGGGTGGCTGGGGGTGGCCGGGATCGCGCCTGTGGATCAACCCTTCGCCCAATGCGGCCAACCTCAACATGGCGCGCTGCTATGCCGGAACGGTGATGCTTGAAGGCACGACGCTGTCCGAAGGGCGCGGGACCACCCGCCCGCTCGAGGTGCTGTTCGGCGCGCCCGATGTCGACGCCAAGGCCGTGCTGGCGGAAATGCAGCGCCTCGCCCCCGAGTGGCTGGCGGGCGCCGCGGTGCGCGAATGCTGGTTCGAGCCGACCTTCCACAAGCACGCAGGAAAGCTCTGCAGCGCCTTGATGATCCACGCGGAAGGCGCGTTCTACGATCACCATGCTTTCCGCCCCTGGCGCTTGCAGGCGCTGGCCTTCAAGGCGATCCGGCGCCTCTATCCGGACTATCCGCTGTGGCGCGATTTTCCCTACGAATACGAGCGCGACCGGCTCGCGATCGACGTCATCAACGGCGGGCCGGGTTTGCGCGAATGGGTCGACGATCCCGCCGCCATGCCGGGCGATCTCGACGCCATGGCGTCACACGACGAGGCGGCATGGGTCGCCGCGGTCCGCGACCACCTGCTCTACTGACCGGAGCGCACCTGCATCATGCGCGGCGGGCCTGCGGGCGGGGCGGGCAGCGGGCGGATGTCACTGACGTCGCCGTGCATCACCATGACGGCGCAGCCATCGATCCGCTTGTCGACGGCATAGATGCGGTGCGCGCGATCGGGCGATGCGGGCGTGCGGTCGAGCGCGGGCTTGCCGGCCGCCTCGCGGACCTGGGTAATCCGGTCACGGCAGATCTCAGGCGCGGGCGCAAGCGGCGCGATTTCGCGGGTGGCCGCGCGGGGCTGCGGGGCGGGCGGCGCAGGCGCGGCGGCACCCAGCAGTGCGAGCGCAACGACGGGCAGGGACAGGACGTGCATAAGCTCTCCTTTCCAGCGTCTTATAGCAGGTCGCGCGGGCTCTCGCCACCGGGAGCGCGGACCGGCTGCACCAGCGCGACCAGCACGAAGCTGATCAGCATCAGCAGATACCAGCTACCGAGTTTGGCGAGGCTGACCATGTGCCACCCGTTTTCCTGCCCCGGATAGTTCCAGGCCCGCGCGAAGGTGCCGATGTTCTCGGCGAACCAGATGAACAGCGCGACGAGCCCGAAGCCGATGAGCAGCGGCATCCAGCGATGGACGCGCCAATTGCGGAAGTGGACGCGGGTGCGCCAGAACAGCAGCGCGGTGACGCCAAACAGTCCCCAGCGGATGTCGAGGGTGTAGTGGTGCGCGAAGAAGTTGATGTAGATCGCCGCGGCCAAGGCCCAAGTCGCCCAGCGGGGCGGGTAATGGCTGAAGCGGAAGTCGAAGATCCGCCACACCCGCGCGATGTAGCTGCCGACGGCGGCATACATGAAGCCCGAAAACAGCGGCACCGCGCCGATGTGGAGCACGCTCGCCTCGGGATAGGTCCATGATCCGGCCTCAGTCTTGAACAGCTCCATCACCGTGCCGACGACGTGGAAGATCAGGATCACCCGTGCCTCGCGCCAAGTCTCGAGCCGGAAGGCCAGCATGGCGCCTTGAATGGCGATAGCCGCGAGCGTGAGAAAGTCGTAGCGATGGAGCGCGGCGCTGTCGGGGTAGAACAGGTGCGTGCCCAACAGCAGGGCGAGCAGCAGACCGCCGAACAGGCAGGCCCATCCTTGCTTGAAGCCGAACAGCAGGAACTCGTAGACCCACAGCCTCCAGCCGCTGCCCGGATCGAAGGCTTCGAGACGGAGGCGGACAGCTTCGAAGCGAGTGTGGCGGGGTGGCGTCATTCCGATTTTGCTGAGACGCAAGCCTGCGGAAGTTCGTCCTTGGTAAGGATACGGCGGGCCAATGACTTGTCGTATCCGCCGGCATCCAGATGAATTGCCACCATCGTGGGAAAGTCTTCGCCAGTCTTGATGACGACGTCAGCCGGTTGCGGGGCATTGCCTTCATAAATGATTGCTGCGCGTTCGGGAGCTTCGAGCCGGTAGGTGACGAAATCCATCATCTTGTCGAAGCGACTGAAGCGCTCCTTTGGCTGCAATTCGATTCCAAAGGTGAAACCGCAGACCAGACCTGGCCCCACGAACCGAGTAATGGTCAGACCTTCTTTCTGCTCGCCTGCCGGAACAGGTTCGGATTCCGCCAGAGCCAAGACGTCTTGTCGAGATGCAGAGGAACACGCCGACACCGCGAGTCCCGCAGCAAGCATGAACACCGCCAGCCTCAAGCCCCGTGCTTCCGCGAAAGCTCCCGCATGGCATCATCCAGCCCCTCGAGCGTCAGCGGATACATCCGGTCGCCCACCAGCTGCTTGATCATCTTGGTCGACTGCGAATAGCCCCACTGCTTTTCCGGCACCGGGTTTAGCCACACGGTGGCGGGGTAGGTGTCGGTCACGCGCTTCAGCCACACCGCGCCGGCTTCCTCGTTCATGTGCTCGACGCTGCCGCCCGGATGGGTGATCTCGTAGGGGCTCATCGCCGCATCGCCCACGAACACGATCTTGTAGTCGTGGCCGTATTTGTGGAGCACGTCCCAGGTTTTGGTGCGTTCCTGCCAGCGGCGCTTGTTGTCCTTCCACACGCCTTCGTAAAGGCAGTTGTGGAAGTAGAAGAATTCGAGGTTCTTGAACTCCGCGGTGGCGGCGCTGAACAGTTCCTCGACCAGCTTGATGAAGGGGTCCATCGAGCCGCCGACGTCGAGGAACAGCAGCAGCTTGACGGCATTGCGCCGTTCGGGCCGCATGCGGATGTCGAGCCAGCCCTGCTTGGCGGTGCCCTCGATGGTGCCGGGAATGTCGAGCTCGTCCGCCGCGCCTTCGCGGGCGAAACGGCGCAGGCGGCGCAGCGCCATCTTGATGTTGCGGGTGCCGAGTTCCTTGGTGTTGTCGAGGTTCTTGAACTCGCGCTTTTCCCACACCTTGATCGCGCGGCCATGCTTGCTCTCGCCGCCGATCCGCACGCCCTCAGGGTTGTAGCCCGAATTGCCGAAAGGCGAGGTCCCGCCCGTGCCGATCCACTTGTTGCCGCCCTGATGGCGCTTTTCCTGTTCCTCGAGCCGCTTCTTGAGCGTCTCCATGATCTCGTCCCAGTCGCCCAGCGACTTGATCTTCTCCATCTCCTCAGGGGAGAGGAACTTTTCGGCCACAGCCTTCAGCCAGTCTTCGGGGATGTCGACCGGGTTCTGGCCGTAGTCGGTCATGATCCCCTTGAAGACCTTCTGGAACACCTGGTCGAAGCGGTCGAGAAGGCCCTCGTCCTTCACGAAGGTCGCGCGGGAGAGATAGTAGAAGGCTTCCGGGGTCTGCTCGATCACGTCCTTGTCGAGCGCCTCCAGCAGGGTGAGATGCTCCTTGAACGAGGCACCGATTCCGGCCGCCCTGAGCTCGTCGACGAAATTGAAGAACATGGGGCAACGCTTAACCCGCGCCCGGTCGCCTGACCAGTCCTCTTTCCTGATAGAGACGGTGCGAACAGCTTAACGCTTCGCTTACCATCCCGCGCATAGGGTCGCGCGGCAAGAAACAGGGGCGCAGGACCACATGCAGCAGATCGCCATCGACACCGACAACGCCAAGGCGTTGGGCATGATCCCGGAAAGCTGCGGGGCGGTGACCGTGGGCTGCACCGATGTCGCGGGTGTGGTCGAGGCGGTGATCGCCTCCTCGAAGAACCTTCGCTCGGAACACGAGGCGCTGGCCGAGACCGTGCGTGCGCTCGAAGCCGACCAGACCAAGGTCGCTGAAGCGAGCGACGAGGCGCGGCTGCTCTCCGAAAGGGCCATCGACCGTCTGAACGAAGGCACCGCGCTGATCCAGTCCTCGCTCGCCCAGATTGGCGGGCTGATCGAACTGGTCGAGACGCTGGGCCAGCATGTCACCAGCTTCTCCGCCGCGATGGAGCAGGTGCGCCGCTCCGCGCAGGATATCGACAACATCGCCGAGACCACCAACATCCTCGCCCTCAACGCCACCATCGAGGCGATGCGCGCGGGCGAGGCGGGGCGGACCTTCGCGGTCGTGGCGAGCGAAGTGAAGAGCCTTGCCAGCGACACCCGCAAGGCGACCGAGGAAATCGCCCAGACCATCGACGCATTGGGCGGCGAGGCGGAAATGGTGATCGGCCGGATCGAGGCAGGGGCAAAGGCGAGCGGCGAGGCCAAGGCCTCGGTCGCGCGGATCGAGAGCACCATGGCGAGCGTCGGCGGCCTGGTGGAAGAGGTCGACAAGCAAAACGACGTGATCGCGCGCTCCACCGGCACGATCTCCAGCCATGTTGACAAGGTCCAGCGGGTGCTCACCAGCTTCGATGCCGCCGCGCGAAGCAATGAGGACCGGCTCCACGGCGCGCACCGCAAGATGGAGGAGCTGGAGATCACCGCCAGCGAGATGTTCGACCGCATCGTCCAGGCGGGTCTCAGCCCCGAAGACAGCGCGATGGTCGCACAGGCGCAGGCGATGGTGCAGGAACTGGTCGCTCACACCGAGGCGGCGATCGCCGCGGGGACGCTCGACACGGGCGCGGTGTTCGACACCGATTACAAGCCGGTGCCCAACACCAATCCGCAGCTGTTCCGCACCCGTCTCTCCGACTGGGCGCATGCCGAGTGGCGGCCCTTCCTCGACCGCGCCAAGGCGAGCGATACCCGCGTGCTGGCGGCGGCCTGCACCGACATGAACGGCTTCCTGCCGACCCACCTCACCGAACGTTCGCGCGCGCCGACCGGGGAGCTGGCGCACGACACGCAGTTCTGCCGCAACGGGCGCATCATCCTCGACGCCATCGACCGCAAGGCCAAGGCGAGCCGCGCCCCCTACATGATGGCGGTCTATCGCCAGGAGGGCGACGGGCGGACCTATCACGTGGTCCGCAACGTCTATGTCCCGCTGGTGATCGGCGGCCGCCGGTGGGGCGACTTCGAACTGGCCTACCGCTTCGACTAGGGACGGTTGAAGGCGCTCAGCTCGGGTTGCGCCGCGCCATGAAGGCGAGGCGTTCGAACAGCATGATGTCCTGTTCGTTCTTGAGCAGCGCGCCGTGGAGCGGCGGGATCGCGCTCGCCGGGTTCTTGTCCTGCAGCACCTCGAGCGGCATGTCCTCGTTGAGCAGCAGCTTGAGCCAGTCGAGCAGCTCGCTGGTCGAGGGCTTCTTCTTCAGCCCCGGCACGTCGCGCAGGTCGTAGAAGATATCCATCGCCTTCTTCACCAGCACCTTCTGGATGCCCGGGAAGTGGACGTCGATGATCTCCTGCATCGTCTCGCGGTCGGGGAACTTGATGTAGTGGAAGAAGCAGCGGCGCAGGAAGGCGTCGGGCAGCTCCTTCTCGTTGTTCGAGGTGATCACGACGATCGGGCGTTCCTTGGCCTCGATGCGCTCTTGCGTCTCGTAGACGTCGAAGCTCATCCGGTCGAGTTCCTGAAGGAGGTCGTTCGGGAACTCGATATCGGCCTTGTCGATCTCGTCGATCAGCAGGACGGGCAGCTTCTCGCTAGTGAAGGCCTCCCACAGCTTGCCCTTCTTGATGTAGTTGCGGATGTCGTGGACCCGCTCCTCGCCGAGCTGCCCGTCGCGCAGGCGGGCGACCGCGTCATACTCGTAGAGGCCCTGGTGCGCCTTGGTCGTGGACTTGATGTTCCACTCGATCAACGGCGCGTCCAGCGCCTTCGAAATCTCGTGCGCCAGCACGGTCTTGCCGGTGCCCGGCTCACCCTTGACCAGCAGCGGGCGGCGCAGGGTGACGGCGGCATTGACCGCGACCTTGAGGTCCTCGGTGGCGATATAGGACTTGGTGCCTTCGAAACGCTGCTGCTGATCGGTCATGGGTTTCCCTGTGAAACGTAAAATGCCCGGCCAGCGATAAGCGGCGCACGGCGCGGGTGCAAGGGGCGCGCCGCTGGCAAATCAGCGAGGCGTCATCCCCCGGAGAGCGCGAGCAGCCGCTGGCCGAGCAGTTCGAATGCGGTCTGGTCGACCGGAGCATCGGGGTTGTTCCAGGTCATCACCAGCGCATGGTCGCGCCCGGCCTTGTCGGTGAGCAGCCAGGTGAAGTTGAGCACGCCCGGCTCGGACCCGCCCTTGAAACCGACATAGGCCCACTTCTCGCGGATCGCGGGCGTGGCGGACGGGTTGATCGCCATGATGCGGAAGGCCTCCGGATCGGCGGTGCGGCGCATGTGGCGCAGCAGCCTCGCGAGGTCCTCGCCGCTGGCGAGCCATTCGACGTCGATCGCCTTCGGCCCGGACAGGAAGGCGCGTTCGATCAGGTCGGTGGCCGGCCGCTCATCGGTCATGGAGTCGAGAATGGCGCGGCGCTTGGCGTCGTCGCCGCTGCGATAGGCCTCGAGCCGCGCCGGATCGCCGCCCTTCAGGAGGAACATCTCGCGGGTCATCAGGAAGGGGCTGTCGAGCGCCGGGTCGGAATGGCCGGTGCGGCGCAGCAGGTCGAGCACCGTGTCGCGCCCAAGCACCTTGATGAGCTGGTCGGTGGCGGTGTTGTCGCTGATCGAGATCATCAGGCTGGCCAGCGTGTGCAGCGTCACCGGCGCGCCCTGCGGCCAGTTCTGCATCTGCCCACTCGGAAAACTGCGGCTGTCGAGGGCCACCACGTCGCTCCACTGGCGCTTACCTTCGGCGATTTGCTCCGCCAGGGTGGCGAGGACATAGAGCTTGAAGGTCGAACCCAGCGCCAGCGCGCGGTCCGGCGCGACGCTGATCGCGGGCGCGCCGCCATCGAGCGGACCCATCCACACGCTCACCGTGCCGGGCAGCGCGGAGATTTCGGCCTCGATCTTGGCCTTGCTGTCGTCGACCGGGTCGAAACTGCGGAACAGCAGTCCGGTCACGCGGTTTCCGGCCGCCGGATCGATCGCGATGCTGCCGCGCGCCACCGCGCGCTCCATGCGGATCGCGATCGCGGCCTGCGTGCCGGTCGGCGGATCGAGGCTTTCGACCGCGAGCGCGCGGCCGAACTGGCTGGTGAGCTGCTGCGAGATCGCCTTGAACTGGGCGGCGGGCACCTGCGCGAGAAAGCCTTCGGTGAATACCGCCTCGGGTTCGATCTCGCCGTTGATGAGTTGCACGATTTCGTCCGCCCGCGCGGCGAGCGCGCTCTCCTGCGAGGCGGTGCTGTCGCTCGGCACCTGCGCCGCGAGCGGCGCCGCAGCGGGGCAGAAGGCCGCGAGGGCGAGGAGCAAAAGCAAAAAGCGCTTCATGATGTTTCTCCCTGTCGCGGACCGAGCCCGCAAGTTGCCCGCCGGCGAAGCGTCTCAGGCGTCGATCAGGTCGCGGTCCACCTCGCCGGCGCGGTTCTGGATGAAGTTGAAGCGGTGTTCGGGGTTGCGGCCCATCAGCTCGTCCACGAGCCGCGCCACCCCTGCGCGCTGTTCGAATTCCTGCGGCAGGGTGATGCGGATGAGGCTGCGCGTCTCGGGCGCCATGGTGGTTTCGCGCAATTGCTGCGGGTTCATCTCGCCGAGACCCTTGAAGCGGGCGACCTCGACCTTCTTCCCCTTGAAAACCGTCGCTTCCAGCTCGGCGCGGTGCGCGTCGTCGCGGGCATAGCGGCTCTCCTTGCCCGCCGTCAGCCGGTAGAGCGGGGGCTGGGCGAGGAACAGGTGGCCCTTCTTCACGATGTCGGGCATCTCCTGGAAGAAGAAGGTCATCAGCAGCGTCGCGATATGCGCGCCGTCGACATCGGCGTCGGTCATGATGATGATGCGGTCGTAGCGCAAGGACTCTGCATCGCAGTCCTTCCGCGTGCCGCAGCCCAAGGCGAGGATCAGGTCGGCGATTTCGCTGTTCGCGCGGATCTTGTCGGCGGTGGCCGATGCGACGTTGAGGATCTTGCCGCGGATCGGCAGGATCGCTTGGGCTTTGCGGTCGCGCGCCTGCTTGGCGCTGCCGCCCGCCGAATCCCCCTCGACGATGAACAGCTCGGTCTCGCGCCCGCCTTCGCCCGAACAATCGGTGAGCTTGCCGGGCAGGCGCAGCTTCTTGGCATTGGTCGCGGTCTTGCGCTTGATCTCGCGCTCGGCCTTGCGCTTGAGGCGCTCGTCCATGCGCTCCATCACCTCGCCGAGCAGCGCCTTGCCGCGGTCGAGGTTGTCGGTGAGGAAGTGGTCGAAATGGTCGCGCACCGCGTTCTCGACGAGGCGGGCAGCCTCTGGCGAGGTCAGGCGGTCCTTGGTCTGCGACTGGAATTGCGGATCGCGGATGAAGACCGAAAGCATCACCTCCGCGCCGGTCATCACGTCGTCGGCGGTGATGTCCTTGGCCTTTTTCGCGCCGACCAGCTCGCCGAAGGCGCGAAGCGCGCGGGTCAGCGCCATGCGCAGGCCCTGTTCGTGGGTGCCGCCGTCGGGAGTGGGCACGGTGTTGCAATACCAGCTGGTCGCCCCGTCGGAATAGAGCGGCCAGGCGATCGCCCATTCGACCCGGCCCTGCTCGTCGGGGAAGTCCTGCCGTCCGGTGAAGGGCTGGGCGGTCACGCATTCGCGCCCCGCCACCTGCTCGGCGAGGTGATCGGCAAGGCCGCCGGGGAACTTGAACACGGCGTCGGCCGGGACATCCTCGCTCGCCAGAGAGGGCGCGCACTTCCAGCGGATCTCGACCCCGGCGAACAGGTAGGCCTTGGAGCGCGCCAGCTTGAACAATCGCTTGGGGCTGAACTTGCGATCGCCGAAAATCTCGGTGTCGGGGGTGAAGGCCACCGTCGTGCCGCGCCGGTTGGGCGCCGCGCCGAGGTTCTGCAAGCCCCCCTGCGTGACCCCGCGCGAGAACTCCTGCGCATAGAGCTGCCGGTCGCGCGCCACTTCGACCCGCGTGTGCGACGACAGCGCGTTGACCACGCTCACGCCCACGCCGTGCAACCCGCCGCTGGTGGCATAGGCCTTGCCCGAGAACTTGCCGCCCGAGTGGAGCGTCGAGAGGATCACCTCGAGCGTCGACTTGCCCGGAAACTTGGGATGCTCATCCACAGGCATGCCGCGCCCGTTGTCGGCGATGGTGATGCGGTTGCCCTCGTCCAGCCGCACCTCGATGCGGGTCGCATGGCCGGCGACCGCCTCGTCCATAGAATTGTCGAGCACCTCGGCGGCAAGATGGTGGAGCGCGCGGTCGTCGGTCCCGCCGATATACATCCCCGGGCGGCGCCGCACCGGCTCCAGCCCTTCGAGCACCTCGATGGCGGAGGCATTGTAATCGCCGCTCGACGTCGGGGTGTTGGCGAAGAGGTCTTCGGGCGTGGTCTCGGACATGGCGCAGCTATAGGCCGAGCGCGGCGGCGCTCACAAGCCGCGCGTTCCCGTTTTGCGCAGGTGCTAGAAGCCCGCCGGCGCCGGATCGACCGCGACCACCTCGCCGCCGCGCACCGCACGCACCTCGAGCGCGCGTTCGGCGATGCCGCTGCGCAGGAAGCGGAACGGCCCGTCGACCCCGAGAAAGCCGCCGCGGTCGTAAAGCTGGTTCTTGGGGAAGGGTGTGCCGACCTTCCAGTCGCGCGCCACGCGCAGGGTCAGCAGCACCGCATCATAGCCGAGTGTGGCGACGCGGTAGGGCTTGCTGCCGAAGCGCGCCTCGTAACTGTCGGCGAACCGCTTGAACCGCTTGTCGGACACCGCCGAGAAAATCGCGCCCTCCATCGAGGCGGCGCGGGTGAGCACGGGTTCGCCGCTCCACAATTCGGTGCCGATGATCTGCGCACGCGGATCGGCGCCCTTCTGCAGCACGTCGCTCGCCTCGATCCCCAGCCGTGCGCTGTCGGCGATCAGCACGGTGTCGTATCCGCCCGCGGCACGCAGCCGGGCAGCAGCGCTGGCGATGGCGGTGTTCCCGCGCGCGTAATTCTCGCTGCGCACCAGCGTGCCGCCAAATTCGCTCAGCGCGTTCTTGAGCGCGAAGGAGGAACGCTGGCCGTAATCGCCCTCGGGCAGCAGCGCGGCGAAGCGGCTCGCGCCGTTTGCGCGGGCATACTCGACGCTGCGGCGGATCGACTGTTCGGGATTGTGACCCATCACGAAGACGTCGCTGCTGGCAACGGTGGTGTCATTGGAGAACGCGATCACGGGAACGCCGGCGGATCGGGCGGCGGATTGCACCGCCGGCACGGCATCGCCCATCAGCGGGCCGAGGATCAGCCGGTTGCCATCGGCGATCGCCTTGCGCGCCGCACCCGAGATGCCTTCGGAGGTATCGTAGGTGGTGATCCGCAGATTGTCGGCATTGGTGTCGAGCAGCGCCATGGTGGTGGCGTTGGCGATCGATTGGCCGACCGCCCCGGTCTCCCCGCTGAGCGGCACCAGCAGGGCGATGCGGAGACGCCCGGAATCGGTCGGCAGCGCGGTCGCCGAAGGTTCGGGCGTCGGCGCGGGCGGGGGCGGGGCGGTGGCGACCTCGGTCTTGGGGATCACCTGGCACCCGGCCGCGAGCAGCGCCGCGCCCGCCAGCGCCAGGTTGCGGCGCGTCAGGATCCCCTTGGCACCCGCCAGCCAGCCCGCCCAATTCGGCGCTTTTGAAAGCTTCATCCTTGCCGACCCCTCGTTGGTGCTTCATTGCTCCGCCTCGCATGCGCGCAGAGCTTCCATCCATCCCGTCCGCGAAAATCGGACCCGGCCTCTATATCGTGGCGACTCCGATTGGCAATCTCGGCGACATCACCCTGCGTGCCGTCGCGGTGCTGGGACAGTGCGCGCTGGTCGCCTGCGAGGACACGCGGGTGACGGGCAAGCTGTTGAAACATCTGGGTATCAAGGCGCGGCTCCAGCGGCTCGACGATCATGCCTCCCCCGAAACGCGTGCGCGGATCATCGACGAAGCGAGGGTTTCGCCGGTCGCGCTGGTGAGCGATGCGGGCACGCCGCTGATCTCCGATCCGGGCTACCGCCTGGTGCGCGAGGCGCAGGCCGCGGGGGTCGGCGTCACTTCGGTTCCGGGCGCCTGCGCGGCGGTTTCGGCGCTGGCGATGGCGGGCCTGCCGAGCGACCGTTTCCTGTTCGCAGGCTTCCTGCCGGCGAAGGAAAAGGCCCGCGAGGAGACGCTGGCCGGGCTGGCGCAGGTCGGAGCGACGCTGGTGTTCTACGAAACCGCCCCGCGGCTCGAGAAGTCGCTGCGTGCGATTGCTGCCCTGTGGCCCGAACGCGAGGTGGCGGTGGCGCGCGAGCTCACCAAGCTGCACGAGGACTGCCGCAGGGGCACCGCCGCGGCTCTCGCCGAACACTACGCCGCCAACCCGCCCAAAGGCGAGATCGTGCTGCTGGTCGGCCCGCCTGCGGACAGCGAGACGCCCGAAGTCGATGCCGACGCGCTGCTGCGCGAAGCGATTGCCGCTATGAGCCCGAGCAAGGCGGCCGCGCAGGTGGCGAAGGCGACCGGGGGCGACCGGCAGGCGCTCTACACGCGGGCAATGGAACTGAAGGGGCGATGAGCGCGCCGCGAAGCCCAGAACAGCGCCGCGATGCCGACCGGCGCGGACGCGAGGGCGAGGCCGAGGCGGCGATGTTCCTGGCGCAGGCGGGCTGGCGGATCGTGGGCGAACGGGTCAAGACCAAGGTCGGCGAGATCGACCTCGTCGCGCAGCGCGCAGGGCTGATCGCCTTCGTCGAGGTCAAATGGCGACGCAGCGGCGCAGCGCTCGCCGACGCGATCGACGAGCGCCGCCTCGCGCGCGTCGCGGCGGCTGCGGAGCTGGTGTGGCAGGAGTATGCGACCCAGGGCGAGGATATCCGCATCGACGTCATCCTGCTTGCGCCGGGCCGCAAGCCGACCCACATCGAGAATGCGTGGATGCCTTTCGGCTGATCCTTCGGAGTTGAATGAATGTCCCTGAAAATCGCCGTCCAGATGGACCCCATCGACCGGATCAACATCGCCGGCGACAGCTCCTTCGCGCTGATGCTCGCGGCGCAGGCGCGCGGCTACACGGTCTACGAATATCACGTCGAAAGCCTCACGCTCGACGAGGACGACCGCCTGTTCGCCCACGCCTTCCCCGTGACGGTGCAGCGGGTCGAGGGGAATCACTTTACGCGCGGGCAGCCGGTGCGGATCGACCTCGGCAGCGATGTCGACGTGGTGCTGATGCGGCAGGACCCGCCGTTCCACATGGGATACATCACCGCCACCCACCTGCTCGAGCGGATCGGGCACGAAACGCTGGTGGTCAACGACCCGGCCAATGTCCGCAATGCCCCCGAAAAGGTGATGGTGCTGAACTACCGCCGCTTCATGCCGCCGACGCTGGTGACGCGCTCGGTCGAGGAGGTGCGGCGCTTCATGGAGAAGCACGGCGCGATCGTGGTCAAGCCGATCCACGGCAATGGCGGCAAGGCGATCTTCCGGGTGCCGGAAAATGGCGAGAACCTCACCGCGCTGTTCGAGGTGTTCAACCAGACCTGGCCCGAGCCGCACATGGTCCAGCCCTTCCTCCCCGAAGTCGCCAAGGGCGACAAGCGCATCGTGCTGGTCGATGGCGAGGTGGCGGGCGCGATCAACCGCATTCCGGGGGAGGGCGAGTTCCGGAGCAACCTCGCGATGGGCGGCAGCGCCGAGGCGACGCAGCTGACCGAGCGCGAGCGCGAGATCTGCGAGGCGCTCGGCCCGGACCTCAGGCGGCTCGGCCTGACCTTCGTGGGCATCGACGTGATCGGCGGAAAATGGCTCACCGAGATCAACGTGACGTCCCCCACGGGCATCGTGGCGATTGACCGCTTCAACCAGACTGATACGGCGGGCATGATCTGGGACGCGATCGAGCGGCGCCTTGCCGCGCGCCGCGCCGCCGACTGACCCCGCCCGCAACCGGAACGCCGCAAAGCCCATGACCGATTTCCTGCTCCAGCTGCTCAACCAGGGCGGCTATATCGGCATCTTCCTGCTGATGATGGCCGAGAACGTCTTCCCGCCGATTCCCAGCGAGGTGATCATGGGCGGGGCGGGGGTGCTGGTCGCCAAGGGCGAGATGACCTTCATGAACGTGTGGATCTTCGCCACCGCGGGCACGGTGGCGGGCAACCTGTTCTGGTACTGGATCGGCGCGCGCTGGCACGAGGAGCAGCTCAAGCGGATCATCGATCGCTGGGGGCGCTGGCTGACCTTCGAGTGGGACGAGTTCCTCTCGGCGCGCAACATCTTCCGCAAGTACGGCGACGGAATCGTGTTCGCGCTGCGCTTCTCGCCGATCCTGCGCACCATCGTGTCGCTGCCAGCGGGTGTGGCGCACATGAAGCTGTGGCGCTTCGTGCTGTTCACTGCGCTGGGTTCGGGCATCTGGAACGCCATTCTCATCTTCGGCGGTCAGGCGCTCGCGCCGCTCGTCCAGCGTTTCGAGAAACTCGCCGGCTATGGCGTGGTCGCGATCGTGGTCGCCGCGGTAATCTACTACATCTACCGCGTCGTGACCTGGAAGCCGGTGGAAGCCTGCGAGCAGGACGAGCAGGCCTAGCCCTTGCCTGCACGCGGGTGGGCGCTGCGATAGTTCTCGAGCAGGCGCGCCGCATCGACATTGGTGTAGATCTGGGTCGAGCCCAGCGAGGCGTGGCCGAGCAGTTCCTGCAGGCTCCTGAGATCCGCGCCCGCGCTCAGCAGATGGGTGGCGAAGGAATGCCGGAGCGCATGGGGCGTGGCGGTGTCGGGCAGGCCCAGTGCGCGGCGCGCCTGCGCCATCGCCTTCTGCACCATGCCGGGCGATAGCGGCCCGCCCTTGGCGCCGCGGAACAGCGGCTCGTTGGTTGTGAGCGGCCACGGGCACAAGCGGACATATTCCGCCACCGCCGCCCGCGTGATCGGCAGCACCGGCACGATCCGCTGCTTGCCGCCCTTGCCGGTCACCTGCAGCACTTCGCCAAGCGCCGCGTCGCGTCCCGTCAGCGACAGCGCCTCGGCGATGCGCAGGCCCGATCCGTACATCAGCAGCAGCACCGCGCGGTCGCGCGCGCCGATCCAGTCCTCGCCCGCAAGCCCGTCGACGAGGTCGGCGAGGTTGACCGCCTCGTCGGGGGTGACGGGGCGGGGCAGGCCCTTCTTGAGGCGCGGCCCGCGCAGGCGCGGCGCGGCGGGGTCGGGATCGCCCGCCTGCGCGCGGGCAAAGGCGATGAAGGCCTTGAGCGCGGAGAGTTCGCGCGCGGCGCCGGCATTGCCGAGGCCCTGCGCGCGGCGTGCGGCCAGGAAGGTTCTCAGGTGATGCGCCTCGGTGCGGGCGACCGCCTCCCAGTCCTCCAGCGCGTTCGCGGCGAGGAGGCGCTGCGCGGCACCGACATAGGCACGCACCGTGTGGGGCGAGCGCCGGCGATTGTCTGCGAGGTGGGTGCGCCAGGCTTCGAGCAGCTCGGCGGCGCTCATGCCGCGACCAGCGTATCGGCGACCACTTCGGCGAGCAGCGCGTCGAGCAGCGAGCGCCCCGGCGGGGCGACGCCGATGCGGCTGCCGTCCCGCCACATCAGCCCGAGGTTGCAGAGGCGCGCGAGATTGTCGGCGTCCACCAGCGCCGCAGGGGGGAGGGCGAAGCGCCGTTCAAGCGCGGCGAGATCAAGCCCCTCGACCAGCCGCAGCCCCATCAGCAGCGCCTCGGTAGCCTGTTCTCGCGCGGTGAGGCTGCGTGCCTCGGCGATTCCGCTGCCCTGTTCGTGCACCGCCTTGAGGAAGTTCTCGGGCTTTTTGTGCCGCACCGTCGCCATTCCGCCGCGCCGTCCGTGCGCGCCGGGGCCGATCCCGCAATAATCGTGGTATCGCCAATAGGCGAGATTGTGGCGGCTTTCCTCACTTGGGCGCGCGTGGTTGCTGGTCTCGTAGGCTGGCAGGCCCGCGGCGGCGGTCATTTCCTGCGTCAGGTCGAACAGCTCGGCGGCGGCATCATCGTCGAGCGGCACCAGCCGCCCGCGCCGTACGTCGCTGGCGAAGCGCGTGCCGGGTTCGATGGTGAGCTGGTAGAGCGAGAGATGCCCGGTGCCCAGGGACAGCGCCCGCGCCAGCCGCCCGCGCCACAGGTCGGGCGTGTGGCCGGGCAGGGCGTAGATCAGGTCGAAGCTGACGCGGGCGAAGTGCGCCTGCGCCGTCTCCAGCGCGGCAAGCGCCTCGTCCGCGCCGTGCAGCCGCCCGAGGAAGCGCAGCTCTGCATCGTCCAGCGACTGCACGCCCAGCGACACGCGGTTCACCCCGGCCGCGGCCAGCCCTTCGAACTTCGCCGCCTCGACCGAGGAGGGATTGGCCTCCAGCGTGATCTCGATGTCGGGCGCGAAGCCCCACAGACGCTCGGCCTCGGCGAGCAGCGCGGCCACCAGCGCGGGCGGCATCAGCGAGGGCGTGCCGCCGCCGAAGAAGATCGAAGTGAGGCTCTCGCCGCCCGCCACTTGCGCCTCGGCGCGCATGTCGGCGATCAGCGCCGCCTGCCAGCCCGCAACGTCCACGCTCTCGCGGACATGCGAGTTGAAGTCGCAATAGGGGCATTTCTTCGCGCAGAAGGGCCAGTGGATGTAGAGCGCGCGGGCCATGGGCAAGCAGTCTAGCCGCCGAACTGCTCCGCGACCAGCTTGGCGAAGGCATCGGCGCGGTGGCTGATCGCGTGCTTTTCTTCCGGCGCGATCTCGGCGAAGGTCTGCGCGCGGCCGGTGGGCACGAAGACCGGGTCGTAGCCGAAACCCATCTCCCCGCGCGGCGGCCAGGTGAGGCTGCCCTCGCAGCGTCCCTCGTAGATCGCATATTCGCCGTCTGGCCACGCCAATGCGAGAACGCAGTGGAAGGCGGCGGAGCGATCGACGCCTGCGCCTTTCTCGGCCAGCATCCCCTCGACCTTGCCCATCGCCATGTACCAGTCGCGGCCCGGTGCGCCCTCGAACCACTGCCGTTCGGCCCAGTCGGCGGTGTAGACGCCGGGGCGGCCATCGAGCGCCGCCACCGAAAGCCCGCTGTCATCGGCGAGCGCCGCCAGCCCCGAAGCCTCCGCCGCCGCGCGCGCCTTGAGCAGGGCGTTCTGGGCAAAGGTCGTCCCGGTCTCGGCCGGCTCGGGCAGGCCCAATGATCCGGCGGAGATGCACTTCACCCCGTAAGGATCGAGCAGCGCGGAAATCTCCTTGAGCTTGCCCGCATTATGCGTGGCGATCACCAACGTGCCGGAGCCGAGGCGGCGTGTCATTTGCGGAGTTTCCCTTTGTGCGGGAGGCCATTTTCGACGAGCCGCTGTTTGATATACTCGTGCCGCTCCGACCCGAGGGCCTGCTTTGGGAGGATATAGGCCAAATTGCGGTTGGGGTGGATTAAAAGGACGCGGTCATTCTCGTTCCACATCGCGACTTTGCCCCACAACATTGCGACGTGACCCGACGCTTGCGAGATTGAAAACTTCTCGCTCGTCACGCTCAACGTCATCTCTTCTTGGATCAAAGCATACTCGCTGAAGACCTTCTCAACATTCCGGGGAATCGTAAAATTGCGACCAACAATCAGCGTGACACCGATGGCAACAAGCCCGCCAGCCACTGCCCCAATGCTCACATAGGGCTCACTCAATAGAAAGCCAGCCGCTGACACAATTGCGACAAAACCTGCTACAGTCAAAGCAAAGCGCGGCATGGCACGTGCTGACATCAGCCGCAGGAACGAAGCATAGTCGTCTTCGGTAATATAGTAGGTGACGGCGTTGATCATCGCGAGGCTGTTGCATCCAACTGCGCCGCAAAGATGCGGTCGGCACCGATGCGGGCGAGCCGCAGCAGGCGCAGCAGGCCTTCCTCGTCATAGGTCGCGCCCTCCGCGGTCGCCTGCACCTCGGCGATCTTGCCGCCCGAGAGCAGCACGAAGTTGCCGTCAGCCTCGGCGTTCGAATCCTCGTCGTAGTCGAGATCGAGGACGGGCGTGCCCTTGTAAATGCCGCAGGAGATGCCCGCGACCTGCGCCGAAATCGGATCCTGCTTGATGTCGCCCGAGGCCATCAACCCGTTGACCGCAAGCCGCAGCGCGATCCACGCGCCGGAAATCGCCGCGGTGCGGGTGCCGCCGTCGGCCTGCAAGACGTCGCAATCGAGGGTGATCTGCCGCTCGCCGAGCTTCTGGAGATCGACCACCGCACGAAGGCTGCGCCCGATCAGCCGCTGGATTTCCTGTGTGCGGCCCGACTGCTTGCCCTTGGCGGCCTCGCGCGCCCCGCGGGTGTGGGTGGCGCGCGGGAGCATCGAGTATTCGCCCGTCACCCAGCCTTCGCCCTTGCCCCGCAGCCATGGCGGCACGCCCTTCTCGACGCTCGCGGTGCACAGCACGCGGGTGTCGCCGAAGCCGATCAGGCACGAGCCTTCCGCGTGGCGGGTGAAACCGGTCTCGATGGTGATGGCGCGCATCTCGTCGGGCGCGCGTCCGGATGGGCGCATGATGATGTCCTTTGCTGTCTCGGCGCCGCGCTAGAGGAAAGCGCCCGCCTTCGACAAGCTTTCGCCCGAGGGAAATTGAGGGTTCGCGAAAAAATCAGTATCCCGGCCCGCATGGCCTCGCTTCCGATCACCGACCTGACCGAACGCGCCCGCGAGATTTTCCGGCGCGTGGTGGAGGAATATATCGAGAGCGGGCAGCCGGTCGGGTCCAAGACGCTGGCGTCCGATGGCACGCTCAATCTCTCGCCCGCCTCGATCCGCTCGGTGCTGGCGGACCTCGAAGGCCTCGGCCTGCTGGCCGCGCCGCATACCAGCGCAGGACGGATGCCCACCGATGCGGGTCTGCGCATCTTCGTCGACGGGATGATGCGCGTCGCCGAGCCGACAATGCAGGAACAGGCCGCGATCGAGGCGCGTCTGGCCGAGGCCGGGCCGGTCGAGGCGGCCTTGAAGCAGGCGAGTGCGATCCTTTCCGACCTTTCGGGTGCGGCGGGGATGGTGCTGGTGCCGCAGCGCGAACAGCGGCTGGCGCAGTTCAGCCTCGTCGATCTCGGTCAGGGCCGCGCGCTCGCCGTGCTGGTGGGCGAGGATGGCGCGGTCGAGAACCGCATTCTCACCATCGGCGGGGCGCTGTCCGCGAGCGCGCTCGACCAGGCGTCGAATTACATCACCGCGAGGCTCGCCGGACGCACGCTCGCCGAGGCAGCGAGCGCGATGCGCGCCGAGATCTCCACTGGCCGATCGCAGCTCGACGATGCCTCGCGCGACCTTGTCGAGCGCGGCCTTGCCGTCTGGAGCGAGGATGCCGCCGCACGCCCGGTGCTGATCGTGCGCGGCGCGGCGAACCTGCTCGACGAAAGCGCGCTCGGCGATATCGAGCGGGTGCGGATGTTGCTCGAAGACCTCGAGAACAAGCAGTCGGTCGCCGAATTGCTCGATTCGGCGCGCGATGCCGAGGCGACCCGCATCTTCATCGGATCGGAAAACCGCCTCTTCGCGCTGTCCGGTTCGAGCGTCATCGCCTCGCCCTATCGCGACCGCGAGGGCCGGGTGGTCGGCGTGCTCGGCGTCATCGGCCCGACGCGGTTGAATTACGCGCGGGTTGTCCCCATGGTGGACCTCACAGCCCGTTCGCTGGGCAAGCTTATCGCTTGAATGAAAGCCATACGACATGATCGATAACGACAAGCCGCGCGACGCCGCGGCGGAAGATGAATTGAAGGGCGTTCCGGAAGAGTTTCTCGACGACGGTGCGGACGCGGGCGAGGAGGACAAGGGCGCGGACGCGCTCGGCGAGGCGCTCGCGGCGCTGCGCCGCGATCTCGAGGCGGCCAAGCAGGACGTGCTCTATGCCCAGGCCGAGACCCAGAACGTGCGCCGCCGTCTGGAACGCGAGAAGGACGAGGCGCGCGCCTATGCTGCGACCGGTTTCGCGCGCGACATCCTCTCCGTCGCCGACAATCTCGCCCGCGCGGTGCAGGCGATCCCCGAAAGCCTTCGCGCCGAGGACAGCATGAAAGGCCTGGTGGTCGGCCTCGAGGCGACCCAGCGCGAGCTGGAGAAGGTCTTCGCCAGCCACGGCATCACCCGCATCGCAGCACAGGGCCTGCCGCTCGACCCAAATCAGCACCAGGCGATGCTCGAAGTGCCGACCAGCGATGCCGAGCCGGGCACGATCGTGCAGGAGCTTCAGTCGGGGTGGATGATCAAGGACCGCCTGCTGCGCGCAGCGATGGTGGCGGTGGCGAAGAAGCCCGACTAGCCCTGCCCCCGCGACGAGCGGAGGAACAGCGCCCTGCGCTTTCCCGTTGATGGTTGGACGACAACATCAATGGAGAAGCACGATGAAACATCGCCTGAAAATGACCGCTCTCGGTGCAGCCTGCGCGCTTTCGCTCGGGGCCTGCGCGGATAATTACGCCGTCGAAGGCGCGGGCGTCGGCGCGGCTGCGGGCGCGGCGGTGGGTGCGGTGACCGGCGGCGATGTCGGCACCGGGGCTGCGATCGGCGCAGCTGCGGGCGCGGTCGGCGGTGCGCTCAAGAAGAAGGACAATGGCGACTGCTACCGGGTCGACGAATATGGCCGCGAGTATCAGGTGCGCTGCCCGGACTAGTCCGCGGGATCAGGCGCGCGGTCCCTGCCAGAAGGGAATGATCGCGGCATAGGCGGCGAGCGGCGGAGCCCCCGGCACGCTCGCCCCTTCGCGCAGCAGAAAGGCGTGGCGCACGATCTCGGCCTGCTGCTCGATGCCGTAGCGCGTCAGCGTCCACCCCGGCCGGATCGCATAGTCGTACCGGCACCACGGATGGCGGTGCAGCACGAGATACCAGCGCCCGCGCGTTTGGGCCTGCCAGACGTGCGTCATCTCGTGGATGAAATGCGCCTGAAGATGCAGCGGCGCGGCGGCGAAATCGTCGCAGTAATGGTCCGCGCGCGGGTGGAAGTGGAGATGTCCCATCGGCGCCATCGTCACCTTGCGCGGTTGCAGGGGAAAGAACCTGCGTCGCCTGACCGTGACCTCGTGACAGGCAACAGCCTGACCGAAGACCGACCCGACCAGCGCCACCTCGCCAGCCGTCAGCTTGCGGATGCCGCCGGCGGGGCAGACCACGGGCGCACCTTCGCCGCGCGCCGCCTGGTCCGACCCTGCCGGCGCGCTGTTCAGCGTTCTTCGCCCGCGGCGCGCACCTCGGCCTCGAACACCTGGGTTGCCCCGCCCGACATGGTGAGCGTCACCTTGACTTTGTCGCCGGGCTTCAAGTCGGCAGGCGGGTTCATCGCCATGACATGCAGCCCGCCGGGCTCGAAGGCGACCTTGGTGCCTTTCTTGAGCGCGATCGGCAGCGCCTCCATCATCTGCACCTTGAAGTCGTATTCGCCGTAATCGTGCATCATCGTCATGCCCGCGCCCTCGACCTCGGCCTTGCGGATCGTCAGGCCCTGATCGCCCTCATAGTCCAGATCGAAGTAGACCGCCGCCGGATTGCCGGCGACCGGGGCGAGCACCAGTCGCGCATTGCTGATGGTCATGCCGGGCACTTGCCCGGGGGCGGCCTCGACCGCTGCGGTGTCGGCTTCGCCGCCGCAGGCCGATAGGCCCAGAATGGCCGCCCCGAGTACGGCTGCCAGCATGCTCCCGCGCATCCCCGAAACCGATCCTGGTCTGTTTTTCACGTTCTTATGCTCCCTTTTGGAATGGCCGAAAACTAGGGGCTCCCAAGTCTTGTGCCAAGCAAAACCGCACCTATATCGCGCTCACAAACGAGCCGCCGAAGCGCCTTGCCTCGACCGGGGGAGGCGCAAAAGGGGGTGTCCAACAATCTTCCAGATGGATGGGGAAACAATGGGTAAAGTTATCGGCATCGACCTCGGTACCACCAATTCCTGCGTCGCCGTGATGGACGGCGGCAAGCCCAAGGTCATCGAGAATTCCGAAGGCGCGCGCACCACGCCCTCGATCGTCGCCTTCACCAAGGACGGCGAACGCCTGATCGGCCAGCCGGCCAAGCGCCAGGCGGTCACCAATCCCGACAATACCCTGTTCGCGATCAAGCGCCTGATCGGCCGCCGCTTCGACGACCCGCTGACCAAGAAGGACATGGAGCTCGTCCCCTATGACATCGTCAAGGGCAAGAACGGCGATGCCTGGGTCGAGGCCGGCGGACAGGAATACAGCCCCTCGCAGATTTCCGCCTTCATCCTGCAGAAGATGAAGGAAACCGCCGAAAGCTATCTCGGCGAGACCGTGACGCAGGCCGTCATCACCGTGCCCGCCTACTTCAACGACGCCCAGCGCCAGGCCACCAAGGACGCCGGGCAGATCGCGGGCCTCGAAGTGCTGCGCATCATCAACGAGCCGACCGCCGCCGCGCTCGCCTACGGGCTCGAGAAGGACGACGGCAAGACCATCGCGGTCTATGACCTCGGTGGCGGCACTTTCGACATCTCGATTCTCGAGATCGGCGACGGCGTGTTCGAGGTGAAGTCGACCAATGGCGACACCTTCCTGGGCGGCGAGGACTTCGACAGCGCGATCGTCGAATGGCTGGCCGACCAGTTCAAGAAGAAGGAGGGCATGGACCTCAAGAGCGACAAGCTCGCGCTCCAGCGCCTCAAGGAAGCCGCGGAAAAGGCCAAGATCGAGCTGTCGAGCGCGGCCACCACGGAAATCAACCTGCCCTTCATCACCGCGCGCATGGAAGGCGGCAGCACCACCCCGCTGCACCTCGTGGAAACGATCACCCGCGCCGACCTCGAAAAGATGGTCGACACCCTGATCCAGCGCACGCTCGAACCGTGCAAGAAGGCGCTGGCGGATGCCGGCATCACCAAGGATCAGGTCGACGAGGTGATCCTCGTCGGCGGGATGACCCGGATGCCCAAGGTGCGCGAGGTGGTCGAACAGTTCTTCGGTGCCAAGCCGCACACGGGCGTGAACCCCGATGAAGTCGTCGCCATGGGCGCGGCGATCCAGGCGGGCGTGCTGCAGGGCGATGTCAAGGACGTGCTGCTGCTCGACGTGACCCCGCTTTCGCTGGGCATCGAGACGCTCGGCGGCGTGTTCACCCGGATGATCGACCGCAACACCACCATCCCGACCAAGAAGACCCAGACCTACTCGACCGCCGAGGACAACCAGAACGCGGTGACGATCAAGGTCTATCAGGGCGAGCGCGAGATGGCGGCGGACAACAAGCTGCTCGGCAATTTCGACCTGATCGGCATTCCGCCGGCGCCGCGCGGCGTGCCGCAGATCGAGGTGACCTTCGACATCGACGCCAACGGCATCGTCTCGGTCAGCGCCAAGGACAAGGGCACCGGCAAGGAGCAGACGATCAAGATCCAGGCCTCGGGCGGGTTGTCGGACAACGACATCGACCAGATGGTCAAGGACGCCGAGAAGTTCGCGGAGGAGGACAAGAAGCGTCGGGCTGCCGCGGAAGCGCGCAACCAGGCCGACAGCCTCGTCCACGCGACCGAAAAGCAGCTTGCCGAACACGGCGACAAGATCGACGCCGCGACCAAGTCGGCGGTCGAGGAAGCCATTGCGGCGACCAAGACCGCGCTCGAAGGCGGGGATGCCGATGACATCAACGCCAAGGCGCAGGCCTTGACCGAGGCGGCGATGAAGATGGGCCAGCAGATCTACGAACAGCAGCAGGCCGCAGGGCCCGATGCGGGCGGCGAGGCTGCTGCCGGAGAAGAGAAGCCCGCCGACGAGGACGTCGTCGACGCCGAGTTCTCCGAGGTCGACGAAGACAAGAAGGGCTAAGGCCCCGATGCAACCCGGATTGCCGCCGCCGTTCCCGGTCTTCGCGACCGGGGCGGCGGTGGCGACCGGCTACGGGGAATAGGTCAGACCCATGTCCAGCGCCCAGCTTGATTACTACCAGACGCTCGAGGTCTCGCGCGATGCGGACGGGGCGACGCTCAAGAGTGCCTACCGCAAGCTCGCGATGAAGTTCCACCCGGACCGCAATCCGGGCGATGCGACCTGCGAGGCCAAGTTCAAGGCGATCAACGAGGCCTATGACTGCCTCAAGGACCCGCAGAAGCGCGCCGCCTACGACCGGTATGGCCACGAGGCCTTCACCCAGGGGATGAACGGCGGCGGGGGCGGCGGTCCGTTCGGCGCGGGCGGGCGCGGCGACTTCGCCGACATCGGCGACATCTTCGAGACGATCTTCGGCAGCGCCTTCGGCGGCGGCGGCGCGGCGCGCCAGCAGAACCGCCGCGGCGCGGACCTGCGCTACGACATGCAGATCAGCCTCGAGGAAGCCTTCCACGGCAAGTCCACCGAGATCGAGATCGAGGTCAGCCAGGTCTGCGACACCTGCGACGGATCGGGCGCGACGCCCGGCACGTCCGAGCGCCAGTGCAACCTGTGCCACGGCATGGGCTCGGTCCGCGCCAAGCAGGGGCTGTTCGTGATCGAGCGCCCGTGCCCCACCTGCGGCGGGCGCGGCAGCGTGATCGAGGACCCGTGCAAGGTCTGCCGCGGCGAAGGCCGGGTCGATCGCCCGCAGGCACTCAAGGTCGATATCCCCGCCGGCGTCGACACCGGCACCCGCATCCGCCTGTCGGGCAAGGGCGAGGCCGGGCAGCGCGGCGCGCCGCCGGGCGATCTCTACATCTTCCTCCACGTCCAGCCCCACCGCGTGTTCGAGCGCGAGGGCACCGCGCTGATGACCCGCGTGCCGGTGAGCTTCACCACCGCGGCGCTGGGCGGCTGCGTGGAGATTCCCGATCTCGACGGTTCGACCAACAAGCTCGATATCCCCGCCGGCATCCAGTCGGGCAAGCAGCTGCGCATCCGCGGGGCGGGGATGCCGGTGCTGCAGGGCCGTGGTCGCGGCGATCTGGTGGCGGAGATCGTGGTCGAAACGCCCACCAAGCTGTCGCGCCGGCAGAAGGAAATCCTCGAGGAGTTCCGCGCCACCGAAACGGGCGACGAATGCCCCGAAAGCCGGGGCTTCTTCGACAAGCTCAAGGACGCGTTCGGGGGCTGAGCGGCGCTAAATGCTGCCTTCTCTCCTGATCGTCGACGACTTCCTGAAAGACCCCTGGGCGGCGCGCCGCGCGGCGCTGGCGCTGGACTATGACCCGGCGAGGCAGCACGGCAATTTTCCGGGCTGCAATTCGACGACCCGGCTCGATACCGGCGCGGTGGACGCGGCGGTCTCGCGCCTGCTCGGGCTGCGGCTTGGCCCGGCACCCGGCACGCAGCACGGGGCCTGCCGCCTCACGCGCAAGGGCGACAAGGGCAGGAGCGGGGTGCACATCGACCCGGCGGCCTATTCGGGCATCCTCTATCTTTCGCGCCCTGAGGATTGCGCGCGACCGGGCGCTGGCGGAACCGATTTCTTCCGCCACAAGCGCACCGGGCTCGAGAGCGTCCCGCAGGACCCTGCGCGCCTCGCCGCCTCGGGCTATGCCGACATCAACGCGCTGGTGGAGGACGTCGTCAACAAGGACACGGCGACGCCCGCGAAGTGGGAGCGCGTCCTGCGCGTGCCCGCCCGGTTCAACCGGCTGCTGCTGTTCTCGCCGTGGCAGTTCCACGATGCCGCGCCCGGCTTCGGCACGACGCCCGATGACGCGCGGCTCGTGATGCTGCTGTTCTTCGCGCCGGCCCGCTAGCCCATCCGCTCGCGCACTTCGAGACGGATCTGGTCGAGCAACCCGCGCTGGCAGCGCCCGGCGATCTCCTCCTCTTCGAGCACCGCGAGGAACACCGCGCGCTTGGCCTCGCGGATGCGCGCTTCCGAAAGGCCGCCGGGGACGGTCGAGGCCACGAGGTCGATCATCCGCTCCGCTCCGTGGAGCCGCCCCCACAGGTAGTCGTTCTCGCGGTAGTCGCGGCTGAAGAAGGCGCCGAAATTGTAGAACTCGACGCCGCGCAGGGTTGCCGCCGTGCCTCCTTCGCGGATCGAACGCGCATCGTCGGGCGAGATGCGATCGATCCGCACCGGGTTGAATTCGTCGAGACCTTCCCGGCGGGTCAGGGGAAGGGTGGCAACGTCGTAGAACGGAAAGCCGAGATAGCTCAGCAGCATCCGCCGCTTGAGCAATTTGGGCATGTCCTCGAGCGCCGCGATCAGCATTTCCTCCGCCCGCAGATCGGTGGTCGGCAGCAGGCGTTCGGTGGCGAGGAAATCGAGCACCGCCGCCGGCGCCTCCCTGGCCCGCTTCGCCAGCGTTGCGTAATGCGGATTGCCGAGCACCCCCTCGTCGGCGCGGTGATAGAGCGCGAGGATCGCGTAGAGCCGGTCGCGCGCGCGGTCGAGCGCGTCGTCGGGGATGTCGGGATCGAGCTCCCAGTCGCGCGACAGCTTGCGCGCGAGCATCTGCAGACGGCGGATGCGGAAGCCGGTGTCGTGGGCGCGGAAGAAGGCGATCGCCTCCGGGCTCGCTCCACCTTCGGCGCCGCTCAGCTGGGCGAGGCCCCGTTCGGCCAGCGCGCCGCGCAGCGCCGCCACCAGCGGGGCTGCCTCGGCCCGCGGATCGCCTGCGGCGCGCAAGGTCAGCCGTGCCAACTGGTCGAGGATCGCGTCGAACTTGGCAAGCGCATAGGCGCCGAAGGCATAGCCCGCGCGCTCGGCAGCGGCCTGCTGCGCCTTGGCCCGCCACCCCGCGAGCCGCTTGGGGGTGGGGCGATCGAGCAGGAAGGTGTAGCCGAACAGCTTTTCCACCGCACGGTCGATATCGGGCTGGAGATCCATCACGATCCGCTTCAGCCGCGCCGCGTCGCGCGATTGCTGCTCGATGCGTTCGAGGTCATCGCGGATCGGCTGTTCGCGCGGGATGGTCGAAAGCGAACCGAAGATCGCGCCGAAGAAGCCGATTTCGCGCGGCGGGCCGGCCGGGGTGATCGCGGGCGCATCGGGGCGCGGGTCGATATAGACGAAGCGCCGGTCGACCTCGCGCTGTGCCGGACGCCCGTTGAGCGCGGCGAGCGCCATGCCGAAGGGCGCGTTGACCAGCACCGAACCGTCGATCAGCGCCGCCTCGCCCACCGTGCCCTCGCGCACCCGTTCGGGCATGATCCGCCCGAGGAAGGCGCCGCGGGTGGCCCAGTGATGCCCCTCGGTTTCTGCCAGCGCGTCGATTTCCGCAAGACCCAGCGGCGGGAAAGCGCCCGGGAAGCTTGCCGTGGCGCGCGCGGCGAGCACCAGTTCGAGCCGGTCGGCAAGCGGCTGTTCGGGCTGCGCACCGACCCGGGCGCGGAAGCAGATCGGCAGGCGGTGCTCCATCTCCTCCACCTGCGGCGGCGAATTGAGCCGCAGCGTGTGGGGATGGCCGCGAAAATCGGTGGCGGTCACCGCAAGGTCGATCGGGTGGCCGGGCGGCAGCAGGCTGGCCCCGTCGCCTTCGGACGCCATCTTCGCCAGCGCCTCGTAGAGCATCGCCGAGAACCGCGCGCCCGAGAAGGGCGGGCTGAACCAGCGCCCGCGGACGAAGCGCGAGACCTTGTGCCGCACCTCGGCGCGGGTCTCGGGCGAGACGGTCGCGCTCACCGCGTTGCCCGGGCGGCTCAGGAACCATTCGGCGATCGGCTGCGCCCAGAACTTGGCGTAGCGCCACATCGGCTCGGCATCGGGATCGGTCAGTTCGCTGACATCGGCATTCTCGAGCCACAGCGCCGTCAGCGGTTCGAGGCTGTGCCCGGCGTGGATCGCCTGGGCGAGAAAGACGGCGTTGATGCCGCCCGCGCTCGCCCCGGTCAGGATGTCGGGCAGAACGCGCAGCTTGATGCCGTCCTCGCGCTCGATCGCGGCGAGCAGGTCGCGGTAGGCCTCGGCCACCCCCCCCTCGAGCGGCGCCGCGCCGGGCTGATGGAAGGCGCGGCTTGCGCGGGCAAGGTGCCAGATTTCCTTGGTGATGCCATGCATGTAGACCGCAAGGCTGACGCCGCCGTAGCAGACGAGGGCAAGGCGCAGTTCCTTGTGGCGCATGGCGCGCTTCTTGCCCGCAACAGTGCTGCAATGCAATTGCGTTCTAATTCTGTTCCGTTTATGGATTCCGCGCATGGCAAAATCGAAACGCCGCTATGTGTGTCAGGCCTGCGGGTCGGTGAGCCCACGCTGGCAGGGTCAGTGCGCCGATTGCGCGGAATGGAACACGCTGGTCGAGGATGTGCCCGCGACAGTGTTCTCGCAGAAGCACGACCTGTCGCGCGGGGGGCGGGCGCTGGCTTTCGAGCCCTTGAATGCGCCCACGCAGCTGCCGGTCAGGAAGTCGACCGGGCTGGCCGAGTTCGACCGCGCGCTGGGCGGCGGGCTGGTGCCGGGCAGCGCGGTGCTGATGGGCGGCGATCCGGGGATCGGCAAGTCGACCCTGTTGCTCCAGACCGCGGCGACCATCGCCCGCGGGGGCAACGACGTCGTCTATGTCAGCGGCGAGGAGGCTGCCGGGCAGGTGCGACTTCGCGCCGCGCGCATGGGCGTGGCCGACGCGCCGATTCGGCTCGCCTCCGAAACCTCGGTGCGCGACATCCTGACAACGCTGGGGCAGGGCGATCCGCCGGCGCTGCTGGTGATCGATTCGATCCAGACCATGCATTCCGACATGATCGAGGGCGCGCCGGGCACGGTCAGCCAGGTCCGCGGCTGCGCCCTCGAACTGATCCGCTATGCCAAGGAAAGCGGCTGTGCGCTGGTGCTGGTCGGCCATGTCACCAAGGACGGCACGATCGCCGGTCCGCGTGTGCTCGAGCACATGGTCGACGTGGTGATGAGCTTCGAGGGCGAACGCAGCCACCAGTATCGCATCCTGCGCGCGCTCAAGAACCGCTTCGGTGCGGTCGACGAGATCGGCGTGTTCGCGATGGCGGCGGCAGGGCTGGAGGAGGTCGCCAACCCTTCGCTGCTGTTCCTGTCGGGCCGCGAGCAGCCGCTGGCGGGCAGCTCGGTGTTCCCGGCGCTCGAGGGGACGCGGCCGGTGCTGGTCGAGATCCAGGCGCTGATCGTGCGCCTGCAATCGGGCGCGACCCCGCGCCGGGCGGTGGTGGGCTGGGATTCGGGGCGGCTCGCGATGCTGCTGGCGGTGCTCGAATCGCGCTGCGGGCTCAACTTCTCCTCGGCAGAGGTCTATCTCAACATCGCCGGGGGATACCGCCTGACCGATCCGGCGGCCGATCTCGCGGTCGCCGCCGCGCTGGTCTCCGCCCTGGCCGACAAGCCGCTGCCCGACAAGGCGGCGTGGTTCGGCGAGGTTAGCCTTGCGGGAGAGATTCGTCCGGTCGCCCACGCCCCGCTGCGCCTGCGCGAGGCGGCCAAGCTGGGCTTTTCGCGCTCCTTCGGGCCTCCGGGGATCGCCGAGGGCAGCGAGGCGAAAGCTTACACGGGGCTTGCCGCGCTCGCGAACCTCGTTGACCGCGTGATGGGCTCGGCATAGACGCGTTTCGCCATGGCCGGGCTCGACTTCATCTTCCTGTTCATCGTCGCGGTCGCCGCGATCGGCGGTTTCCTGCGCGGATTGGTGCAGGAGGTGCTCTCGCTCGCCGCGTGGGTCTTTGCCGCCCTGGCCGTGCATTTCCTTCACCCGGTGCTGACGCCTTCGTTCTCCGACCTGTTTCAATCTGCGCGGCTCACACCGGTGTTTGCCTTCGTGTTGCTGCTGCTGATCCCCTATGCCGCGATGAAGCTCATCGCCGCGAATATCAGCGGCGCTTCGGACGGAGCGATCCTCGGCCCGATCGATCGGGTGCTCGGCTTCGGCTTCGGCGCGGTGAAGGGCGCGCTGATCGGGGTGTTCGCCTTTTCGCTGCTCGCGCTCAGTTTCGACGAGGGTTGGGGCTACAAGGGCCGACCGACCTGGGTCACCACCGCGCGCACCTATCCCGCCGCCGATGCCTTCTCGCGCCAGCTGGTTCCGATGATCGCCGCACGCCGGGAACAGCTGCGCCGCGAAGCGGAAGTGGAGGACGCGGCGCGGGCCAGGGCGGTCAAGTAGACCGGTGCGCGCGCATGTCCCCTCAAAACTCTACACGCCCGAGATTCTCGGCCTTGCGACCGGTCTTGCCGGTTTTCCCCTGACCGAAGACCTCCCGCTGCGGGCCGAAGAGCGCTCGCGCACCTGCGGCAGCGTGATCACTCTCGGCCTTGCGCTCGACGCTGACGGCCTCGTCTCGGGCGTCGGGATGAAGGTCAGTGCCTGCGCGATCGGGCAGGCCTCCGCGGCGCTGCTGGCGCAGGGGGTGAGAGGAGACAATCCGGGCGGAGTCCGGCTGACCACCGATGCACTCGAGCGCTGGCTGGCGGGCGAGGGCGATCTGCCGGCATGGCCCGGGATCGCGGCGCTTGCACCGGCGCGCGAACACTCCGGTCGCCACGGCGCGGTGCTGCTGCCGTGGAAGGCTGCCTGCAAGGCGCTTTCAAGCGCCGCGGCCTGACGCTAGGGACATAGGCCAGCGATTGCGCCCGCCTGCGGGCGGCACAGGGGACGAGGTGAACATGGCAGAGGCACAGACGCTCGGGTCGCGCGAACCGAGCGAGAAGGAAATCCGCCTGGTGATCGGCGCGTCGAGCGCGGGCACCATCTTCGAATGGTACGACTTCTTCATCTACGGCACGCTCGCCTACATCCTCAAGGACGCCTTCTACGCCACCGACAACGAGACGCTCGGCCTGCTGCTGGTGTGGTCGACCTTCGCGGTGGGCTTCGCCTTCCGCCCGCTGGGGGCGATCCTGTTCGGCTTTCTGGGCGACAGGCTGGGGCGCAAGTACACCTTCCTCGTCACCGTCACCCTGATGGGCATCGCCACCGCGGGCGTGGGTCTGATCCCCACGGTCGACACGATCGGCATGGCGGCGCCGATCATCGTCATCGGCTTGCGGATCGTCCAGGGCCTGGCGCTGGGCGGTGAATACGGGGGCGCGGCGATCTACGTCGCCGAGCACGCCCCGCCCGAAAAGCGTGGCTATTACACCAGCTTCATCCAGGCGAGCGTCGCGGGCGGCTTCGTGCTGTCGATCATCGTCGTGCTTGCCTGCCGCTTCCTGATCCCCGCCGATGCCTTCGCCGCCTGGGGTTGGCGCGTGCCTTTCGTCCTCTCGCTGGCGCTGCTGGCGATCTCGCTGTGGATGCGCCTCAAGCTCTCCGAAAGTCCGGTGTTCAGGGCGATGAAGGCGGCAGGGGAAACCTCAGGCAATCCCTTCATCGAAAGCTTCACCTACCCGGGCAACAAGAAGCGCATCTTCGTTGCGCTGTTCGGGATCACCGGCGTGCTGACCACGATCTGGTACACCGCCTTCTTCTCCGGCATGAGCTTCCTGCGCGGCCCGATGCATGTCGATGACGAGGTGGTCGAGCTGATCCTCCTCGCCTCGGGCCTGATCGCGATGAGTTTCTACCTGGTGGTCGGCAAGTGGTCGGACCGGGTGGGGCGCAAGAAGCCGATCATCATCGGCGCCGCGGCGACGCTGGTGCTGCTGTTCCCGCTGTTCTGGGCGATGGGCAGCCTCGCCAATCCCGGGCTCGCCGCTGCGGCCGAGCGCACCCCGATCGTGGTCAGCGGCCCGGCCTGCGAGACGGATCCCTTCGCCGAACTCTTCGCCAAGGAGCAGACCGATTGCGGCAAGGTGCTCGAGACGCTGACCGCCTCGGGCGTGCCCTACACGCTGACCCCGGCCGACACGCTGGCGCTCACCGTCGGCGGGGAACCGGTTGCCATCGCCCCGGCGTGGCTCGCCAGTCCGGCCGCGCGGACCGAAGGCCTCCGCGGCGCGCTGTCGGCTCATGGCTTCGACTTCACCAAGCAGCGGCCGGGCTTCGCCAACGTCCTTGGCATCGTCGGCGTGCTGCTCGCGCTGGGGATGCTCTCGGCGCTGACCTATGGCTCGGTCGCGGCGCTGCTGTCCGAGATGTTCCCCCCCAAGATCCGCTATTCCTCGATGTCGATCCCCTACCACATCGGCGCGGGCTATCTCGGCGGGTTCCTGCCGCTGATCGCCGGGGTGATCGTGGCAAGCACCGGCAACATCTATTCCGGCCTGTGGTACACCTGGGGCGTGGTCGCCTTCGGGCTGGTGGTGGCGTGGTGGGGCCTGCCCGGCGGCCCGCCGAGAGATTTCGTCGATGAATGATGTTCCGGCGCCTCCGCCGACCCTGAGATTGACCGTCGATGGACAGGCGCTCGCCGCCAATTGGCGCGCGCTCGATGCGCTGTCGGGCAGCGCCGGCGCGGGCGCGGCGGTCAAGGCCGATGCCTATGGGCTCGGGGTCGACAATTGCGTGCCGGTGCTGCGCGATGCCGGGTGCAAGGCCTTCTTCGTCGCGCATTGGAGCGAGGTCGCCGCGGTTGCGCGCCATGTCCCTGCCGCGCAGATCGCGGTGCTGCACGGTCCGCTTTCCGAAGCCGACTGCGCCTATGCCCGCGCAAGCGGTGCGGTGCCGGTGATCAACTCGCTCGAACAGGCCGCGCTCTGGACGCAGAGCGGGGGCGGAACCTGCCACCTGATGATCGACACCGGGATCAACCGCCTCGGCATCGCGCTTTCCGAGGTCGCCGACCCGCGGATCGCCGCGCTCGACATCGACATCCTGATGAGCCATCTCGCCAGCGCCGACGAGAAGACCGCGATGAACCGGATGCAGGCCGAACTGCTGGGGGAGGTGGCCGAAACCATCCCGCACCGCCGCCTCAGCCTCGCCAACAGCGCGGGTATCGCACTGGGGCCGGATTTCGCCTTCGACGTCACCCGCCCGGGCCTCGCGCTCTACGGCGGAATCCCGCGCGAAGAGCTTGCGGAGCATATCCGCCCCGTCGTGCGTGTCGAGGCGCAGCTGCTGCAATGCCGGCAGCTCGCGCCCGGCGAGGGCGTGGGCTACAACGCCACCTTCATCGCCCCTGCCCACATGCGGGTCGGCACGGTCTCGATCGGTTATGCCGACGGTTTCCTGCGCAGCCGCGGCCCCGGCGGCGCGTTGCATCAGGCGGGCCGGGCCCTGCCTATCCTCGGCAAGGTGTCGATGGACATGGTGGTGGTCGATCTTGTCGCCGCCCCGGATCTGCGGGCGGGCGACTGGCTGGAGGTCCCCTGGAACATCGTCGATGCTGCGCAGCAAAACGTTCTTTCACAATACGAACTGCTGACGATTATCGGCGGGCGACTTCGCCGCGGTTGACCTGGCCGGACGGCGATATTGCACCGCAGCTTGTGCAAGTGCTAAGACCGAGGCGTCAACTAACGGGATAATGAGAATGGTGGGACGGTCGAAGGCGGCATCGGACGATGCCGTGATCATCAAGAAATACGCCAACCGGCGGCTCTACAACACCGCGTCGTCGAGCTACATCACGCTCGAGGATCTCGCCCGGATGGTGCGCGAGAACGTCGACTTCCAGGTGCTCGACGCCAAGACGGGCGACGACATCACCCATTCGATCCTGACGCAGATCATCATGGATGAAGAGGCGAACGGCAGCCAGCAGATGCTCCCGGTCAGCTTTCTGAGGCAGCTGATCGGCATGTACGGCAATTCGATGCAGGCGCTGATGCCCTCCTATCTCGAAGCCAGCATGGCCAATTTCCGCGAGAACCAGTCGAAGATCCGCGAGGCCTTTGAAAAGGGCATGACCGGCAATCCCTTCGCCGCGATCCATGAAACCAACATGGCGATGATGCGCGCCGCGGCGGACGTGTTCATGCCCGGCGTCGTGAAGGGCAAGGACAAGGCTCCCGCTCCGGCCGCCGAGGGCCGCGACGAGATCGCCCAGCTGCGCGAACAGATGGCGGCGATGCAAAAGAAGCTGGACGAATTGGGCAAATAGCGCCTAGCGCGCGCGGGTTTCACTGTTTCAGGAATCCGACCCGTGTCCCAGATCCGCCACGCGCTGACCGTCAAGCGCGAAGACGACTTCGCCAAGTGGTATCAGGAGGTCATCTCCGCCGCCGACCTTGCCGAGGAATCGGGGGTGCGCGGCTGCATGGTCATCAAGCCGTGGGGCTACGGCATCTGGGAGCGCATCCAGCGGCTTATGGATGACCGCATCAAGGCGGCGGGGGTGCAGAACTGCTATTTCCCGCTGTTCATCCCGCTCGCCAATTTCGAACGCGAGGCCGCGCATGTCGAGGGCTTCGCCAAGGAGATGGCGGTGGTCACCCATCACCGCCTGATTTCGGACGGCAAGGGCGGGCTGATCCCCGACCCCGCCGCCAAGCTCGAAGAGCCGCTGGTGGTGCGCCCGACCTCGGAGACGATCATCGGCGATGCGATGGCGCGCTGGGTGCAGTCCTGGCGCGACCTGCCGCTGCTCACCAACCAGTGGGCCAACGTGGTGCGCTGGGAAATGCGCACACGGATGTTCCTGCGCACCAGCGAGTTCCTGTGGCAGGAAGGCCATACCGCGCACGAGAACCGCGAACAGGCGCTCGCGGAAACCCACCGCGCGCTCGAAATGTATCGCGCCTGCGCAGAGGAAGACCTCGCGCTGCCGGTGATCGCCGGCGAGAAACCCGAGAACGAGCGCTTCCCCGGCGCGGTGGAAACCTGGTCGATCGAGGCGATGATGCAGGACGGCAAGGCGCTGCAGGCGGGCACCAGCCACTATCTCGGCACCAATTTCGCCCACGCCGCGGGCATCCAGTACCAGGACCGCGAAGGCAGCCAGCAATATTGCCACACCACCAGCTGGGGCGTTTCGACCCGGATGATCGGCGGGGTCATCATGACCCACGGCGACGACGACGGCTTGCGCGTGCCGCCTGCCATCGCACCGTTCCAGATCGTCATCATCCCGATGCTGCGCGAGGCGCCCGAGGACGCCGAACTGCTCGCCTATTGCGAGGAAGTGCGCGCGGCGCTCGCCGGGCAGTATGCGCTGGGTGAGAAGGTGCGGGTGCTGCTCGACACCAAGCCCGGAAAGGCCGCGGCCAAGCGCTGGGATTGGGTGCGCAAGGGCGCGCCGATGATCGTCGAGGTCGGCCCGCGCGACATGGCTGAGGGCAAGCTCGCGGTGCTGCGCCGCGATGCGCTGTGGAACGCCGAGAACGGCAAGCCCGCGATGCAATTCGTGGAGCGCGAGGCCTTCGCCGCGCAGGCAGGCGCGCTGCTCGAGGAGATCCAGCGCAGCCTGTTCGACGAGGCCCGCGCGCGCCGCGATGCCAACATCATCCGCGGCCTGACCGAATGGCAGCAGGTGGCCGACCACTTCGAGCAGGGCGGCAAGTATCCGGGCTGGGTCGAGGTCGAATGGTCGAAACCGACTGGCAGCGCGCTGGACGCCGTGGTCGAGAAATTGAAGGCGGTGAAGCTCACCATCCGCAACGTGCCGCGCGAGGCCGAACCGGCGAGTGGCACCTGCATCTTCACCGGCGAACCGGCGGTCGAGCGCATTCTGGTGGCGCGCGCCTATTGACGCTGGCCCTCGGGCTTGCATCGCCGCGAGGCTCGGGGCAGGGAAGGGGCATGATCAAGCGCCTGACCCTGCTCGCGGCTCTCCTCGCCACTCCGCTCGCCGCCCAGTCCGATCCCGCCGAGAAAGTCTCGCAGGAACGCCTGCAATCCGACGTCGAGAAGCTCGTCAGCTTCGGCACCCGTCACACGCTCTCGGCGCAGGACGATCCCGAGCGCGGGATCGGCGCCGCGGTCGATTGGGCGCTCGGCGAATTCAAGCGCATCGGCGCGAAGTGCGGCGGCTGCCTCGAGGTCATGCCGGTGGGCGAGGTCGTCGAAGCCGATGGGCGCCGCATCCCCACGCCGACGCTGGTGCGCAACGCCGTCGCCATCCAGCGCGGCAGCGAGCGGCCGAACGAGGTCGTGATCGTGCAGGGCCATATCGACAGCCGCGCCAGCGATGCGCTCGACTTCACCTCCGATGCGCCCGGCGCAAACGACGATGGTTCGGGCTCTGCGCTGGTGCTCGAAGCCGCGCGCGCGCTCAGCGGCGAGCAATACCCCTCCACCATCATCTACGCGCTGCTTTCGGGCGAGGAACAGGGGCTGTTCGGGGGGCGCATCCTCGCCGATTGGGTCGAGGCACAGGGCTTCACCGTCAAGGCGGTGCTCAACAACGACATCGTCGGCAATTCCTGCGGCAAGGACGGCTATTGCGAGCCCAAGGTGGTGCGCGTCTTCTCCGAAGGCCCGCGGGCCGACCTGACCGATCGCTTGCGCGCCGCCGCGACCCGCTTCGGGGGCGAGAACGACACGCCCTCGCGCAATCTCTCGCGCTGGGTGGCCGAGCTGTCCGCCAAGCATCCCGAGGAGATGCAGGTCCGCCAGATCTGGCGCACCGACCGCATGGGGCGCGGCGGGGATCAGGTGCCGTTCCTGCAGAAAGGCTACCCCGCGATCCGCTTCACCGTGGGGGTCGAGGATTACGACCACCAGCACCAGGATATCCGCACCGAGGACGGGGTGTTCTACGGCGACACCATCGAGGAGATGGATTTCGCCTACCTCGCCGGGGTGACGAAGCTGAATGTCCGTGCGCTCGATGCGCTGGCGCGGGCGCCGATGCCGCCCAAGGTGGCAGTGGACGCGGCGGTGAAGACCTACACGGAATTGTCCTGGAGCGAAGCGGAGGGAGCCGATCGTTACAGGTTCCAGCGGAGGCGAACCGATCAGGCTTCTTGGGACGCGGCGCTTGCAGGCGAGGTTCCGTCTTCCAATCGCGGCGACGTATCCGATGCGCCGGCATTTACCGTGGAGTTTGAAGGTGTGCGCGGCGATGACTGGATGTTCGGCGTTGCCGCCTGCGCGGGCGAAATTTGCTCGCCGGTGTCCACTGCCGTTCCCGGCGGGGCCTTCGAGCCGGTGGCGAAAGACTGACCTCGGAAAATTTCCTACGTCGCCGATTCGTGCGATAGGAGCGCAATGAACATGTGCGAAGCCTCGAAACAAGGGCCCTCTTGCCTGTCCGTCAAGCACAGGAACGCGGGCACAACCCCATGGTAAAGATGCAGAAATCCGGAATCGGGCTGCTTGACAGGGTGTCAACTTTGTCAAGCTTTGCTTCGGCAAGTGCAGCATGAAAGGCAAGCCCAAGCTGCCGCAAGGAATGCCGACGCGCGAGCAGGTGCTCGACTTCATCCAGTCCTCCGACACGCCCGCCGGCAAGCGCGAGATCGCCAAGGCCTTCGGGCTGAAGGGGCAGGAGAAGATCAAGCTCAAGGCCCTGCTCAAG
The DNA here is from genome assembly GCA_016125555.1 of Porphyrobacter sp. Taxonomy (GTDB): domain Bacteria; phylum Pseudomonadota; class Alphaproteobacteria; order Sphingomonadales; family Sphingomonadaceae; genus Erythrobacter. The sequence goes on from WGLN01000001.1 coordinate 89,730, forward strand.
GACATGGCCGAAGAAGGCCTGATCGACGGCAAGAAGAGCGCCTATCACCGCATGGGCGGGGTGCCCAAGGTGACGACCCTCACCATCGTCGACATCGACGAGGGCGATCTCATCGCCGAGCCGGAGAACTGGGACCCCGAAGCGCCCGGCAAGCCGCCGCGCCTCACCATCCGTGAACCCAAGCAGCGCGGGGCCAAGCGGCCCCCGGCGTTAAAGCGCGGCGACCGCGTGCTGGCACGCACCGAGGAAACGGAAAGCGGCTCCTGGATCGCCCATGTGATGAAGAAGCTTCCCGCGCGCACCGAGGGGCTGATGGGCGTGGTCGAGTTCGACAAGACCGGCAAGGCCTGGCTCGCGCCCGTGGACAAGCGCGTGCGCCAGTCCGCGCCCATCGCCGGTGTGGGCAGCGCCGGGGAAGGGCAGCTGGTGATCGCCGAACGGGTCGGGCGCTCCGAACGGGCGGGCGTGAAGGTGGTCGAGGTGGTCGGCGATCCGCTCGCGCCGAAGAGCTTCAGTCTCATCGCCATCGCCAAGCACGGCATCCCGCACATTTTCCCCGAGGAAGTGCTGGAGGAAGCTCCGCGCGCGGCAAAGCTCAAGCTGTCGGAGAAGCAGCGAGAGGACCTGCGGCACCTGCCCATCGCCGCGATCGACCCCGCCGATGCGCGCGACCATGACGATGCGATCTGGGCCGAACCCGACGGGCAGGGCGGCTTCAACGCGCTCGTCGCGATCGCCGACGTCAGCTTCTACGTCCGCCCCGGCTCCGCCCTCGACCGCGAGGCACGCAAGCGCGGCAACTCGGTCTACTTCCCCGACCGCGTGGTGCCGATGCTGCCCGAGGTGCTCTCCGCCGACGTCTGCTCCTTGAAGGAGGGCGAGGACCGCGCGGCGATGGCCTGCCACCTCCACATCAACGGCGACGGCAAGGTCTCGAGCTTCCGCTTCACCCGCGCGCTGGTGCGGATCGCGCACAACATCGCCTACGAGGATGCGCAGAAGGCGGTGGAAGAGGGCAACCCGCCCGAATATCTCGCGAACCTCTGGGCTGCATGGAAGGCGCTCGCCGCAACCCGCCATGCCCGCGACCCGCTCGAACTCGAACTGCCCGAGCGGCGCGTGGTGCTCAACGAGAAGGGCCAGATCGCCGAGATCGCCATCCGCGAAAGGCTCGATGCGCACCGCGTGGTCGAGGACTTCATGATCGCCGCGAACGTCGCGGCGGCCAAGGCGCTCGAGGCCAAGACCGCGCCGGTGGTCTATCGCATCCATGAACCGCCGAGCCGGGAGAAGCTCATCGCGCTGCGCGATTACCTCGCGACGATGGGCAAGAAGCTCGCGCTGGGTCAGGTGGTGACGCCGGGCCTCTTCAACCGGATGCTCAAGGACATCACCGACGAGGCGGAAAAGGCGCTGGTGATGGAGGCGGTGCTGCGCAGCCAAACCCAGGCCTATTATGGCCCCGCCAATGCGGGGCATTTCGGCCTGTCGCTGGGGAGCTACGCGCATTTCACCTCGCCGATCCGCCGCTATTCGGACCTCCTGGTCCACCGCGCGCTGGTCGATGCCTACAAGCTCGAACAACCCGCCCCGCCGGGCTCGCTCCCGCCGACCTCGGGCCTGTCCGAGCGCGACGCCAAGAGCCTCGACCAGGTGTCGGATGCCATCAGCCAGACCGAGCGGCGGGCGATGGAGGCCGAGCGCGACACCATCGATCGCTATGTCGCCGCGTGGCTCTCGGGCCGGGTGGGCGAGGTGTTCGACACGCGCATCACCGGGGTGCAGGGCTTCGGCTTCTTCGCCACCATCGTCGGCCTCGGCGGCGATGGGCTTGTCCCGATCTCGACGCTGGGCGGGGAATATTTCCGCCACGACGAGGCCGCGCAGGCGCTGGTCGGCACCGACAGCGGCACGACCTATGCCAGCGGCGACCGGTTGAAACTGCGGCTTGCCGAGGCGAACCCGCTCACCGGGGCGCTGAAATTCGTCCTGCCGGATGCGGAAGCGGGCGCCATCGAACCGCGCGGCGCCCGTCCCGCAGGCAGGCGGCGCGAGGGTGACGGGCCGCCGAAGAAGGCCGGGAAATACGCGGTCGGCAAGCGCGGGCGGCCGGGCAACATCCGCCACCAGGGGCGCAGGAAATAGCCTCTAGACGTGATGATCGCTCTTGGTCTCGTCATAGCCCGAAGGGACGATGTAGAGCGGGCAGGGCAGCGCGCCCGCGGCGGCCGAGAAGTGCGTGACCAGCGGCCCGGGGGCCGCGCCGCTCGCCGCGCCGAGCACGAGCGCCGCGACTTCGGGATGTTCGGCGAGGAACTCGCTGACGATCTTCTGCCCGTTGCCGATCTTGACCGAGATGGTCGGCATGATCCCGCTTTCGGCCAGCAGGTTTCCCGCGACCCCGTGCGCGAGCATTTCCGCACGGTCGCGCGCCTCGGCCTCGATCGTCGCCTGCACCGCACCAAAGGCGCTGAAGCTCTGCTGCGGCACCAGCGCGAGCAGGTGCACCGCGCCGCCGACCGCCGCTGCCCGGCGCGCGGCATAGCGCAGCGCGGCCAGCGCCTCCTCGCTCTCGTCAATGATGACCAGGAATGTGCGCATCGTCTCGGCCCCGTTGGGCGTCAGGGTATCGATGCATTCGTATGGAATGGCAAGTCCCGCCTCGCTGACCCCTTGCCCGCGCCAAGGGAATTGGCCAGAGACGAAGGCAAGGATCGACCAGGGAGTTTCAGCGGATCATGGCCCTCGACATCAAGATGCCGGCATTGTCGCCCACCATGGAAGAGGGCACGCTTGCGCGCTGGCTGGTGAAGGTCGGGGACAGCATCGCCTCGGGCGACATCATGGCCGAGATCGAGACCGACAAGGCGACCATGGAGTTCGAGGCGGTCGATGAGGGCGTGATCGCGGAAATCCTCGTCGAGGACGGCACCGAGGGCGTGAAGGTCGGCACGGTGATTGCCCGGCTGACGGTCGAGGGCGAGGAATCGGCGCCTGCGCCCGCTCCGGCGCCCGCGCCTGCCGCCGAGGCGCCCGCCGCCGAAGGCCCCGCCGCAACGCCGACCGCGCGCAAGCTGGCCGAGCAGAACGGCATCGACCTTGCCGGCCTGACCGGCACCGGCCCCAAGGGCAAGATCACCAAGGAAGATGTCGAGGCAGCGATCGGTTCGGGTGGCGGATCGGGTGGCGGATCGGCCAGTCCCACGCCGTCACCTGCACCTGCTCCCGCGCCGACGCCCGCACCCTCGGGCGAGCGGATCATCGCCTCGCCGCTCGCCAAGCGGATCGCGGCGGACAAGGGCATCGACTTGGCGCAGATCAAGGGCAGCGGACCCAATGGCCGGATCGTCAAGGACGATGTCGAGAGCTTCACCCCGGGCGCCGCGCCTGCGGCCCCCGCTCCGGCGGCGAGCGCACCTGCGCCCACGCCCGCGCCTGCCGGCCCGGCGAGCGAATTCGACGCGCCCTTCGAGGCGGTCAAGCTCAACAACGTGCGCAAGGTCATCGCCCGCCGCCTGACCGAGGCGAAGCAGACCATCCCGCACATCTACCTCACCGTCGACGTGCGGCTCGATCCGCTGCTGGCGCTGCGCAAGCAGCTCAACGACAGCCTCGAGGCCGACGGGGTCAAGCTTTCGGTCAACGACCTCATCATCAAGGCGCTCGCCCGGGCGCTCCAGCGCGAGCCGCAGTGCAATGTCAGCTTCCAGGGCGACGTCATGCACCAGTACACCCGCGCCGACATCTCGGTGGCGGTGGCTGCGCCGACGGGCCTCATCACCCCGATCATCCGCGATGCCGGACGCAAGGGGCTGGCCGAGATCTCGACCGAGATGAAGGCGCTCGCCGCCAAGGCGCGCGACGGCAAGCTTGCCCCGCACGAATACCAGGGCGGCACCGCCTCGCTGTCGAACCTCGGGATGTTCGGCACCAAGCAGTTCGATGCGGTGATCAATCCGCCGCAGGCGATGATCCTCGCGGTCGGCGCGGGCGAGCAGCGCCCCTATGTGGTTGGCGGCGAATTGCAGGTGGCGACGGTGATGAGCGTCACCGGCAGCTTCGATCACCGCGCCATCGACGGGGTCGACGGGGCCAAGCTGCTCGACCAGTTCCGCAGCCTGATCGAGAACCCGATGGGGCTGGTGGTCTAACCCCATGCCCGCCGGCGAGTTGACGATACGGGCCACCGCCATGCCCGCCGACACCAACCCCTACGGCGGGGTGTTCGGCGGGTGGCTGATGGCGCAGATGGCGCTGGGCGCCGGCAGCCTCGCAAGCCGCGTGGGGCAGGGCAAGGCGGTGGTCGTCTCGGCGACCGATTTCGCCTTCCCCGGCGCGATGGCGGTGGGGGACGAGCTTTCCGTCTATTGCGACATCGTCGCCACCGGCACCACCTCGCTCACCATCGCCGCCGAAGCCATCGCCCGGACCCGCAATGGCGAGGGCACCACCAAGGTTGCCGAGGGCACCTTCAAGTTCGTGCTGATCGGCGAGGACAACCGCCCGCGCGCGCTGGCCGCCAAGGCAGCGCTTTTCCTCCCCAAGGACAGAGATAATGGCTGACAATCAATATGACGTGATCGTGCTCGGTTCGGGCCCCGGCGGCTATGTCACGGCGATCCGCTGCGCGCAGCTGGGCCTGAAGACCGCGATCGTCGAGCGCGAGAACCTCGGCGGCATCTGCCTCAACTGGGGCTGCATCCCGACCAAGGCGATGCTGCGTTCGGCGGAAATCTATCACTACATGCAGCACGCCGGGGATTACGGGCTGGTCGCCAAGGGCATCGAGGCGGACCTTGCCGCGATCGTGAAGCGCAGCCGCGGGGTGGCGAAGCAATTGAACCAAGGCGTCACGCACCTGATGAAGAAGAACAAGATCGCCGTCCACATGGGCGAGGGGCGGCTGACGGGGCCGACCAGCCTCACCGTGAAGGGCGAGAAGGGCGAGGAGCAGCTTTCCGCCAAGCACGTCATCGTCGCCACCGGCGCCCGCGCACGTGACCTGCCCTTCGCTCCGGCGGATGGCAAGCGCGTGTGGACCTATCGCCACGCCATGACGCCTGCCGAATTGCCGAAGCAGCTGCTGGTCATCGGATCGGGCGCGATCGGGATCGAATTCGCCAGCTTCTACAACGACCTGGGAAGCGAAGTCACCGTGGTCGAGATGCTCGACCGGATCGTCCCGGTCGAGGATGCGGATGTGTCCGCTTTCCTCGAGAAGTCGCTGAAGAAGCAGGGCATCACCATCATGACCGGCGCCGGGGTGGAGGACATCAAGGTCGGCGGGCAGGGCATCACTGCCACCATCAAGGACAAGGCGGGCAAGAGCGCGACGCGCGAGTTCACCCACGTGATCGTCGCCATCGGCATCGTCCCCAACACCGAGAACATCGGGCTCGACGGCCTCGTCGAGATGGAGCGCGGCTTCATCCAGATCGATCCCTATGGTCGCACCAAGGCCAAGGGCCTGTGGGCGATCGGCGACTGCACGCCGGGGCCGTGGCTGGCGCACAAGGCGAGCCACGAGGGCGTCACCGCCGCGGAGGCCATCGCCAAGGAACTCGGCAACAAGGACGCGCATCCGCACCCGCTCGACCGCAACGCCATTCCGGGATGCACCTATTGCCACCCGCAGGTCGCCAGCGTCGGCATGACCGAGGCAAGGGCGAAGGAAGCGGGATACGAGGTCAAGGTCGGCAACTTCCCGTTCATCGGCAACGGCAAGGCGATTGCGCTGGGCGAGGCCGAGGGCTTCATCAAGACCGTGTTCGATGCCAGAACCGGCGAGTTGCTGGGCGCGCACATGGTGGGCGCCGAAGTGACCGAGCTGATCCAGGGCTACACCGTGGGCAAGGTGCTCGAAACCACCGAGGCCGAGCTGATGCAGACCGTCTTCCCGCACCCGACGCTGAGCGAGATGATGCACGAAAGCGTGCTCGACGCCTACGGGCGGGCGCTGCACTTCTGATGGGCGAACCGGGCACCGCGCCGACCGTGGGCGAGGACTGGGCGGGCGAGATGGGTGCGCGCTGGCTCGCCGGGCTCGATCGCTTCGAGGGGATGATCGCCCCGATCGGCGAGGCGCTGCTGGCGCGCGCGGGCTACACGCCGGGTGAGCGGGTGCTCGATCTCGGCTGCGGCGGCGGGGCGACGACGCTGGCGATTGCCGCGGCGGTCGGGGCCGAGGGCGCGGCGCTCGGGCTCGATATCGCGCCGATGCTGGTCGAACGTGCGCGCGAACGGGCGGCGGCAACGGGGAGCACGGCGCGCTTCGTCTGCGCGGACGCCGCCACCGCGAGCCTCGACGCACCGCCCTTCGACCGGCTGTTCTCGCGCTTCGGATCGATGTTCTTCGCCGAACCGGGCGCCGCCTTCGCCAACCTGCGCACCATGCTGAAGCCGGGCGCGCGGATCGACCTCGCGGTGTGGGCGCACCCGCGCGACAATGCGTGGATGATGGAGGTGATGGGCATCGCCCGCCGCCATATCGAGATACCGCCCGCGGTGCCGCGCGCGCCGGGACCCTTCGCCTTCGAGGACCTCTCCTATCTCGGCGAGGTGCTGGAAGGCGCAGGGTTCACCGCGATGGAGGCGGTCGCCTATAATGGTGCGCAGGCGGTCGGCGGCCCGGGCGCCTCTCCGCAGGAGGCGGCCGACTTCGTACTCGGCTCGCTGGGTGCCGGGCGGATGCTCGCCGAGGCCGGCGATGCGGTTTGCCAGGCGGCGCGCGCCGACCTCGTCGACCTGTTCACGCGGCACCACCGGGCAGGCGAGGGCGTGATGCTCGGCTGCAAGGCCTGGCTCGTGACGGCGCGGGCGCGAGAGGCTGGCCCTTAGGCCGAGAGGGCGTCCATCCCTCCCAGCCCTTGGTGAGGCTTCCGACGCCTCGCGGGCAGGATTCCAGTATTCTGCCGAGGCGGAACGGATTATTGTCCGCGCATGGAGAGACAAGCCGAGTTTGCCCCCTATCTCTCGCCGCGCGACCTTTCGCGTGTCGACCCGCTCGCGCTCGGTCAGCTGCATATCGACCCACCGACCCGGACGATAACCGGCAAGGGCGGGAGCCGGGTTCTGGAACCGCGCGTCATGCAGGTTCTGGTCGCGCTGGTGCAGGCGGACGGAATGGTCCTCACCCGAGACGACCTGATCGCGATGTGCTGGGACGGCCGGATCGTTGGCGACAACGCGATCAACCGGGTGATATCGCTTCTCCGGCAGGCTTTGTTCGAAACGGCCGGCGAGGCGGTCAGGCTGGAGACGATCACCAAGGTCGGCTTCCGGATCGTTGCGACAGAAGCGGGCCAAGACGCGGGCGCAGGCGCATCCGGTGGTGATCGGCCTTCCCCGGGGATTTCCCGCCGCGCCCTGGTTGCGGGCGCAACCGGCTTGGTTGCCGCAGCGGGACTGGGCCTTGCGGCATGGAACCTTCGCCGGGCCGGGATCGATCCGAAAGCGGCAGACCTCTATCGCCGCGGACAGTTGCTCCAGCGCACCGGAGAGCCCGGCACGATGGATCAGGCAATGGCGTTCTACAAACAGGCCGTTCAGATATCGCCCGATTTCGCCGACGCATGGGGGGCGATGGCGATCGGCTATTATCACGCGGCGTCCGGCTTCTCGCGGCACGACAATGCTGCCTACGCACAGCTCATGCGTTCGGCCGCCAGACGGGCTCTCGACATCGATCCAACCCAGGCGGACGCCGCTGCGGCGCTGGTCTTGGCGAAGGGCTGGTACGGGCGCCTTTTCGAGGCCGAGCGCGACCTGCGCCAGCTCGTCGCCGACCACCCCGGCTACTGGTACGGCAACGCGCGGCTCGGCATATTCCTGCGACAAGTCGGGCGCATTCGCGATTCGCTACCTTTCACGAACCGGACCCTTTCGCTCGATCCGATGCTTCCGGTCGGGTGGGCCAAGCTCGCGGTTGCGCAGGTCCAGCTGGGCGAGATCCAGGAGGCCGATGTGACGCTCGACAACGCCGCCCGGAACTGGCCCTCCAGCTGGCCACTCTGGTTTTCGCGCTACACCGTGCTGATGCAGACCGGGCGCTATGGCGAAGCCCGCCGCTTTGTCGAGAATCCGCAGACGCAGCCGGGGTTCATGGATCAGCAGACGATCGACGTGCTGTCCCGCACGGCCGAAGCGACGTTGACGGGCGACGCTGCGAGCAAAAGGCGGTCGAGCGACGAACTGGCCGCGATTGCCGCGGAAGATCCTTCCGACGCGCCGCTTGTCGGATGGATGCTCGCGACCCTCGGGGACTCCGCCGCGGCCTTCAAGGTCTTCGGCGCGTATTATCCGCCCATACGCGACTCGCGCGAAGGTTCGGCCGCGTTCGACCTTGAACCCCTGTTCTATCCGAGCGTGCTGCGGTTCCGGGAGAGCGCCGACTACAAGCGCCTGCTGGTGGAGACCGGCCTTGAGGAATATTGGATGCGCTCGGGGAGCCAACCCGACTTTCGTCGCGGCTGACTGCCCGCGCAGCATGCGACGGCGAAGCTGCTCGCGCTGTCGCCGCCGCTTCCTTCGCCCGGGTCAGAACTCGCCGGCAACCCCGGCGCGCACCGTGCTGTTCTTGCCCCCGCCGTATGCGAAGCCCAGGCCGAAGGCGATCGTGGTCGGCGTGTTGAAGCGGTACATCATCGATCCTCCCACGGCGCCCCTGCCGCGGTACATCGCGCCGTTCAGCACATAGCTGACCTTGCCCGGCGCCGAGGGGAACGCAGCATTGCCCATGGCGGTCGCCGCGGCGATGCCCTGTTCGAAATTCTTGCGGTCCTGGCTCCGCAGATCGAACAGCGCACCGATCGCGCTCTGGTTGCCGCTGGTCGTGGCCTGAAGATCGAGCAGCGTGCTGTAGAGCCCCGTATCCCGGCCCAGGACGCCATTGGCATCCACCGTCGCCAATCCGATCGGGCCGCTCTGCGCGGCGGTGCTGGCATCGATGTCGCCGATCCGTACCGCGCTGCCCGTGCCGCCGATCGTCACCTGATTGGCTGCCGTGGTCGTTGCACCGGCGCCGAGTGCGGTCGACCCGGCAAATGCCGCGTTCGCGCCCGCGCCGACGGCAGTGGCCTGATCGGCTCCGGCGACGCTCGCCCGGCCGACAGCCGCAGAGGCGAAGCCGCTTGCCGAGGCAAGCACCCCAACGGCGGCCGACCCCATCCCCGATGCGTTGCTCCGATGTCCCACGGCGGTCGCGGCCGGGCCGCTTGCCTGTGCAAGATTTCCCAGAGCAGAGCTGCCGATCGCGCTCGCGCCGGCCTGCGCGCCGAGCGCGGTCGAGTTGATGCCCGAGGCAACGGAGTTTCCGCCGACTGCGGTCGCCCCGTCGGCGATCGCCTGGGACAGACCGCCGAGGGCGGTGGCATTGGCACCGTTGGCGATCGAAACGCCCCCGAAGGCGCTGGAATAGTCCCCCAGCGCCGCCGTACCCTCGCCATAGGCGGCGGCATAATTTCCTGTCGCGGTGGTCGCCGTCGCCACGATGCTGCCGGTCAAGGCGCCCGAATAGGTGCCATTGCCGTTGGCGAACGCCAGTGCGCCGCTGCCGGTGATCGTTCCGGTCGCCCCGGCGAACCTTCCGGTGCCGCCGGTCACGACCAGATTTTCAACCGCGTCGAAGACCCCCGGTGTGCTGCCTGCCGTGACATTGCCGGTATAGGTGCCGGTGATCGTGTCGCCGGCAGCGAACGTGTAGGTGAACTCGCCGTCGCGGGTCGCCGTCGGGGGCGGGGAGTCGATGCAATGGCTCTGGTCCGACACGAAGGTTCCGACATTGGAGGTGCCGGTCGACGACACTGCGCCGGGATGAATCTCCACCGTGTTGAAATAGGGCGGCGAGCACCGTCCCGTGCCCGGCGGGGACAGGGGATTGACGTTTTCGCGGGTGCCTTCGAAGTCGATCGTCTGGCCCATCGCCGGAACAGCGGCGAGGCCCGTGCCGAGGACGAAAATCGAGGTTGCAAGCAAGCGGTTCATGATGGTTCTCCCGAGGTTTAAACCGGGATTAACCTGCGCCTTCGGAGCAGAAAGGCGCGACCAGCAAAGACTTATGGTTCTGTGATTTTCTGCTTGTTTCTCGCTCTGCGATGTCGGCAGTGCAGATGCGCCGAGGGATGGCCTGCGATATTGTGTGGAATACCCCGGCCACATTGCAGCCTTAGCGGCCGGCATACTGGAATCGTCCGCCGCAGAGGCCTATCGGGAAAGCGAGCTTGCAACCCAATGCCGGGCCGGGCGCGAACAATCAGGCAAAGATGAGTGCCACAAGCCTACCCTTGGCCGACCTGGCCATCGTCCGACGCGACGGCACGATCATCTCCGAGCACGCCGGATTCCTTGATGATGTCGGCTGTCTCGATCTTTCGGATCTGGTGGCGGCGGCCCGCTCGAACCCGTCGCGCACCTTCTATGAGGCGATCGAACTGCGCGGTGAGGGTTTCGCGGTTCTGGCGATTGCCGGCACCACCGGCGCGCGGGACTGGAAGATCGATCTGCCTGCCGACTCCCGCGCCTCGGGGGAAGGCGCGGTGGTCGTGTGCCGCATATCCCGGACATCGACCCATGCGCGGATCCGTGATTTCTGCGCGGCCTTCGGTCTGGGTGATGCGATCACGCGGCTCGTGGTCGCGCTTTACGATACTGGTGACGTGAAGCTCGCTGCGGATCGTGCCGGGATCACGTTCCACACCGCGCGGGAATATCTGAAGAAGGCCCGGTCGGCGATCTGGGCGCCGAACCTGCAGCAGCTGGTGACCTGGGCGGCGATCGGCGCTTTGCCGGTCGACCCGGAACGCGAGACCGACGACATCTTCGCGTTTCTCTTCTCGCTCACCCAGCGTCAGCGCCGGATCGCGGCGATGATCGCCGACGGGGCGAGCCGCAGCGAGGCGGCGCGCCATCTCGCCATCTCCGAAGCGAGCGTGAAAAAGGAACTGAGCGCGATCTATGCCGCGACCGGGGTGCGCAGCGCCACCGGCCTCGCCCGCCTCAGCGCCGAACTGCGCTGTCTCGCCATCGCAACGGGCGAGGCGCCCAAGGCGGAACCGTTTCCGCCGCCCTTCAGCCGCGAGATCATGATTGCGGCGGCGGGCGGGCGGAGGATCGCCATGGATGACTATGGCCCGATCCAGGCCGAGCCGGTGCTGGTGTTCCACAACACGCTCAACTGCCGTGGCTGCGATCGCGCGCTGGTCGATGCCCTTCAGAACGCCGGGTACCGCCCGATCTCGCCCGACCGCCCGGGCTATGGCGACACCTCGCCGGCGCCGCGGGATTGCAGTGGAGCAGCCTTTCTCGATCTGTGCGCCGATGATGTGAAGGCCATTTGCGATCACCTCGGGCGCGAGCGCATCAAGGTGATCGCGCATGGTCCGGTTCACGTGGTTTTGGCGGTGATGCGGCGCTATCCGGCCTTGCTGGAGCGAGCGGTGATCGATGCGCCCGAGCCGGACTCCGCATCGGAGACCCGGGCCCAGGGCATGATGGCGGGCCTGAAGCGCCAGTTCGCCCGCCGTCCCAAGGCGGTCGAGGCGATGGCGCGAATCCTGTTCACGCTCGCCAGCCTCGACCGGGTCGCGGCTTTCATGGATACGTGGACCGCATCAAGCCCCGCCGATCGCCGGGTGATGCGCGATCCGGCGCTGCTGATGGACTTCTACCGCAAGCTGCTGCCGTTCCGGCGCGGGCAGCTCGACGGGCTGGTGCGCGAACAGGTGCTGCAGGCGACGATGGGCCGGCCCGCCCGTGTGACGGGGGCAAGCCATCTCGCCCTGATGATCGGCGCGACCGACTTCATGCACGATGCCGCCGCCAATGCCGCCTACTGGCGCGGCGTCCTGCCCGACGCGCAGCTGACCGTCATCGCCGATGCGGGGCGATTTGTATCCTACAGTCATCCTGAGCGGGTCGTTGCGGCGCTCGGTGGGCGCTGACCACCCCCCAATCGGGGATCGCCCAAAGGCCGCACCCGGGTAGCAGTCATCTCGAGCGATCGGGTGATTCGCACATGACACACGAAATACCGAGGCGACCCGAAGGGCAGCTTGCTGCCATCGACCTTGCCCCGCGCGGACTTCGTATCCGCGCGGGGACTTTTCCGGGTCTCGTCCGATACTGGTTGGCGGCAGGCTGTGCGGCACTTTGCATCCTGGCGCCCACGCCGGCAGAGGCCGGAGACCTCTCATCCGCCGCGAGCACCCCGACCGGCGCCCCGCCGGGCTATGAAATGCGCGACAATCGCGACTGCGAGATCGTCTCCTCCGGCGGCGCGCCGGATGCCATGTTGCGATGTTCCCCGATGATGGGCTGGAAACTCTACGCGCCTGACGGATCGCTGGTCTATCCGCGGGACGGATATATCGCGCCGGAGGCAGACTGGGTGTTCTCGGCGCGGGGAGCAATCTTCTTCGGGGCGGGCGCTCCGGTCTTCGTGGCCCTGCCGGCTGGGGAGGCGCGTGTGCTGCCTTTTCGCGAGGTGGTGCCGCTGCGCGGGATCACCGGCATCGACGCGCTCGCCGCCGCGTGGTCGGACAGCGACGCGGTGCTGCTCGACGGCGGCGGAGCGGTGCTGGCGCACGCGAACCCTGTCGAGGTCACGCAAGCCGCGGCGGAGCCGGATGCGACGTGCCGCGCGGCGCTGCTGCTCGCGATCTTCCACGCCGAGGCGCTTGCCAACACCCGCTGGATGCGGCTCAAGCGGATCGGGACGGTGCCCGATTGCGCCGCCATCGCGCGCGGAGTTCTGGCAGGGCAGGAGAGCGCAGGCTGGCGCCGCCTCGACCCGGCCAGCCTCGCCCCCCTCGACGCGCGCGTCTACGCGACTCCCAAGGCGCTCCTCGCCGCAGTGCTCGAAACTTCGGGGCCCTGAAGCGCCGGCGCCGCCCCTCAGGGTGAAACGCCGAAGTTCTTGAAATAGGTGACGACCTGGTCGTCGATGGAGGCGGCGCGGGCGATGTCGGCCTGCCCGTCGCTGCTGCGGCCCAGTCGCAGCGCAGCGATCCCGCGTCCGAATAGTGCCTTCGCAGACTGCGGGTCGGCGCGAAGGACGGCATCGTAATCGTTCCACGCCTCCTGCCAGCGGCCTTGCCTCAGACTGATGAACCCGTGGGAATCGACGACGAACAGGTCGTCGGGTGCCAGTTGCAAAGCACGGTCGCAATCGGTCCGCGCCGTCGCCAGATCCTTCCCGAGAAGCGCGCGCTCCAGGCAGCGCCCGCCATAGGCCAAAGCGAGGTTGGGATCGAGGCGAATCGCCGCGTCATAATCGGCAATCGCCTGTTCGGAATGTCCCAGACCCGTATGGGCGAGGGCACGCAGCAGCCGGGTCACGGCATCCTCGGGATTGATCGCGATCGCGGCGTCGTAATCGGCGATTGCTGCCTCGGTGTCGGCTGGGTTCCTCGCCTGGTCGGCGAGGAAACTTCCGCGCAACTTCAGGATCACGGCGTTGCGTGGTGCAATCGCCACCGCCTCGTCCAAATCGGCGCGGGCTTGCGCGAATGCGCCGCGCTCCTGGCGGACCAGACCGCGGAACCCGTAGGCCGAGGCGAGCAGCGGATCGCGCGGGTCATCCAGATGCGCCGCCAAGGATATCGCCGCGTCGAAATCGGCTTCGGCCTCGGCGCCTTCCTGCTGAAAGTAGTGAAGCTCGCCGCGTTTCTTGTAGAGCACGATGAGATCGCGCGGCCAGATTGCGGGGTCCTGCACGACCACGCGCGAATCCTCGATGGCGAGGCTGCACGAGTGGATTTGATCCGCTCCTGTGACAGGTGTCCCGTCGGGCGCCACCCCGGTAAGACATGGTTTGGTGAAGAAGGACTCGGCCCGTGCGGGAAAGGCCGCCGTGGCCAGCATCGCGATGGCCCAGCTTGTGATGATGATCCGCAGCATGTCTTGCTCCCTCGTTGATCCGCCTCAGGGCCGCCGGAAATCTACCCATGCCGGCGTAATGCCCTTGCAGGGAGCGTAGTGACGGCGTTGCACCTGCCATTCGCGCGCGCCGAAATCGCGGAGGCGCAGGACGATGTCGATCGCCTGCGGCGACTGGATTTCGACGGCAGGGCGTAGCGTATCGCCCCCCGCCGGGCCGACCGCGACCGCCCGGCTGCTGACGAGCCTGCCATCCTCGACGACAGCGAGGTCGCTCCAGATGATCTGCGCCTCGGCATTGTCGCCGACGCCGAGCTTGAGGCTGATCCGGCGCACCATGTCCGAAACGACCATCATCGATGGAGGCGCCTCGGAACGGTCGTTGGCGGTGCGCCAGAACCGCTCCGGCTCGCCGGGGCGCCGGTCCTTCCAGTCGAGATAGGTCAGGAGCTGCGCGAAATCGCCGGGATTGCCGCTCTCGCAGCGCCCGTCGACCGCCCATGTCCGCTCCAGCCCGCCGAGCAGCCGCATCAGCGCCAGCCCTTCGCTGCGCCGGGCGACCCCGGGTTTCTCCGGGAAACGCTCGCGCAATTCGTCGAGCGCGATGCGGGCATCGTCTTCGCGGCCTTCGTCGATCATGATGTCGATCGCCGCCAGTTTGAAACGCGGCTTTCCGGACAGTGCCGCAAGCTCGAGATAGAGCGGCAGCGCCTCCGCCTGCCGGTCCGTATCGACGAGCAGCGCCGCCATGCGCGCGGTCGCGGCGGCGAAGCGGGGGCGCACCGCCAGCGCCTTTTCGTAGGCGGCGAGGGCGCCCGGCTCGTCCCCCCCGAACCGGGCAAAATCCCCCGCCGCCAGCGCCGCCAATGGGCTGCGGGGGCGCAACCGGGCGGCGTCCTGACAGAAACCGGCCGCGTCCTCCTGTGCATAGTTCAGGATCGCGGCGAGACAGGCGACGATCGCGGCTTCGCCGTCCTTCTGCGCGCTCAGCGGTGCCAGTTCCTCCAGCGCGAGCTCCGCCTCGGAGCGGCGCAGGGAACCGCCGTCGTCGGTTCGTCGGCTCGCGTCGTCGCTGCGGCGCAGGTGTGCCAGCGCCCTGCCGATGCGCGCGGCCCGCGCATCGGGGCAGCTGGCTGAGGCTTCAAGGATTTCCTCGCTGTCGCCGTCGAGCAGGCCCTCGCCCGCCGGATCGAAGGCGGCCCAGATCGCGGGGCAGGCGCGGGCCAATTCGATGGCGGCAGGATCGGCGGGTGCCGCGGCCAGCAACGCAAGGGCGATCAGGCTCATTGTCCGGCGGCCTCCGGCCCGGTCTGCATCAGGGCCGTGATGAGGTCCCCTGCACGCCAGCGCCGCTGGCAGACCTGCGCGTAGGCGCGCTGGAGCGTGTCGGTGCGGATTTCCAGCACGTCGACCCCGCCGTCGAAGCAGGGGCGTTCCTCCTTGCGGCGTTTCATCGGCACCAGCGCCGGCGCCCGCGGCGGTTCGGCCAGCAGACACTGATCGATCAGCGCGGCTTCGAGCCTGGCGGCGAGGGCGGCGGGTGCGCGCCCCTGAGAGAGCTCGGTCGGCGTGGGCGGCGGATAGGGCGGCGTGCGCGCAAAGCAGGTGCGGCGGCTCTCGTCGAGCGCGCAGGTGATGAAGGGCGGGGACGGCAGCGGCGCGGCGGTTTCCCGGTAGGCGCGGGCGAGATACCACTGGCCGTCGCGGCGTACCGCGGCAACGCTGACCAGCGAACCCGGCCCCGGCCCGCTCGGCCAGCCGGCGACCCGGATCACGGCGGAAGCCCCGGCGAGAAACGCATCGAAATCGAGATCCTCCATCAGCGAGGCATGGATCCCGGCGGCGAAGGCCACGCTTTCAACCGGCGCCGCGGTGCCGATCCGCTTGAGATCGACCCCCTCGAGCTCGGCGCAAGGCCGCTTGCCCGCCAATGCCGGGCTCGTCGCGAGGAGCGCCACGCCCACCGCTGCCGCGCGGATCAGGCGCGATGCCGCGGGCCTACTCGCGGACATAGCCCGAGACGCCGTAGAAGGCCTGCTGAGGATCGAACATCTCGTCGAGCGACTTGTAAGTGTCATTCATGACCGAAGGGAGCAGTCCGGTCGCAAGCCGCCGCACGGTGTCATAGTCCCTGAAAACGCAGAGGTTGCCGTCCCTGGTGACTCCGTTTGCACCGGCGGCCGCGTCGTTGCAGGAGAGCGTGTAGATCTTGATCTGCGTCTTGTTCACGATGCGCAGCAAACCATAGAACGTCGCGCCGTCGGCATCGGTCGACTGCACGAGGTAGACATCGCCGTTCAGCTTGTCGAACAGCAGCGCGCCGTCCGGCTTGGGATCGGGCGCATCGTCCCGGTAGGTCTGTACAGCAAGGCCGCGTCCCGACGCGGTCAGGATCTTGTGTTCGAAGATCCTGCCGCCGGAGCCGCGCCCGCCATTGCCGATGTCGACGAACTGACTGCTGCGATATTTCCCGGAGATCGGGGGCGGATCGATCTGCGCGGCAGGGATCAGCGGACCTTGCGAGGTCCAGCAGGCGCCAAGAGCGAATAGCGGCAAGAGCGCCAGGGCTTTGCCTGCCTTCGCTCGAAGCTGGGGTAAGGATTGAGTCATCGAGGCCTGCGCGCGCATGGGTTTCCTTCGATCGTCGAAGCCTGGTCGGGACCATTCTCTAGCGTCGCGAGCGGCCAGCGGCCGTAGCCGATTGGGGGGTAGGGGCGCATTTCTTGGCCCCTGCGCACGGCCGCCGGGTTCGCTTTCACTCCGGGCCTCGCGGCACGACAGACGCCCCGCGGCGCGCTTATCTCCCGGTCGGAGACGGAAAGCGGATGGAAGGCAATGCCGGGCTTCAACTGCGTCAGGGCAAATCGCGCGAGGAAGTTGCTGGCGGACAGGGTGGGATTCGAACCCACGGTAGGCTTGCACCTACGGCGGTTTTCAAGACCGCTGCCTTAAACCACTCGGCCACCTGTCCGCTGCCCCAACGCCTCTAGCCAAGCCGCTTTGTGCTGTCACCAGACTTCGGTTGTTGGGGATTCAGCCAAGGTGTGACATCCCTCACCAGATGATTCCCCGTCTGCTTCCCGCCGCTTGTCTCGTCCTTTCCGCCGCAGCCCTGACGGGAGCCGCTCCGCAGCCCGAGGCGGCGAGCGGGCAGGAGGCCGATGCCGCGCCGCTCGCTTTCGACGCCTATCTCGAGCTGCTCAAAGCCCGCGCCCGCGGCGAGGGGGTGAGCAGCGCCACGATCGATCGCATGACCGCCGGCCTCACCCCCAATGATCGGGTCATCCGGCTCGACCGCAACCAGCCCGGCAGCGCGACGCCGCAGGGCTATCCCCCGCTGGCGCCCTACATCGCCACCCACGTCAATTCCGAAAGGATCGGGATGGGGCGGCAGGTCTATGCCGAGCACCGCGACCTGCTTGCGCGGATCGAGCGTGAGACCGGGGTGCCCGGCGCGATCATCGTCGCGATTTTCGGGCACGAGACCAGCTATGGCCGGATCAAGGGCGACTTCGATCTCGCGCGCAGCCTTGCCACGCTCGCCTGGGAAGGGCGCAGGCGCGAGCTGTTCGCGGATGAATTCGTCGCGCTGCTCAAGATCGCCGACAAGGGCTATCCCCGCGCGCAGCTGGTCGGGAGCTATGCCGGCGCCTTCGGCAATCCGCAGTTCCTGCCCAGCGTCTACCTGCGGCTCGCCGTCGACGGGGACGGGGACGGGCGCGCCGATATCTTCACCAACCGTGCCGACACTTTCGCCTCGATCGCCAACTATTTCCGCGATGCGGGCTGGCGACGCGGGCAACCCTGGGGCGTGCGCGCCTATGTGCCGCAGGGCTTCGACGTAGGGGCGTATCGCACCCGGCTGGTCGCGCCGCTGTGCCCGCGGGTGCACGAGCGCCACAGCGCATGGAAGACCGTCGCCGAATGGCGTGCGCTGGGCGTGGTGGCGCAAGGGGGCCTGGCCGACGACGTGATGGTCTCGTTGTTCCAACCCGACGGGCCGGGCGCGCCGGCCTGGTTGCTGACGGGCAATTACCGCGCGATCCTCGAATATAACTGCTCCAACTACTATGCGATGAGCGTGGGGCTTTTGGCGGACGAAATCGTGAACTGAGCCCCGTGCGCGCCTCGCCAAGCGCGGGGCGCGGCGTTATAGCCGCGCGCGTGACTGCCTTGTTCCGATCCCGCTTCGTCCTGCCTCTCCTGCTCTTGGGCGCGCTCGCCCATCCTGCCGCCGCGCAGCGCGGCGCGGTCGTGCCCGCGATCCCGCGCGCCTCCGACGCGCCGGTCGCCATGATGGTGGACATCACCACCGGTCAGGTCCTCCACGCCCGCAATCCGGACCGGCGCTTCGTGCCCGCCTCGGTGACCAAGGTGATGACGCTCTACCTGGCCTTCGAGCTGATCGCGCGCGGCAGGCTCGATCCCGCGCAGGTCTTCACCATGAGCCCCGCCGTCGCGCACGAATGGCGGCACAGGGGTTCGAGCATGTTCCTCGATCAGGGCGAGCGCGTGCGGGTCGACGACCTGCTGCTCGGCATCGCGAATGTCTCGGGCAACGATGCCGCCGCCGTGCTCGCCGAAGGGCAGGCCGGTTCGGTCAAGGCCTGGACCGACGCGATGAACCGCACCGCCCACACGCTCGGAATGAGCGGGAGCCATTTCGGCTCGCCCAACGGCTTTCCCGACGAAGGGCACACCTTCACCACCGCCAGCGACCTCGTGACGCTCGCCAAGGCGATGATCACCCGGCACCGCGGCAAGTTCGGCTACTACGTCGGCCGGGCGGGGTTCGACTACAAGGGCATCGCGCAGGTCAACCACGATCCGCTGATCGGCTACGTGCCCGGCGCCGACGGGATCAAGACCGGGTTCACCAACGAGGCGGGCTTCAACTACCTCGGCACCGCCAAGCGTGACGGGCAGCGGCTGGTGATGGTGCTCGCAGGAGTGCCGGACGGGCGCCTGCGCAGACGCATCGCGCGGGCCTACATGGAATGGGGTTTTGCCGCCTTCGAGCACCGCCAGCTGTTCGCGCGGGGCGCACCGGTGGGCGAGGCGCGGGTGCAGGACGGCGCGGTGCGACACGTGGCGCTGGTCGCGCAAGGCCCTGTCGCGATCGATCTGCCGCGCGGCACCACCGACAAGCTCTCCGCGACGATCCGCTACGAAGGGCCGCTCCGCGCGCCGATCGCCGCCGGTCAGGAAGTCGCCACGCTCGAGGTGACCGCCCCGGGCGTGGCGCCTGCACGCATTCCGCTCTACGCCGCGCGCGGTGTGGAGGCGGCAGGGCCGCTCCAGCGGATCGTCAATGCGCTTGCCGGGCTGTTTGCATGACCGGCGCGCGCGGTCGCTTCATCGCCTTCGAGGGCGGAGAGGGGGCAGGCAAGTCGACCCAGGCACGCTTGCTCGCCGAAGCGCTGCGGGCGCGCGGGGTGGGGGTCGTCACCACGCGCGAGCCGGGCGGCACGCCGGGCGCCGAAGCGATCCGCGCGCTGCTGCTGGCGCCCCCCGATGCCGAGGGCTGGACGCCGCAGGCCGAGGCGCTGCTGTTCGCCGCCGCCCGCGCCGATCACGTCGCGCGGCTGATCCGTCCCGCGCTGGAGCGCGGCGATTGGGTGGTGTGCGACCGTTTCGTCGATTCGAGCCGCGCCTATCAGGGCGGGGCAGGGGGGCTGGGGGACGATGCCGTCCTCGCGCTCCACGCCTTCGGCAGCGAAGGCTTGCGCCCCGACCGGGTGATCCTGCTCGAGGGGGGCGAGGATGCCCTCGCGGCGCGGCTTTCGGGCCGCGGCGAGGCCGCCGATGCGATAGAGGGGCGGCCGACCAGCTATCACCGCAAGGTCGCCGCCGCCTTCGCCGCGCTGGCGGAGGCCGATCCGCAGGGGTTCGCGCGGCTCGATGCGGAAGGCACCCCGCAGGAGGTCCACACCCGCGTCCTCGCCGCGCTCGGCGATCTCCTCGCAGGCGCAGGCGCGTGACCGATTGGCCGAACCATGCCGAGGCCCGGCGGCAGTGGCGCGAGGCGCTGGCGGGTGAACGCATGCACCACGCCTGGCTGCTCGCGGGCAAGGCCGGGCTGGGCAAGCGCGACTTCGCGCTCGCCGCGGCGCGCGAACTGGTCGCCGAGCCGGGCGTGCCGCAGCCGCAGGGCGAACACCCCGATATCCTCGTGCTGACCTATGGCCCGAAGGACGACAAGGCCGAACGCGCGGCGGCCGACGGCAAGCCCTATGAACTGGCGCGCAGCATCCGCATCAAGCAGGTGCGTGCGATGCAACGGCGGCTCACCACGCGGCCGACGCTGGGAAGCCGCAGGGCGATCATCATCGATCCCGCCGACGACATGGAAAAGCCCGCCGCCAACGCGCTGCTCAAGAGCCTCGAGGAGCCGCCCGCGGGCACCTTTTTCCTGCTGGTCACCCACCGCCCGGCGCGATTGCTGCCCACGATCCGCTCGCGTTGCCGCACGTTGCGCTTTCCGGTGCTGAGCGATGGTCAGCTCGCCGCGATGCTCGAAGCGGCAGGCCAACCCGCCGATCGCGCGGCGATCGTCGCGGCGGAAGGCTCGTTCGGTGCGGCGCTGCGCTTCGTCGAACAGGATCTCGCCCCGCTCGCGCGGCAGATCGAAGCCCTGATCGAAGGCGGCGACCCGGGCTTTGCGGGCCGCGGCGAACTGGCCCGCCTGATCGGCCCGCGCGCGAACCGCGAGCGGGTGCAGGCGGTGTTCGACCTAGCCCAGTCGCTGCTCGCCCGCGTTGCCCGCGATTGTGTCGATCCAGACCGCCGCTTGCGCCTCGTGGACACCCACTCGGCCCTCGTTAGCCTCGCCGCAGAGGCGCCGACCGCGAATTTCGACCCCGGGATGCTGCCCTACGAGATCGGCAGCTTGCTTGTCGGGGCCGCCCCCGCTAGCGAAACGGCCCATGGTTGAGACCGACACCACCCCCTTCTACATCACCACCGCGATCTCCTATCCCAACGGGCGGCCGCATATCGGCCATGCCTACGAAGCGATTGCGGCAGACGTGATCGCGCGGTTTCAGCGCCTGCGGGGCCGCCACGTGCGGTTCCAGACCGGAACCGACGAGCACGGATTGAAGATGGCCCGCAAGGCCGAGGAACAGGGCCGCACGCCTGCCGACCTTGCCGACGAGATGTCGGGCTATTTCAGGGCGATGTGCGATGCGCTGAACATCTCGTATGATCGTTTCATCCGCACCAGCGAGCCCGATCACCACCGCGCCAGCCAGGCGATCTGGCAGGCGATGGAGGCGTCCGGAGACCTCTATCTCGACCGTTACGAAGGCTGGTACTCGGTCCGCGACGAGGCCTATTACGACGAGAGCGAACTCGTTGAAGGGGAAGGGGGCGCGAAGCTCTCCCCGCAGGGCACGCCGGTGGAATGGACGGTCGAGGAAAGCTGGTTCTTCCGGCTTTCCAAGTATCAGGACCAACTGCTTGCATTGCTGAAGACCCCCGGCTTTCTCGAACCGGCGAGCCGCCGCAACGAGATGATCGCCTTCGTCGAACAGGGCCTGCGCGACCTTTCGGTCAGCCGCACCTCCTTCGACTGGGGCGTGAAGGTTCCGGGCAGCGAGAACCACGTGATGTACGTGTGGGTCGATGCCCTCACCAACTACCTGACCGGGCTGGGATACCCAGGCGACATGGGCGAGTTCTGGCCGGCGAGCCTGCACCTCATCGGCAAGGACATCGTGCGCTTCCACACGATCTACTGGCCGGCCTTCCTGATGAGCGCGGGCCTGCCGCTGCCCAAAAAGGTTTTCGGCCATGGCTTCCTGCTCAACCGCGGACAGAAGGAGTCGAAGTCGCTCGGCAACGTCACCGATCCGCTCGAACTGGCGGACAGGTTCGGAGTGGACGCCTTGCGCTATTTTCTGATGCGCGAGGTCGCCTTCGGACAGGATGGCAGCTATTCGCCCGAAGCCATTGTTCAGCGGGCCAATGGCGAGCTCGGCAATGCTTTCGGCAACCTCGCGCAGAGGACGCTGGGCTTCATCGCCAAGAACCTCGATGGCTATCTTCCCGCGATCCGTGGGCATGATCCGGCCGACAGCGCGCTGTTCGAGGTGGTCGACCGGGCAATTACCACGGAGATCCCCGACGCCTTTGAAAGCCTTGCGATTCAGCAGGCAGTCGAGGCGTGGCTTCAGGCCGTGTTCGCCTGCAATGCCTATATCGACGCGCAGGCCCCCTGGACGCTGCGCAAGACCGATCCGGAGCGGATGGAGACCGTGCTTGCCACGCTCTACATCTGCATCGCGCAATTGGCGGTCGCGATCAGTCCGGTGATCCCGGCCAGCAGCGGCAAGCTGCTCGAAATGCTGGGCGTGCCTGAGGATCTGCGCAATCTCCAAGGCATCCGCAGCCACTGGTATTCGCCGCTGGCCGAAAGCGACTATCAACTCGCCCCGCCGACCCCGCTGTTCCCGCGGCTCGAACTGCCCGCCGAGGCCGAGAGCGCCTGATGCTGGTCGATAGCCACTGCCACCTCGAGTACAAGGGCCTCGTAGAGGACCGCGAGGGCGTTCTTGAGCGCGCGCGGGCGGCGGGGGTGGGGGCCTTCCTCAACATTTCCACCCGGCAGAGCGAATGGGATCAGGTGGTCGGCACCGCCGCACGCGAGAGCGATGTCTTCGCCAGCGTCGGCATCCACCCGCACGAGGCCGACGCGCATCGGGATCTCGGCCGCGCCGCGCTGCTCGAGGCGACGCGGCATCCCAGGGTCATCGCGATCGGCGAGACCGGGCTCGATTACTACTACGACAAATCCGATCGCGAGGCGCAGAAGGCGCTGTTCCGCATGCATATCGACGTCGCGCGCGAGGTGCAGCTGCCGCTGATCATCCACACCCGCGATGCCGAGGAGGATACCCACGCGATCCTTGCCGAGGAGATGGGGAAGGGGGCCTTCCCTGCGCTGATCCACTGCTTCACCGCCTCGGCAGATTTCGCCGACAGGGTGCTGGCGCTGGGCCTGACGATCTCGCTTTCCGGGATCGTGACCTTCAAGAATGCCAAGGACTTGCAGGAAGTTGCCAAGACCATTCCTGAAGATCGCCTGCTGGTCGAGACCGACAGCCCCTTCCTTGCGCCGGTGCCGCATCGGGGAAGGGTGTGCGAACCCGCCTATGTCGCCGACACCGCCGCTTTCGTCGCGGAGTTGCGCGGAACGGACGTGGAACATCTGAGGGCGCGCACCACCGCCAATTTCTTCCGTCTTTTCAGCAAGGCAGCCCTGTGAAGCTGGTGATGCTCGGCTCCGGCACCTCGACCGGGGTACCGCGGCTCGGCGGGCCGGACGGCGCGGGTGACTGGGGCGACTGCGATCCGCTGGAACCGCGTAACCGCCGCACCCGGGTTTCGATCATGGTCGAGAGCGAGGAAGGCCGGCGCCTGCTGGTCGACACCTCGTCCGATTGCCGCGCGCAGCTGCTCGCCAACCGCATTGGGCATATCGACGCGGTGTTCTGGACGCACGATCATGCCGATCACTGCCACGGCATCGACGACCTGAGGGTGCTGCGCTACGGGCGCGCCGGACCGATCCCGGGGTTCGCTTCGGCCGAAACCGTGCGGCGGCTGCGACAGCGTTTCGGCTATGTCTTCGCCGGGCAGGACGGCTATCCCACGATTTGCACCATCGACACGCTCGACCGGCTCCGGATGATCGCCGGGTTCGGGGTCGAATGGTGCCAGATGGCGCATGGCCCGGGCGAGACGACCGCGTACCGTTTCGATGCAGATGGCAAGTCCATCGGCTATGCCACGGATTTCAGTGCAATTTCGGCTGAGATGATCGATCTATTCGAAGGCGTCGACATTCTCGTTTCCGATTGTCTGCGCCGCGAGCCACATCCCACGCACGCGCATCTCGCCATGGCGATCGAGTTGGGCGAACGCACCGGCGCGGCCCGCGTGGTGCTCAGCCATCTCGACAAGAGCATGGATTACCGCGCGCTATGTGACGAGGTGCCCGAGTTCGTCACCGTCGGCTTCGACGGGCTTGAGCTTGTTGCATGAGCCCGGAACTGCTGATCCCGATCATCAGCAGCATCGGCTGGCTGGTGCTGGTCGGTGCGGCGCTGGCGTCCCATCGGCTCCGCTGGGGCGAGATGGTGCGCATGGCGTTGGTGTGGGTGGCGATTTTCGGCGGGCTCTACGTGATCGTCGCGTGGTTCATGGCAGTCCGGGACACGGCGGGCGCCATTCTCTGACTTTACATAATATATATTATCCATCTCAAGGACGGCCATGAGCTACGCCCCCTCCAAGCCCCCTCTCGATCGACTCCTCGCGATCATGGCGCGCCTGCGCGATCCCGAGCGCGGCTGCGACTGGGATCTGGCGCAGGATTTCGCCAGCATCGCCCCTTACACGATCGAGGAAGCCTACGAGGTCGCCGATGCGATCGAGCGCGGCGACATGGCCGACCTGAAATCCGAACTCGGCGACCTGCTGCTCCAGGTCGTCTTCCATGCGCGCATGGCCGAGGAAGCCGGACTGTTCGCCTTCGCCGATGTCGCCGCGGCCATCGCCGACAAGATGGAGGCACGCCATCCGCACATCTTCGGCAATGACGCCGGGTCGATGGACGGCAAGCGCTGGGAGGACCTCAAGGCTGCCGAACGCGCGGGCGCCGGGGCGACCAGCGCGCTCGACGGCGTTGCCCATGCCCTGCCTGCGCTGCTGCGGTCGGAAAAGCTGCAGAAGCGCGCCGCGCGGGTCGGGTTCGAATGGCACGATCTCGAAGGTCCGCGCGAGAAGCTCCTGGAAGAATTGCAGGAACTCGACGAAGCCGAGGACGGGGACCGGCTCATCGAGGCGGGCGACGTGCTGTTCGTCGCGGTCAATATCGTTCGCCGCTACGGGGTCGATGCCGAACAGGCGCTGCGCGCCGCCAATGCCAAGTTCGAACGCCGCTTCCGCGCCATGGAAGCCCTCGCCGCCGCCGAGGGCAAGGATTTCGCGCAGCTCTCATTGGATGAGCAGGAAGCCTATTGGCAAGCGATCAAGGCGCGCGAAAAGGCCGCCTCAAAGCGTTGAGAACTGGCCCAGTTCCTTGGGATTGAGCCGCACGGTGAGACGCCGCAGCGGGCCCTCCTCCCCGTCCCCGGCGGCCTCGTCGCCGATCACCTCGCCATGGGCGTGCAGCCAGGCGATCCGTCGCCCGTCGCGCACCGGCAGCAGGAAGCTGACCTCCTTGGCGGCGCCGGTGAGCAGATCGGAAAGCCGTTCCTCGAGCGCAGCGACCCCCTCGCCCGTCGCAGCGGACAATAAAATCGCCTCCTGCCCCCCTGCGCTTTCCTGCAGCTCCTCGCGCATTTCAGCGGTGAGCAGGTCGCATTTGTTCCACACCTCGAGGATCGGGATCCCGCTTTCCCCGGTTTCGGGATCGCACACGCCGAGATCGCCGAGCACCTCCATCACCTGCTTCTTCTGCGCCGCGTGGCTGGGATTGGCCATGTCGCGCACGTGGCAGATGACATCGGCAGAGGTGACCTCCTCGAGCGTCGCGCGAAAGGCGGCGACCAGCTGGGTGGGCAGGTCCGAGATGAAGCCCACCGTGTCCGAGAGTATCGCCTTTTCCACCCCCGGCAGGCGGATCGCGCGCATCGTCGGGTCGAGCGTCGCGAATAGCAGGTCCTCGGCCATCACCTCGGCCCCGGTGAGGCGGTTGAACAGGGTCGACTTGCCCGCGTTGGTGTAGCCCACCAGCGCGATCACCGGCCAAGGCGCGCGGCCCCGGCGGTCGCGGTGCAGGGCGCGGGTCTTCTTGACCTGTTCGAGCTCGCGGCGCAGCCGGCCCATGCGCTGACGGATCATCCGGCGGTCCGCCTCGATCTGGGTCTCGCCCGGGCCGCCGAGGAAGCCGAAGCCGCCGCGCTGGCGTTCAAGGTGGGTCCAGCTGCGCACCAGGCGGCTCTGCTGGTAATCGAGATGCGCCAGCTCGACCTGCAAACGCCCTTCCGCAGTCGCCGCGCGTTCGCCGAAGATTTCGAGGATCAGGCCGGTGCGGTCGATCACCTTGCGCTTCAGGCGGTCTTCGAGATTGCGCTGCTGGATCGGGGTGAGCGCCCCGTCGACGATCACCAGTTCGGCTTCGTGCTGTTCGCACAGCACCGCGATATTCTCGACCTGCCCCGATCCGAACAGCGTGTTCGGCTGCATCTGGCGCACCGGGAGCACCGCAGAATGGGCGATGACGATGCCGATCGCGAGCGCCAGCCCCTCGGCTTCGGCGAGCCGTTCGGGCGCGTCGAGATCGTAGCGCAGCGCGCGGATATCCGGGCACAGCACCAGCGCCCGCGCACCGCGGGTCACTTCCTCGGCATATTCGCTATCGAAACTCAGTCTTCGGCCCCGTCATCATCATATTCGCCGTCATCATCCTCGTCGTCGTCCTCGCCGACGCTGAGATCCACGGGGGTGGCGGGCTGGATGGTCGAGACCGCGTGCTTGTAGGCAAGCTGCACTGCGCCGTCGCGCTCGAGCAGCATGCAGAACAGGTCATAGGCAGCGATCCGCCCCTGCAGCATCACCCCGTTGACGAGGAACATCGTCACCTGCACCTCGGCATCGGCGACGCGGCTGAGGAAGATGTCCTGGAGCTGCTTCTGCTTCTTGCCGCCGGGACGCGCCTGGAACTGCGCAGGGTCGAGCATCTGGCCGGGCATGATCGTGCTGATCGCGTGCTTGTAGACCAGCTGCGACTGTCCGTCGCGGCGCAGCAGGATCGAGAAATTGTCGAACCACGTGACGATGCCCTGCAGCTTCACGCCCTTCACCAGGAACATGGTGACGGGGATCTTGTTCTTGCGCAGCAGGTTGAGAAAAGCGTCCTGGAGATTGCCCGGGCGTGCCGCCTGCGCACCACCATCGGCTGCGCGGGTTTCGCTGGGGGCAGGCTGACGGACGATGGGACGGGGTGAGAGCGTTCGCCCGCTGGACATGATCGTGCCTCCTGTTCTTGGCGGCCGCCGAGATTGACCGCATGGCGGGGCAGGCACCTTGTCGCGGTGTTATCTGTCCCCGCCCTCTATAATGGCGATTGGCGCGGCTAGGGACAAGGCTTGAATTGGCGGATGGTTCCGCCGGGCGCGCTAGTCCCCCCCACCGTCGTCGCGGCGGTCGGCCATGCCGAGCAGCTTGAGCTTGCGGTGCAGCGCCGAGCGTTCCATCCCGATGAAGCTCGCCGTCTTCGAGATATTGCCGGAGAAACGCCGGATCTGGATCGAGAGATATTCGCGCTCGAAGCTCTCGCGCGCCTCGCGCAGCGGGACCCCCATGATTGCCGAGAGGCTGTCACCGGCCATGCCGATCTGGCCCCCGGTGATTTCGGGCGGGAGCATGTCGGGCTCGACCGTGGTGAGCTTCTCGCGCGGGGTCATGATGATGGTCCGCTCGACCACGTTGCGCAGCTGGCGGACGTTGCCGGGCCAGTCATAGGCCTGCAGCGCCGCCATCGCCTCGGCGGAAATCTCGGGCGGGGCAAGACCCTGGTCGTTCGAATAGCGGGTGAAGAAATGCTCGGCGAGCGCGGGGATGTCCTCGCGCCGCTGGGCGAGCGAGGGGATCGCCACGGGCACCACGTTGAGGCGGTAGAACAGGTCCTCGCGGAAGCGCTTCTCCGCCATTTCGACGGTGAGGTCGCGGGTGGTAGAGGAAACGACCCGCACGTCCACCCCGATCTGGCGCGTGCCGCCCACCCGCACGAAGCTCTGGTCGGTGAGAACCCTGAGGATGCGCGCCTGCGTCGACAGCGGCATGTCGGCGATCTCGTCGAGATAGAGCGTGCCGCCGTCGGCCAGTTCGAGCAGGCCCGGGCGCACCTGCTTGCCGTTCACCTCCTCCCCGAACAGTTCCTGTTCGAAGCGTTCGGGGGTGATGCGCGCCGAGTTGACGAGCACGAAAGCCCCTTCCGAGCGGCCGCTCCAGGCATGGAGCAGACGCGCGGCGACTTCCTTGCCCGCGCCGGCCGGCCCGGAAATCAGCACCCGGCTGCCGGTGTTGGCGACCCGCTTGAGCGTCGCGCGCACCGCGTTGATGGTCGGCGAGTTGCCGGTGAACTCGGCACTGCTCCAGCTGCTTTCGCGCAAGCGGCTGTTCTCGCGGCGTAAACGTTCGGTCTCGGTGGCGCGTTCGACAAGCAGCAGCAGACGTTCGGCTTCGAAGGGCTTCTCGATGAAGTCCATCGCCCCGCGGCCGACGGCGGAGACCGCGGTGTCGATATTGCCGTGACCCGAGAAGATGATCACCGGCAGGTTCGGCTCCCGCGCCTTGATTGCGTCGAGCAGTTCCAGCCCGTCCATCTGGCTGCCGTGCAACCAGACGTCGAGCAGGACGAGGCTCGGGCGGCGTTCGTCGATCTGTCTGAGCGCCTCGGTGCTGTCGGCGGCGGTGCGGCACACATAGCCCTCGTCGCCGAGCACGCCGGCGACCAGTTCGCGGATGTCGCGTTCGTCGTCGACGATCAGGATTTCGAGCGCCATGGGGCAGGTCCTCTGGTGGTCGTTTTCAGGGGGTTCGGGCGGGGCATCAGGGGGATTCGCCCTCGACCGGGTACGGATTGCGGGCGAAGCGCAGGGTGACGCGGGTTCCGCCGCTCGGGGTGCTGGCAAAGCTCATGTCGCCGCCGTGCTCGTCGACGATCTTGTTGACGATGGCGAGGCCGAGTCCGGTGCCCTTCTCGCGCGTGGTGACATAGGGTTCGGTGATGCGTTCGCGGTCGGCGGGCAGGCCGATGCCATTGTCCTCGACCGTGACAAGGATCGCCTCGCCCGCATCGGCGATGGAGACCGCAATGGCGCCTTCGAAGCCCTCCCCCGCCTCGGCGGCGCGCGCTTCCACAGCCTCGACCGCGTTCTTCAGCACGTTCGTCATCGCCTGGCCGAACTGGTGCCGGTCGCAGCGCACCTCGCGGTCGATCAGTCCCGAGGAGTGCACGCTGAAGGCGATACCGGCATGGGCGACCTCCTGGAGGAACACGGCCTGGCGCACGAGATCGAGCGCGTCCTCGTCGCGGAAAACGGGCTTGGGGAGCCGCGCGAAGGAGGAGAATTCGTCGACCATCTTCCGGAGATCGCCGACCTGCCGGACGATGGTGCTGGTGAGCTCGTCGAAAAGGCCGCGGTCCTCGTCGCCCACCTGCGTGCGATAGCGGCGCTTCAGCCGTTCTGTCGCAAGCTGGATCGGCGTGAGCGGGTTCTTGATCTCGTGGGCGATGCGCCGGGCGACGTCCGACCATGCCGCCTGCCGCTGGTCGAGCAGCTGGCGGGTGATGTCCTCGAAGGTGATCACATGGCCGCTGGTGCCCGGCGCGACCTTGACCGCCAAGGTCAGCAGTTCGGTGCCCTTGGCGTGGGTGATGATCGCGCGTTCCTTGCCTTCGGCGATCATGCGGGTGAGCTCGGGCGCGAGCGTCTCGAGCGGTTGGCCGATCATCGCCCCCCCTTCCCCGCCCGGCGGCGAAAGCAGCGCCTGCGCCGAGGAGTTCATCAGCATCACGCGGCCTTCCGCATCGACCGAGATAACCCCGGCGGTGACGGATTCGAGCACCGCTTCCATGAAGGCGCGGCGATCGTCGATCTGGCGGTTGGCGCTGACCAAAGCCTGGGTCTGCTTGTCGAGCTGCGCGGTCATGCGGTTGAAGGCGCGGTTGAGCAGGCCGATCTCGTCCGCTCCGGTGCGGCCTTCCAGACGCAGGGCGAAATTGCCCTGGCCGACCTTGCGCGCCGCCCCGACGAGGTCGGTCAGCGGTTTCACCTGCCGGTCGGCGAAGCGCAGGCCGAACCAGATCGCGAGCCCCACCAGCAGCAGGCTGGCCGCGACCAGCGCGATGTTGAAGCGCAGTTGCAGCATCCGTGCGCTGCCCGTCAGCCGATCATAGGCGGTGACGATCGACTGGGCGCGCGACCACGAATTGAACATCGTCTCCTCGGTGGTGCGGGCGGTGTAGAGGTAGATGCCGCTCTCCGGGTCGATCGGTGCAAGCGCCTCGATCCGCTCCGGGGTTCCGAGCACCACCACGATCTCGCCCTGGTCGAGCCGCCGCAGCGCCTCGCGGCTGAATTCGAGCGGGCTGTTGTCCTCGGTGAGGTTGAGGATCGCCGCCGTGCGCAGGCTGCCGTCGGGCATCCTTTGGAGGATCGCACTCTCGGTGATCTTTCGCGCCTGCGCCTGGTAGAGGTAGAGGTCGGGAAAGTCCGGGTCGACAATCGGCACCCGCAGGAGGATGTCGCGCATGTCGGTCGCCATGGTGACGGTTTCCTGCTGCACCTCGCGCTGGTTGGCGTCGTAGTAGCTCTGCGCGAGCGCGGTGGCGTTCTCCATGAGCCCGCGCGAATCGTCCGAAAACCAGAAATCGACGCCGGTCTGGAACAGGAAGGCGGCGAACCCGGCCACCAGCAGCGTCGGCAGGGCCGCGACCATCGAGAAGAAGAACACGAGGCGCACGTGCAGGCGCGCAGTGCTGCCCGCTGCGCGGCGCAGCGCCACACGCCGCCCGATGAGCACCAGCAGCGCCATGGCCGGCACCAGCGTCGCCATCAGCAACAGCGAGACATCCATCGTCGGAAGCAGCGCATCGGGCGCAGCCTCGCGCGAATAGGTGATCCAGGTGACCCCGATCGCCGCCAGCAGCGCCAGACCCGAGGCGATTTCGAGCCAGAAGAACACGTTCGCCCGCCGGGCGGCCAGCACGAAGCGCCGCCACCAGCGCGGGGATTGGCGCGGCACCAGGCGCGGGAGGCGAGGGGAATGCGCGTCCATCGTTGCTCCTTTACAACAATGGTGTGGCAAATGCGCAAGGCGAAACTGCGCCCACGCCTTCGCACGGTCTCAGGACGATGGCTGGAAACGGTCGGGTTCGAGGCCCAGTTCGCCGATCCTCTTGCGCAGCGTGTTGCGATTGATGCCGAGCAGCTTGGCGGCGCGCAGCTGGTTGCCGCCGGTGCGGCCGAGCGCGTGCTCGATCAGCGGTTTCTCGAAGGCCGCCAGCGCGCGGTGGTAGAGCGTGCCCGGCGGCGGCGCCT
The DNA here is from genome assembly GCA_016125555.1 of Porphyrobacter sp. Taxonomy (GTDB): domain Bacteria; phylum Pseudomonadota; class Alphaproteobacteria; order Sphingomonadales; family Sphingomonadaceae; genus Erythrobacter. Next base: position 120,659 of record WGLN01000001.1, read on the forward strand.
CGCGGCCCAGCCATGCCGCCAGCGCCGGAGCGAAGCCTTCCTCGACCGCGCGTGCGGCGCCGGGGCCGAAGGCGACCTCCTTGCCGATGATGTCGCCGAGACTCTCGGCATCGATGCGTTCCTCGCGGGCCATCAGGGCGAGCCGGTAGACGACATTGCGGAGCTCGCGCACGTTGCCGCGCCAGTTGCGCGCCTCAAGCCGTGCGATCGCCTCGGCCGTCAGCGTGCGGCGCGGCAGACCGTCCTCGGCAGCGAGCGTCAGGAAATGCTGCGCAAGCGCGCCGATATCCTCGCGCCGCTCGCGCAAGGGCGGGAGCTCGATGGGCACCACGTTGAGGCGGTAGAACAGGTCCTCGCGAAAGGTGCCCGCAGCGATCATCGGGGCAAGATCGCGGTTGGTCGCGGCGATGATGCGGACGTTCACGGCGATTTCCTGCCGTCCGCCGACACGGCGGATGCGCCCCGATTGGAGCGCGCGCAGCAGCCGCGTCTGCGCCTCCGCGGGCATGTCGCCGATCTCGTCGAGGAACAGCGTGCCGCCATTGGCCTGTTCGAACTTGCCGATCGCCTGGGCGATGGCGCCGGTGAAGGCGCCCTTTTCGTGCCCGAACAGCTCGCTCTCGACGAGGTCGGCGGGGATCGCCGCGGTGTTGACCGCCACGAACGGCCCGGTGCGGCGGCTGCCGAGCTGGTGGATTGCCTCGGCGACCAGTTCCTTGCCGGTCCCGCTTTCCCCGGTGACCAGCACGGTGAGGTCGTTGCGCAGCACCCGCGTGATCATCCGGTAGACGCCCTGCATGGCCGGGCTGCGCCCCACCAGCGGCATGCGCGCACCCTCGCCCTCACCCGCATTCTCGCCCGCTTCGGCACCATGGCTCGTCCGCTGGCCGACCGCCTGGCGCACCGCGTGGACCAGTTCGTCGAGGTCGAAGGGCTTGGGGAAGTATTCGAAGGCCTCGCTCTCGCTGGCGCGCACCGCGGTGTCGAGCGTGTTCTGCGCGGAGAGCACGATCACGGGCATGTCCGGCGCGCGGTCGCGCACCGCAGAGAGGCTCGCGAGGCCGTCACCGTCCTCGAGGATCACGTCGGTGAGCATCGCGGCGAAGCTCTCCTGACCGAGCAGCCGGTCGCGCGCGGCGATGGCGGTGCAATGGGTGACGGCAAAGCCCTCGTCCTCGAGCGCGGCGACGATCACCGTGGCGATCGCGGCGTCGTCCTCGACGAGGAGGATGCTCTGGCCTGGCTGCGCGCCCATGTTGCTAGCTCCTGCGCCGCGCCTGCGGGAGATGCAGGCGGAAGTGGGTGAGCCCGGCGCGGCTGTCGCGCTCGTGGCTGATATTGCCGTTCATGTCGCGCACCAGCTTGCGCACCAGCGCAAGGCCGAGGCCCTGCCCCGATGGCTTCGAGGAGACGAAGGGCTCGAACACGTGATCGCGCAGTTCGGCGGGGATCCCCGCCCCGTTGTCGGTGACGGTGATCTCGATCGGCAGCGGCACCGCGCGGCCCTGCCGGATCGCGCTGAAGGCAAGCCCGCTGACGAAGCGGGTCTGCACCACGATCTCCCCGCCGCCCGCCGGCGCCTCGCGCGCAGCGTCGCGCGCGTTGGAGACGAGGTTGATGAGCACCTGCTCGAGCGCGTCGCGATTGGCGAGCACCGGGGGAAGCGAGGGATCGAACTCCTCGCGGATCTCGATCGCGGAGCCCTCGCCCTCGGCAGCGCGCATCGTCGCGACCGCCGCCCTGATGGCCTCATGCGGGTTGCACGCTTCGACGGCTCCGGTGCGGGTGCTGCCCAGTTGCTGCATCCGGTCGATCAGCCGGGCGATGCGGTCGACCTCGTCGGTGATCATCCGCGCCAGCTTCTTGTCCGCATCGGGCAGCTTGCGCGCGACCAGCTGCCCTGCCCCGCGGATCGCCGCCAGCGGGTTCTTGATCTCGTGCGCGAGCACTGCCGGCGCGCTCAGCATCGCGTCGCCGCCTTGCTTGTGCACCGGGTCCTCATGGCCGATTTCCGAAAGGGTCACCACGCGCCATCCCGGAAAGCTGCCGAGCGGGGAGACGGTCAGATTGACGCGGATCTCGCTCTCGCCCGCAGCGATGACGATGTCGCGCGCCACCAGCGCATCATCGCCGCGCCGCAGCCGCGCCTCCACCCGCGCATCGAGCGGTCCGAGGCGTTCGACCAGCAGCGTGCCGACCATCCTGTTCGCACTGGTGCCGAGCAGGCTTTCGGCGGCATGGTTGACCTCGACGATGCGGCCCTCGCCGTCAATCAGCAGCAAGGCGAAGATCAGCCCCGCGATCTGTGCCCGTGCATCGGGGGCATGATCGCCCGGCCTGTCCGCCCGCGCCCCGCTCGCCACCGGTCAGGCCGCCTGCCTGAGGACGAAGGGTTCGTAGAAGCGCTCGACCTCGCCGAGCACCTGATCGGCATCGTCGATGAAGTTGACCCGATTGCGGAACTCGGCCGAGCCGTGGAGACCCTTGGTGTACCAACCGAGGTGCTTGCGCGCCATCTTGACGCCGGTGTCGCGCCCGTAGTGATCGAGCATCCGGCGATAATGTTCGACGACGACGGCGTATTGCTCGCCCATGCCCGGGTCCGCGCGCGCCTCGCCGGTGCGCCACCAGTGCATCACCTGACCGAGCAGCCAAGGCCGGCCGTAGGCCCCGCGCCCGATCATCACCCCGTCCGCGCCCGATTGCTCCAGAGCCTTTGCCGCGTCCTCGACCCCGCAGATGTCTCCGTTGACGATCACGGGGATGCTGACCGCTTCCTTGACCTTGCGGACGAAGGCCCAGTCGGCGTGCCCCTTGTACATCTGATTGCGGGTGCGGCCATGGACGGTGACCATCTTGACGCCGATATCCTCGGCGATGCGCGCGAGTTCGGGGGCGTTGAGGCTGTCGTGGCACCAGCCCATGCGCATCTTGACGGTCACCGGCACCTTCACGGCCTTGACTGTCGCCTCCATCAGCCGGACGGCGAGCGGCACCTCGCGCATCAGCGCAGAGCCGGCGAACTGGCCGACGACCTTGCGGACCGGGCAGCCGAAATTGATGTCGATGATCGCCGCGCCATTGCCTTCCTGGATTTTCGCAGCCTCGGCCATGCTGGCGGGATCGCATCCGACCAGCTGCATCGAGACCGGTTCCTCGATCCGGTCCCAGGCGGTCTTCTGGGTGCTGACGCGGGTCTCGCGGATCGCCGCCTCGCTCGCCACCATCTCGGTGACGTTGAGGCCCGATCCGTAGCGCCGCACCAGCGTCCGGAACGGCATGTCGGTGACGCCGGTCATCGGCGCGAGCACCACCGGCTCGGCCACGGTGACGGGGCCGACGGCGATCGGCTTCAGGGCCGGAGGGGTGGGAAGCTTGGTCATTCGCGGGAGAATTGCCTAATAATTGGGCAGGCGCATAGTGGATTGCCGAAAGCGCGTCCAGACCTTAAGCGGGCGACCGCCATGGCGAGCCCTGCCCCCCTCCCCTCCTTTGCCGCGGTCGTGGTGGCGGCCGGCAGGGGCCTGCGCGCGGGCGGCGAGGTGCCCAAGCAATTCCGCATCTGGCGAGGAAAACCACTGGTCCGGCATTCGGTCGAGACGCTGCGCGCGGCCGGTGCCGATCCGCTGGTGGTCGTGATCGCCGCGGATGCGCGGGCCGATGCCGCCAAAGCGCTCGAAGGGCTGACCGGCCTTGCCTTCGTCACCGGCGGGGCGACCCGGCAGGAATCGGTTCTGAGCGGGCTCGAGGCGCTGTGCGAGGCTGCCCCGGAGCGCGTGCTGATCCACGATGCCGCCCGGCCAGACCTGCCGCTTGCGGTCATCGCCCGCCTGCTCGCCGCGCTCGCTGCTCGGCCGGGGGCGATCCCCGTGCTGCCGGTGGTGGACAGCCTTGCCGTTGCGGACGAGAATGGCGCGATGGCGGGCAAGGCGGATCGCGAGGCGCTTCGGCGGGTGCAGACCCCGCAGGCCTTCCACTTCGCCGAGATCGTCGCCGCGCACCGGGCGTGGAGCGGAACGCTCGACGCCGGCGACGATGCGCAGGTGCTTGCCGCGCAAGGCGGCAGCGTGGCACTCGTCGCGGGCGACGAACGCTTGAAAAAGATCACCTTCGCGGAGGATTTCGTGAGCGATACCCCCTTGGCACCTTTCCGCGTCGGCCAGGGCTTCGATGTCCACCGGCTCGCGCCGGGCGAGGAGCTGTGGCTGTGCGGCGTCCAGATCCCGCACGACAAGGGTCTTGCCGGCCATTCCGATGCCGACGTCGCGCTCCACGCGATCACCGATGCGGTGCTCGGCGCCATCGGCGAGGGCGACATCGGCACCCATTTCCCGCCCAGCGACCCGCAGTGGCGCGGGGCGCGCTCGGGGCGGTTCCTCGAACACGCGGTCGGCCTCGCGCGTGCCGCGGGCTACACGATCGCGAATATCGACCTGACGCTGATCTGCGAGGCGCCGAAGATCGGGCCGCACCGGCCCGCGATGCGCGCCGAGGTGGCACGCCTCGCGGGGCTTGACGAGAGCGCGGTCAGCATCAAGGCGACCACGACCGAGAAGCTCGGCTTCACCGGGCGCGGCGAAGGTATCGCGGCGCAGGCCATCGTTGCGCTCACCCCTGCTTGAAAGGATCAGTCCGACATGAAGCGACCCATCATTGCCTCCGCACTCGCCCTCGCCGCGCTCACCGGCGCCGAGGCCGCACAAGCCCAGCAGCAGGCCTGCGTCACCGCGGCCGACCTCGGCGATACCATGGTCTACGCGATGCCGATCGCCTATGACGCGGTGAGCACGACCTGCGCGGGCCGGTTCGCGAAGAACGGCTTCATGCTGCGCGAGGGCGAGGGCTTCATCGCCGGCTTTCGCGCGCGGCAGGACGCGGCGTGGCCGGGCGCCTTCCGCCTGTTCAAGACCTTCATGGCGCGGGAGAACGCGAAAGACGGCAGCGATGACGACGAAATCGCGACGATGATCGCCGCGCTGCCCGAGGAATCGCTGCGGCCCTTCATCGACGGGATCGTCGGGCAGATGATCGCCAAGGAGATCAAGCCCGACAGCTGCGGCAAGATCGAGCGTGGTGTCGAACTGCTGAGCCCCTTGCCGGTCGACAACATCGCGGGCCTGGCGACGTTCATCGCCGAACTGGCCGACGTCAAGAACCCCGAAATCTGCACCACCGACGCCGTGAAAAGGACGAAGTGAGCCCCATGCCGACCCATCTCCTTCCCGACGACATCGCCGATCTCGCCGCGCGCGTGGTGGCCGAGAACGAGGCGGCCGGACGCAAGATCGCGCTCGCCGAAAGCTGCACCGGCGGGCTCGTCGCCGGCGCGCTGACCGAGATCGCGGGTTCCTCGGCGGTGCTCGACCGGGGCTTCGTGACCTATTCGAACGAGGCCAAGATGGAGATGCTCGGGGTCGCGCAGGACATCATCGACACCTTCGGCGCGGTCTCGGTGGCCTGCGCCTGGGCCATGGCGACCGGCGCGCTGGAGCGATCCGGCGCCGATGTCGCGGTGGCGATTAGCGGCATCGCCGGCCCCGGCGGCGGCTCGGCGCTGAAGCCGGTCGGCACGGTGGTGTTCGCCCGGGTGGTGCGCGCTTCGACCGGTGAGCCCGAAGGCGAGCTCAAGTTCTTCGACGGCGGCGAAGGACCCGAGGGCCGCGCCGAAATCCGCCGTCAGGCGACGCTCTGCGCGCTCGAACTGCTGCTGCCGTAAAGCTGCGCCGCACGCTTTTCGAAGGCCTCGACCATGCGGCGGTAGGCCTTGTCGAAATATTGTCCCGCGATCTTCTCGAACAGGCGGTTCTTGAAGGTGAACTCGACGCGGAAGTCGATCTCGCAGGATTGTTCGTCGACCGGGCGGAAGGTCCAGACATTGTCGAGGTCGGACAGCGGCCCGTCGATGTAATGCACCGCGATCTCGCGCGGGCGGTCCTTGGTGACGCGCGAGGTGAAGCTTTCGCGGATCGCCTTGAAGCCCACCACCATGTCGGCGATCATCTCGGTCTCGCTGTTCGAACGCACCCGCGTGGCGATTACCCAGGGCAGGAACTCGCCGTATCGGCCCACGTCCGCGACGAGGTCGAACATCTGCTCGGCGCTGTAGGGCAGGCGCCGGGTCTCGCGAATTCCCGGCATCAGGCCCCTGCCCGCTCCCGCGCGCGTGCCAGCTTTTCCTCGCGGGCGGCCTTCATCACGGCGAAATCGTCGCCCGCGTGATAGCTGGAGCGCGTCAGCGGGCTGGAGGCGACCTGCAGGAACCCCTTGGCGCGCGCGATCGCGCCGTAGGCGGCAAAGGCCTTGGGGGTGACGAATTCCTCGACCTTGGCGTGCTTGGGCGTCGGCTGGAGATATTGCCCCATGGTGATGAAATCGACCTCGGCCGAGCGCATGTCGTCCATCACCTGGTGCACCTCGAGCCGCTGCTCGCCGAGCCCCAGCATGATGCCCGACTTGGTGAAGATCAGCGGGTTGTGCGCCTTCACCTCCTCGAGCAGCCGCAGCGAGGCGTAATAGCGCGCACCGGGCCGGATCGTGGGATAGAGCCGCGGCACGGTTTCGAGGTTGTGGTTGTAGACGTCGGGCCCGGCCTCGCAGATCATCTCCACCGCGCGGCGCATCTTGCCGCGGAAATCGGGGGTGAGGATCTCGATGGTGGTGTCCGGCGTGTTGCGCCTGAGTGCCTCGATCACCTTCACGAACTGCGCAGCGCCGCCATCGGGCAGATCATCGCGGTCCACCGAGGTGATTACGATGTGCTCGAGCCCCATCTTGGCCGAGGCGATGGCGGTGTTTTCCGGCTCCATCGGATCGACGGCGCGGGGCATCCCGGTCTTGACGTTGCAGAAGGCGCAGGCGCGGGTGCAGACGTCGCCGAGGATCATCACGGTGGCGTGCTTCTTGGTCCAGCACTCGCCGATGTTCGGGCAGGCGGCTTCCTCGCACACGGTGTTGAGATTGAGTTCGCGCATCAGCCGGCGCGTCTCGTGATAGCCCTCGCTCACCGGTGCGCGCACGCGGATCCAGTCGGGCTTGCGCTGGCGCGCGGGGCGCTCGGACGGCTGATCGGGCTGCGGAGTGCTGGCGAGGTCGTTCATGGAGGGCCATTTAGGCGCGCGCGGCGGCTCCCGCAAGCGGGGCGCGGACGGGCGCCTTGTGTCGCGAAGTCCTTGCCCCCCGGCCTGTGCGCGGCCATGGAAGGCCCATGTCCGAACTCAACACCCGCAACATCGCCCTGCTGATCGACGCCGACAATGCCAGCCCCGCGGGCATCGACCCGGTGCTGACAGTCCTTGCCGAACTCGGTCAGGTCAACATCCGCCGCGCCTATGGCAACTGGCGCAAGCAGAGCCTCAAGGGGTGGGTCGACCTGATGCACCGCTACGGCATCGAGCCGCAGCAGCAGTTCGACCTCACCAAGGGCAAGAACGCGACCGACATGAAGATGACGATCGACGCGCTCGACCTGCTCTATCGCGGACGGGTGCACGGTTTCGGCATCATGAGTTCGGACAGCGATTTCATGCCGCTGGCGATGCGCATCCGCCAGGACGGGGTGCCGGTCTACGGTTTTGGCGGGGCCAAGACCCCGGAGGCCTTCCGCGAGGCCTGCACCCGCTTCATCGACGTCAATGCGCTGATCAAGGCCGAGAAGAAGGCCGACGCGGAGCGCCCTGCTCCCGCACCCGCCCCCACCGGCGGGGACAGCCGACAGGAGATCGACCCGGCTCTGCTCAACCTGCTGGTGGATGCCTACAACGCCTCCAAGCGCGACGGGAAGGGCTTCGCCAAGCTTGCCGAGGTCGGCCAGCGGGCGGGCAACCGTTCGAGCTTCGACACCCGCAACTATGGCTTTTCGCGCCTGTCGGACCTTGTCGACGCCATCCCGAACTTCGAGGTCGACCGGCGCGAGAACGGCGAATTGTGGATCAAGCGGCTGCGTTGAGCGCTGCCTGCAAGCAAAAGGGGCGCCGGACCATCGCCCGGCGCCCCTTGCTTGTTCATTCGCGCATCGGTCAGGCAGCCGGGGCGCTACCGCCCTTGGCCTGCTCGGCGGCATAGGCGGACCACAGCATCGCAATCGGCGCGCGCGATCCGTCGACCTTCGAGAGCGTCTCCTGCGCGGCGGCATAGTCACCGGTGCCGATCTGCGCCATGCCGAGGCGGGTGAGCGCGACGTTGCGCTCCACCCCGGGCATCTCGAGGCTCTTCTGGTAGAAGTTCGCGGCCTTGGCATACTGGCCGTAGCTGAGGAAGGCATCGCCCGCCGCGAACACGGTCCGCAGGCCCGCCGAGGGCGCGCTTGCGTCCTTTTCAAGCGCCGGCAGGTCCGACTGGTCGGTCTTGATGCGACTGTTGGCGGTGGTCAGCGAATCGGCGACATAGATGTCGTCCTTGCTCACCGCGCCGGTGGCATAGGCCTCGTCGATGAGGTCCTTCACCTCCTTGGGGAGGCGACGCGGGTCGGCCGTCTCGATGTAGTAGACATAGTCCTGCTTCTCGGTCAGCACACCGGCCTTCTTGGCGAGGCGGAGCAGGTCGAGGATTTCCGGCCCCTCGAAGGAATTGACGTTGCGCACCAGATTGATCGCGTCGCGCCAGTTGTCCTTGCTCGGGTAATCGGCGATCCATTCGGCGGCAAAATCATACAGCTGCGGCAACACCTTGTTGTTGTAGGCGACCGTGATCCCGCGACGATACCACAGCGCATCAACGGGCTGCCCCGCCGCCTTGCGCTCGGCAATGGCGTTTTGCAGGTAGTCGAGCCCCTGCGCATAGTCCTGCGAGGAGAAGTAGCTCTCGGCCATAGTGATCTGGAGATCGGCCTTCGTGACCTGGTCGGTCGTGAAATTGCCGTCGATCGCGTGCTGCAGATAGGTGCGCGACTTGTCATATTGCTGCAGCGCGTTCGCCAGCTGATAGGCGACGAAGCTGTAGCGCGGGGTATCCTCGGCCGAAAGCTTGCCGCTACCCAGCATCATCTCCATGCCCTTCAGCTGGATCTCGCGGTCGTTGGCCTTGGCGCCGGCATTGTAGAGCAGGCCGCCGGTCGCGAGCTTCTCGTCGGCGGAGACCGCCAGCGGCAGCAGGGCGTCGATTTGCGGGCGCAGCGCGGCCAGATCGGCCCCTTCAACCTTGAGTGCCTCTTCGACCGGCTTGTAGGCAGCGACGAACTCCTTGGAATACTCGGCCTTGGGCGCCTCCTCTTCCTTCTTCTTCTTGTCGCGCTTCTGGGCGTGGGCTGCGTCGGTCAGGCCGGGCGCGGCGAGCATCGCCGTGCCGCCAGCCAGCGCGATCGCCAGCGCCAGATGCCGCGCAAGCCCGCGGCCGCCCCGATGGGTCGAAGACAGGTTGGTCAATTCATCCTCCAGATAAGAGCCGGCCCGGGTCGCCATGCGGGCCCGGACCTGGTGATACGCCCCTCAGCCTTTGGACGGCTGCAGCGCAATTTGCAATTCTTCCTAGGCGAGCTGTGCTGAACGGCTTTTGAATGGCGCCGCCCGCCCCTCGCGCGCGGGCGCGACATGTGGAAAAAGCGGCGATGTTCGCCTTGCGTTCCGCCCCAGAGGTGGCGAAATCGCGCCCCCGCGCCTACATCCAAGATATTGCGGCCCGCCCTGGCCGCCGCCCCCGCCGCGGGGCCCGATAAACACTAGCAGAAACGGCCCAAAGCCTTGAGCGACGACAGCGACATCCTCGATTCCCCTCCCCCTTCGCCGATGGGCGGTTTCGACCGCATCGACATCGTCGACGAGATGAAGTCGAGCTACCTCGACTATGCGATGAGCGTGATCGTGTCGCGCGCGCTCCCCGATGTGCGCGACGGGTTGAAGCCGGTGCATCGTCGCATCCTGTTCGCCAGCCAGGAAGGCGGCTTTGTCGCCGGGCGTCCCTATCGCAAGAGCGCCAAGATCGTCGGCGACGTGATGGGCAACTACCACCCGCACGGCGACAGCGCGATCTACGACGCACTCGCGCGGATGACCCAGGATTGGTCGATGCGCGTGCCGCTGATCGACGGTCAGGGCAATTTCGGCTCGATGGACCCCGATCCCCCGGCCTCGATGCGCTATACCGAGGCACGGCTGGCGCGGGTCGCGAACTCGCTGCTCGACGACCTCGACAAGGACACGGTCGATTTCACCGACAACTACGACGGTTCCCGTCAAGAGCCGTCCGTGCTGCCCGCGCGCTTCCCCAACCTGCTGGTCAACGGCGCGGGCGGGATCGCGGTCGGCATGGCGACGAACGTGCCGCCGCACAATCTCGGCGAGGTGATCGACGGCTGTCTCGCCTTCATCGACAATCCGCACATCACGACCGAAGAGCTGATCCATTTCATTCCGGGGCCGGACTTTCCGACCGCTCCGCTGATCCTCGGCACCCACGGGGCGCGGCAGGCCTACACCACCGGGCGCGGCTCGATCCTGATGCGCTGCCGCCACGAGATCGAGACCGCCCGCGGGGACCGGCAGTCGATCGTCTTCACCTCGATCCCTTACCAGGTCGGCAAGTCCAACCTCGTCGAGAAGATCGCCGAGGCCGCCAAGGACAAGCGGATCGAGGGCATCTCGGACATCCGCGACGAAAGCTCGCGCGAGGGCGTGCGCGTGGTCGTCGATCTCAAGCGCGATGCGACCCCCGAGGTGGTGCTCAACCAGATCTGGCGCCACACGCCGGCGCAGGCGAGCTTCCCCGCCAACATGCTGGCGATCCGGGGCGGGCGGCCTGAAGTGCTGACCCTGCGCGACATCGTGCAGAGCTTCATCGTCTTCCGCGAGGAGGTCATCACCCGCCGCACCAAGTTTGAACTGAACAAGGCGCGCGAGCGGGCGCACCTCTTGCTTGGCCTGGTGGTGGCGGTCTCCAACCTCGACGAGGTGGTGGCGATGATCCGCGGTGCGGCCAACCCCGCCGAAGCGCGCGCGCGGCTGCTCGCCAAGGAATGGCCGATCGGCGACATCGCGCAATATATCCGCCTCGTCGAGGCGATCGAGCCCACCGCCGACGAAAGCGGCGGGACCTATCGCCTGTCCGAACGGCAGGTGAAGGCGATCCTCGAGCTGCGCCTCCACCGCCTCACCGCGCTCGGGCGCGACGAGATCGGCGACGAGCTCAAGGAACTCGCCGCGGCCATCGAGGAATACCTCTCGATCCTCGCCGACCGGGTGAAGCTCTACGGCGTGATGCGCGGCGAGCTCGAGGAAATCCGCGCCACCTACGCGACCCCGCGCCTGTCCGAAATCGCCCCGGCGTGGGACGGGCTGGAAGACGAGGACCTGATCGAGCGCGAGGAGATGGTCGTCACCGTCACCCACGGCGGTTACATCAAGCGCACCGCATTGGACACCTTCCGCGCGCAGGGCCGCGGCGGCAAGGGCCGTTCGGGCATGGCGACCAAGGACGAGGATGCCGTCGTCGAGCTGTTCGTCACCAGCACCCACAACCCGGTGCTGTTCTTCACCAACACCGGGCGCGTCTACCGCATGAAAGTGTGGAAGCTGCCCGAGGGCGGCCCGCAGACCAAGGGACGCCCGATGGTCAACCTCCTGCCGCTGGGCGAGGACGAGCGCGTCACCAACGTGCTTCCCTTGCCCGAGGACGAGGCGACCTGGGGCGGGCTCAACATCGTTTTCGCCACCGAGCAGGGCATGGTGCGCCGCAATTCGATGGACGCCTTCGCCAACGTGCCCACCGCGGGGAAATACGCGATGGGCTTCGTCGAGGGTTCGGGCGACCGGCTGATCGGCGTGCAACTGCTCACCGAGGAGCAGGAGATCTTCCTCGCCAGCGACAGCGGCAAGGCAATCCGCTTCGCCGCCACCGACGCGCGCGAGACCAAGAGCCGCACCGGCATTGGGGTGCGCGGGATGAGCCTCAAGAAGGGCGGCAAGGTCGTCAGCATGGCGGTGCTCGATCCGCTGACCGCGGATATCGACACGCGCGATGCCTATCTGCGCGCGGCGGCATGGAAGAACAACGGCGCCGAGCCGATCCTTCCACCCGATACCCACGCAGACATGGCCGAGCGCGAGGAGTTCATCCTCACCATCACCGCCAATGGCTACGGCAAGATTTCCTCGGCCTATGAATACCGCACCACCGGGCGCGGCGGTCAGGGGATCACCAATATCGGGACGCCCGAAAGCAATCCGGACCGCAATGGCCCGGTGGTGGCGAGCTTCCCGGTCAAGCACGGCTCGCAGCTGATGCTGGTCACCGATCAGGCCAAGCTGATCCGGCTCGGCATCGACTTCCGCCACCTTGTCGAGGGCGGGTTCGAGAATTTGAAGGGCTTCAGCATTTCGGGGCGCGGCTCCTCGGGCATCCGCATCTTCGACGTCGCCAAGGGCGAGCACATCGTCGGTGCGGCGCTGATCGACGAGACCGAGGAACCGGAAAACCCCGCCGAGGAAGCGATTGCCGCCGAACTCGATGCCAATGCCGGGGACGAGCCGCCCGTCACCTGACGGGCTGCTCTCCCCTGAGGCACTGCGCCACGCCGGTCGCGATCATCAGCTGCCCCGCATAATAGAGCGGCCAGATCAGCAGGCCCGGCAGTTCGCCGAGATCGAGGCTGCCCATTCGCGAGAACAGCAGCCAGTCGCTGGCCACGAACAGCACCGCCCCGGTGCCCACCCGGTAGCGCGGAAAGCGGCTGTACCACGCCGCCGCCGCCATCGCGCCGAGGAACGCGGCGTAGATCGCCACCTCGACCTGTTCGCTCAGCAAGAAGGCGATCAGCGGCGTGCCGATCAGCAAGGCGATGCTCAGCATTCGCTGGCTGGGCGTGTGGCGCTTGCGCGGATTGCGCAGGTATAGCGTCACCGCAAGGCAGTGCGCCGCGGTGAACAGCGCCCCGCCGACAAGGAAATCGAGCTCGATCGCGACATCGCCCGCCGCCGCCAGCGCGAGCGCCAGCACCAGCAGCACCCCGTCGAGCGTGCGGCGGTGATGGGGGACGCGCTGCCAGCTGAACACCGCCAGCAGGCCGACCGAAAGCCCCTTGGCAAGCAGCCCCCAGGTCCCTTCGAACACCGGATTGTCCCCGAGGAAATAGAAGGCGATCGCCGCCGTGAGGCTGGCCAGCAGCCAGGGCCTCTGTTCGAACAGTGCGCGTTTCGCCATACCCGCCCCTTCCCTCGCCGCGCCCCTTCGGGCTTGCAGGCGGGCTATCACGCAATTACCTGCCCCGCCATGACTTCAGCGGCGACAGGACACGATGTCCACATCATCGGCGGCGGGCTCGCCGGGAGCGAGGCGGCGTGGCAGCTCGCGCAGCGCGGGGTGCGCGTGCGCCTGTCGGAGATGCGCGGGAGCGGCGAGATGACCCCGGCGCACCAGACCGACGGCCTGGCCGAGCTGGTGTGCTCCAATTCCTTTCGCTCGGACGACGACACCAGGAACGCGGTCGGCCTGCTCCACCACGAGATGCGGCAGCTCGACAGCCTCGTGATGCGCGCCGGCGAAGTCGCCCGTTTGCCGGCGGGCAGCGCCATGGCAGTCGACCGCGACGTGTTCTCGGCCGAGGTCGAGAAGGCGCTTCGATCGCACCCCAACGTCACCATCGTGCGCGAGCGGGTCGATGCACTGCCGCTGGCGGGCCTCACCATCGTCGCCACCGGGCCGCTGACCGCCGAGGCGCTTGCCGCCAGCATTGTCGAGGCGACCGGCTCCGAACGCCTCGCCTTCTTCGATGCGATCGCGCCGATCGTCCATCGCGATTCCATCGACATGACGAAGTGCTGGATCCAGTCGCGCTGGAACAAGGCCACCTCCGCTTCCAACGAGGGCGGCGACTACATCAACTGCCCGATGACCAAGGAGCAGTATCTCGCCTTCCACAAGGGGCTGATCGAGGGCGAGAAGACCACTTTCCGCGAGTGGGAGAAGGACACCCCCTATTTCGACGGCTGCATGCCGATCGAGGTGATGGCAGAACGCGGCGTCGATACGCTGCGCTACGGACCGATGAAGGGCGTCGGGCTCGACAATCCCTTCGACACCACGCCCGAGTTTCCGCAAGGGCGCTGGCCCTACGCGGTGGTGCAGCTGCGGCAGGACAACAAGCTCGGCACGCTGTGGAACATGGTCGGCTTCCAGACCAAGCTCAAATATGCAGCGCAGGTGGAGCTGTTCCGCACCATTCCGGGACTGGAGAATGCCGAGTTCGCACGGCTTGGAGGGCTGCACCGCAACACCTTCCTCAACTCGCCGCAGGTGCTCGACCGTCAGCTGCGCCTGCGTGCGGCTCCGCACATCCGCTTCGCCGGGCAGGTGACCGGCTGCGAGGGCTATGTCGAGAGCGCGGCGATCGGGCTGGTCGCCGGAATGATGGCCGCGGCAGAGCTGGCCGGGCGCGACTGGCGCCCGCTGCCCGCGACCACGGCGCTCGGCGCGCTGCTCAGCCATATCACCGGCGATGCCGAGGCCGAGACCTTCCAGCCCATGAACGTCAATTTTGGCCTGTTCCCGCCGCTCCACGAGGTCGGCAAGAAGCAGCGCAAGGAAGCCTATACCGACCGCGCCAAGGCCGATCTGGCGCGCTGGATCAGCGAGACCCGGGAGGCAGTCCCGGCCTAGCCGCTTAGCACTTGCAGGCGGGCTTCGTCTTCGCCGGCTTGGGCGCGGTGGTGGCGAACTCGCGCGGGGTCAGCTTGCCGTCCCCATCGGCATCGGCGCCCTCGAAGCGGTCCACCGTCGTCACCGCCCATTCCTCGAAGGTCAGCAGGTTGTTCCCGTCCTTGTCGAGCGCACGGAAGCCGTCCGAGCGGGTCGAGAGCATCTCGTTGCGGGTGATCACCCGGTCGCGATTGCGGTCATAGCGGAAAAAGCGCTGCTCCTCGCGGGTGAGCGGGCTGACCTCCGGGGGCTTCGGCCCCTGCATGTCGCCCGGATCGGTGACGGGTAGCTCCTCGGGATCGGGTGAAGGCGATGCGGGCGCAAGTGGCGGCGGCGCGCCGGTCTCGACCGCGGCCCGCCCCTGCCACCAGAATATGCCGATCCCCGCCATTGCAAGACCGGCCAACACCCCCAAGACCGCCTGTCGCACGACCCGCTCCCCTTGCAGCGAGATTAAGGGGTTACACCTAATCAACGCCCAAGGATAGCGGCCTTCATCGCGACCAGAGAAGCCCCCCTGCCCTCCATCAGCGGCCGCCCTCCCTGCCGGAGCGCCCGGCGGGAGAGCGCCGCGAGCACGGCGAGACCGCGCATGTCGCGCCCAAGGTGTGCACTCTCGGCCCCGGCGGCACGCGCGGCATCGATGAACAGAGCGCGCTCGCTGGGGTCCGATATGGCAGGCGCGGCATCGGTCAGCGCCCAGCAGCGCGCCGCCGCGGAAACCGGCCTCGCCACCGCGTCTCCCGCCAGGGCGACAAACGGCGCCGCCCGGCCCGCGGCGAAGGCCGCCACCTCGTCCGGCCCGAGCCGGTCGGCCACCACCAGCACCTCCCAGGCATCGACCAGAGCGGAAAGCGCCGCCTCGCCGCCCCGCCAATCGGCGCCGACCGCATCGAGCACGGCATCGCCCGAGGGCCTTTCGCCCGGCGCCGCAGCCAGCATGTCGCGCCACCAGGCGAGCCGCATCTGCCCGAGTATCGGTTCGCTGGTGCGCGCCACGATCCGCGCGAGGCGGCGATCAAGCTGAAAGAATGTCCTTAACGGCGCGCGAACCTTTGCCGGGCTCCAGGCCAGAGCGAGAGCGGCTTCGGGCGCCAGGATATCGTCGGAATCTCGGGTCATGGCCTAGCCGAGCGGGTAAACTCGGGCGGCACCGCTTGGCAAGCCGGGAGCGCCTCCGCGCAGTGCCGGAGGCTGCCCGAAACCTCTCGATCGGCTTTAGGTCCCCGTTAACCACGCTCCTTGGGAATCCGCTTACCAGACTGATCTATTTGCGAAGGTTGCATCTGGAATTTCCTTCGGTTCGAGGGAAATGATCAGGGGAAGGACGCGCATCCGATGAGGCGAGACAAGCAAGAGCGGAGATCGTTTCTGCAGTCGCTGTTGAACGACGTTACGGCGAACACCATCGCCATCTGCGCGGCAGCGCTGATCCCGCTGGTGGCAATGATCGGCGGGGGCGTCGATGCCAGTCGCTACTACATGACCGCCTCCCGCATGCAGGCGGCCTGCGACGCCGGTGCGCTTGCCGCCCGTCGCGCGATGACCGACGATACCTTCACGGCAGAACATCGTCAGATCGGCCTCAACTTCTTCGACCAGAACTTCTCGCAAGGGATGTTCGGGGTCGAGAACGGCACTCGCGACTACACCAGCGATGGGGAAGGCGTGGTGACCGGCACCGCCAGCGGCGTCCTGCCCACCAGCCTGATGGGCGCCTTCGGCTTCAACTCCTTCAACATCAGCGTGACCTGCAGCGCCGAGATCAACATCTCGAACAGCGACATCATGTTCGTGCTCGACGTCACGGGCTCGATGGCCGACTGTCCGGACGGGACCAGATGCAATTCGGGCGCGGGCTCGAAGATCGTCGCCCTGCGCGATGCGGTGATGAACTTCTACGACACAGTGGAAGCGGCCACCTCGGCTTCGGCGCAGATCCGCTACGGGGTCGTGCCCTATTCGCAGCAGGTCAATGTCGGGTTCTCGATCCCGACGCAGTACATGGCTTCGCGCAACACCTATCAGTCGCGCGTCGCTATGTTCAAGGACGAACCCTATCTGGAAGGCGAAGGCGGGGTGAAGGTCGGCGACATGACCGTCTATTCCGACCAAGACGAATGGCTGCCCCGCTCGACCAGCGACTTCGGCTCGACCAATTGGGACAACTACCGCTTCCGCAACCGCAACAATCATCCGACCCGGCCCAACAGCACCGATAGCACGCGCTGCAGCAACATGACCGGCCGGACCTACACGGTCGGGAACGAAGTGTGGGAGGTGATGAGCAGCTCCTATGTTCTGGGGGCTTTCAGCTGGGGCGACATGACCTGGCGTGCCGCCTGCTACGGACGCGTGCGCAAGACCCGTCCGGCACAGGTCAGCGACCTCGTCAATCCGGTGACCAAGTATCGTCAGGTCTTCGACAAGTATCGCTATTGCCCGGTCGACACCGACGATGCGACGCCTTGCGACGTCAACAATCCGGCCGGCAGCCCGGCGGGTTGGGAGACGGTCGATCTGTCGACCCTCTACGACGACAACCAGATCGATCTGCCGACCGGAAGCCAGGGCGCGATGCAGACCCACACCTGGGACGGCTGCATCGAGGAACCCTCCACCGTGCAGACGGACAACTACAGCCCGATTCCGCCCAATGCCTACGACCTCAACATCAACCTCGTGCCCACCTCCGAGGAGCAGAAGTGGAAGCCCGCGCTGCGCAATGCGGTGTGGAAACGCGAGGACGGGAGTGGGAACCAGCTGGGGTGGCTCGAACAGGATTGGGACGAGAACCGTCCTGGCTACACCTGTCCGCGTGCCGCCTTCCGTCTCCGGGAGATTCCGCGCGCCGACCTGCAGACCTATGTCAACAGCCTCAACGCGAGCGGGAATACCTATCACGACATCGGGATGCTGTGGGGTGCCCGCTTCATCTCGCCGCGCGGCCTGTTCGCGGCCGACAACATCACCGCGCCCAACGGCGATGCGATCGCCCGCCACATCGTCTTCATGACCGATGGCGAGCAGGTGAACAACGTCGAGAACTATTCCACACACGGGATCGAGTGGTGGGACCGCCGCATCACCGGGGACGGCAATTCATCGCGTGAATTCAACCGTCGCGCCTCGCGTCTCCAGGCGATCTGTCGTGCCGCGCGGCAGGAGAACATCACCGTGTGGGTGGTCGCCTTCGGGACCACCCTGACCCAGAACCTGATCGACTGCGCCTCCCCGGGCCGTGCGTTCCAGGCGAACGATTCCGCCACGCTGAACGCCCGCTTCCAGGAAATCGCGCAGAAGATCGCCGCCCTGAGGCTCACGTCATGATCCGTTCCGCCGCACATCGCTGCCGCCGCCTGCTCGGTCGCATCACGCGCGACCTGCGGGGGGTCACCCTGGTCGAATTCGGCTTCGTCGCACCGGTGCTGTGCGTGCTGATCATGGGCATCTTCGACATGGCGCACACGCAGTACACCAACTCGCTGGTGAACGGCGCGATGCAGAAGGCGGGCCGCGATCTCACGCTGGAGACGGCCGGCAGCAACCAGGCCAACATCGACGCGCAAGTACGCGATCAGGTCATGCAGGTCGTGCCCTCCAATGCGACCGTTACGTTCGAGAAGCTCTCGCACTACGACTTCAGCGACATCGGCGAGGCCGAGGAGTTCACCGACGATAATGCGGACGGGGTCTGCAACAACAACGAAGTCTTCGTCGATTCCAACGGCAACGGCCAGTGGGACGCCAACCGCGGCCGCACGGGGATCGGCGGGGCGCGCGACGCGGTGCTCTACACGGCCGTCGTCACCTATCCGCGCCTGTTCCCGGTCAACACCCTGATCGGCCTGCCCGACACCGTCACGCTGCGCGCATCCACCGTGCTGCGCAACCAGCCCTATGACGAACAGGACCGTTCGAACGATACCGGGAATTGCCCATGAGACTGCAAGCACAAGCCCGCATCGCTCAACTCGCCAGCGCGGGAGCCGCACTTGGCAGGCGCTTGCGCGCGCTTCCCCGCCGGCTGGCGCACGACACTTCGGCCGTCGCTTTCGTCGAGTTCGCCTTCGCTGCACCGATCGTGCTGTCGATGGGGATGCTCGGCACCGAAACCGCGCACTACGTCATCACGCACATGCAGGTGAGCCAGCTTGCCATGCAGGTGGCCGACAACGTCTCGCGAGTCGGCGAGCAGGACGTGCTGACCTCGCGCCGGGTGTTCGAGAGCGACATCAACGAAAGCCTCGTCGGCGCCGAAAAGCTCGGGGAGACCTTCAATATCTTCCAGAACGGCCGGGTCATCATCTCGAGCCTCCAGCAGAACGCCGACGGCGGGCAGTGGATCGCGTGGCAGCGGTGCCGCGGGGCCAAGGCGTTCACCTCGAGCTATGGCGAGCAAGGCGACGGGGCAAGCGGCACGGGCTTTCCCGGCATGGGCGATGCGGGCAACATCATCACCGCAAGCAACGGGACGGCGGTGATCTTCGTCGAGATTTCCTACGATTACGAATCGCTGACGCCCTTCGACATCTTCAGCGGGCGCGTGATCCACTACACCGCCGCCTTCAACGTCCGCGACAGCCGCAATCTTGCCGGGCTGTTCCAGCGCGACCCGAACAATCCCGATCCGGTCGCCGATTGCAGCGTGTTCTCGGCGGACCGCCCGACCTGACCTTGGCCGGGCGGCCCTTGCCGTCTACTTGTAGCAGACCTTGCGGGCCGCCTCGACGATCCGTGCGGCATCGATCAGCGCAAGCTTTTCGAGGTTGGCGGCATAGGGCAGCGGCACGTCCGCGTTGCACACCCTGAGCACCGGCGCATCGAGGTGGTCGAAGCCCTCCTCCATGCAGATGCTGATGATTTCGCTGGCGATCGAGCAGGTCGGCCAGCCCTCCTCGGCGACGATCAGCCGGTTGGTCTTGGCGAGGCTTGCGAGAACCGTCTGCCTGTCGAGCGGACGCAGCGTGCGCAGGTCGATCACCTCGGCATCGATACCCTCGCCGGCGAGCGTTTCGGCCGCCTCGAGCGCAAGGCCGACGCCGATCGAATAGCTGACGATTGTGACGTCGGAGCCTTCGCGCATCACCCGCGCCTTGCCGATCGGCAGCACGTAGTCGTCGAGATCGGGCACGTCGAAGCTGCGCCCGTAGACAAGCTCGTTCTCGAGGAAGACCACCGGGTCCTCGCTGCGGATCGCGGCCTTGAGCAGCCCCTTGGCATCGCCGCTGTCATAGGGCGCGATGACGATCAGGCCGGGCACGCTTGCATACCACGGGCCGTAGTTCTGCGAGTGCTGCGCGGCGACGCGGCTCGCCGCGCCGTTGGGACCGCGGAACACCACCGGACAGCGCATCTGCCCGCCGCTCATGTAATTGGTCTTGGCGGCCGAGTTGATGATGTGGTCGATCGCCTGCATCGCGAAGTTGAAGGTCATGAACTCGACGATCGGCCTGAGACCGCCCATCGCCGCGCCCGTGCCGATGCCGGCAAAGCCATATTCGGTGATCGGGGTGTCGATCACGCGCTTGGGGCCGAACTCGTCGAGCAGGCCCTGCGTGACCTTGTAGGCGCCCTGGTACTCGGCCACTTCCTCGCCCATGACGAAGACCCGCGGGTCGCGGCGCATTTCCTCGGCCATCGCGTCGCGCAGTGCCTCGCGCACCGATGTGCTGGTGAAGCCGGTGCCCTCGGGCACTTGCGGGTCGCGCCTGGCCGGAGCGGGGGTCGGCATCGGATTGGGCTTGCGCCCCACATCCTTGCCCTCGCCCGGCACGTCCTCGACCGCCTCCGCGGCGGGCGCGGGGCTCGGTGCGGGTGCCGCGCTGTCCTCACCCTCCCCTTCGAGATGGGCGATGACCGTGCCGACCGCCACATCCTCGCTGCCGGCAGGCACCAGGATCTTGGTCAGCACGCCTTCGTCGATCGCCTCGAACTCCATCGTCGCCTTGTCGGTCTCGATCTCGGCGATGATGTCGCCCGGCTCGATCCGGTCGCCCTCGGCCTTGAGCCACTTGGCGAGCGTGCCCTGCTCCATGGTCGGCGAAAGCGCCGGCATCTTCAACTCGATCGCCATTGCTCAATACTCCTCCACCAGCACGTCGGTGGTGAGTTCGCCCGCCTCGGGCTCGGGCGAGGTCTCGGCGAAATCGGCGGCCTCGGCCACCTGCGCGCGGATCGCCTTGTCGATGCTCTTCAATTCGTCCTCGGTCTTGCCGCTTTCGATGAGGGTCTTCTTCAGCCCCTCGATCGGGTCGTGGTGTTCGCGCTGTTCCTGCACTTCCTCGCGGGTGCGGTACTTGGCCGGGTCGGACATGGAATGCCCGCGATAGCGATAGGTGTTGCACTCCATCAGCACCGGCCCCTTGCCCGCGCGGACATGGGCAAAGGCGACCTCGGCCGCGGCGCGCACTTCGAGCACGTCCATGCCGTTCACTTCCATCCCCGGGATGCGGAAGGCGGTGCCGCGGCGATAGAAGCGCGTCTCGGCGGAGCTGCGCTTCGTGGCGGTGCCCATCGCGTACTGGTTGTCCTCGACCACGAAGACGATCGGCAGGTTCCACAGGGCGGCCATGTTGAAGGTCTCGTAGACCTGCCCCTGGTTGGCCGCACCGTCCCCGAAATAGGCGAGGCAGAGGCCACCATCATTGTTGTACTGGTGGGCGAGCGCCAGCCCGCCGCCCAGCGCCACCTGCGCGCCGACGATGCCGTGCCCGCCGTAGAACTTGTGCTCGGTCGAGAACATGTGCATCGAGCCGCCCTTGCCCTTGGAAATGCCGGCCTGGCGCCCGGTCAGCTCGGCCATGATGAGCTTGGGGTCGATCCCGTAGGCGAGCATGTGGCCGTGATCGCGGTAGCCGGTGATCACGCTGTCCTTGTCATTGTCCAGCGCCGACTGGAGCCCGATGGCGACCGCCTCCTGCCCGATGTAGAGATGGCAGAACCCGCCGATCAGGCCGAGGCCGTAAAGTTGCCCGGCCTTCTCCTCGAAGCGCCGGATCAGCAGCATCTGGCGGTAGAACGCGATCATTTCCTCGGGCGAAGCCTTGTAGCGCTTGTTCGCCTCGAATTCGTCCTGGAGCGAGTGGAGGATGAAATCGGGATCGTCCGAGGGAGCGGCGGGCTTGCGGCCGCGCGGGGCGGGTTTCTTCGCCGCCGATGCGGCTTTGGAAGGCTGCTTTGCCAAGATCGGTTTCCTCTCTCAGGCGCGCTTCGGGGGAGGAGGTGCGCGCAGGATCGCTATAGGCGGGGTTTCGCTCGGCGCGCAACGGCCAGCGGCGCTGATGCACAGCGGCGCATACGAAATCAGGCCGCTAGCGAGAGCCCGCTCACTTCTCGTCGAGAGTGACGACGACCTCGTCCTCGTGGATGACGCCGAGCTGTTCGCGCACCAGTTCGCTGGCAAGGTCGGGATCGGCGGCATCGGGATCGAGCAGCATTACCCGGTTGCGCAGCGCATCGCGCTTCTCGGTGAGCTTGGCGATTTCGGCATGGCGCTGATCGAGTGCGCGCGCGTTCTCGCTCCAGGCGAGCAGGCCCGTCGGCCCGGCGACGGCAAAGCCTGCCAGCGCCAGCAGAAAGCACAGGGCGACGACCTGCTTGGTCCTTTCGCCTGGTCCCGAATTGCGCATTTCGGCCTTGTCCCCTTGCCCGCGTCGCCTTCGACAGAATCACACTTGCGCGCCAACCGCAAGCAGGATGCGACGCCTCGCGCAAATATCCTTGCGGATTGCAGGTCAATAGGAACGCGGCAGGCCCAGCACGTGCTCGGCAAGATAGGACAGGATGAGATTGGTCGAGATCGGCGCGACGGTGTAGAGCCGCGCCTCGCGGAACTTGCGCTCGACATCATATTCCTCGGCGAAGCCGAAACCGCCGAAGGTCTGCACGCACATGTCCGCCGCCGCCCAGCTTGCCTCGGAGGCGAGCAGCTTGGCCATGTTCGCTTCCTCGCCGGGATTGCCGCCCTCGTCATAGACCCGCGCGGCGTGGTGGACCATCAGCTCGGCGGCGCGCATCTGGGCATAGGCCCGCGCGATCGGGAACTGCACGCCCTGGTTCTGGCCGATGGGCCGCGAAAAGACCTGGCGGTCCTTCGCATAGCCGGTCGCCTTTGCGATGAACCACTTGGCATCGCCGATGCACTCCGCCGCGATCAGGATGCGCTCGGCATTCATGCCGGAGAGGATGTAGCGGAAGCCCTTCCCCTCCTCGCCGACCAGCGCGCTTGCCGGGATGCGCAGGTCGTCGAAGAACACCTCGCACGAGGAGTGGTTCATCATCGTGCGGATCGGCTTGATGCTCATCCCGCGTTCCAGCGCCTGTTTCATGTCGACGAGAAAGATCGAGAGGCCCTCGGTCTTCTTCTCGACCGCATCGCGCGGGGTGGTGCGCGCGAGCAGCAGCATGAGGTCGGAATGTTCGGCGCGGCTGGTCCAGATCTTCTGGCCGTTGACGACATAGTGGTCGCCATCGCGCACCGCGCGGGTCTTGAGGCTGAGCGTGTCGGTTCCGCTGGTCGGTTCGGAGACCCCGAAGGCCTGCAGGCGCAGCTCCCCGCTGGCGATGCGCGGCAGGTAATGCGCCTTCTGTTCCGGCGATCCGTAACGCAGCAGGGTGTTCATGATGTACATCTGGGCATGCGCCGAGGAGCCGTTGCACCCGCTCGCCTGAATCTCCTCCATGATGACGCAGGCCGCCTCGAGGCTGAGACCGCTGCCGCCGTGTTCGACCGGGATCAGCGCGGCGAGGAAGCCGGCGCGGGTCAGCGCATCGACGAATTCCGCCGGATATTCGCGCGCAGCGTCCTTGGCGCGCCAATATTCCCCCGGAAAGTCCTCGCAAAGGCTTCGCACGGCGCGACGGATCTCGGCGAGTTCCTCGGTCTCCTGCGGCATTCCTGATCCCCTCTTATGCTCGGCGCGGACTTGCCCGCTCACCGCCCCCAAGTCCACCTCACCAAATCGCGGATGGTTTGGCGCGTGGCAATCCCGTTTCGAAGTGCTACTGACCGTCGCGAACGGGAGACAATGCCATGCAGATCATCGCTCACGACCCGGCGCGCTTCGCCGACCTGCCCGACTATCCCTTCGCCGAGAACTGGCTGGCGGTGGATCTCGGCGGCGGGGTGACGGGGCGGATGCACTATCTCGACGAGGGGCCGAAGGACGCGCCCCCGGTGCTGCTGTTGCACGGCGAGCCTTCGTGGAGCTTCCTGTACCGCAAGATGATCCCGCTGCTGGTCGATGCCGGCCTGCGCTGCCTCGCCCCCGACCTGATCGGCTTCGGGAAAAGCGACAAGCCTTCCGACCAGTCCTTCTACACCTATGCCCGCCACGTTGACTGGCTCAAGCAGTGGCGCAACGCGGTGGTCCCGGAACTGGCGGGGCTGTTCTGCCAGGACTGGGGCGGCCTCCTCGGCCTGCGCATGGTGGGCGAGCAGCCGGACCGCTTCGCTTTCGTGGTCGCCAGCAACACCTTCCTCCCCGAAGGCGGCGGCAAGGCCTCGCCGGGCTTCCTCGCGTGGCGCGATTTCGCGCGGTCCTCGCCCGAGTTCCGGATCGGCGACATCCTCCAGCGTGCGACCCAGACCGAACGCAGCCCGGCCGAGATCGCGGCCTATGATGCGCCCTTCCCCGACGAGGCGAGCAAGGCCGGCGCGCGCGCCTTTCCGCAGCTGGTCCCGGTCGAGGACGACAAGCCGGGCGTCGCCGAGAACAAGGCGGCGTGGGACGGCCTCGCCAGCTTCGACAAGCCCTTTCTCACCCTGTTCGGCGAGGATGACCCGGTGCTCGGCATGGCCGGCCCGCAGCTTGCCCGGCGCATCAAGGGCGCGGCAGGCCAGCCCCACGCGATGCTCTCGCGCTGCGGGCATTTCAGCCAGGAGGATCGTCCCGCGGAACTGGCAGAGGGCGTGATCGCGATGGCGAAGAAGGCGGGCTTCCTCGCTTGAGCGAAGACGCTGAAGGGACCGCACCCGCGCACCTCACCCGCGGGCAGGAATACGCGCTCGCGGTGACCATCGCGGTGGTCACCGCCAATGCCTATTACATCCACCCGATCATCGGCGAGGTGGCGGCGGCCTTCGGCATTTCCGAGGGACGGATCGGGATCGTTCCCGCGCTGAACCAGCTCGCTCTGGCGCTGGGCATCCTTCTGCTGCTGCCGCTCGGCGACTTCTACCCGAACCGGCGGCTGTGCATCCTGTTCGTGAGCGGGCAGACCCTGTGCCTGCTCGGCATGGTGCTGGCGGGCGACTTCGCGCTGTTCACCGCCGCATCGACGCTGCTCGGCTTCTTCACCATCGCGCCCTACCTGATCCCCGCCTTCGCCTCGAAGCGCGTCGCGCCCGAACGCCTCGGGCAGGTCACCGCGCTGCTCACCGCGGGCGTGATCTTCGGCATCCTGGTGGCGCGCATGGGGGCGGGGATCATCGCCGAGCACAGTGATTGGCACACCGTCTATGTCTGCGCCTTCGCGCTGATGGCGGCGGTCACCGCCTTCCTGCCGCTGGCGATGAAAAGCGAGGGCACGGTCCGCAAGCAGCCGGTCGCCTCCTATCGCGGTCTGATCGGCTCGGTCTTCGCGCTCGCCGCGAAGCATCCCGACATGCGCGTGTCGGCGGTCATCCAGGGACTGAACTTCGCAATGTTCACCGCGACCTGGCTGGCGCTGGCGCTGCATCTCACCAGTCCCGCGCTCGGCTACGGCACCGATAGCGTCGGCTACCTTGCGGGCATCGCGGCGATCAGCATCTTCACCACCCCGCGGCTGGGGCGCTGGGCCGACCGCATCGGCGCACGCCGCGCGCGGCTGGCGGCGGCGCTGGTGCAGCTTGCCGGGGTTGCGCTGTTCTGGCCGCTTGGCGGCAGCATCGCCGGGCTGCTGGTCCCGCTGGTGCTGGTCAACATGGTCGGGCCGACCATCGATGTGACCGGGCGGATGACCTTCCTCGCCCTCGCCCCGGAAATCCGAACGCGCCTCACCACCTTCTACATCGTGGTGATGTTCGTGGGCGGGGCGATCGGCAGCGCTCTTGGCACGGCGGTGCACGATGCGGGCGGCTGGGCGGGCACCTGCGCGATGCTGCTGGCGATGTCGCTGAGCGTGGTGGGCCTTTCGCTGCTGGCCGAGCGACGCTGGCGGCAGGGTGAGGCATGGTGACCCCGGCGCGATTCGAACGCGCGGCCCTCAGATTAGGAATCTGATGCTCTATCCTGCTGAGCTACGGGGTCCCGAGCGGCTTCATAGCAGCCGGGGCTTACCTTTCAATTGAGTTTCTCCGGCGGTGCCACCGGGAATGGCAGGGGGGCAACCGGTACGCCTTCCTCGATCAGCGCCTTGGCCTCGGCAAGGCTCGCCTGCCCGTGGATCGGCGCTTCCTCGCGCTCGCCGTAATGCATCTTGCGGGTTTCCTCGGCGAACTTCTCGCCCACCCAGGTCGAGTTCTTCAGCGCCTCGGCCTGCGCCCTGGCGAGCGCGGCGAGCGCGTTCCGGACCTCCGCGGGCATCGGCGTGTTCGAGACCGCCTGCGAACCCTGCGGCGGCAGGACCTCCTGTCGGGCATTGCCCTTGGCGGGCACGGCAGGGGCCATCGGCGCCTTGCCCACCTCGGCCGATCCGCAGTGCGGGCAGGCGAGCAGGCCCCGCGCGCGCTGGTCATCGAAATCGGCGGAGGAGCCGAACCAGCCCTCGAAGCGGTGGCCCGCGCTGCAGGAAAGGTCGTAGACGATCATGACGGCTCAGGACTTGGCGATTTCGCGGCGGTTGGCAAGGGAGGGAACCTGCCTGCGCACCTCGGCGATGCGATCGCGGTCGATCTCGCAATAGGCGAGGCCGTTGCGTTCCGCCCCCATGTCGAGCAGCACCTCGCCCCACGGATCGATCACGAGACTGTGGCCGTAGGTCTCGCGCCCGTCGGCGTGGGTGCCCGCCTGCGCCGCGGCGATGACGAAGGCGCTCGCCTCAATCGCGCGGGCGCGCAGCATCACGTGCCAATGCGCCGCGCCAGTGGGCCGGGTGAATGCCGCGGGCACGGCGATTGCGTCGCAGCGCCGGTCGCCGAGCGCACCGAACAGCGCCGGGAACCGCAGGTCGTAGCAGACCGTCAGGCCGAGCCGCCCCAGCGGGGTGTCCTCGACGCTGACCGCAGCGCGGCCCGGCGCGTAAGCCGCGCTCTCGCGCCAGGTCTCGCCATTCGCCAGTTCGACGTCGAACATGTGGATCTTGTCGTAGCAGGTCGCTTCGCCGCCTTGGCCACGGAAATAGAAGGAGCGGTTGGCCCACCTGCCCCCCTCCGCGGCGACCGGCATCGAGCCGAGCGCAATGTCGATCCCCTGCGCGCGTGCGGCCTCGGCCAGTTCCTCTTCCGCCTGATGCGGCCCCTCGCCTTCGATCCACGGGCGCGCCCGCGCCCTGTCGCGGTCGAGCAGCACCGCCATTTCGGGGGTGAACAGCACCTTCGCGCCCTGCGCCGCAGCCTGCCGCGCTGCGTCGACGATGGTCGCGACATTGGCCTCCGGGTCGATGCCCGAACACATCTGGAGCACCGCGATCTTGGGCATGGACAGGGCTCAGCCCGCCAACAATGCGTCGAGCTTGCCTTCACGTTCGAGCGCGGCAAGATCATCCGAGCCGCCCACGTGGGTGTCGCCGATGAAGATCTGCGGCACGGTGGAGGCATTGGGCGCGCGTTCGCGCATCTCGGCACGCTTGGGGCCGCCCATGGTGATGTCGTGCTCGGTGTAATCCGCGCCCTTCTCGTTCAGCAGGCGCTTGGCGCGCATGCAGTAGGGACAGCCGAACTTGGTGTAGATGGTGATTTCGGGCTGGGCCATCGGTTCCTCTTGAAAGCGGAAAATCTGCAAACCAGATAGGGCCTGCCGCCGGGTTTCGCCAGTCTCGGGAGACCCTTTGGCGGCAGGGCGGGCGCTGCATCCGGCAGGTCCGCGTCAGACCCAGATCGCTCTTCAAGGAGGATTTGCACCATGTCGCGTTTCGATTTCACCCCCTATCGTCGTTCCACCGTGGGCTTCGATCGCCTGTTCGACCTGCTCGAGAACCAGGCGCGCCTCAACGCCGGGGACAATTATCCGCCCTTCAACATCTCGCGCCGCGGCGAGGACAATTACCGCATCACCCTCGCGGTGGCGGGCTTCCGGCCGCAGGACATCGACATCACCGCGCAGCAGAACCTGCTGGTCGTGCAGGGTCGCAAGCGCGACGAGGTGACCGACGGGTCCGAACTCATCCATGTCGGCATCGCCAACCGCGGCTTCGAACGCCGCTTCGAACTCGCCGATTTCGTGCGGGTCGAAAGCGCCGATCTTGCCGACGGCCTGCTGACGATCGATCTGGTGCGCGAAGTGCCCGAGGCGATGAAGCCCAAGAAGATCGCGATCAACGGCGCTGCCCGCCTCACCGCCGTGCCGGTCGATGATGAGGACAAGGCTGCGGACAAGGACGACCAGGCCAGCGCGGCCTGAGCCTTTTCCTTCAGATCGATAGAGAAACCAAAGGGGGCGGATTTCGCAATCCGCCCCCGCGGCTTTCGCCGCCTTGCCAGATCCTGTCCGTCCGGGTCGCAGAAGACGGACAAAACCGGGCAAGCCTTGAAACCGGCAGGCCCGCCACAGAAGGCGTGCCTGCTTCATCATCGCGGATCGGCAACCGGAGACGGCGGCTGTTTAGCCCAGCCTTCCTTAGCAATCCTGCGCTTGGGCCCCGCGTCTAATGCGGAAACGCAATTCCACGCAAGGGTAAACTTAACAACTTGTAAGGATGCGACACATGCGCGCGCGGAGTTGTAAAAAAAAAGGCGCAGAACCATCAAAAGTTAAGTCCGAAGCGGACCGGAATTTGCATGCTCTATACGAGGCGCGACTGCTCCAGCGCGGCCGCGATGAAGCCTGCGAACAGCGGGTGCGGATCGAAGGGGCGCGACTTCAACTCGGGGTGAAACTGCACGCCGACGAACCACGGATGATCGGGGCGTTCGACGATTTCGGGCAGCAGACCGTCGGGGCTCATTCCCGCGAACACCAGCCCGTCCTTTTCGAGCGGCTCGATGAAGGCGCTGTTGACCTCGTAGCGGTGGCGGTGACGCTCGGAGATTTCCTCCGCCCCGCCATAGATGCGCGCGGTGTGGCTGTTGGCGCTGAGCTTCGCGGGATAGGCGCCGAGCCGCATGGTGCCGCCCAGGTCCCCGCCCTCCGCGCGCTGCTGGAGGCCTTCCTTGCTCATCCATTCGGTGATGATGCCGACCACCGGCTGCTCGGTCGGGCCGAACTCGGTCGAGGAAGCGCTGGCGAAGCCCGCCGCGCGCGCGCCTTCGATGCACGCCATCTGCATGCCGAGACAGATACCGAAGAACGGCACGTTGCGGGTCCGCGCGAAGCGCACCGCGGCGATCTTGCCCTCGCTGCCGCGCTCGCCGAAACCGCCGGGCACGAGGATGCCGTGCATCGGCTCGAGCGCCGAGATGATTTCGCCGTCGTCCTCGCCCTCGAAGATCTCGGCGTCGATCCACTTGATGTTGACCTTGACGCGGTTGGCGAGCCCGCCGTGGACGAGCGCCTCGTTCAGGCTCTTGTAGGCATCGGGCAGGCCCACATACTTGCCCACCACCGCGATGGTGACCTCGCCTTCGGGGTTGAAATAGCGATCGGTGACGTCGCGCCACGCGGCAAGATCGGGCTCGGGCGCATCGGTGATGCCGAAGCCGCGCAGCACCTCGGCATCGAGCCCCTCGGCGTGATATTGCAGCGGCACCGAGTAGATCGAGGGCGCATCGAGCGCAGGAATCACCGCTTCCTTGCGCACGTTGCAAAAATTGGCGATCTTCTGCCGCTCGCTGTCGGGGATCGGGTGCTCGGCGCGACACAGCAGCACGTCGGGCTTGATCCCCAGCGACGCCAGCTCGCGGACCGAGTGCTGGGTCGGCTTGGTCTTCAGCTCGCCCGCGGCCTTGATGTAGGGCACCAGCGTGACGTGGACGCTCAGCGTCTGCAGCGGTTCGAGCTCGTTCCTGAGCTGGCGGATCGCCTCCATGAAGGGCAGCGATTCGATGTCGCCCACCGTCCCGCCGATTTCGCACAGGATGAAATCATTGTCCCCCTGATCGGCGAGCGCGAATTCCTTGATCGCGTCGGTGACGTGCGGGATCACCTGCACCGTCGCGCCGAGATAATCGCCGCGCCGCTCGCGCGCGATGATGTCGCGATAGATGCGCCCCGAGGTGATGTTGTCGCTCTGCCGCGAGGAGACGCCCGTGAACCGTTCGTAGTGGCCGAGGTCGAGATCGGTCTCGGCCCCGTCGTCGGTGACGTAGACCTCGCCGTGCTGATAGGGGCTCATCGTCCCCGGATCGACGTTGAGATAGGGGTCGAACTTGCGAATGCGGACCTTGTAGCCGCGCGCCTGGAGAAGCGCTGCGAGCGATGCCGCCATGAGACCCTTGCCGAGCGAGGAGACCACGCCGCCGGTGATGAAAATGAACCGCGCCATGGGAGTCGGGCCTTAAGCAAACAGGGGGATTCGGGGCAAGCGAATTGCTGCGTCACAGCGCAGCCATCCACAGCAATGCGGCACGCGGCAGGGCGATCGCGCCCGCGCCGCGGATGTCGGCTACTCGGCGAGCGGGTCTTCGGCCGGCGCCGCGGGCGCAGTCGTCGCCGGGGCGGCCGGAGCGGGCGCAGCCGCCGGATCGGCGAGCGGATCGGGCGCGGCCGCGGGCGCATTGCTGCCGCGCTGCAGCGTCGTGGTGACCGTGCCCACCGTGCTTTCGCGCACCGCGAGGCCCGCGAGCACGATCGCGAGGATCACGAAGGTGACGGCCAGCCACTTGGTCGCGCGGGTCAGGAAATCGGCCGCGCCGCGCGCGCCCAGGGCGCCCGAGGGACTCCCGCCGATGCCGAGCCCCCCGCCCTCCGACCGCTGCATCAGCACCACGCCGACGAGCGCGGCGGCCACCAGGGCCTGGATAATGGTCAGGAACAGGAACAGCGACATGGACTAGACTCTTCTGCGGGCGCGTCAGCCGCGCCGGTTATCGGACTGCGCGCCATGTAGGCCCGCGGCGCGGGAACGGCAAGGGCGGGCGATCAGTCGGACGGCTCGCCCGCGGCCAGCGCGATACCCATGAAGCTGTCGGCGGTGAGACTCGCCCCGCCGACCAGCGCACCGTCGACCTCGGCCGCGGCGAAGATCGCGGCGGCATTGTCCGGCTTGACGGAGCCGCCGTAGAGAATCCGCACGAGGGCGCCCTGCTCCTCGCCGTAGAGGTCGGTCAGAAGCTTGCGGATCTCGCCGTGCATCTCGGCGATGTCCTCGACCGTGGCGGCGGTGCCCGTGCCGATCGCCCAGATCGGCTCGTAGGCAACCGTCAGGCGCTCGGCGACTTCACCGGGAAACGCGTCGGCGGGCGGAAGCGAGGCCGCGAGCTGTTTCCCGACGAAGGTGACCGCACGGCCCGATTCGCGGGTTTCGGCCGTCTCGCCGCAGCACAGGATGATGCGCAGGCCCGCGGCGAGCGCCGCCCGGGCTTTCTGGCGCACCAGATCATCGCTCTCGCCGTGGCCCTGACGGCGCTCGGAATGGCCGAGGATCACGAACTTGGCCCCGGCATCCGCGACCATCGCGGCGGAGATGTCGCCGGTGTGCGCGCCGCCTTCGGCATGGTGGCAATCCTGCGCGCCGACCGAAATCTGCTCGGCTTCGCGGTGGATCGGGTGGATCAGCGTGAAGGGAGGCGCGAGCGCCACCTCGACCTTCATGTGGCGCTGGGCCGCACGGTCGATCGCGCGCGCCTCGGAGAGCATCGCGCGGGTGCCGTGCATTTTCCAGTTTCCGACAATATAGGGTCGGCGAGTCATGGGTTTGTCCTGCACCTTGAGAGAGGAAAAGGCGATTCCCCGATCGCTTTTGGGTCGCGGGGCGGGGTGCGCTAGCCGAGGAAACCGCGGCAGTCAAAAGCATGGGTGAACAAAAGCGCGCCTTTGCCTGTTGCCGCGCGGCGACGGGGCCGATAAAGCGCGCTCGCGCCGCACGCCGCTGGCGGCGCAAACGCCAGGGACCGATGCGTGCCCCTGCCGTCAGCCAGTTTCTCGGTTAGGGTTCTTCGCCGGTATGCTCACCTTCTTCCGTCGCTTCTTCCAGTCGAAGATCGGTCTGCCGATCTTCCTCGCCTTCCTGGTGCTGATGGCGCTCGCCTTCGCCGCGGCCGACATCACCGGTGCGACCTTCGGCGGGGTCTCGGGCGGGAACCGTGTGGCGGTGGTGGGCGGCGAACCGGTCGCCAACTCGGATCTCGTGACCGCGGCCAACAACGCGCTCGACCAGGTTCGCGAGCGCAATCCGAACCTCACCATGCCCGAGTTCATCGAGGCCGGCGCGCTCGACGAGGTGCTGCGCCAGTTGGTCGATCGCACCGCCGTGGGCAACTACGCCCAGAAATACGGGCTGCGCGCGGGCGACAATCTGGTCAACAGCGAGATCCTGAAGATCTCGGCCTTCAAGTCGCTGACCGGCGAATTCGACGAGCAGACCTATCTCGCTGCGCTGCGTCAGCGCGGACTGACCGACGCGATGTTCCGCCGCGACCTTCAGGACGGCCTGCTCGACGACCTGCTGCTGCGCCCCGCGCTCGCCTCTCCGCAGATGCCGGAGAAGATCGCCCGCCAATATGCCGCACTGGTGCTGGAGCGGCGCAAGGGCGAAATCGCGCTGATCCCGAGCAGCGTCTTCGCGCCCGAAACCGGGCCGAGCGATGCGCAGCTGACCGAGTGGTATGCGAAGAACCGCACCCGCTTCATCCGCCCGGAGCGCCGCACGCTGCGCTTCGCGGTGTTCGGCGAAGACACGCTCAAGGTCGATGCAACCCCCACCGAGGCCGAGATCGCGGCGCGCTACAAGCGCGATGCCGACCAGTACAAGGCCAACGAGAAGCGCAAGATCACCAGCTTCGTGGTGCCCACCAAGGACGCGGCCGAGGCGCTCGCCAAGCGCATCCGCGGCGGGGTCTCGCTGGAGGCGGCGGCGCGCGAGGCGGGCTTCAGCACCTCGACCAGCGAGGCGCAGGACCAGGAAGCGCTCGGCGGGGCGACCAGCTTCGCTTTCGCACAGGCCGCCTTCAAGGCGCCCGAGGGCGGGATCGTCGAGCCTGCGCAGGGCGCACTCGGGTGGTACGTCGCACGGGTCGACAAGGTCGAGCGCATCCCCGCGCGCAGCCTCGAACAGGTGCGCGGCGCGATCGCCGAACAGCTGACCAAGGAGAAGCGCAGCGCCGCGATCGCCGACCTCACCGAGGAGATCGAGAACGAGATCGACGGCGGCACCGCGCTGGGCGAAGTCGCCAAGGCCTATGGCCTGAAGGTCGAGACCTCCCCGCCCCTGCTCGCCAGCGGGCAGGTGTTCGGCCAGCCCGGAGCACAGATCGTCCCCGCCTTGCGTCCGGTCCTGACGACGGCCTTCCAGATGGAGGAGAGCGAGCCGCAGCTTGCCCCGGTGCCAAACAACCAGTTCGTGATCTTCGAGGTCGCGCGGATCGAGGAAGCCTCGCCCCCGCCGCTCGCGCAGATCAAGGATCAGGTCGAGGCCGCGTGGAAGCGTGCGCAGGGTGCCAAGCGGGCCAAGGCCGCCGCCGACCGGATTCTCGCCAAGGTCCGCTCCGGCACCCCGCTCGATGCGGCGCTGGCGGCCGAGAAGCAGCAGGGCTTCGAGCGCCAGCCCATCGACCTCACCCGCCGCCAACTGGTCGCTCAGCGCCAGACCAATCCCCCAGCGCCGCTCGTGCTGATGTTCAGCATGGCCGAGGGTTCGACCAAGCTGCTCGAAGCGCCGCGCGATCTCGGCTGGTATGTCGTCGATCTCGATACGATCAGCACCGATTCGGTGGACAGCGAACCGGGCCTGCTCGATCAGACCCGCCGCGGGCTCGCCCCAGCGCTGGGTGACGAGTATCGCCGCCAGGCCGCGCTGGCGATGCGCAAGGAACTGGGCACGACCATCGACCAGGACGCGGTCGCCGCGGTGCGCAAGCAGCTCGCCGGCGAGCAGTAGAGCCGGGCGCCGCCGCTTCGTGACCGCCGACGCCGCCCCGCCCTCAGCCGGCCTGCCCGAGAACGCCGCCGCCGCCGCGTCCGCGCTCGCAGAAGGGCGGCCGGCTCTGGTGTGGCGCCGGATCATCGCCGACAGCGACACGCCGGTCGGCGCGGCGCGGCGGCTGATCGTGCCGGGGCGCGGCGACTTCCTGCTCGAAAGCGTCGAGGGCGGCGAGGTGCGCGGGCGCTACAGCCTGCTCGGGCTCGATCCCGATCTCGTGTTCCGGGCCGAGGGCACCCGCGCCGCGATCAACCGCGACTGGCGCAGCGACCGGGACGCCTTCGCGGATTGCCCGGGCGATGCACTCGCCGAACTGCGTGCGCTCGCCGCGGCCTGCCGGATCGACCCGATGCCCGAAGGGCTGCCGCCTGCGCTCGCCTGCCTCGTGGGATATCTCGGCTACGAGACCATCGGCCTCGTCGAACGCCTGCCGCGTGCGGCGGACAGCGAACTGGCGCTGCCCGACATGCTGTTCGTGCGCCCGACGGTGATCCTCGTCTTCGACGGCCTCACCGACACGCTCCATGCGGTCGCACCGATCTGGCAGTCGGACGACCCCGAAGCGGCGGTCGAGCGCGCGGGCGAGCGGATCGATGCGGTGTTGAGCCAGCTCGGCGAGGCGATGCCGCGCGATGCGGCAGGCGAGCTGCCCGATACCCTGCCCGACCTCGCGCCGGTGATCGCGCCCGAGGACTACAAGGCGATGGCATTGAGGGCGAAGGACTACATCGTCGCGGGCGACATCTTCCAGGTGGTGCTGGCGCAGCGTTTCACCTGCCCCTTCCCGCTTCCCCCGCTGGCGCTCTACCGCGCGCTCAGGCGGGTGAACCCCTCGCCCTTCCTCTATTTCCTCGACCTTCCGGGCTTCGCGCTGGTGGGATCGAGCCCGGAAATCCTCGTGCGGGTGCGCGACGAGGAGGTGACGATCCGCCCGATCGCCGGCACGCGTCCGCGCGGCGCGACGCGCGAGCAGGACCTCGCCAACGAAGCCAGCCTGCTCGCCGATCCCAAGGAGCGCGCCGAGCACCTGATGCTGCTCGATTTGGGGCGCAACGATGTCGGCAGGGTCGCGGCGGCGGGCACGGTCGAGGTCACCGACAGTTTTACCATCGAACGTTACAGCCACGTCATGCACATCGTCAGCAACGTGGTCGGCGAACTCGCGGCGGACAGGGACGCGCTCGATGCGCTGTTTGCAGGCTTCCCGGCGGGCACCGTCTCGGGCGCGCCCAAGATCCGCGCCTGCGAGATCATCGCCGAGCTCGAACCCGAAACCCGAGGCGCCTATGCCGGGGGCGTGGGCTATTTCGCGCCCGACGGCAGCCTCGATTCCTGCATCGTGCTGCGCACCGCCGTGGTCAAGGACGGGGTGATGCACGTCCAGACGGGTGCAGGGATCGTTGCGGATTCCGACCCCGATTACGAACTCGCCGAATGCCGCGCCAAGGCCGGCGCCCTCATCGCCGCCGCGCGCGAGGCAGTGCGGGTCGCGGGCGAGCCGGGCTACGGGCAATAGGACAAGGAGAGCCGACCATGACCCATCGCCTCGCCGCGCTGCTGGCGCTGCTTCTCGCGCTGATCGCCGCGCCTGCCGCGGCCGAAAACTGGGTCGCCAAGGCCGAACGGCACGAAATCAGGCTGAAGGACTTCGCCTTCAACACCGGCGAGACCCTGCCCGAGATCACCATGGTCGCCTATACGCTGGGCACCCCGCACCGCGGGGCCGACGGCAGGATCGACAACGCGGTGATGCTGCTCCACGGCACCGGCGGCAACGGCACCACCCTGCTCGCCCCGCATTTCGGCGACCCGCTGTTCGTCCCCGGCGCGCCGCTCGACATCGCGACGCATTACATCATCTCGCCCGACAACCTCGGCCACGGCGACAGCTCCAAGCCGAGCGACGGGCTGCGCCTCGCCTTCCCGCGCTACGATTACGACGACATGGTGCGCGCGCAGTACCGAATGCTGACCGAGGGGCTGGGGGTCGACCGGCTGGAACTCGTGATGGGCACCTCGATGGGCTGCATGCAGAGCTTCGTGTGGGGGCCGATGTATCCCGGCTTCGTGCGGCGCTTCGTGCCGCTTGGCTGCAACGCCATCGCAATCGCCGGACGCAACCGGATGTTCCGGCAGATGGTGATCGACGGCTTCCGCAAGGATCCCGCCTACGACAACGGCAATTACGCCGATCCGGCGGCGCTCGAACGCGGCCATGAAATCTTCGCCGACGTGGTGCTGATCGCCGGCAGCAACCCCTACCGGATGCAGCAGGACGCGCCCACGCTGGAGCAGGCGCAGGCGCTGCTGGCGGCCGGGCGGGCGGCCATCGCCGCGCGCAAGGTCGATCCCAACGACACGATCTATCAGTTCGATGCCTCGCGCCACTACGATCCCTCGCGGCGTCTCCACGAAATCGCGGTGCCGGTGCTGTGGATCAATTCCGCGGATGATTTCATCAATCCGCCCGGGCTCGGCAATCCCGATGCGCTGGCGGCGATGATGCCGAAGGCGCGCTTCGTGCTGATCCCGGCGAGCGCAGACACCTATGGCCACGGCACCCACAGCCGTCCGCTGCTGTGGATGGACGAATTGCAGCGCTTCCTCGCAGAGAACCCATGATCCGCACCCTGCCCGTCCTGATCGCGCTTCTTGCGCTGGCCGCCTGCAACGAGCAGCCCGCGGGAGAGCCGCTGGTGCGCGCCAATCTCGACGGTTCGGTGCCGGAGGAAACGGCCGCGCCTGCGCCCACCCCTTCCCCGACAGTGGCGGCGGATTCGGCCTGCCGCAGGCTCGTGTTCGAGGAGGTGCCGCTGACCGATTGCATCGCCGATCCGGCGAAGCACCGCATCGCCATGGCCGATGCCCCCGCGGGCGGGCAACCCTACGGATCGCTCTCCGCCTTCGCCGCCGCGGTCGATCCCGAAAGGATCGCCTTCGCGATGAACGGCGGGATGTATGGCGATGATCTCAAGGCCATCGGCTACTATGTCGAGAACGGTGAGCGCCTGTCGGAGCTCGACCGCGGCGATGGCAGCGGGAACTTCTACATGAAGCCCAATGGGGTGTTCTTCGGCAGTGGCGGCACGTGGCGCGTGCTGGCAAGCGACGCCTTCTTCGCCACCGTCGGCGACCGGCCCGAGTTCGGCACGCAGTCGGGGCCGATGCTGGTGGTGGACGGCAAGCTGCACCCCGAAATCCAGGACAACGGCCCCTCGCGCGCCATCCGCAACGGCGTGGGGGTGGATGGCGAAGGCCGCGCGCATTTCGTCATTTCCGACGCGCCCTTGAGCTTCGGGCAGCTCGCCCGCTATTTCCGCGACGAGGTGAAGGCCAAGAACGCGCTCTATCTCGACGGGCAGATTTCCTCGCTGTGGGACCCGGCCAGCGCACGCATGGACAAGGGCCGCGTCGGGCCGATCATCGTGGTGACGAAGCGGGAGGCAGCACAGTGACCGAAGTCGCCGAACCCCTGCGCTTCAGGGTCGAGCCCACCGAACAGGACTGGCTCTCGGCCAAT
Organism: Porphyrobacter sp.; assembly: GCA_016125555.1. Lineage (GTDB taxonomy): Bacteria > Pseudomonadota > Alphaproteobacteria > Sphingomonadales > Sphingomonadaceae > Erythrobacter. Next base: position 157,899 of record WGLN01000001.1, read on the forward strand.
CGACTGATCCTGCGTCACACTTGGCTATGGCGTCGGCTGGCGCTGGCATTTGCCATTCTCTGGGCGGCCTATGCGGCGCTGTTAATCGGCATCAACAGCTGGAATTACGGCTGGAGCACCCATTGGGCGCTGCACGATCTCGGCAAGGCGGCGATCTATTCCGCTATCGCCGTGCTCGTGCTGGTGGCGCTGACGCTCGCACTCCTGCCGCGCCGAGTGCGCAGGCAGCTCGCCGATACCCGGCGGCTGAGTGCGGGCGCGGATGTCGAGGTCGAGCAGACCGGCATTCGCTTCGACACCGGGATCGCCTCGGTTGCGCTCACCTGGAACCAGTTCAAGCGTTGGCACGAGAACCCGCGAGTGCTGGTGCTGGCGATGACGGAACGAGAAGTGCTGCTCCTCCCCAAGGCGCAGGTCGCCCCCACCACCATCGACACGGTGCGCAATCACCTCATCGCAGCCCAAGTGGAACGCGGCCTGACATGATCCTCGTCATCGACAATTACGACAGCTTCACCTTCAACCTCGTCCATTACCTGATGGAGCTGGGGGCGGAGGTGCGGGTCGAGCGCAATGACGCGCTGACCGCCGCCGAGGCGCTGCGGACCAATGCTTCCGGATTCCTGATCTCGCCCGGCCCCTGCACGCCCAGGGAGGCCGGCATCAGCCTCGATCTGGTCGCGGCCTGCGCGGATGCGGGCAAGCCGCTGATGGGCGTGTGCCTCGGCCATCAGGCGATCGGGCAGCATTTCGGCGGCACCGTCCGGCGCGGCGGGCTGATGCACGGCAAGACCTCGGCAGTGACGCATGACGGGAGCGGGGTGTTCGCCGGCCTGCCCTCGCCCTTCACCGCGACGCGCTATCACAGTCTCGAGGTGGTGGACGTGCCGGACGTGCTCATCGCCAATGCCCATGCCGAGACGCCGGGCAGCGATCATCCGAGCGTGATGGGCTTCCGCCACGCGGAGCTGCCGATCCACTCGGTGCAGTTCCACCCCGAAAGCATCGCCACCGAGCACGGCCATGCGCTGCTTGCCAATTTCCTCACGGCCTGCGGCCTCGCGCCTGCCCTCCCCGCCAGGCTGAGCGCATGAGCACGCTCCCCGACATCGCCGTGCCGCTTTCCGAAGCCGAGGCCGAGGCGGCCTTCGGCACCCTGCTCGACGGCGCGCCTTCGGAAGAGGAAATCGCCGCCTTCCTCGTCGCCCTCTCGCAGCGCGGCGAGACGGCCGACGAGATCGCCGGTGCGGCGCGGGCGCTCAGGGCGCGGCTGATCCCCATCAACGCTCCCGAAGGCGCGATCGACGTTTGCGGCACGGGGGGCGACGGGCACCACACATTGAACGTCTCGACCGCGGTGAGCCTCGTGGTCGCGGCCTGCGGGGTGCCGGTGGCCAAGCACGGCAACCGCGCGGCCAGTTCCAAGGCGGGCGCGGCGGACACGCTGGAAGCGCTCGGCCTCGACATGGACGCCGCCGGGCGCACCGCGGAAAAGACCCTCGCCGAGATCGGCATCTGCTTCCTCTTCGCGAAGAACCACCACCCCGCGATGGCGCGCATCCAGCCCATCCGCGTGGCGATCGGCCAGCGCACGATCTTCAACCTCATGGGCCCGCTCTCCAACCCCGCAGCGGTCGAAAGCCAGCTGATCGGCATCGCCCGGCCCGCCTATGTCCCGATCTATGCCGGCGCGCTGGCGCGGCTCGGCACGGGCAGGTCGCTGATCGTCTCTGGCGACGAGGGGCTCGACGAGTTGAGCCTCGCCGGCGGCAACGAGGTCGCGGTGGTCAGCGGCAATGCCTTCACGATGGAGCGCGTCGATGCCAGCGCGGCGGGCCTGCCCCATGCTCCCATCGAAGCGATCCGGGGCGACGATGCGAGGCACAATGCCGCGGCATTGAAGGCGCTGCTGATGGGCGCCCCCGGCCCCTATCGTGACGCCGTGCTGTTCAATGCCGCGGGCGCGCTGCTGGTGGCGGGACGCGGCAGCGACTGGCGCGAGCGCGCGGCGATCGCCGCCGAGGCGCTCGATTCGGGCGCGGCGCTGGCGCTGCTCGAAAAGTGGATCGAACTGGCGAAGTGAGACGATGAACAAGCTCGAGGAAATCTGCGCCGCGAAACGCACCATCGTCGCCGCGCGCAAGGCGGCGATTGCCGAGGCCGATCTCGCCGCCGCAGCGCGCACCCAGACCCCGCCGCGCGGCTTCGAGGCGGCATTGCGCGCGCGCGCCGAGGGCGGTTTCGCGCTGATCGCCGAGGTCAAGAAGGCGAGCCCCTCCAAGGGCCTGATCCGCGCCGACTTCCGCCCCGCCGATCACGCCGCCGCCTACGAAGCCGGCGGCGCGGCGTGCCTCTCGGTGCTCACCGACGCACCATACTTCCAGGGACACGAGGACTACCTCGTGCAGGCGCGCGCCGCCTGCGCGCTGCCGGTGCTGCGCAAGGATTTCATGGTCGATCCCTGGCAGTGCCTCGAAGCCCGTGCGATCGGCGCCGACGCGATCCTCGTGATCGTCGCCGCGCTGGAGGACGCCGCCATGGCCGAGATCGAGGCCGCGGCGCACGATCAGGGCATGGACGTGCTGGTCGAGGTCCATGATGAAGAGGAACTGGAACGCGCCGCCAGGGTGCTGAAATCGCGCCTGATCGGGGTCAACAACCGCGACCTCAAGACCTTCACCACCTCGCTCGCCACCACCGAACGGCTCGCCCCGCTCGCTCCCGAAGGCGCGTTGCTGGTCGGGGAAAGCGGGATCAACACCCATGCCGACCTCGAACGCCTTGCAAAGGCCGGGGTGCGGACCTTCCTTGTCGGCGAAAGCCTGATGCGCGCTGACGATATTGCGAGTGCCACGCGCGCGCTGCTGGGCGCAGAACAGGGCGCATGAGCAGGCTCACCCACCTCGGCGAGGACGGCGCGGCGCGCATGGTCGATGTCGGCGGCAAGCCCGCAACGGCGCGGCGCGCGGTCGCCAGCGGGCGGATTGCCATGTCGAGAGAATGCCTCGCCGCGATCCGCGAAGGCAACGCGCCCAAGGGCGACGTCCTCGGCACCGCGCGCATCGCCGGGATCATGGCGGCCAAGCGCACCGGGGAACTCATCCCGCTGTGCCACCCGCTTGGCCTTGAAGCGGTGACAATCGACTTCGTCTACGAGGACGCCAACGATTCTTGGGCCATCCGCGTCACCGCCACGGCCTCGCTGACCGGCAAGACCGGGGTAGAAATGGAAGCGATGACAGCCGCTTCCATCGCACTCCTGACAATCTACGACATGGCAAAAGCGATCGACAAGGGCATGGTGATCGAAAGCGTGCGCCTGATCGCCAAGTCTGGCGGCAAGTCGGGCGACTGGCAGGCCGAGGACGCATGAACCCGCAGCTCGGCCTCGAGGAAGCGCAGGCCCGTCTGCTCGCCCTCGCGCCCGCGCTGCCGACCGAAAGCGTGCCGGTCGAAGCGATGCTCGGCCGCTTCCTCGCCGAAGACCTTCATGCCGCGCGCACCCAGCCCCCGGCCGACCTCTCGGCGATGGACGGCTATGCGCTGGGAGCGGGCGACGGTCCCTGGCGCAAGGTGGGCGAAAGCCGCGCCGGGGCGCCCTTCGGCCATCCCCTTGCGCCCGGCACCTGCGTGCGGATCTCGACCGGGGCGATGGTGCCGGAGGGCGCAAGCCGCGTGCTGTTGCAGGAGGATGCTGCGCTCGAGGGCGACAGGGTCTCCGCCACCGATCTGCCCCCGCCCGGCCGCCACATCCGCCCGCGCGGCTTCGATTTCGCCGCGGGCGACCTGCTGCTGGCGCGCGGCACCCGGATGACGGCGGGGCGGATCGCGCTCGCGCTCGCCGGAGGGCACCCGGCGGCACGCAGCGTGCGGCCGGTTCGCGTGGCAGTGATGGACAGCGGCGACGAGCTCGCTTCCGATCCCGCCGCCTGCGCGCCCCACCAGATCCCGGCGAGCAACGGCGCGATGATCGCCGCCATGCTCGCCCCGCTCGGCTGCGTGATCACCCGCATCGGCCCGGTGCCCGATGGCGCGGGCGCGCTCGCCGCCGCGCTGGCGCAGGCCGAGGGTGCGGACATCCTCGTCACTTCGGGCGGGGCCTCGGTGGGCGATCATGACCTCGTCAAACCCGCGCTGGCAACATGGGGCGCGCAGATCGCCTTCTGGAAGGTGGCGATCAAGCCCGGCAAGCCGCTGCTGGTGGCGACCCGCTCCGGTCCGCGAGGCGCGCAGGTTATCCTCGGCCTGCCGGGCAACCCGGTGTCGAGCTTTGTCACCGCCTTCCTGTTCGCGCTGCCGCTGGTGCGCGCCGCGATGGGCGATCCCGATCCGCTGCCGCGCACCCGGACAATGATCGCCGCCGAGGCACTGCCCGCTGCCGGCAAGCGCCGCGAGTTCCTGCGCGGGGTGGCGGCAGAGGGGGCGGTGCGCCTCGCCGGTTCGCAGGATTCCTCCGCGCTCTCGGCGCTCGCCGCTGCCGATTGCCTGATCGACCGCCCGGCGCAGGCCCCGGCAGTCGCACCGGGCGAACGGATCTGGGTGTTCATGCTCCGGAATGGCTGAATCGCGCGGGTTCGGCGTGGGCCGCGCTTGACTCATATTCAACAGTTGCCTACTTGTTCCTCGTTCGTTCACCTTAATGACGAACAAAGGAGTGCACGCAACGCACCCGTCGCCCTTCCGGGCCGGTGCCTCTTGGAGCACGTGACGGGATTGACGCGGCCGGCCGCAGGCGGCGGGGCGCGAATGCGACCAAGGGAGACCTGATCAATGCTGACCGCCAAGCAGCACGAACTGATCCGCTTCATCCAGCAGCGGCTGGAGGAGACCGGCATCTCGCCGAGCTTCGAGGAGATGAAGGAGGCGCTCGACCTCAAGAGCAAGTCGGGCGTGCATCGCCTGATCTCCGCGCTCGAGGAACGCGGCTTCCTGCGCCGCCTGCCCAATCGCGCCCGCGCGCTCGAGGTGATCCGCCAGCCCGAGGACACGACTCCGGGATCGCGCGCATCGGGCAATGTCGTTCCGCTGGCGGCACCCGCGGCGCGGGTCGCGCCCGAACCGGCCAATGACGTCATCGAACTGCCGCTCCACGGCCGCATCGCCGCGGGCGCCCCGATCGAGGCGCTCGAGGGGCAGAGCACGCTGCCCGTCCCCGCCGCGCTGCTCGGCCCGGGCGAGCATTATGCGCTCGAGGTGTCGGGGGATTCGATGATTGAGGCCGGCATCTTCGACGGCGACTTCGCGCTGGTGCGCCGCACCGATACCGCCCGCGACGGCGAGATCGTGGTGGCGCTGGTCCGCGGCGAGGAGGCGACGCTCAAGTATCTGCGCAAGGAAAGCGGGATGGTGCGGCTCGATCCGGCCAACGGCGCCTACGAACCGCAGGTCTACCGGCCCGAGGAAGTGCAGGTCCAGGGCAAGCTCGCCGGGCTGCTGCGCCGTTATCACTGACGCCTTGCGGGCCGGAGCGCGCTCGAAACGTCGCTTCGGCCCGGGCTTCGTTTCTTTTCAGATACTTGCCGCAATCCTGGCCTGCGGGTGGGCCGCGCTGGCCCAGCCTTGGCGGCCACTGGAGCCGGTTTGGGCCCGCGTTGGGCCCGCCTGGGTCGTTGCTCGCGCGCCTCAGCCTCCGCTCGCGCCGCGCCACCAGCCATGGTGTCCCTCGCGCTCGGCAACCGTGGTGATGCCGGGTCCGGACAGATCGATCGACAATCCGCCGGTCTGTGCAAGATACCGTCGATCCGCCTTGAGCCAGCGCGGTCGGCACGAGCGCGGCAGGAACCGGTCGGCGATCACGATGTCGGCCCTTTCGCAGGCGGCAGCCAGCGCGCGCTCCGCGATCCGGTCACGGCTGCGTGCCATCAGCACCGTCCAGTTGCGCCCCGCCCGGGTGACGACGAGCGTGCAGAAGGCCGAGGAACACCGCGCCCCGGGCCAGTCGGCGAGCGGCACCGGTTCGGCCCTGACCCCGGCAATCTCGAGCAGGTTGTCGCGGGCATAGCTCGAGCGGCTGTCGCGCAGCGAGAGCAGCCGCCGCCCTCCCCGCGCGTCGGCGACCGTGATGCCGACCTGCCGCCCGTCGCCCGAGACAAGCAGGTCGGGAACCGGGGTGAACCAGGCGAGCAGGCTCGCGAGCGCGACCGGGGCGAGCCCCCACAGCCGCGCCCGTCCGCTCCACAGGGCCAGCCACAAGCCGCCGCACGCGAACAGCGCGATCGGCAAGCCGCCCATCTGCGGCATCAGCTTGACCGCGCCGGGCTGCCCGGCCGTGAGGTGCGCGATCCACAGCAGCAGGTCGAGCGAGCGCTCGGTCAGCCACCAGAACGGCGCTCCTGCCCCGACGAGATCGAAGGCGAGACCGAGCGCGATCAGCGGCATCGACACGAAGGTCACCAGCGGGATCGCCACGACATTGGCCAGCGCCCCGTAGAGCCCGGCGCGGTGGAAGTGGAACAGCACCACCGGCATCAGCGCCAGCTCGATCACCACGCCGGTCACGAACAGCATTACCACCCGGCGCCCGGCATGGGCCCACCACGACTCCTCGCGCGGGGCGAGAAAGGCGCGCGCCGGACTGCTCGAAGAAACCGCAATGATCGCCAGCACCGCGCTGAAACTCATCTGGAAACTCGGGCCGATCGCGCTCTCGGGCCAAAGCAGCAGGACCACCCCGGCCGCGACCCCCACCATCCTCAGCGACAGCGCGTCGCGCCCGAGCGCCAGCGCGGCGAGCACCAGCATCGCCGCGACGCAGCTGCGCACCGTCGGGACCTCGGCGCCGGTCAGCAGCGTGTAGCCGATGCCGGCAAGCGCCCCGCCCGCCGCCGCTGCCACCGGGAGCCGGACCCTGAGCGCGAGCGCCGGCCACAGCGCCAGCAACCGCAGCACCGCCACGTAAGCCGCCGCGATCACCGCGCTGACGTGCAGGCCGCTGATCGAGAGCAGATGGGTGAGGCCGGAATCGCGCATCGCCTCCGCGTCGGCGCGCGCGATGCTGCCCCGGTCGCCGCTCGCGAAGGCCGCGGCGATCGCGCCCGCCGATCCGCTGACCCGCTCGCGGACATGGGCCGAGAGCCGGCGCTGGAGAGGCGCGATCCCGCCCTCGCCCCCTTCGGCGCTCACCACTTCGACCGGTCCCAGCGCGCTGCCCGTCGCCGCCAGCCCCTTGAACCACGCCGCGCGGGCGAAGTTGTAGGCGCCGGGCAGCATCGGGCTCGCCGGAGGCATCAACCGCGCGCGCATCCGCACCACCGCGCCCTCGGCCAGCCCGGGCCCTGCCGCAGCGCCCGAGAGCGATTCCAGCGGGACGTTGACCCGCACCTTGCGCGCGACGCCGTCCTCTGCGTCGCGCACGGCGAGGGTCAGGCGGATGCGCCCTTCCGCGCCCTGGTCGTCGCGCTCGAGCACCTTGCCCTGCAGCCAGGCGACCCGCGGCGCAGCAATCGGCGCGGCGCCGACGATTTCCGAGCGCGCCCAGATCACCGCCACCCCGCAGGCAAACACCAGTCCGCCCGCCAGGAGCGCCGTCCGCAGCGCCGCGCGGGCATCGGCGAGCGGGCTCCCGGCGGGCCACAGCAACACCGCCGAAAGGGCCAGCGCGCCGCCCGCTGCCATCGCCGCCAGCCACTGCACCGGGCCCGGCAACGCGAACCAGGAGAGGATCCCGGCCATGAATAGCACCGCCAGCCACGGCGCACGGTCGAAGCCGGCATCGGCAAGAAATCGCTCCGCCCGTTCGGCAATCCGCGCGGGCCAGCCCGCGGCGGCGCTGGACAATCCGCGTCCGCTTTGCCAAGGCCGCGGCGACGGAACGCGAGCGGCAGGGTTGCTGCCGGGATCGTCCCCCATCGGAATGATCGGCGCATCGCCCATCGCTCGTCCCCCGACCGGCGCGGCGAATGCCAAGCCGCTCAAAGTGAACAGGAAGAGCAAGGCAATGGCAAGCGAAAGCGGCAAGGACGACGCCGGGGCTCCGCGCGAGGTGGTCACCCGCTTCGCCCCCTCGCCGACCGGATTCCTCCACATCGGCGGCGCGCGCACCGCGCTGTTCAACTGGCTCTATGCCCGCCACCACGGCGGTCGCACCCTGCTGCGCATCGAGGACACCGATCGCAAGCGCAGCACGCAGGAGGCGATCGACGCGATCATCGAGGGTCTCGACTGGCTCGGGCTCGATTACGATGCGCCCCCGCTGTTCCAGTCCGACCGCGCCGAGCGCCATGCCGAGGTCGCCTGGCAGCTTCTGAAGGCGGGCCACGCCTACAAGTGCTTCGCCACCCCCGAGGAGCTCGAGGCGATGCGCGAGGAGCAGCGCGCCAACAAGCAGCCGCTGCGCTATGACGGCCGCTGGCGCGATCGCGACCCGTCCGAGGCGCCCGAGGGCGCGCCCTTCACCATCCGGCTCAAGACGCGGAACGAAGGCGAGATCACGATCCACGACCGCGTCCAGGGCGCGGTGACGGTGAAGAACGAGGAGATCGACGACTACATCATCCTGCGCGCCGACGGCACGCCGACCTACATGCTCGCGGTGGTGGTGGACGATCACGACATGGGCGTAACCCATGTTATCCGCGGCGACGATCACCTCAACAACGCCTTCCGCCAGCTGCCGATCATCCGTGCGATGAACGAAATCGAGGGCGATTGGCCCGATCCGGTCTATGCCCACATCCCGCTGATCCATGGGTCCGACGGCGCGAAGCTTTCCAAGCGCCACGGCGCGCTCGGGGTGGAGGCCTACCGCGACGAGTTCGGCATCCTGCCCGAAGCGCTGTTCAACTACCTGCTGCGGCTCGGCTGGGGCCACGGCGACCGCGAGGAGATCACCCGCGCCGAGGCGGTCGAGCTGTTCGATCTCGACGGCGTCGGCAAGAGCCCGTCGCGCTTCGACATGAAGAAGCTCGAGAACCTCAACGGCCACTACCTGCGCGAGGCCGACGATGCGCGGCTTGCCGCGCTGGTGGCGGCGCGGATCGGCGAGGCGGGTGATGCGGCGCTGCTCGAACGGGCCATGCCCGTGCTCAAGGTGCGCGCCAAGAACCTCAACGAACTGGCTGAAGGCGCAGGCTTTCTTTTCGCCCGGCGGCCGCTCGCCATGACCGAGAAGGCCGCCCAGCTGCTCGAGGGCGACGCGCGCGCGCTGCTGCGCACCATTCACGAGCGTCTGGCGGGCGAAAACGACTGGACAAGCGAGGCACTGGAAGCCACTACGAAGGCGCTCGCGGAGGAACTGGGATTGGGCCTCGGCAAGCTGGCGCAGCCGATGCGCGCGGCGCTGACCGGGACGACCACCTCACCCGGGATTTTCGACGTTCTGGTCCTTCTGGGACGGGATGAGGCTCTGGCCCGGCTCGACGCCCAGGCGGCGTGAGCGCGGAGCCGGGCAGGCAATTTGGACAGGAGACAGATCTTGGCAGACAAGTCGGCGAAACTCGAACTGGGCGGGAAGGCTTTCGACTACCCCGTGCTCGAAGGCAGCACCGGCCCGGACGTGATCGACATCCGCAAGCTCTATGCGCAGACGGGGGCCTTCACCTTCGACCCGGGCTTCACCTCGACCGCCAGCTGCGAAAGCGCGCTGACCTATATCGACGGCGACGAGGGCGTGCTGCTGCACCGCGGCTACCCGATCGGCCAGCTCGCCGAACATTCGAGCTTCATGGAAGTCAGCTACCTGCTGCTCAACGGCGAGTTGCCGAGCAAGGACGAGCTCGACGACTTCACCTACACCATCACCCGCCACACCATGCTGCACGAGCAGCTGATGACCTTCTACCGGGGTTTCCGCCGCGATGCGCACCCGATGGCAATCATGTGCGGCGTGGTCGGCGCGCTGTCGGCGTTCTATCATGACAGCACCGACATTTCCGATCCCGAGCACCGCAAGATCTCCTCGCACCGGCTGATCGCCAAGATGCCGACGATCGCGGCGATGGCGTTCAAGTATTCGATCGGCCAGCCCTTCCTCTATCCGGACAACTCGCTGAGTTACACGGGCAATTTCCTGCGCATGACCTTCGGCGTGCCGGCCGAGGAATACGAGGTGATCCCGGAAGTCGAACGCGCGATGGACCGGATCTTCATCCTCCACGCCGATCACGAGCAGAACGCCTCGACCTCGACCGTGCGGCTCGCCGGTTCCTCGGGCGCGAACCCCTTTGCCTGCATCGCGGCCGGCATCGCCTGCCTGTGGGGTCCGGCGCATGGCGGCGCGAACGAGGCGGCGCTCAACATGCTGCGCGAGATCGGCACGCCCGATCGCATCCCGCACTATATCGAGCGCGCCAAGGACAAGAACGACCCGTTCCGCCTGATGGGCTTCGGGCACCGCGTCTACAAGAACTACGATCCGCGCGCGACGGTGATGCAGAAGACCGTGCGCGAGGTGTTCGACGCGCTCAAGGTCAACGACCCGCTGTTCGAAACCGCGCTGCAGCTGGAAGAGATCGCATTGAACGATCCCTATTTCATCGAGAAGAAGCTGTTCCCCAACGTCGACTTCTACTCGGGCATCATCCTTTCGGCGATCGGCTTCCCGACCACGATGTTCACCGCGCTCTTCGCGCTTGCCCGCACCGTGGGCTGGGTGGCGCAGTGGAACGAGATGATTTCCGACCCCGCGCAGAAGATCGGGCGTCCGCGCCAGCTCTACACCGGCCCGACGCAGCGCGACTACGTGCCGCTCGACAAGCGGTAGGTTGCCGGGGCGATGGTTCGCACCATGCTGAAGGCGATCGGCGCGCTGCTGGTCGCCTTCGGTGGTATCTGGGCGCTGCAGGGCCTCGGCTGGCTCGGCTGGCCCGCGGACAGCTTCATGCTCGATCGGCGTGAATGGGCGCTCTACGGCCTATTGACCGCAGGAGCGGGTGCCGCCCTGGTCATCGCCGCAGGACGCGTCCGCCGTTAACCGCGTTTCAGGCGGCCGGCAATTCGAGCCGGAACAGCGCCCCGCCGCCTTCGGCTGCGCCGACGGTGAGGCTCCCCTCCATCGCGAGGGCCAGCTTGCGCGAGATGTAGAGGCCGAGGCCCGAGCCATTGTCCTTGCCGTTCGCGCTGTCGCGTCCGAGGCGCTCGAACTTGTCGAAGATCCGCTCGGCCTGTTCGCGGCTGATGCCGGGGCCCTCGTCCGCGACCCTGACGCTCACCCGCCCCTCCCCTGCAGGCGCGGCGGTGATCGTCACCATCGTGCCCTCGGGCGAATAGGCGATGGCGTTGCCGACGAGATTAATGAGAATCTGCAGCACGCGCCGGAACTCGGCCATTGCGATCGCCGCCCCCCGCTCGCCTTCCACTTGAAGGCGAATGTCCCGCCCCCGCGCACGCACCCCGAGGATGCCTGCCGCACGGTGCGCCGCATCGGCGAGGTCTACCGCTTCCCGCACGGTTGCGAACCCCGGCGTCTCGACCACCTCGAGGTCCGCGAGATCGTCTAGCATTGCGGCAAGGTGCTGCCCCGCCCCGGCAATGGTCGCGGCGTATTCGCTGTATTCCTCGCGCAAGGGGCCGGCGAGCCGCGCGCGGATGGTTTCGGCATTGGCGATGATCCGCGCGACCGGCTGTCGCAGCACCGGGGCGAGCGCGCTGCCGATCAGCCGGACGGGCGCGGTTTCCTCGCGCGCCTCCGCCTCCGCGGGAATGTCGCCAAGCGGTTCGTCGGCGATCAGCAGCAGCTCGAAGCCGGACGGTGCCTGAGCATCCGCGCCGAGCGGGATGAGGCGCACCCGCCAGTGGCGCTGCGATCCGGCAAAGCGGCAGGTCGCTCCGTCGAGCAGCCGCCAGTGCAGCGGCTGGCGATGCGCGATGTCCTGGAGCTCGACCAGCTCGCTCCAGACCTGTCCGGGACGCGCCATGGCGGCCGATTGCAGGCTGGCGGCATCGGGTGCCAGCGCACTCAGCACCTGCACGCGCTGGCGTGCGTCGAGCCGGGCGCTGACTTCGGCGGTCGCGCGATCGATCGCGTCGAGCCGCTCGGCGAATTCGCGCCCTGCCGCATCGGGCTGCGGGCTGCGCTGCCAGTTCTCGACCAGCACCTCGCACCCGCCCCCACCCGCCTCGCCAACCGGGTGGATGCGCGCGAAACCGGTCACCATCGCCTCCCCGTCGAAGGCGGAAAACTCCCGCGCAAGGCGCAGGCCCATGCGGCGCGTGCGGATGACGAGCTCGCGCAGCGCGGGGATGGCGAGCGGTCCCGGCACCCTCCCCCCGCAGCGCGCCTGGAGATCCGCGAGCGCCTCGTCGGCGCTCAGCAGCCAGTCGCGCGCATCGGTGAGCCCGTGAGCGCCCAGCAGGGTGTCGTGGCGGTCCATCGTGCCGGTCAGGCCTGGTCCGCGCCGAGCAAGGTCCGCGCGCGATCGGGCATGATCTCCTCCAGTTCGCGCGGCAAGCGCGCAGCCGGATCGACCAGCAGGAACTGGCGTTCGATCGCCTCTCCGCCAAGCCCGGCCGCGCGAAGGGCCAGCGCAAGCCGCGCCCCCTGCTGTTCGTGGCAGGCCATCACCGCCTGTTCGCGCGGCAAGCGGCCGAGCGCGGCGAGCGCGCTGGCGAAGAGCGCGGGCCCCGCGTGATCGAGCGACAGCGCGGCCACCGCACCGCGGCGCATCGCCGAGACGAGCCGCGCAAGCAATCCGAGCCGGCTCGCACCTTCGTCGTAATCGGCCTGCAATCGCGCGGTCGCCGCGTTCCCGCCTTGCGGAGCGAAGCGGGTGAGAAGCGCGTGGAACAGTTCTGCGGGCAATTCGGTGAGCGGCAGCGCCATGCGATGCTGGGCCTGAATGAAGCGCGAATGGGCGGCGAGCACGTTCATCGCCAATTCGGCGATCGGCGGATCGTCCGAGGCGATCAGTTCCTGGAGCAGCGGGCTCAGCACCGGGTCGATTCCGCGGCGGCGCAGCAGGCGCTCGGCCAATTGGGCCTCCGCGGCAAGCGCATGGCACAGCGACAGCAGCGCCGGATCGCCGGCGAGCTGCTCGCAAAGCACGTCGCGCGCTTCCGCCATCGCATCGCCCGGCCCGCGCCCCTCGCGCAGGATGAGCAACTGCCCGGCGAGATCGGAGAGCATCCCGCGGACCCGGGCGAGGATCGCATCGGTCACCAGGCCTTCGCCCTCGCTGGCAAGCAGGTGACGCAGCACGGGCACGACTGCGCCCAGCGCGCGGTTCTCGCGCGCCAGTTCGTCCCTGAGGACCATCTCGACCGGGCTTTCGGTCGCCAGTGCCATAGCCTCTTCGCCCATCCGGCGGGTCTAGCCCGCGCTTGGTTAAATCCGCGTTAGTTCAATTCCGTGCGCTGCGCAGCAGCAAACCGCCGGTGAACAGCAGCGCGGCAAGCGCGCTCGCGAGCGGAAGCAGGCCGAAACCGCCGGCGAGGGCGAGGAGCCCGAGCAGCACCGGGCGGTCGGCAAGCGGGGCGAGCGGGGCGGAAGGCGCGGCGGCGGCGAACAGCCTTGCCAGACCCACCGTGACCGCCCCCAGCACGGCGAGCGGCGCGTCGGGCGGCCAAGGCGCCAGCGCCAGCCACAAGGTGAGCGCTGCGGCGAGGTCGACCGCGGCGGCGGGGCGCCCCCCTGCCGCGAACCAGGGCCGCTCGCCGATCAACCTCTGGCGCAAGGTCCCCAAGGCCCGCGCCACCCCTGCCCCAAGCGCTCCGCCCGCCGCCAGCCCCAGCCCGATGGCACCCGCGCCGCCCGCGCTTGCCGCGACACCGCAGGCCAGCAGCAGAACGGTGACGCCGATGGCGATCAGCGGACCGCGCGCGAGCCAGTCGGGCGCAAGTCGGCGCGCCGCGAGGCTGGCGAGCGCGGCCCCGGGCGCGTGCCAATCGACCGGTCCGCTGGCTGCACGGATCATCGCCTGTTCCTGCTCGGCAAGCCGCGCAGCGCTGTCGGCGAGCAGCCAGCAGCCCGGATCCTGGGCGCTCTCAGGCAGTTCGCGGCACGGGGTCCCGGCCTGCAGCGCAAGCCGCAGCAGCAGCGAGACGGCGTCGACGTCGGGAGGAAAATCGGCAAGCTGCTGGACCGGCGCGCCGCGCATCACGAGCAGCCCCGCCCAGTGGCGTTCGGCGTCGATGCGCTCGAAATCCTGCGGATGAAGCGCGAGCAGCGGACTTCCTTCAGGAAGGCTTGCGACGAAGCGCGGGCCGGGCGCGAACAGCGCGCCGAGCGCTTCGGGGTCGGGGACGAGCCCATCGGCCAGGATCACCAGCTCGTCCTCGGCGCGTATCAGCGCGGGCAGGTGGAGGTGGCCCCGCAGCGCCTGGAAGGTCGCGCCCGCCTGCTCGACTGCGGCCTGGACACGCAGGACCTCGGGATCGAGGCCGCCGCACAGGCACAGCACCCGCTCGCAGCGCTGCGCGAGCATGAGTTCCGCCTGCCGCGCGAGGACGCTGCGCCCGGCGAGCGGCAAGGCGGCGCGCAGCGGGCCCTCAGGACTGTGCCGCAATGCCGCAATCAGGGCTGTGCGCATCGGATCGCCTCTCCGCCGCGGGGATAATCACGCAGGCGAAACTGGCGGTTTCGGGTCGGCTCTTCAAGCCGCGGTGCGGCGGATTTGCCCCGGCGTGGCGGGGTTCAGCGGCGCAGCGGGGTGCGGAAGCGCGCCAGCACCGCCTCGATCTCGCGAATCGCCATCGGCTCGCCCGGCGCGGCATTCACCGCACGGTCGGCGGCTGCGAGAAGTTCCTCGGCGTGGAAGCTCGCCGCGAGGCCCTTCAGACGCATCGCGGCGACGGTCCAGTTGCCGTCGCAACGCGCGCGCTTGAGAAGGTCGAGCTGGCGCGCGGCGCTATCGAGAAAAGCGCCGCGCAGCTCGCGCATCAGCGCGGCATCGTCGCCCGCGGCAGCGGCAAGCGTGGCGTCGAGGGCTCCGTTGTCATAGGCCATGGCGCTCAGGATAAGCCGCAGGTGGTTAAAGCAGGGTTTATCCGGAGTCCGCCTGTGGTATGCAGCGCCCATGGCAGGACGGCATCAGATGCGCGCGCTCGGGCGCGGAAACGGCTCGGAAGGGACGGCGGCAACGGCTCCCGTGCAGGAGAATGGCGCGTCCGAACCGCGCGGGGACGACGGCGAATTGCTGCTCGAGACGGCGTGGGAGGACGAGGAGCCCGCCCCTGCTCCTGCCGCTTCGCTGCTGAGCCGGCTCGCCCCGGCGCTCGCGCTGCTCGCGATTGCATCCTGGACCGGGTTCTTCGCCTGGACGGTGAGCGGCGAAGCCTTGGCGGGCGCCGCGCCCGCAGCCTGGGCCGGATGGATCGTGCAGTGGTCGGTGCCGGTGGCGCTGATCGGCGTGCTCTGGCTCCTGGCGATGCGTTCCTCGCGCGCCGAAGCCCATCGGTTCGCGGCCAGCGCCGCGCTGCTCAGCCGCGAAAGCGCCGAGCTGGAGGAGCGCCTGAAAGTCGTCAACCGCGAACTCAGCCTCGCCCGTGAATTCCTCGCCGCACAGTCGCGCGATCTGGAGGCACTGGGCCGCATCGCGGCAGAGCGCATCTCGACCCATGCGGCCGAGTTGCAGCAGCTCGTCACCACCAACGGCGCGCAGGTCGATGCAATCGGCACGGCGAGCGAGACCGCACTCGGCAACATGAAACGCCTGCGCGACGATCTGCCGGTGATCGCCAACGCCGCGCGCGACGTTGCCAATCAGATCGGCGGTGCCGGGCGCACGGCCGAAGAACAGATCGAGCGACTCTCGGCAGGCTTCGAACAGCTTGGCGAGCACGGCGTGTCGAGCGAGGCGCGGGTGCAGGCCCTGGCCGCCACCATTTCCGAGGCGCTTGCCGGATTCGAGCGGCAGGTCGGCCAGGTGGAACACCTCGTCGCCGAGCGGTTCGGCGCGCTGCAGGGCGAAACCGCCGCCTATCGCGAGCGGATCGAGACAATGGAAAGCGCGGCGCTCGAGGCGCTGCGAGGCCGGACCGGGCGGCTCGAAGCCGAAATCGCCGAAGTCGCCGACCGGCTGCGCGCCGAGGATTCCGCCGCCCATGAACGGATGCGCGGCCAGCTCGAGGCGCTCGAGGCCGAGGTCGCCGAACGGCTGCGGATGGTCGAGGAGGCAGAATCGCGCGCGCTCGCCGCCGCGCGTGAGCGGATCGCCACCATCGCCGAGGAAGCCGAGCGGATCGACGCCGCCCTGTCCGAGCGCGACCTGCGCTTCGGCGAGGCGATCGAGCAGCGCCAGGCCGAATTCGACACGCGCGAGGCGCAGGCCAGCGAAGTGCTCGCCCAGCGCCTCGCCGCCCTCGACGAGGCGCTCGCCCAACGGCGCGAGGCGCAGGTCGCCGACGCCGAGAAGCTGGTCGCCCACGGCGAAGCGCTGAGCGTGCAGCTCGACAGTTTCGGCAAGCTGCTCGGGCAGGTCACGCAGGAAGGCAATGCCGCGCGCACCAGCATCGCCGCCGGCTTCGACACGCTGAGCGAGAAGCTCGCCGCCAAGCGCGCTGCCCTCGCCGAGACAGAGGCGCGTCTCGCCGAGCTGACCGAGAGCGGCGTGCGGCTGCTCGAGATCATCCAGTCGGGCGCCCGCACGAGCCGCGAGGACCTCGCCAAGGCGATCACTTCGGCAGGGCAGAGCCTGTCGGTGATCGAGAGCCGCGCCGCGGACGTCAGCCAGCTGATGCTGCGCACCGGCCAGCAGGGCAGCGACCTGTCCGATTATCTCGTCACGACCCGTAGCGAGATCGAAGCCGCCGACGAGGCCATCGCCGGCTTCCGCGCGCGGCTCGCCGAACATTCGGAAGATGCGCTCGCCCGGATTCACGGGCTGCGCGGCGGCTTCGCTCTCCTCGCCGACGAGAGCGCGACGGTGGCGCAGGCGACCCAGGATCAACTGCGCACCGGGTTGGCGGAACTCGAAGATGCGATCACCCGGGCCTTCGCCGCCCTCGACGAAGGCACGCGGGAGAAGACCGCGGCGCTTGCCCAGACGATCGGCAGCGAGGCGGTCGAGGCGCTCGAGCGGGCGCTGCGCAATGAAAGCGCCGCGACGATCGGCAAGCTCGAGCAGGCCGCGGCGCATGCCTCGGGCGTGGGACGCGAGGCGGTGATCCAGCTGCGCGACCAGCTGGTCAAGGTCAACGAGCTGACCGGCAACCTCGAACAGCGCATCGCCCGCGCGCGGGAACTCGCCGAGGAGCAGGTCAACAACGACTTCGCGCGGCGCATGGCGCTGATCACCGACAGCCTCAACTCGGCGGCCATCGACATCAGCCGCGCGCTTTCCACCGAGGTCGCGGACACTGCCTGGGAGGCCTATCTCAAGGGCGACCGCGGCATCTTCACGCGCCGCGCGGTGCGGCTGATCGACAACGGCATGGCGCGCGAGATCGCCGATCTCTACCAGCGCGACGATAGCTTCCACGCCAACGTCAACCGCTACATCCACGACTTCGAGGCGATGCTGCGCTCGACCCTCTCGACCCGCGACGGGCACGTGCTCAGCGTGACCATGCTCGGCTCGGACATGGGCAAGCTTTACGTCGCGCTCGCCCAGGCGATCCAGCGTTTCCGCGCGTGAGGCCTAGCGCCCGGAGGCTTCCGGCGGGCCGGGGATCAGGTCGATATCGTCGAGCGTGACCCATCCGTAACGATAATTGGCCGCGAAGATCGCGGTGAGTGCCGCCGCGAGCAGGCTCGCGCGCAGCACCAGGCGCCAAGGGCGGAAGTTGACCGGGGCGCTGTCGGCCTGGCCGGGCACTTTCTCGATACCCGCATCCTCGCCCACGTCCTGCAAGGTCCGCACGCCGAATGGCAGCATCAGGAAGGCGCTCAGCACCCAGAACAGGAAATAGATCGCCGCGACCGAGAAGAACTGCATCAGTCGCCGAGCCCCGCCATCACCACCCGCACCTGCGGGCGCTTGCCCGACCAGCGCTGTGCCGCACGCCGCGCCGCGAGACGCGCCGCCTCGTGGATCGCTGCGGGATCGCGTGCATCCTTGCCCTTGAGCTTGCCGATCGCCTTGAGCACATCGTTGGCCGCTTCCTCGAGGAAATCGGGCAGATCTTCCTCAAGCGGCAGGCCAACCGCCTCGATCAGCGGAGCCTGCCCGCGCGCCAGCACCACCACCAGCACGCCTTCGCCCGCGATGCGGCGGCGCATGGTGATCGCCTCGCCATTGGCGGGCGTGATGATGTCGCCGTCGAGCACCAGGCGGCCCGCGCGCACCTCGGCGAGCTTGCCGGGCTTGCCCGGGGCGAGGCGGACGATGTCGCCGTTCTTCTGCACGACCTGCGACGGGATGCCGCAGGCCTTGCCCACCCGCGCCTGCTCGACCATGTGGCGCATCTCGCCGTGGACCGGCACCAGCACTTCAGGCTTGAGCCAGTCGTAGAGCGCCTCGAGTTCCGGGCGGCCCGGGTGTCCCGAGACATGAATGAAGGCCTGGCGATCGGTCACCATCGTGATCCCGCGCTGGGCGAGCTGGTTCTGGATGCGGCCGATGGGGATCTCGTTGCCCGGGATCTGGCGCGAGGAGAACAGCACCACGTCGCCGGATGTCAGCTCGATCGGGTGATTGCCCTCGGCCATTCGGGCGAGCGCCGCACGCGGCTCGCCCTGCCCGCCGGTGGCAAGGATCAGCACCTCGCCGCGCGGGAGGCCCATCCCGGTGTCGAAATCGACCGGCTGCGGGAAATCCTCGAGATAGCCGTTGTCCTGCGCCACCTCGATGATCCGGTCGAGCGAGCGGCCCGCGACGCAGATCTTGCGGCCCGTCTCACGCGCGACCTCGCCAAGCGTCTGGAGCCTCGCAACGTTGCTCGCGAAGGTGGTGACAACGACGCGCTTGCCGGCGTGGCGCGCGACCTCCTCCATCAGCGCGTGATGCACCGCCCCTTCGCTGCCGGAGGGGCTTGGATTGAACACGTTGGTCGAATCGCACACCAGCGCCAGCACGCCCTCTTCGCCGATGGCGCGCAGTTCCTCCTCGGTGGTCGGCTCGCCGATGATCGGCTCCTCGTCGAGCTTCCAGTCGCCGGTGTGGAAGATGCGCCCGTGCGGGGTGTCGATCAGCAACGCGTTGCCTTCCGCGATCGAGTGGGCCAGCGGGATGTAGGTCACGGTGAAGGGACCGACATCGAATTCGCCGTGGTCGTCCGCGATGATATTCAGCTCGACCTTGCCGAGCAGCCCGGCCTCTTCCAGCTTGCGCGCCACCAGATCGGCGGTGAAGGGCGTCGCGTAAAGCGGAACGCCCAATTCGCCCGCGAAATAGGGCACCGCGCCGATATGGTCCTCATGCGCATGGGTGAGGACGATGCCGACGAGGTCCTCGACCCGTTCCTCGATGAAGTCGAGATCGGCAAAGACGAGGTCGACACCGGGATACTCGGTACCCGAGAAGGTCATGCCGAGATCGACCATCAGCCACTTGCCGTTGCAGCCATAGAGATTGACGTTCATGCCGATCTCGCCCGAGCCGCCGAGGGCAAGGAACAGGAGTTCGTCTTCGGGGGTGAAATCTTTCTTCAATGCACTTCCGGTTCTTGTCAGAGAGGGTCAGGCGGTTTCGGCCTGACGGGCAAGGATCGCGAGGCCATCCAGCGTGAGGTCGGCATCGACGTGGTCGAAAATTGCGGTCGCGTCGTCGAACAATATGGCGAGCCCGCCGGTGGCGACAACCTTTGCCGGGCGGCCGATCTCGGTCTTCATGCGCGCGACCATCCCCTCCATCATCGCGACATAGCCCCAGAACACGCCGATCAGCATCTGGTCCTCGGTGTTGCGGCCGATGACGGAACGGCTGGCGGGGGCCTTGATTGCGATGCGCGGCAGCTTGGCGGTCTTGCCCACCAGCGCGTCGAGCGACAGGTTGATCCCCGGCGCGATCGAGCCGCCCTTGTAGGCGCCGGTGAAGTCGACCGCCTCGAACTTGGTGGCGGTGCCGAAATCAACGACGATCAGGTCGCCGCCATACTTGTGATGCGCGGCGAGGATGTTGAGCGCGCGGTCGGCACCCAGCGAGGAGGGCTGGTCGACATCGATGTCGAACCGCCAGCGCGCCGCGCCCTGCCCGGCGAACAGGGGCGTGATGCCGAAATATTTCTGGCACAGCACCGTCAGGTTGTGGTCGGCGCGCGGCACCACCGAGGCGACGATCACCTGCGTGATCTGGTCACGCTCGACGCCCTCGATCTTGAGCAGCTGGAGCAGCCACACCGCGTATTCGTCACCCGTGCGGCGCGGGTCGGTGGCGATCCGCCACCGCGCGCGGATGCGGTGCGTGCCGTCCTCGTCATAGGTGAACAGGGCGAAGACCACATTGGTATTGCCGACGTCGGCGGCGAGCAGCATGGGGCGCACTCCTGAAGTCACGAGATGTCTCCGGCGCGAATGACACGTTCGCTGCCATCCGCCAAGCGCAGCCGCAAGGCGCCGTCGGATTCCTCGAGCCCGGCGAAGGAGCCGGAGAGCACCGAACCATCGGTATCGTGGACCGTCAACGATGCGCCTTGCGCGTGCACTGCGGCGGCGAGAAAGGCCTGGAGGGTCGCGCCGAGGCCGAAGCGGCGCCAGTGCTCGAGCCTCGCGGCGAAGGCAGCGGCGAGGCTGGCGGCGAAGTCCTCGGGCGATGGTGCGAGCGCAAGGTCGGCGAGCGCGGCGGTCCGGCGGCCCTCCACCTGCGGCGCCTGCGCAAGGTTCACCCCGATGCCGACCACCACACTGCCGCGCACCATTTCGAGGAGGATGCCCGAGAGCTTACCGCCGTCGAGCAGCACGTCGTTGGGCCACTTGAGGCCGAGCGGCGCGCCCTCCCCCAGCACCGCGGCAGCGGCATCATGCACCGCCAGCGCGGCGACGAAGCTCAGGCTGGCGGGCGGCGGGTCGGCCTCTCGAAGGGCCACGGCGGTCGAGCCCATGAAATTGCCCGCGCCGTCAAACCAGTCGCGCCCCTGTCGCCCGCGTCCGGCACTCTGGCGCAAGGCGACCAGCCAGCGCCCTTCGGCCCACCCTTCCCCGCCGCGCAACGCCGCCGCGAGATCGGCGTTGGTCGAGCCGGTCTGTGCGACGATCGTGATCAAGCCGCGAGGAACAGCGAGGCCGCGGCCTTGTCGGCGAGATCGGCCAGCGCGGGCGTGAGCAGGTAGCCGAGCGGCGAGACGATCGCCGCGGTCAGAACCAGCAGCGCCCAGTGCCCGGCGCCGCTCCTGCCGGTGACCACGCCCGCCGGCTCGTCGAAGAACATCACCTTGACGAACTTGATGTAATAGAAGGCGCCGATCACGCTCGCCGCGATGGCGATCGCGCCGAACGCGACGAGCCCGGCCTCGATGGTGGCCTGGAACACCACGAACTTGCTGTAGAAACCGAGCAGCGGCGGAATGCCGGCAAGGCTGAACATGAACAAGAGCAGCGCCCAGGCAATCGCCGGTCGCGTGACCGACAGGCCCCGGATGTCGGCGAAGGTTTCGAACACCGCACCGTCCTCGCCCCGCAGCATCAGCAGCGCGGTGAAGCTGCCAAGGCTCATCGCGACGTAGATGAACAGGTAGATCAGCATCGCCGCCGCCCCTTGCGGACTGGCAACCGCGAGCCCGAGCAGGATGAAGCCGATATTGTTGATCGAGGAATAGGCGAGCAGGCGCTTCAGGTTGTCCTGCCCGATCGCCCCGAGCGCGCCGAAGATGATCGAGGCGAGCGCGGTGAACATCACGATCTGCTGCCAGGCATCGATCTGGCCGCCGAACACCGCGAACACCACCCGCGCGGTGAGCGCCACGGCGGCTACTTTGGGCGCGGTGGCGAAGAAGGCGGTCACCGGGGTCGGCGCGCCCTCGTAGACGTCGGGGGTCCACATGTGGAAGGGCACGGCCGAAATCTTGAAGGCCAGCCCTGCGAGCACGAAGATCACCCCGAACAGCGCGCCGGTCCCCATTTCGCCGGTGAGGCCCGCCCGCACCGCGAGGAAGGAGGTGCCGCCGGTGAAGCCGTAGAGCAGGCTCATCCCGTAAAGCAGGATGCCCGAGGCGAGCGCGCCGAGCACGAAATACTTCAGCCCCGCCTCGCCCGAGCGCGTGTCGCGGCGCAGGATCGCGGCCAGGACATAGGCCGAGAGGCTGTTGAGTTCGAGGCCCAGATAGAGGCTCATGAAGTCGTTCGCCGACACCATGATGCTCATGCCGACACACGCGAACAGCACCAGCACCGGATATTCGGCGCGCATCCCGCGCTCGGGCCCGGCGCTCGGGCTGGCGAAGAAGGCCGGAGCGACCATCAGCGCGCCGATGGCCGCGAGATAGATCAGCGCCTTGGCGAACAGCGCGAAACCGTCGACCTTGAGGAGGCCGCCGAAGGCCAGCGTGGCCGGACCCTCGGCGCCGGTATGCAGGCCGGGCACCAGCAGGACACCTGCGCCGAACAGCGCGGCGGCAGCGGCGATCGCCACCGGGCGCGCCAGCCTGTCACCGCCCCAGGCGGCGACCAGCAGCAGCACCAGCCCCGCAGCGATCAGCAGGAGCTCAGGGGCGACGAGCGCGAAGGAAGGAGCGAAATCCATCAGTGCGCGCCCTCCTCGGCGGCATTCTCATGGTGGGAGAGCGCGTTGGCTGCCGCGGCACGCGGAGTGCCGGGTGCAAGCTGCGCGTCGGAGGCAGGGGCGGCGGCGGCAAGCCGCGCGTCGAGCACCGCGATATCGGCACGCATCGGCGCAAGGAAGCTTTCGGGGTAAACCCCCATCCACAGCACCGCCGCGGCGATCGGCGCCATCATCGCCCATTCGCGCAAAGTGATGTCGCCCATCTTCGCGGCGTCCGCGTTGACCTGCGCCCCGAAGGCGACGCGGCGGTAGAGGTAAAGCATGTAGGCCGCGCCGAGGATGATCCCGGTGGTCGCGATCAGCGCGACGAGGCTGCTGGCCTGGTAGACACCTGCGAGCGACAGGAACTCGCCGACGAAGCCGCTCGTCCCCGGCAGGCCGATGCTCGCCATGGTGAACAAGAGGAAGAACAGCGCGTAATAGGGCATGTTGATCGCCAGCCCGCCGTAACGCGCGATCTCGCGGGTGTGCAGGCGGTCGTAGATAACCCCCACGCACAGGAACAATGCGCCCGAGACGAGGCCGTGGCTGAGCATGATGATCATCGCGCCCTCCAGCCCCTGCACGTTGAAGGCGAACAGGCCGACGGTCACGATCGCCATGTGCGCGACCGAGGAATAGGCGATCAGCTTCTTCATGTCGGCCTGCACCAGCGCGACGAGCGAGGTATAGACCACCGCGATCATCGACAGGATGAAGACCAGCCAGGCGAACTGCGCGCTCGCCTCGGGGAACATCGGCAGGCTGAAACGGATGAAGCCATAGCCGCCGAGCTTGAGCAGCACGCCGGCAAGGATCACCGAGCCGGCGGTGGGCGCCTGCACGTGCGCATCGGGCAGCCAGGTGTGCAGCGGCCACATCGGCACCTTGACCGCGAAGCTCGCGAAGAAGGCCAGCCACAGCCAGGTCTGCGCCTGCGGCGGGAAGCCGTATTGCATCAGCGTCGGGATGTCGGAGGTGCCGGCCTCGGCCACCATCCAGAACATCGCGATTAGCATCAGCACCGAGCCGAGCAGCGTGTAGAGGAAGAACTTGTAGCTCGCGTAGATGCGGTTGTCCCCGCCCCACACGCCGATGATGAGATACATCGGAATGAGGCCCGCCTCGAAGAAGACGTAGAACAGGAACAGGTCCTGCGCCGCGAAGGTGCCGATCATCAGCACTTCCATGAACAGGAAGGCCGCCATGTATTCGCCGACGCGCTTGTGGATCGAATCCCAGCTCGCGAGGATGCAGACCGGCATCAGGAACACGCTGAGCATGATCAGCATCAGCGCGATGCCGTCGATCCCGAGCTTGTATTCGAACCCGGCGAACAGGTTCGCCCGCTCGGTGAACTGCCACTGCGGGCCACCGATGTCGTAATTCGCCCAGAGGAGGATGCCGAGCACGAAGGTGACGAGCGTCGCCCCGAGCGCGATCCAGCGGGCGGCGTTCGCGCCCGCGAACAGGCACGCGATCGCCCCCGCCAGCGGCACGCACATCATCAGCGACAGGATGGGAAGGCCTTCCATTACGAAGCGCGCTCCTAAAGCAGAACGTAGGTGACAGCGGCGACCAGCCCGAGGAGCATGATCAGCGCGTAGGTGTAAACGTAGCCCGACTGGATCGACTTTGCCGCGACCGAGGAGCGCTCGACCACCCAGGCGATGCCGTTGGGGCCGAAGCGGTCGATCGTGCCGATATCGCCGAGCTGCCAGAACTTGCGACCGAGCCAGAAGGCGGGCTTCACGAAGATCCGGTCATAGAGCTCGTCGAAATACCACTTGCGGTAGACGAAGTTGTGCAGGGCCCCGAAGCTGGCAACGAACTTGCCCGGGATATCCGGCCGCGCGATGTAGGCGAGATAGGCGCCCGCGAAGCCGATCAGCATCACCACCGTGGCGCTCAGCTTCACCCACAGCGGCACCCCGTGCATCGCGTGGATCAGCGCCTCGTTGTAGAAGATTGCGCCCCGCCAGAAGCCCTCGCCGTCGATGAACTCGGGCTTGAAGACGTAGCCGGAAAACACCGCGCCGAGGCTCAGCACGGCGAGCGGGATAAGCATCGAGACCGGGCTTTCGTGGGGGTGATAGCCCGCCGTGCCGTCGTCCTCATGCGGCGCGGGAACCGCGTGCACCGCGTCGTGCCCGGCATCCTCCTGGCGCGGCGGATTGGCGTGTTCGGGATCGTCGTGCCCGTGGTGGACGGCGTGCTGGATGTGTTCACTCTCGGCCCAGCGGGGCTTGCCCCAGAAGGTCAGGAACATCAGGCGCCACGAATAGAAGCTGGTGAGCAGCGCCGCGACCGCACCGGCCCAGAAGGCGAATTGCGATATGCCCGTGCCGCGCGCGAAAGCAGCCTCGAGGATCGAGTCCTTGGAATAGAAGCCGGCAAAGCCGAACACCTCGATCACCCCCACCCCGGTGATCGCCAGCGTCCCCGCCATCATTGCCCAGAAGGTGATCGGGATGCGCTTCCTGAGGCCGCCGTAGTAACGCATGTCCTGTTCGTGGTGCATGGCGTGGATCACGCTCCCGGCACCCAGGAACAGCAGCGCCTTGAAGAAGGCGTGGGTGAACA
Organism: Porphyrobacter sp.; assembly: GCA_016125555.1. Lineage (GTDB taxonomy): Bacteria > Pseudomonadota > Alphaproteobacteria > Sphingomonadales > Sphingomonadaceae > Erythrobacter. The sequence goes on from WGLN01000001.1 coordinate 182,987, forward strand.
GGTGGAACATCGCCGCCCCATAGGCGCCGACGCCCGCGGCGAAGAACATGTAGCCCAGCTGCGAGCAGGTCGAATAGGCGATCACCCGCTTGATGTCCCACTGTGTCGTGCCTATCGTCGCGGCGAAGAAGCAGGTCGCGGCGCCCACGATCGTCACCACGGTGAGCGCGGTCGGCGCGGTTTCGAACATCGGCGAGAGGCGGCACAGCATGAACACGCCCGCGGTCACCATGGTCGCGGCGTGGATCAGCGCCGAGACCGGGGTCGGACCCTCCATCGCGTCGGGCAGCCAGGTGTGCAGGCCCAGCTGCGCGGACTTGCCCATCGCCCCGATGAACAGGAGGATGCACAGGATGTCCATGGTGTAGAGGCGCATGCCCACGAAGGTGATCGTCGATCCGCTCATCGCCGGCGCGGCCGCCAGGATCTCGCTGATCGAGGTGGTCTGGAACACCAGGAAGGTGCCGAAAATGCCGAGCATGAAGCCGAGATCGCCCACGCGGTTGACCACGAAGGCCTTGATCGCCGCCGCACCCGCGCTGGGCTTCCTGAACCAGAAACCGATCAGCAGGTAAGAGGCAAGCCCCACCCCTTCCCATCCGAAGAACATCTGGACGAGGTTGTCGGCGGTCACCAGCATCAGCATCGCGAAGGTGAACAGCGAGAGGTAGGCGAAGAAGCGCGGCTGGTCCGGGTCCTCCTCCATGTACCCCCACGAATAGAGGTGCACGAGCGCCGAGACCGAGTTGATCACGACCAGCATAATCGCGGTGAGCGTGTCGACCCGCAGGCTCCAGTCGAACGACAGCGCGCCGCTTTCGACCCACTTGAGCACCTCGACCACTTCCGGGGCGCGCGAGCCGTCGAGAAAACCGAGAAAGATCGGCCAGGAAAGACCCGCCGAAAGGAACAGCGCAGCCGTCGTGACGGACTTGGCCGCCACGTTGCCGATCATGCGGTTGCCGAGGCCTGCAACCAGGGCAGCCAGCAGCGGCCCGAAAACGATGACGAGGATCGGATGCACGAGCGTCTTACCCCTTCATCCGGTTGATGTCGTCGACCGCGATGGTGCCGCGGGTGCGGAAGTAGATGACGAGGATCGCAAGGCCGATGGCTGCCTCGGCCGCAGCGACGGTCAGCACCAGCATCGCGAAGACCTGCCCGACCAGATCGTGCATGAAGGCGCTGAAGGCAACGAGGTTGATGTTCACCGCCAGCAGGATCAGTTCGACCGCCATCAGGATGACGATCACGTTCTTGCGGTTGAGGAAGATCCCCAGCACACCCAGCACGAACAGGATCGCGCCGACGGTGAGATAATGTTCGATGCCGATCACAGCTCGACTCCCTGCCCGATCCCGGGCTGCTTCATGACGGTTGCCTCTTCGGGGCGGCGGCGGACCTGCTTGCCCACGTCCTGGCGCGCGCGGGCGCCGGGCTTGGGCGCCTGGAAGGTCAGCACGATTGCGCCGATCATCGCCACCAGCAGGATGATGCCGGCAATCTCGAACAGCGCGATGTAGCGGCCATAGAGCAGTGCGCCCAAGGCTTCGATATTGCTTGTGCCTGCGGCCTGCATGGCAGCGCCATCGGGCGTCCCGAGGCCGAGGCCGCCGGCATTGTAGGCGCCCACGCCCAGCAGCAGCTCGGCAAGCAGCACCCCGGCAATCGCCAGCCCGAGCGGCGCGTTGCGGCTGAACCCGGCCCGCATCGCGGCGAAATCGATGTCGAGCATCATCACCACGAACAGGAACAGCACCGCGACCGCGCCGACATAGACGATCACCAGCAGCATCGCGATGAACTCCGCGCCCACCAGCACCATCAGCCCGGCCGCGTTGAAGAAGGCGAGAATCAGCCACAGCACCGAATGCACGGGGTTGCGCGACCAGATCACCATCACGGCGCTGGCGACGACGATGGCCGCGAAGAAATAGAAGGCGATGGCCTGTATCATGTCGATCCCCATCCTCCGAAAGGCTGCTGCGAGCCTGGCCGAAGGGCCGTCTTTCCCTGATCCCGGAACCTGCCGGATATGCGCTCCGGCAGGCTGGCCCGAACGGGCCTTGTGAATGTGTGGCGCGCCCTAGCGGTAGGGTGCGTCGGCTTCAAGATTGGCCGCGATGGCCCGTTCCCACTTGTCACCATTCGCAAGCAGCTTGGCCTTGTCGTAAAGCAGCTCCTCGCGAGTTTCGGTGGCGTATTCGAAATTCGGCCCCTCGACGATCGCATCGACCGGGCAGGCTTCCTGGCAGAAGCCGCAATAGATGCACTTGGTCATGTCGATGTCGTAGCGGGTGGTGCGGCGGCTGCCGTCTTCGCGCGGCTCGCTCTCGATGGTGATCGCCTGCGCCGGGCACACGGCCTCGCACAGCTTGCACGCGATGCAGCGTTCCTCGCCATTGGGATAGCGCCGCAGCGCATGCTCGCCGCGGAAGCGGGGCGAAAGCGGCGACTTTTCGAAGGGGTAATTGATCGTCGCCTTGGGCTTGAAGAAATACTTCAGCGTCAAGGCGTGCGCCTTGAGGAATTCCCAAAGGGTGAACGATTTGATGAGATGGATTGCGGTGGTCATGCCTCTACTCCGGTGCAGGCGAGTGCACCCAAAAGCTTGGATGGCGAACCATCCGAGAAATATTGCCAGAGATTGACGGAGAGCCCTTCTTCGCGGTCCCACAGCATCGTGAAACTGACATTGCCGTCCTTGTTGAGGACCAGTCCCTGCCAGCGCAAATCGGGTAGCAGCTCACTGGCGTAGGGATTGTCGACCTTCTCCGGACCGCCCAAAAGCCGAATGGATCCGTCAGGCAATCGCATGTCAGTGCTATGCACGATTTCTGCAGAAGCCGCTTCCGCGCCTTCCGAAACGACCAAAGTGAGGGAAAACGGATCACTCGAGAAAGCGGATACGCAATTCCATTCGCCGACGAAGGGCGATGCGGGTGCGAAAACCGCACCCAGCAGAAGAACAGACCCGATCATCCGAAATGGCCCGTCGCCATCAGCCAGCCACTCGTGGCCGCGACGAACAGCAGGCTCATCGGCAGGAACACCTTCCACCCGAGGCGCATCAGTTGGTCGTAGCGGTAGCGCGGCACGGTCGCCCAGATCCAGCTGAACATGAAGAAGAACATGAAGGTCTTCAGCAGGAACCAGATGATCCCCGGCACCGCGTAGAGCACCGCAATGTCGAGCGGCGGCAGCCACCCGCCCCAGAACAGCAGCGTGTTGAGCGAGCACATCAGCAGGATGTTCGCATATTCGCCAAGCCAGAACAGCGCGAAGCTCATCGAGGAATATTCGGTCTGGTAACCCGCGACGAGCTCGCTCTCGGCCTCGGTGAGGTCGAAGGGAGCGCGCGCGGTCTCGGCCAGCGCCGAGATGAAGAACACCACCCACATCGGGAAGAGCAGCGGGTGGATCGCATAGGCATTGATCAGCCCGAGCCCGAAGCCCTGTTGCGCATAGACGATGCCCGAAAGGTTGAAGGTCCCCGCAAACAGCACCACGCAGACCAGCACGAAGCCGATCGAGACCTCATAGGAGATCATCTGGGCAGACGCGCGCATCGCCGAGAAGAACGGGTATTTGGAGTTCGACGCCCACCCGCTCATCACCACGCCGTAGACCCCCAGCGAACTGACCGCGAGGATGTAGAGCAGACCCACGTTGATGTTTGCGATCACCCCGCCATCCCAGAAGGGGATAACCGCCCAGGCGGCAAGCGCCACGGTGAAGGTGATGATCGGCGCGAGCAGGAAGATGCCCTTGTTCGCCGCGGAGGGGATGATGGTTTCCTGCAGGAATACCTTCAGCCCGTCGGCGAAGGACTGGAGCAGCCCGAACGGCCCGACCACGTTGGGGCCCCGACGCATCATGATCGCGCCCAGCACCTTGCGGTCGACGTAGATCACCATCGCCACGCTGAACATGACGAGCAGCGAGACGACGATGATCGCCACCAGCGTGGCGACGGTCCACGCCCATTCATAGGGCAGGCCGAGCGATTGGAAGAAGGCGGTCACGAACGTGCCTCCATGTAGATGTCGAGCCGGGTCAGCAGCGCGGCGGCGATCAGCAGCCAGCTCCCGTAGAACACGTTGTCGATCACCGGTCCGCCGGTCGCGACGGTTCCACCGACCGCGAGGACGAAGAACGCGATCAGGAAATGCGGGGTGTAACGCGCCACGGTCCGAGTGAAAGCATCGCTCATTCCGCGGCCTCCTTGACGTCGGCCCCGTGCAGCAGCTCGTCCGAGCAACGCTGCATCACCGCACTGGCGCGGGCGATTGCGTTGGTGAGGTAGAGGTCCTTGATTGGGTAGCCCGTGAGCTCGCCTGCGAGCTTGGCGCCGCTCTGCGCCTTGGGCAGCGCGCCGTAATCGGCGAGGCCCTCTTCCCCGAAGGCGGGGACGGCGGCGATCATCTTCGCCTGAAGCTCGGCGAAGCTGTCGAAGCCGACGCTCAGGCCCAGCGCATCGGCCAGCGCACGCAGGATCGTCCAGTCCTCACGCGCGTCGCCGGGGGCGAAGACGGCCTTCTCGGCGAACTGCACACGGCCTTCCGTGTTGACGTAGGTCCCGTCCTTCTCGGCATAGGACGCGCCCGGCAGGATGATGTCGGCGTGATGCGCTCCACGATCGCCGTGGTGGCCGATATAGACCTTCAGGCTCTTGGCGAAGGGCGCATAGTCCATCTCGTCCGCGCCGAGGCTGAGCAGCACCTTGGGGCTGGCGGCGGCGATGTCGCCCATGCCGCCCGGCAGTGTGAAGCCGAGCATCAGCGAGGCCATGCGCGCCGCCGAGATGTGCAGCACGTTGAAGCCGTTCCAGCCATCCTTCACGAGGCCGAACTTGTCGACCAGCTTGAGCGCGGCCGGAAGCGCGCCCTTGCCAAGCGCCGCCGCGCCGAGGATCACCGCGGGTCGCTGGGCCGACTTCATGACGTCACCCAGTTCCTTGGGCACGCGATTGAGGATCTTGAGGTCGCTGCCGAGGAAAGTCGCCGGATAGGTCGGGTCCCACTCGGGGCCGATGATGTAGACCTTCGCCCCCGCCTTCACCGCCTTGCGCAGACGGACGTTGAGCAGCGCGGCTTCCCAGCGGACATTGCTGCCGACGATCAGGATCGCGTCGGCGGTCTCGATGCCTGCGAAAGTGCTGTTGAAGTTGACCGCCGCGAGGTTCGACACGTCATAGGTCATGCCGGTCTGGCGCGCCTCAACGAGGTTCGATCCGCAGGCCTCGACCAGCGCCTTGGCCGCGAACATCGTCTCGGCATCGAGCAGGTCGCCCGCTACGCAAGCGATGCTCTTCTTGCTCTTGCCCAGGGCGGAGGCGATCAGCCCGAAAGCCTCGGTCCACTCGGCGGGTTGCAGCTTGCCGTCGCGGCGCACCCACACCCGGTCGAGCCGGCGCCGAACGAGCCCATCGACCTGATAACGGCCCTTGTCGCTCAGCCACTCCTCGTTGACGTCGTCATTGATGCGCGGCAGCGCGCGCATGACTTCGCGGCCCTTGGAATGGAGCGTGATGTTTGCGCCCACCGCGTCCGAGACGTCGATGCTGAGCGTCTTCTTCAGCTCCCACGGCCGCGCCTCGAAGGCATAGGGGCGGCTGGTCAGCGCGCCGACCGGGCAAAGGTCGATGACGTTCGCCGAAAGCTCATGCGCCGCCGCCTGCTCCAAGTAGGTCGTGATCTGCATGTCCTCGCCGCGATAGAGCGCGCCGATCTCGTCCACGCCCGCGATCTCCTCGGAGAAGCGCACGCAGCGGGTGCAGTGGATGCAGCGGGTCATGATCGTCTTGATCAGCGGGCCCATGTACTTCTCGGTCACGGCGCGCTTGTTCTCGTGATAGCGCGAGCCGCCGCGGCCATAGGCGACCGCCTGATCCTGCAAATCGCACTCGCCGCCCTGATCGCAGATCGGGCAATCGAGCGGGTGGTTGATGAGCAGGAACTCCATCACGCCCTCTCTGGCCTTCTTGACCATGGGCGAGTCGGTGCGGATTTCCTGACCCTCGGCAGCCGGCAGCGCGCAGGAGGCCTGCGGCTTGGGCGGCCCCGGCTTCACTTCGACAAGGCACATCCGGCAATTGCCCGCGATCGAGAGGCGCTCGTGATAGCAGAAGCGCGGGATTTCCTTGCCCGCAAGCTCGCACGCCTGCAGCACGGTGGCGCCCGCCGGGACCTCGATTTCCTGACCGTCTACGGTGACTTTAGGCATTTTGTGCGCCTTCTACGTTCTCTTCTTCCCCGATGCCCCGGAGACTATTCCAATGCTTAACCAACGCCCAAGCTGACGCTCCAACGATCACCAGCGAGACAAGCGCCGCTGCACCGAAGTTGGGGAAAAAACCGGTGTTCATCGTGAATGCCAACGCCCAGCCCAGCACTATTCCCGCGGCCCAGAGATAGGCCCCAACTCTCAGCATCCGCCAGAGCGCGATGCCTGCGAGGGTCGCGAGAACCTTCGACAGGGCAAGAATGAGCCATGTTCCCGTTTCATAGGGTGCCGCTTCGGTCGCTGCTCCATAGAGGCTGAAGATCAGCGAGATAGGAAATACCACCAGCAGATAGCCGGACAGGATGGTGATCGAAGTTGGACGCCGGTTCACTCCGCCGCCTCCGCGAATTTGGCGTTGTGTTCGTTGATCCGCCGCTCGAGCTCCGGCCGGAAGTGGCGGATGAGGCCTTGGATCGGCCATGCGGCGGCGTCGCCCAGCGCGCAGATGGTGTGGCCTTCGACCTGCTTGGTGACTTCCTGCAGCATGTCGATCTCCTCGATCGCCGCGTCGCCCGTGCGCAGGCGCTCCATCATGCGCCACATCCAGCCCGTGCCCTCGCGGCAGGGGGTGCACTGGCCGCAGGACTCGTGCTTGTAGAAGTAGGACAGGCGGCTGATCGCGCGGACGATGTCGGTCGACTTGTCCATGACGATGACCGCCGCGGTGCCGAGGCCGGAGCCCAGTTCCTTCAACCCGTCGAAATCCATCGGCGCGTTGCGGATCTGCGCAGCGGGGACCAGCGGCACCGACGAGCCGCCCGGGATAACGGCCAGCAGATTGTCCCACCCGCCGCGAATGCCGCCGCAGTGCTTCTCGATCAGTTCCTCGAAGGGAGTGCTCATCGACTCTTCGACGACGCAGGGCTTTTCCACGTGGCCGCTGATCTGGAACAGCTTGGTGCCCTTGTTGTTCTCGCGCCCGAAGCTCGCGAACCAGCTCGCCCCGCGGCGCAGGATCGTCGGCGCGACCGCAATGGACTCGACATTGTTGACAGTGGTCGGGCAGCCATAGAGGCCCGCACCCGCAGGGAACGGGGGCTTCAACCGCGGCTGGCCCTTCTTGCCCTCGAGGCTCTCGATCATCGCGGTCTCTTCGCCGCAAATGTAAGCGCCCGCGCCCCGGTGCATGAAGACGTCGAAATCATAGCCCGAACCGCAGGCGTTCTTGCCGATCAGCCCGGCGTCATAGGCCTCGCTGATGGCCTTCTGGAGCGTCTCGGCCTCGCGGATATATTCGCCGCGGATGTAGATGTACGCGGCGCGCGCACGCATCGCGTAGCCCGCGACCAGCGCGCCCTCGACCAGCTTGTGCGGATCGTGGCGGATGATCTCGCGGTCCTTGCACGAACCCGGCTCGGATTCGTCGGCATTGATCACGAGGAAGCTCGGCCGACCGTCGCGGCTTTCCTTGGGCATGAAGGACCACTTCAGGCCCGTGGGGAAGCCCGCCCCGCCCCGGCCGCGCAGGCCCGAGGCCTTGATCTCCTCGATGATCGCGTCCTGCCCGCGCGCGAGCAGCGCCTTGGTGTCGTCCCAGTCGCCGCGCTTCTGCGCCGCCTTCAGGCTCCAGTCCTGGTAGCCGTAGAGGTTGGTGAAGATGCGGTCCTTATCCGCGAGCATTGCTGCTTTCCTTCTGTTTGGCGCGCTTCAGCCGCGCCAGCGAAATCACCTGGAAGACGAGGCCCATGCCCATCAGCACTACGCCCATCTCCAGCTTGCCGGTCGCGCTGAAGAAAGCTCCGGCGGCAAAGCCGGTCAGGCCGAGGATCGCGACGAGGAGCGTCAGCGGATTCATCCGATCACCCCCTGCGTGTAGAGGCCGTAAAGCACCGCCAGGATGAGCAAGATCACCCCCACGCGCATCAGGCCCATCAGCACCTTGTAGGCAATGAAGGCCAGCACGGCTGCGCCGAGGAGAGAGGCGACGGCGGTCAACTTACCACTCGCCCCGGTAATCGTGGTTCTCGGTGACCATGTCCTTCAATGTGGTCGGCCCGCCGAGCGGTTCGGAGGTGTGGCGGCCCGGCTCCTGCGTGCCGGTTTTCGGCTGCTGGCCCGCGGCGAGCGCATCGAGCACCGCGTCGAGGCGTTCGGGCGTCAGGTCCTCGTAATTGTCGTCGTTGATCTGGACCATCGGCGCGGTGGCGCAATTGCCCATGCATTCGACTTCGGTGAGGGTCCAGAGGCCATCCGCCGACACCCCGCCCTTAACCATGCCGCGCCTCTTGCAGGCGGCGATGATGTCGTCCGAGCCGCGCAGCATGCAGGGCGTGGTGCCGCACACCTGCACGTGGAATTTGCCGACGGGCTTGAGGTTGTACATGAAGTAGAAGCTGGCGACCTCGAGCACGCGGATCACCGGCATGTCGAGATACTTGGCGACGTACTCGATCACCGGCAGCGGCAGCCAGCCCTGCGTATCGGTCTCCGCGCCGACCTGCCGCTGGGCGAGATCGAGCAGCGGCATCACCGCCGAGCGCTGGCGCCCCTCGGGATACTTGGCGATGTGCCAGTCGGCGGTCTTGCGGTTTTCCGGCGTCCATTCAAACGCCCCCCAGCGCGCACGCAGTTCGGGGGTATCGGGTGCGGGGGTACGGTCAGCCATTTGCATTCCTTCCGCGCAAAGCGAAACCAGCTGAAGCGAAACAGATAGCTCCGAGGCCGAGCAAAAAAGCAGCCATTTTTTCGAGTCCAGTCGCCAGTGCATCGACGTCCGGCTGCACAAGTAAATACAATGTGGCTGCTGCCAGCATAATAGAGACAGCGAAAAGCATCTTCACGATCACCGGTCGCACTCCCCGAACACCACGTCGATCGCGCCGAGGATTGCGGTCGCGTCGGGCAGCATGTGGCCGCGGCTCATGAAGTCCATTGCCTGAAGGTGCGAGAAAGCGGTGGGGCGGATCTTGCAGCGGTAGGGCTTGTTGGTGCCGTCGCTGACAAGATAGACGCCGAATTCGCCCTTGGGGCTCTCGGTCGCCACGTAGACCTCGCCCGCGGGGACGTGGAAGCCTTCGGTGTAGAGCTTGAAGTGGTGGATGAGGCTTTCCATCGACTGCTTCATCTCGCCGCGCTTGGGGGGCGAGACCTTGCCGTCGGTACTGGCGATCGGGCCGGAGGGCATGTCGCGCAGACACTGCTTGATGATCTTCGCGCTCTCGTAGACTTCCTTCACGCGCACCATGAAGCGGTCGTAGCAATCGCTGTTGGTGCCGACCGGGATGTCGAACTCCATGCGGTCGTAGACGTCGTAGGGCTGGCTCTTGCGCAGGTCCCACGGAATGCCCGCGGCGCGAATCATCGGGCCGGAGAAGCCCCACGCCACCGCATCCTCGCGGCTGACGATGGCGATATCGACATTGCGCTGCTTGAAGATGCGGTTGTCGAGCACGAGGCTCATCGCGTCCTCGAAGAGCGGGAAAAAGCGGCTGTCGAGCCAGTCGCCGATGTCGACCAGCAGCTTTTCGGGCACGTCCTGGTGCACGCCGCCGGGGCGGAACCACGCCGAGTGCATCCGCGCGCCCGAAGCCCGCTCGAAGAAGTTGAGGCAGTCCTCGCGCAGGTCCATGATCCACAGGTTCGGCGTGAACGCGCCCACATCGAGGATGTGCGCGCCCATGTTGAGCATGTGATTGCAGATGCGCGTCAGTTCGGCGAACATCACGCGCAGGTATTGCGCACGGATCGGCACCTCGAGGTTCAGCAGCTTCTCGATCGCCAGCACGTAGCTGTGCTCCATGCACAGCGGGGAGCAATAGTCGAGCCGGTCGAAATAGGGCAGCGCCTGCAGATAGGTCTTCTGCTCGATCAGCTTTTCGGTCCCGCGGTGGAGCAGGCCGACATGCGGGTCGATCCGCTCGATCACTTCGCCGTCGAGCTCCATCACCATGCGCAACACGCCGTGCGCGGCCGGGTGCTGGGGGCCGAAGTTGATCGTGTAATTGGTGATGACCTCGCCTTCGGTGGTCGGCGATTCTTCGAGGTTCATGCTCATTTGCCGCCCTCCTCGGGGTCGGTCGCGGGTGCGGTGTCCTTGGCCCCGCCCTTGCGGGCAGGCCGGTCTGGACGGTTCTCGGTCGGCTCGGGCGCGCCGGGCTTCTCCTTGCCGCTGTCCTTCTGATCGGGCGACGGCGGCGAGACGGGATCGGCGGCCTTGGCATCGGCCTTGGGCCCGGCGCCGGTCTGGGCCGGCTTCTCGGTGGTCTTGACCTCGGTGACGGTCGGCATGGCCGGCGCCTTCTCGTCGCCGGGCAGCGGATAGTCCGCGCCTTCCCAGGGCGAGAGGAAGTCGAAGCTGCGCATTTCCTGTGCCAGTTCGACAGGCTCGTAGACGACGCGCTTCTCATCCTCGGAATAACGCAGCTCGGTGTAGCCGGTCATCGGGAAGTCCTTGCGGAAGGGATGCCCCTCGAAGCCATAGTCGGTGAGAATGCGGCGCAGATCGGGATTGCCAGCGAAGGTCACGCCGAACATGTCGAAGACCTCGCGCTCGAGCCACCCGGCGTTGGGCCACAAGGTGGTTACGGTCGGCACCGGCGTGTCCTCGCTGGCCGAACATTTCACCATCACGCGGTGGTTCTTGGTGAGGCTCTGGAGCATGTAGACGACTTCGAAGCGTTCGGACCGCGAGGGGTAGTCGACCCCCGCGATCTCCATCAGCTGCTGGTAGGCGTGATCGTCACGCAGGATGCGCAAGACCCTCTCCACCGCGTCGCGCGCGACGCGGAAGATTACCTCGCCATGCTCCTCGTGCGCCTCGAGCAGCCAGACGCTGATGGTCTCGCTGATGGCAGCGATCACGCCCTCGTTGGAAGCGAACTTCGGGGCGGAATGCAGAACGGCCATGTCCTTGCCCTTACCTCTCGATCGTGCCCACGCGGCGGATCTTCCGCTGGAGCTGCATCACGCCGTAGAGCAACGCCTCGGCGGTCGGCGGGCAGCCGGGGACGTAGATGTCGACCGGCACGATACGGTCGCAGCCGCGCACTACCGAATAGCTGTAATGGTAATAGCCACCGCCATTGGCGCAGCTGCCCATGCTGATGACGTATTTGGGGTCCGACATCTGGTCGTAGACCTTGCGCAGCGCCGGGGCCATCTTGTTGCACAGCGTTCCCGCGACGATCATCACGTCCGACTGGCGCGGAGACGCGCGCGGCGCGACCCCGAAACGCTCCATGTCGTAGCGCGGCATGTTGACGTGGATCATCTCGACCGCGCAGCACGCGAGGCCGAAGGTCATCCACCACAAGCTGCCGGTGCGCGCCCACTGGAACAGCTCCTCGGTCGAGGTGACGAGGAAGCCCTTGTCGTTGACCTCGCTCTGGAGCGAATTGAAGAAATCGGCATCGGGCAGTCCGGCAGGCGCCGCAGTGTCCCGCGCGACGGCCGGGTCCTGCAGGCGCTCGCCGTGCAGGGCCGGGTTGACCGAAAGCTTGCCGGCCACGCCGGGGATGGTGTCCTTGTCGCTCATTCCCAGTCCAACGCCCCCTTTTTCCATTCATAGGCGAGGCCAACCGCGAGGATGAACAGGAACACCATCATCCCGGCCCAGCCCGTCCAATGCGTGACATTGAGGCTAACCGCCCAGGGGAAAAGAAACGCGGCTTCCAGGTCGAAGACGATGAAGCTGATCGCCACGAGGTAGAAGCGCACGTCGAACTGGCTGCGCGCGTCCTCGAAGGCGGGGAAGCCGCACTCGTATTCGCTGAGCTTCTCGGCGTTGGGATTGTGCGCGCCGGTCAGCCGCGACACCGCCATCGGTGCGAAAACGAAGAGCACCGAAAGGCCGAAGGCGACCAGAATGAATAACAGTATCGGCAGATACTGGCTGAGATCGATCACGGCGATGTCCAAGCTGTTAATCCCGAGGTCGCCCTAAGCCTCTCGCGCCGGGCGCGCAAGGGTGCGACTCGGGCAAAAGCCCTCAGATGTGTTGCAGGAAATCGAACAGTCCTTGCGACCGGAGCCGTGGAAAACCCCGCTCGCGGACTGGCGCGGCCTACTTCATGCTGCGCGCCGCCGCCTTTTCGGTCGCAGCACCATAGGGCGGCTTCAATCCGGCCAGCTTGGCGATGTCGATCTTGGGCTGGTGATAGACCGCGCGGGCATGGCTGAACTCGCGGAAGCCCTCGATCGCGTGGTAGCTGCCCATGCCCGAAGGTCCGACCCCGCCAAACGGCAGGTCCTCCATCGACACGTGGAACACCACGTCATTGGTGGTCACCCCGCCCGAGATCGTGCGGGTCAGCACCTGTTCCTGTTCGCCCGCGTCCTCGCCGAAATAGTAGAGTCCGAGCGGGCGGTCGTGTTCGTTGACGTAGTCGATCGCATCGCCCACCGCCTTGTAGGTCATCACCGGCAGGACGGGACCGAAGATCTCCTCCTGCATGACGCTCATCGAATCGTCGACGCCGCGCAGCACGGTCAGCGGCATCTTGCGCTGGTTGGCGTTGGCGAAGTCCTCGCCCGCAGGGTTCACCTCGATCACCTCGGCCCCCTTGCCGCGGGCGTCGGCAACCAGGCCCTGGAGCCGCTCGAAGTGGCGGTCGGAAACGATCGAGGCGTAGTCGTCGTTGTCGAGCAGGCGCGGATACATCGCGCTCGCCGCGCTGGTCACGCCGGCCACCGCCTCGTGCTCCTTGTCCTCGGGCACGATCAGGTAATCGGGGGCAAGGCAGATTTGCCCGGCGTTCATCATCTTGCCGATCGCGATGCGTTCGCCCGCCTTGGCGAAATCGGCGCTGCGCCCCATGATGACCGGCGACTTGCCCCCGAGTTCGAGCGTCACCGGAACGAGGTTTTCCGCCGCCGCCTGCATCACTCGCCGCCCCGTGGCAGTCGAGCCGGTGAAGACGAGGTGGTCGAAGGGCAGCGAGGAGAATGCCGCCGCCACCTCCGGCCCGCCGGTGATCACCGCCACTTCCTCGGGCGCGAAATATTCCGCGGTCAGCTGCGCCATCAGCTCGCTGGTGCGCTCGGTGAACTCGGACGGCTTGATCATCGCCCGGTTGCCCGCCGCGAGCACCTGCATCAGCGGACCGAAGGCGAGGTTCACCGGGAAGTTCCACGGGCTCAGGATGCCGATCACGCCCTTCGGCTCGTAGCGCACCTCGGCCCTGGCACCGAGCAGGCCGAGGGGAAATTGCACCTTGCGCTTGTCGGGCCTCGCCCACTTGTCCATCTGGGCGAGCGCGCTCTTGCCCGCGCCCACGGTCGAGGCGATGTCGGTGAGCATCGACTGGGCCATCGAACGGTTCCCGAAATCGGCGCTCATCGCCTTGCACAGATCCTCGCCGTGATCCTTCAGCAGCGCGATGGCGCGGCGGATTCGGTCCTTCCTCTGTGACATCGGCTCGGGGCGCGAGGCGGTGAAGGCGGCGCGCTGGCGGTCCAGCAGGGCTTCTTGTTCTGCGCGGCGGTCGTCGGCCATGTCGTTCTCCCGTTCGGACATGAGATGGGTTGCGATTTGCGACGCAGCTTCGCGCAAAGCAGCCGCCTGCGCAAGGCTGACCCTTCCCCAGACTCAGCGCTGCAAATGATAACCCGGTTGATTGCCTTCGCCGCAATGCAGCATTAGACCCTGCCGCAACCGATCCATTCCTTCGTAAGGGACCAACACCCATGAGCCAGCTTTCCCCCGCCGATCCGATCGTGATCCTCTCCTATGCCCGCACCCCGATGGGCGCGATGCAGGGCGCGTTGGCCGATGCGAGCGCGACCGATCTCGGCGCGGTGGCGGTCAAGGCAGCGGTCGACCGGGCCGGCGTCGCCGGCGAGGACATCGACCGTGCCTACATGGGCTGCGTGCTGCCCGCCGGACTCGGCCAGGCCCCTGCCCGCCAGGCCGCGATCAAGGCCGGCCTGCCGCTTTCGGTCGAGGCGACCACCGTCAACAAGGTCTGCGGCAGCGGCATGCAGACCGTCATCATGGGCGCCGAGGCGCTGGCCAGCGGCACCATCGACATGGTGGTCGCAGGCGGCATGGAGAGCATGACCAACGCGCCCTACCTGCTCAAGAAGCACCGCTCGGGCGCGCGGCTCGGCCACGACACCGCCTATGACCACATGTTCCTCGACGGGCTGGAGGATGCCTACGAACAGGGCCGCGCGATGGGCACCTTCGCGCAGGAGACGGCCAACGAATACCAGATGACCCGCGAGGACATGGACGCCTACGCGATCGAAAGCCTCGCGCGCGCCAACAAGGCGATCGAAAGCGGCGCCTTCGCGGGCGAGGTTGTGCCGGTGACGGTGGTGACCCGCTCGGGCGAAGTGACGGTCGAACATGACGAGGCACCCTCCAAGGGCCGCCCCGACAAGATCCCGGTGCTGAAGCCCGCCTTCGCCAAGGACGGCACCATCACCGCCGCGACCTCGAGCTCGATCTCCGACGGTGCGGCCGCGCTGGTGCTGACCCGCGAGAGCGTGGCGAAGGACAAGGGGCTTGAGCCGGTCGCGCGCGTCATAGCCACCGCCGCCCACGCCCATGCGCCCGCCAAGTTCACCACCGCGCCAATTCCGGCGATCGAGAAGGTGCTGAGCCGTGCCGGGTGGAGCGTCGAGGATGTCGACCTGTTCGAGGTCAACGAGGCCTTCGCCTGCGTCGCGATGTTCGCGATGCGCGACCTCGGCATTCCGCACGAGAAGATCAACGTCAACGGCGGCGGCACCGCGCTCGGCCACCCGATCGGCGCGTCGGGCGCGCGGATCATCGTCACCCTGCTCAACGCGCTCAAGTCGCAGGGCAAGAAGCGCGGCGTCGCCTCGCTGTGCATCGGCGGGGGCGAGGCCACCGCGGTCGCGGTCGAGCTGGTGTGACGCCGTGCGGGTGCGGGCGATAATCGCGCTCATCCTGATGCTGGTGGCGACCGCCTGCGAGCCGTCGCCCCAGCCCGACCCGGCCGAACCGCCCGCTATCCCCGCCGACTAGTCGTCGCCCGGCAGGGGTTCGACGCCCCACAGCCGCGCGCCTTCGATCCATCCCTTGCGTCCGGCGATATCGACCTCGCACCAGCCCTCGCTGCATTTGCCGAGGCGGGCGACCACGCCCGGCTCGGCCCGCCAGCGCAGCGCCGAGGCGCCGTTCGGCTCGGCGCGGATATCGGCCAGCCCTTCGCCCGTCACCAGGGCGCCGCGTTCGGGATCGAGCTGGCTGCGGGCGATCCAGCCCGTGGTGCCCTCCGGGTCCTCGACGAAGCGCCACCCCTCGCGCACCCGCACCACCTTCACCGGCAGGCCCTTGCGCTTGTAGACCCACTCGATCGGATATTCCTCGCTCGGCCCGACGCGCATGCGCACTTCGTCGTAGCGCAGGCTCGCCCAATAGGGCACCTCGCGGTCCTGCGCGCGGGCGGGGGCGGCGGCGATCGTCACGGCCAGCAGAAGGCACAGGCCGAGCACGGCGGAGAGGCGGAATCCCATCATCGAAAGAAGGCGATAGCCGCTCCGGCGGGCGTGTTTCAAGCGCCCTTGCGCATCCGCGCCTTGACCATGCGGGGGCTGTGGCATTAGCCGATGGTCCATGCCCGACACCCGCCTCCCGCTCGAACGCCCGCGCGTCATCGTCACCCGCCATCTCGTCCCCGAGGTCGAGGCGCGGATGCGCGAATTGTTCGACGTGGTGCTGAACGAGGACGACAGGCCGCTGTCGCGCGAGGAACTTGCGGCTGCGATGCGCGATAGCGACGTGCTGGTGCCGACCGTGACCGACCGGATCGATGCCGACCTCATCGCGGGCGCGGGCGAGAGGCTTGGCCTGATCGCCAATTTCGGCGCGGGGACCGAGCACATCGACCTCGCCGCCGCCGCCGCGAGGCGGATCATCGTCACCAACACCCCCGGCGTCTTCACCGACGACACCGCCGACCTCGCCATGGCGATGATCATCGGCGTGCCGCGCCGCATCCGCGAAGGCACCCAGCTGGTGCGGCGCGGCGAATGGAGCGGCTGGACGCCTTCCGGGCTGCTCGGCCGCAAGCTGGCGGGCAAGGTGCTCGGCATCATCGGCATGGGCCGCATCGGCCAGGCGGTCGCGCACCGCGCCCGCGCCTTCGGGCTGGAGATCGCCTACAGCAATCGCCGTCCCCTGCCCGACGCGGTCGAACAGATGCTCGGCGCGCGCCACGTGGCCGATGTCGATACGCTGGTCGCCGAGGCGGACATCCTCACCCTGCACTGCCCGCTGACCGAGGAGACCCGCCACCTTCTAGACGCCCGGCGGATCGGCCTGATGAAGAAGGGCGCCAGCATCATCAACACGGCGCGCGGGGAACTCATCGACCAGGAGGCGCTGATCGCGGCGCTGCAATCCGGCCGCCTCGCGGGCGCGGGACTCGACGTCTATCCGGACGAGCCCCATGTCGACCGCCGGCTGCTCGACCATCCCAACGTCATGACCCTCCCCCACATCGGCAGCGCCACCACGGAAGGGCGCGAGGATTCGGGCCACAAGGTGATCGCCAATATCCGCATGTGGGCCGACGGGCACAGGCCCCCCGATCAGGTGCTGACGGCGCTGGTGCGCACCTAGCCCGCCAGTGCGCGCCCCAGTTCGGTGACCACCCGCGCGACCGCCGGCCTGGTGGTGGCGAGCGCGAAGTGATGAAAGGGCACCTCCACTTCGGCGTCGCGCTCTTCCGGCCGCCCGCGCGCCGAGTCCGGCGCGACGATGCCATCCTGCCGCGACCACAGCGCGATGGTCGGCACCGGTGGCTTGACCGCGGGATCATCGGGCAGCGGCGGATCGTCGACCCGATGATCGTTGAGCGCCTCGTAGATGCGCCAGGCGTTGTTGGCGTGCCGGTCGCCCGAAAATGGTGTGCCGAGCGTCATCACCAGTTCGACCAGTTCGGGATGACGCTGGGCCAGCACCCGGGCGTAGAGCCCGCCGAGGCTCCACCCCAGCAGGGCGACCTTGCGCCCCTCCGCCCCGGCCACCGCGGCAAGCCGGTCGAGCGCGCGCGCCATGGTCTCGCGGGTGATGCCGGTGACGAAACCGAGTTCTGAAGGATAGGGGTGATAGCCCGTCCGCGCGAGCGTGCCGCGCAGCAGCGCGGTGGCCTTGTCGCTGGAGAGGATACCCGGGAAGACCAGCACCGGCTGCCCCGCCCCGCCGTGCGCGCCCGCCACACGGCGCGCAGCGCGCAGCGGGCTCAGCAGGATCGGCACCGTATAGGGAAGTTCGCGCAGCCAGAGCGAGAGGGGCGGCGGGGCTGTGTCATCCATCGCCGCCGCCCCTGTCCTCAGTCGCCCGTCAGAATCCGCTCGACCAGCTCGCCCACGCTCGGCGTGTAGCCGTTCGAGAAGAACGGGTCGGTCTTGAAGCGGTAGGCCGCGTGGCCCGCGAAGGCGAGGTTCTTGTCGGGATCGTCGCCGTGCGCGATGTCCTGCAAGGTCTTCTGGATGCAGAAGCTGCGCGGGTCCGCCAAGCGCCCCGTGGTGAAGTCGTCGTGGTCCTTCCAGCTCGAGAACTGGCAATGCGACAGGCACCCCATGCAGTCCTGCTGGTCCTGCCGGATGGTGTCGCGCGATTCCGGCGTCACGAAGACGATCGTGCCGTCAGGGGTCTTCAATGGCTCGGTGTGCCCGGCGCGCATCCACATTTCGGCGCGGGCCTTGTCCTCCGGCGTGACCCAGAAGCTGCGCGCCTTGCCCTCTTCGCCAAGCTGCACCGTGCCGTCCTCTTCGCCGCGCTTGAAGAACGGGATCTGGCGCTCGGAACGGTGCATCAGGTCGTAGAGGAACGGGGTCTTGACCGCGCTCGAATAGAAGCCGGTGGGCGAGAACTTGTGGAGCAGCACGTCGCCAGGCTCGACGGTGCGCAGCATGTCCTTCCAGATCTGCGGGATCGGGCTTTCCTGCGTGAGCAGCGGCCGCGTGCCGAACTGGAAGGCGATCTTGCCGAGTTCCGGATTGTCGATCCAGTCGTTCCATTCGCGCAGGTACCACACCCCGCCCGCCATCACGATCGGCACATCCTCGGACACGCCCTCGGCGCGCATCGTTTCGCGCAGCGCCTTGACGCGCGGATAGGGATCCTCGGGACTGCGCGGGTCCTCGGCGTTGGAAAGGCCGTTGTGCCCGCCCGCCAGCCACGGGTCTTCATAGACCACCGCCGCCATCAGCTCGGCGACCTTGTGGTAGCTGCGCTTCCACAGCGCGCGGAAGGCACGCGCGGAGCTGACGATCGGCAGATAGTTGACGTTGAAGCGCGCCGCGATCTCGGCGAGCTTGTAGGGCATCCCCGCGCCGCAGGTGACACCCGTCACCATGCCGCGGGTGCGTTCGAGCACGCCTTCGAGCACGGCCTGCGCCCCGCCCATTTCCCACAGCACGTTGATGTTGATCGCGCCCTTGCCATTGGCGATCTCGTAGGCCTTCTTGACCTGCGTGGTCGCGCCCTCGATGGCGTAGCGGATCAGTTCCTGATGGCGTTCCTCGCGGGTGCGGCCGTGATAGACCTGCGGGATGACCTTGCCGTTCTCGTCATAGGAATCGGCGTTGACCGCGCTGACCGTGCCGATCCCGCCCGCGGCCGCCCATG
The DNA here is from genome assembly GCA_016125555.1 of Porphyrobacter sp. Taxonomy (GTDB): domain Bacteria; phylum Pseudomonadota; class Alphaproteobacteria; order Sphingomonadales; family Sphingomonadaceae; genus Erythrobacter. The sequence goes on from WGLN01000001.1 coordinate 201,816, forward strand.
CGCCGGAGCTGGCATGATTGGTCGCCGAAACACCCTTGCCGCCTTCGACAAGCGGCCACACTTCGCGCCCGCCATAGACGATCGGGCTCAATCCCTTGAACAATGAAAACTCCCCTTCGCGCCGTCCCATGGCGCGCATTACGTGTTGGTGACATAGTGCCGAGCGGCGCGCGCCGCAATCTCTTGGGATGCGCGCCTCACTTGCCCATGTTGCAGGGCTTGATCGCCTCGGGCTCGGTGCGCTTGGCGCCGCGCTGGAAGCGCGCGAAATAGCCCTTGATATCGGGCCGTTCGGTATATTCGGCGAGCACATAGCCGACCGCCTCGAACTCGCAGAACAGCAGGGTGTGCGGCAACCCGTGGCGGCCCACCGGGCTGTCGCTCTCGACCACGATGATCTGCCCTTCGGCATTGAGCGCCGGCCACAGCCGCCACAGGAAGGCGTAGGGTTCGGTCACCTCGTGATACATGTGAACGAGGAAGATGCGGTCGAAACTGTCGGGCGGCAGCTGCGGGTCGTCGGGCTGACCGAGCTTGATCGAGATGTTCTCGAGCCGGTCGCGCTCGACCCGGCGGCCGAGTCGCTCCAGCGCATCGCGGCTGATGTCCTGAGCAAGCACCCGCCCGTCCTCGCCGACCCGCTCGGCAAGGCGAACCGTGTAGTAGCCTTCACCCGCCCCGATGTCGGCAACCGTCATGCCCGGGCGGATTGCCGCGAGGTTCATCACCACCTGGGCTTCATTGCGTTCGTCGCGCGCATCCTCGTTGGCGAACTGGTTCGAAACGACCGCCGCCACAGGCCGATCGGGCTTGGGGAACTCGAGCGCGCTGTCCGGACGGTTCGCGCCGCCCGGCAGCACCGGATCGCACCCGGCGAGCGCCAGCCCGCTCGCCAGGAGCGCCGCCGCCGGCAACCAGCCCGCGCGCCGCATGGCTATTCGACGTCCTCGATTTCGACCGTCTCGCCCGTCACCCGCTGCGCGAGCGCGGCCGAGATGAAGGGGTCGATCGCCCCGTCGAGCACATTATCCGGCGAGGTCGACACCACCCCGGTCCTGAGGTCCTTGACCATCTGGTAGGGCTGCAAGACGTAGGAACGGATCTGGTGGCCCCACCCGATGTCGCTCTTGGCCGAGTGTTCGGCGCTGGCGGCTTCCTCGCGCGCGCGCATTTCCGCCTCGTAGAGCCGCGCTTTCAGCATGTTCATCGCGATGTCGCGGTTCTTGTGCTGGCTGCGGTCCTGCTGGCTGGCTACCACGATGCCCGAGGGCTGGTGGGTGATGCGCACCGCCGAATCGGTGGTGTTGACGTGCTGCCCGCCCGCGCCGGATGCGCGGTAGGTGTCGATCTTGAGGTCGGCCGGATTGATCTCGATCTCGAAGCTGTCGTCGATCACCGGATAGACCCACACGCTCGAAAAGCTGGTGTGGCGCCGGGCCGAGCTGTCATAGGGGCTGATGCGGACGAGGCGGTGAACGCCGCTCTCGGTCTTGGCATAGCCATAGGCGTTGTCGCCCTTGATCAGCAGGGTCGCGGACTTGATCCCGGCCTGCTCGCCCGCCTGGTATTCAACCGTATCGACCTTGAACCCGCGCCGCTCGGCCCAGCGGGCGTACATGCGCAACAGCATCTCGGCCCAGTCCTGGCTCTCGGTCCCGCCCGCGCCGGCGTGGATTTCAAGATAGGTGTCGTTGCCGTCCGCCTCGCCCGATAGCAGCGCCTGGACCTTGTCGGCATCGGCGCGATCGGCTAGCTGGGCGAGCGTGGCGAGACCATCATCGACGATGCTGTCCTCGCCTTCAGCCTCCCCCATCTCGATGAACTCGATCGCATCGCGCATCTCGGCCGAGATCTCGTTCACGGTGTTCACCGCGGTCTCGAGCGTCTTCTGCTCGCGGCTGATCGCCTGGGCCTGCTTGGGGTTGTCCCACAGCGAGGGGTCCTGCACGCGCGCGTTGAGTTCGTCGAGCCGCCTGAGGGCGCGCTCCCAGTCGAGCGACTGGCGCACCAGCGCCAGCGCGGCCTCGATCCGGTTGATGTAAGCCTGGGCCTCGGCCCGCATGGTCAGTCCTTCGGAAGTGACGGGGGTATCACGCCCCCCGCTTAGCGCGGGGCGCGCGATTGTAAAGCGGGGCGCCGGCGCCCTGCCCGCCTACTTCTTCAGCGCGCGCACCGCGGCGAGGGTCTTTTCGACGTGCTCGCGATAGTCGCTGTTCGAATAGACCTCGACGATCCGCCCGTCGGGCGCGATCACGTAGGAGGTGCGGCTGGCGAGGCCCGAATTGCCGAGCGCCACGTCATAGCCCTTGATCACCGCGGGGCTGGCCACGCCGACCGGGAAGGCATCGCGACATTCCTTGCGGCTGAACTGCTTGAGCGTGTCGATGTCGTCGTTCGACATGCCGATCACGCTCGCGCCCTCGGCCTTGAACTTCGGCATGGCCTCGGCAAAGGCATTGGCTTCCAGCGTGCAGCCCTGCGTGAAGGCCTTGGGGTAGAAGTAGAGCACCACCGGACCCTTGGCGAGCGCGGCGGAGAGCGAGAAGCCGAACTCCTTGCCGGCCAGCGCGGCGCGGGTCGTGAAGGCCGGGGCCTTTTCGCCCAGCGGCAGGTCGGCGGCGGCGGGAGCGGCGATGCCGGCGGCGAGCAGCGCGGCGGCGGCGAGACGGGTGAAGATGGTGGTCATGACGGTCAAACCTCCGGGGCGCGGACCGGTTCCCCGACCCGCGTTTGCGATCAATAAATCCCGCCCTGCTGCTCGACGAAGTCGCGGCGGGCGTCCGGATTATCCGTGTCCGAAAGCGCTCCGGCGGCCTTCTCGCGCCCGGCGCGGATCAGTTCGAGGATCTCGTTGCGGCGCGCGGCAATTTCATCCTGGCGCGTGAAGCGCTCGGGTTCGGTATCGGGCTTGAACGCCTCCCAGATGATGGCGGAGCGCGGATCGTCTGTCGGCCAGCCATCGAACACGCGCTTGCCGGTGCGCCGATCGACACGCACCATCCGCACGCCCTCGGGCGCGACGGCGGGCACGGTCGACCACTTGGACTTGGTCTTTTCGATCAGGCTCTTGACGATCGGCGCGGCGATCGTGCCGCCATAGGCATAGCCGCCCATGTTGCGCGGCTGGTCGAAGCCGACATAGGCGCCCGCGATCATCTGCTGCGTGCCGCCGATGAACCACACGTCCTTGGGGCCGGTGGTGGTGCCGGTCTTGCCGAACAGCGGCAGGCCGAGCGGGTTAAGGACCGTGGCGGTTCCGCGGGTCACCGCGCCGCGCAGCATGTGCATGACCTGGAAAGCGGTGCGCGGGTCCATCGCCTCGGTCCCCTTGAGGCCGAAGCGCGGCATCGGCTTGCCGTCCCACTCGGCCATGTTGCAGCCGCGGCAATTGCGATTGTCGGCGCGCCACAGCACCTTGCCGTGGCGATCCTGCACGTAATCGATCAGGGTCGGCGGATTGAGCCGGCCGTGGTTGGCCAGCGCAGCATAAGCAGCGACCATCTTCGACAGAGTGGTCTCCCCGGCCCCCAGCGCGGTCGAGGGATAGGGGTCGAACTTGCCGATCCCCATCTTCTCGATCTCCCTGACCACGTTGGGCATACCGGCGGTCATCCCGATCTGCACGGTCATGATGTTCTGCGACTGCTCGAGGCCATAGCGGAGCGGGTGCTGACCGCCTGCGCCGCGCCCGCCGCGAATGCACTTCTCGCCGAGATTGGCGCCCTGGTAATAGCAGAAGCGCGAGTTATCGACCTGGGTCGAAGGGGTCATGCCGGTATCGAGCCCCGTCGCATAGACGAAGGGCTTGATGGTCGAGCCGGGCTGGCGCAGCGCCTGGGTGGCGCGGTTGAAGTCGGACAGGCGGTGGTCGAAACCGCCCTGCATCGCCAGCACGCGCCCATATTGCGCGTTCTCGACGATCAGCGCGCCCTGCGCCTCGGGGATGGTGCGCACCTGCCAGCTGCCGCCCGCGGGGCTGGCGGCGATCACGTCGCCCGCCTTGAGCCGGTCGGGCAGGTTGGTGAGCGGCGCCTCGGTGCCGTCGGAAAAGCCGATCCGCGCCGAGCTGCCCGAGCGGCTGGTGACCACGCCGATCTTCCAGTCGCGATAATTGATGCCGAGCGGCGAGCTCTGCAGCTGGCTTGCCCAATTGCCCTGCGAGACGTCGATGGTGGCGACCGGACCGGTCCATCCGCGCCCGCCGTGATAGCGCAGCAGGCCTTCGCGCAGCGCGTCGCGCGCGGCGATCTGCATCGTCGGATCGAGCGAGGTGCGCACCCACAGTCCGCCGGCATAGACCGAATTCGGTCCGTCCTCGGCGGTCTCGCCGAAGCGGTCGATCAGCTCGCGGCGCACTTCCTCGAGAAAGTAGCCGGCATCCACGCTGCGCTCGCGCCGCTGGGTGACGAGGCCGAGGGGCTTGGCCGCCGCCGCGCGCCGCTGCGACCCGGTGATGAAGCCGTTCTTCTCCATCTGGTCGAGCACGAAGTTGCGCCGGGCGAGCGCGGCCTTTTCCTGTCCCTTGCGGCCATAGCGCTCGGGCGCCTTGGGAAGGATCGCGAGAAACGCCATCTCGTGCAGATCGAGATCGCCGACGTCCTTGTCGAAATAGGCGCGCGCGGCGGCCTGCACCCCGAAGCTGCGCCGCCCGAGCGGGATCTCGTTCAGGTACAGCTCGAGGATTTCCTGCTTGGTCAGCACCTGCTCGATGCGTCCGGCGAGGATCATTTCCTTCAATTTGCGGGTGACCGAGTATTCGTCGCCGAGCAGCAGGTTCTTGGCGACCTGCTGGGTGATGGTGGACCCGCCCACGGCACGGCGAGTGCGCATCGGGTTGAGATAATCGATGACGGCGCCCGCGGTGCCGAAAAGATCGACGCCGCCGTGGCTGAAGAAGGTCTTGTCCTCGGCCGAAAGATAGGCGTCGATGAGCTTTTCGGGAAAATCGGCATATTGCAGCTGCACCCGCCGTTCCCGGGCATAGGAGTGGACGATCTCGCCGTCGACGCCGCGCACCATCGTGGGCAGCGGGGTTTCGTAGGTGAGCAGCGCCTCGGCCTCGGGAAGATCGCTCGCCAGCCAGAAGAACACCGCGATCCATCCGACGAGGCCGAGCGCGAACAGCGCCGCCGCGATCTTGAACAGCAGGCTCCGGCGCCACATCTCCCCGAACCACGCGAGCGCGCCGCCGATGTCGCGGTTCACGCGGTAGCGCAGATAGGCCCAGTGCGTTTCAGGGGCGGAGGCGGGGGGAAGCTCGGTCATGGGCGAGGCGCAACTAGCACGCAGTCAGCCGTCAAGGCTAGCCGCTTTGCAGCCCTATGTCCCCGCCGGGGGAATGTCGGCGCGCCGCGCGAAATAGACCCGGATCGCCCGCGCCAGCACGGCGGCGTATTGCGCGCGGCCCTCGGGCGTGGTCAGGCGCGCACGATCGGCGCGGTTGGTGACGAAGCCGCTCTCGAACAGCACCGAGGGCACATCGGGCGCACGCAGCACCGCCAGCGCCGCCGCGCGGCGCGGCTGGGCATGGAAGGCGAGCCGATCCGCACCCTCGCGCAGCACGAGCCGGGCGAATTCTATGGCGTCCTCGCGGGTGCGCTGCTGCGAGAGTTCCACGAGGATCGCGCTGACCGCCGCACTGGTCCCCTCGACCGCGATGCCGTTCAGACGGTCGGCATCGTTCTCGCGTGCGGCGAAGCGCGCCGCCGCCTCGCTCGAGGCTTCCTCGGAGAGCGTGTAGATGCTTGCGCCGCTTACGTCGTCGCGCTCGCCTGCCGAATCCGCGTGGATCGAGACGAACAGGTCGGCCTCGAGCAGACGCGCGATCTCGGGACGGTGGGCGAGCGGGATGATGCGATCATCGGCGCGGGTCAGGGCGACGCGGATGCGCCCCGCGCGCAGCAGATCGTCGCGCAGGGCGAGCGCGATCGCGAGGGTGATGTCCTTTTCGCGCACCCGCCGCCCTTGCGCATCGGTGCCGATCGCGCCCGGATCGCGCCCGCCGTGTCCGGCATCGATCACCACCAGCGGGAGCGCGGGATCGTCCGGTCCGGCAATGGCGGGAAGATCGGGCGGTGCCAGCTCCTCTGCGAGCGAGAAGCGCATCACGTATTCGCGTCCCCACGAAGGCACCGGGATTTTCAGACCCAGTGCAGCAGCACCGCCGAGCAGCAGTGCGGGGACCAGCAGCACGATCAGCAGCAGGGTGCGTAAGCTCATGTCGCTAACCGCTTACGTTCTTGCCCTGTGATAAAGCAATAGAGTTGCGGGGTTTGGCCCACAGTGCTAGCGGTGTTGCCGAGTGGTCGCATTCCGGTGCCCGTGCACCCGAACCGCCCTCCGCTCGTGCCGGGTCCTCCGCCGTTTCGCGGCTCCCGGCCCATGAACAGGTTGATGCAGTGACAAGACGCTTTTCCCCGCAATCCGGCACAGTGCGCGCTCAGGCAGCCTGTGTCCTTGCGGGCCGAAGCGCGGCACCTTGCCGCAATCGCGTCGCTGCAGACACGAGCTTCGCGCCGCCGGCTCCTAGCGGGCCCGGCGCGGCAACCCTTTCCGGCCGCGCCTGCGGGCGCTCCGGATCATCCCACAATCGGCGTCCCCTTGCTGTCCCCTCGCGGACACGGCCGGACGCATGGAGAACATTCAATGGCAACGCGCATGCTTATCGATGCGCGCCACCCGGAAGAAACCCGGGTGGCGGTCCTGCAGGGCAACCGGATTGAGGAATTCGATTTCGAATCTGCCGAACACAAGCAGATCAAGGGCAATATCTACCTCGCCAAGGTAACCCGGGTCGAACCTTCGCTGCAGGCGGCTTTCGTCGATTTCGGCGGCAACCGGCACGGGTTCCTCGCCTTCAGCGAAATCCACCCAGATTACTACCAGATCCCCAAGGCGGATCGCGACGCTCTGCTCGCCGAAGAAGCCGAGGCCGCCGCCGAAGAGGAACGCCTGCGCGCCGAGGAAGAGGAAGAGGGCATCTCCCCCGGCGACGAATACGATGCCGAGGACGAGAGCGGCGAAGCGCTGGCCGAGGATTTCGCCGAGAACGGCGTCGAGGAAGTCGACACCTCCGACAAGGACGAGGTCGCCACCATCGAGGACGGCTCCTCGGACGAGGACACCTCCGAGGATGACAGCGCCGAGGACGAAGGCGCCGAACAGGAGCGCGGCCGCGGCCGGCGCGGTCGGCGCCGTCAGGGCAAGGGCGGCGGCAGCGACAAGGGCCGCAGCCGCGCCAAGCAGGTCGACGAGGTGCGCGCCAAGCGCATGGAGCTCCGCCGCCGCTACAAGATCCAGGACGTCATCCAGCGCCGCCAGGTGCTGCTCGTCCAGGTCGTCAAGGAAGAGCGCGGCAACAAGGGCGCGGCGCTCACCACCTATCTGAGCCTCGCCGGGCGCTACACGGTGCTGATGCCCAATTCCTCGAGCGGCGGCGGCATCAGCCGCAAGATCAGCTCGACCAGCGACCGCAAGCGGCTGAAGGAGATCGTCTCCGATCTCAAGCTGCCCCGGAGCATGGGCCTGATCGTGCGCACCGCCGGCCTGTCCCGCACCAAGCCCGAGATCAAGCGCGACTTCGACTATCTTGCCCGCGTCTGGGACGAGATCCGCGAGAAGACCCTCGCCTCGGTCGCGCCCGCGCTGATCCATTCGGACAGCGACCTCATCAAGCGCGCGATCCGCGACATCTACAACCGCGACATCGAGGAAGTGGTGGTCGAGGGCGAGGAAGGCTACAAGTCGGCCAAGGCCTTCATGAAGCTGCTGATGCCCAGCCACGCGCGGCGGGTGAAGGCCTACGTCGATCCGGTGCCGCTGTTCCAGCGCTATGGCGCGGAGGACCAGCTCAAGGCGATGTACGACCCGATGGTGCAGCTGAAGAGCGGCGGGTATCTCATCATCAACCCGACCGAGGCGCTGGTCTCGATCGACATCAACTCGGGCCGCTCGACCAAGGAACATAATATCGAGCAGACCGCGCTTCACACCAATCTCGAAGCGGCCAAGGAAATCGCCCGCCAGCTGCGCCTGCGCGACATGGCCGGGCTCGTCGTGATCGACTTCATCGACATGGAGTATTCCTCCAACGTCCGGAAGGTCGAGAAGGCGATGAAGGATGCGCTCAAGAACGACCGCGCACGCATCCAGGTCGGGCGGATCAGCTCCTTCGGGCTGATGGAGATGAGCCGCCAGCGGCTGCGCACCGGCGTGCTCGAGGCGACCACCCGCCCCTGCCCGCATTGCGACGGCACCGGCCTGGTGCGCACCGCGTCGAGCGCAGGGCTTTCGGCGCTGCGCCTGATCGAGGACGAGGCGGCCAAGGGCAAGGGCACGCAGATCCGTCTTGCCGCCAGCACCGAGGCGGCGATCTACCTCCTCAATGAAAAGCGCGCCGATCTGGTCGAGATCGAACAGCGCTACGGCGTCAGCGTCGAAGTTGTCCCCGAGGGCGAAGAAGAAGGCGCGAAGATGAGCGTCTCCAGCGCCGGCCCGCGCCCCGCGCAGGCCCCGCGCTTCGATCCGATCGTCGACGACGAGGAAGACGAGGACCTGCCCGAGGAGGAAGAGGACTTCGCCGAGGACGAGGACCGCGAGCCGCGCGGACGCCGCGAGCGTTCCGATGACGAGGACGAAGGCGGGCGCAGGAAGAAGCGGCGCCGCCGGCGCGGCGGTCGCGGACGCAATCGCCAGGACCGCGACGATGAGGCCGAGGGCGAAAGCGCCGGCAGCGACGAGAGCGGCGACGCAGACGGCCAGGCCGATAGCCAGGACAGCGGCGAAGATCGCGGCGAGGACGGTGAAGGCCGTTCCAAGAAGCGCCGCCGCCGCGGTGGACGCGGGCGCAAGCGGCGCGGCGAAGGGGCCGAGAACGAGGCGCAGGACGAAGCCGACACCTCCGAGGTGAGTGCTCCCGACGCGGACGCGGACGCGGAAGCCCAGCCCGAAGCCCCCGCTGCTCAGACCGATGCCGAGGGCACTCCCGAGGAAGCGCCGGTCGAAAAGCCGAAGCGCAAGCGCGCGCCGCGCAAGAAGAAGGAAGAGGCCGAACCTGCCGCCGAGGTCGCAGCGGAACTGGCGCCGGAAGTCGCGGCCGCGGATGCCGACGCCGCGAGCGAGGAAGCGCCGGCCGAGAAGCCCAAGCGCAAGCGGGCTCCGCGCAAGGCCAAGGCTGCCGAAGCTTCCGCTGAGGCGATCTCCGAACAGGTCAAGGAAGACATGGCGGTGGTCGCCGGGCCCGACGGCGCACCCGAAACGGCGCAGGCCATGGCCGACGAGAGCGGGACCAAGGAAGATCCCGATGCCGAGCAGGAGGACGCAGGGCAGGACGGCGCCAAGCCGCGCCGCGGCTGGTGGCAGCGCACCTTCGGCGAATAGTCGTCCTTAAAGGACCAGCCAAGCGGGGCGGGAGCGGGCAACCTCTCCCGCCCCTTTTTGCACGATACTACCTGGGCTTGCGTGCGATGCCCCACTCCATCCATCCGGCAATCCGCGGCGCCTTGGGGGTGTAGCCCTCGCCCAGCGTCTCGACCGCGAAGCCCGCCCCCTCGAGCGCGGACGCGATGGGACGGGTCAGGTGACAGCCCCCCGCGAGCCGCTTCCACACCGGCTCGATCCGCTCCTGCCAGCGTTCGACATTACGATCGGGCGCGCGGCCGTGTTCGAGGAACAGCATCTGCCCTCCGGGTCGCAGGATGCGGCGCAGCTCGGCCATGACCTGCACAGGGTCCTCGACCGAGCACAGGGTGAAGGTGCACACCACGCAGTCGAAGCGGGCATCCGCGAAGGGAATCGCCTCGCCCCGCCCCTGCCTGAGGTCCGCCGCCCAGCCCTTCTCCCGCGCCGCGGCGCGCGCGCCGTCCAGCAGGCCTTCATGGGGGTCGATCCCGGCATAGGAGGTGATTGCCGCAGGATTGTAGAACTCGTGATTGATCCCGCCGCCGCAACCCAGTTCGAACACGTCGCCCGCCGCGCGCGGCACGACCATGCTGCGGCGCTTCATCACCTGGCCCTGAGAACAGGCACAGGTGATGAGCCGCGGCATGACCTTGGCTTCGTACCAGCTGGCGAGGCTCATGCGGTTTTCCCCTTCGTCACCGGCGAGGGCACAAGTCTACCCCGAAATGCCGGAAGGGGAAGCGCGTTCAGGCGGCCTCGCGCCCCGCCACCGCGCCGAGTGCCGCGGCGATGCGCGCCATGTCGGCGGCAAGTTCGGCGGCCAGCGCGGTTTCCGCGAGGCCATTCCAGCGGACCAGTTGCGGCATGGAGAGGCCGACCCGCATGGTGCCGCCCCAACCCCCGTTCACGCGCACGCACTTGACCGGCTGGCCGAGCCGGATGCCGCCTGTTGCCAGCGCCTTGTGCGCGGCCTGCGCGGCGTCGAAGCTGTCCAGACCCGACAGCCCCGAGAGGTCGAGCGTCGCCAGCGTTCGCATCTCGATCGGGCTCTCGCCGTCATCGGCGCTTCCCGGCGTGACGCGCGCGGCACCGAGCGGGACGAGCAGGTCTCGATGCAGCGCAGCCTCGAAGGCGGCGATCATCGCGGCGATGCGCGCCATCGGGATCGCCTGGAAGCGCTCGATCTCGAACAGCGCCGCCTCGAGCCTGAGCGCCAGCGCTTCGTTGGCGCTGTCCTCGAGACGCTCTGCGCCTGGCCATCCGGCAGGCCACTCGGCGCGGCGGAAGATGCGCGTGAAGCCCTCCGGCAGCGGCGCGGCGCGCTCGGCGAGCGCAGGCGGGACCAGCGCCCAGCCATTGAACGGCGGCGCGCCGACGAACTTGGAGCCCGTCATCAGCACGATCACCCCGCGGGCGAGATAATCGGCGATCGCCGCGCTGGTGATGCGGGCCTGGCAGGCATCGACCACGAAGGTCGCCTCTTCGCCGAATTGCGCCAGCAGTCCGTCGAGATCGGCGAGCGACGGCAGCACCAGGCCGGTCTTGGAGCCGTGGACCAGGTGCACGACGCTGTGCCGCCCGGCAGCGCGCGCGGCAGCGATTTCAAGGCCCATGCCTGCGGCAATCTCTGCGCTCGTGCGCGCCACCCCGTCGGGGCAGCGCACCGGCACGTCGACCAGGGTGATTGCGCCCATCCCCGCCACGTCCTCACCCGGTAAAACACCTTCGGTGAGCGCGGTCTCTTGCGCGAAGAAGCGTCCGTGGGCGGAGTGGATGCATCCCGAGCCGATCTCGTCGGCGCCCAAGAGCACGTTGTGGATGCCGTTCCCGCCCCGCCCCAGCGCAAGCGCCAGCGCGACATATTCGAGATCGGTGCCCGAGGGCGCGAACACGATGCCGGTGTCGCTCGCCACGCCATAGGCCGCGCGAATGCGGCTCCGTAGCGCCTCGAGCCGCGCGCCGTAGCCCTGCGCTGCGCGCGCGTCGCGATGCGCCAGCAGGTGCGCGAAGGCATCGGCGGAAATGTCGCTCACGGTCGAGGAGGAATAGGCCAGCACCTCGCGCGGATGGGGGGCGGAAAGGTAGCGGTTGAGCCCGCTTGCCGGATCGAGCGTGATCCGCGCATCGCCGCCGCCCGTCAACGCTGTCACCAGCGACAGCGCCTCGGGAGAAGCTTCGAACCCGGCGAGCGGGCGGTTCAGAGACGACACAGGAGCAGCCTTTCGCGACCGGACAGCAGGAGTGCGCGCGGCTCTAGAGAATGCCGCGCACGGATAAAACCGCAAAATGCATCTGGCGCGCAGCCCTCCGCACGACTACACGCCCGCCTTCGTTGCGAGGAGGCCCACAGCCATGACAACCTTCCCCGAACCGCTCCGCATCTCCGAGGATGCCAAGCGGCGGCTCACCATCCTGTTCATCGCCAAGAATGCGCTGTGGGAGGGCAACCTGCACCCGGAGGACGGCAATCACGCGCTCTATCACCGCGAGATGCGCGAGACGCTCGAGGGGCTCGGCCTCAACCTCAAGGTCGCGCAGAGCCATGACGTGATGTTCGACCCGCCGGGTGTCGACTTCGTCTTCCCGCTGCTCAACCGCGCCGGCTTCTTTAATTCCGAGATGCTACTGCCGTTGCTGTGCGAGCGGGCGAAGATCCCCTATCTCGGCGCGAGCCCGATCCTGCGCGGATTGTCCGACGACAAGCACCTCGCCAAGCGCGCCGCGCGCGATGCGGGCGTGCCGACGGCGCCCTGGGCAATTTACCGCAGGGGCGCGCCGGTCACTCCCGACAAGTGCCCGGAGGCGGATCGCTACGTCATCAAGCCCAATGCCTCCTCGGCGAGCTGGGGCGTCGAGGACGCTTACGACTGGGAAGGCGTCAAGGCCGCCGTCGCACGCACCCACGCCGACCGCCACGACGCGATCGTCGAGCCCTTCCTCGAAGGCAGCGATGTCGAGGTGCCGGTGATCACCATCCGCGGCGAACCGATGATCCTGCCGATGATGATCTTCCGCCAGGCCGATCCCGCGCACCTCAGGACCTATTACGAGAAGCGCGACCTCGTCGATCGCAGCCAGAAATATTCGCTCGACGCCTTCACCGATCCCGATCTGACCGCCCGGATCGCGGATCTCACCCGAAAGACCTGGGAGGAATACCGCCCCTTCGATTACGGGCGTTTCGAGTTCCGGGTGAACGAGGCGACCGGCGAGGTGACCTTCCTCGAATTGAACCTCAACTGCAACCTGTGGTCGCAGAAGGTGTTCGGCCGCGCGGCGAAGCTCGCCGGATGGAGCCAGAGCGACCTTATCGAGACGCTGCTGGCCGAAAGCCTTTCGCGCCACGGACTTATGCGTTAGGCTTGCGAGACCAGAGAGAGGAAACGCACCATGATTGCCACCTTGCAGCCCGCCACTCCGAGCACGCGCACCTTCCGGCGCAGCTTCGCCGTTCTCGCCGCGCTGCTGCTGGCGGTGCCGCTGGTGGCGATGCAGTTCACGCGCGAAGTTGTCTGGACACCGGGCGATTTCATCGTGGCGGCGGGCCTGCTGGCGTTGCTCGGCCTCGGCATCGACAGCGCACTGCGGCTGCGCTCCTCGGCGCTGGTGCGCGGGGCGGCGGTGCTCCTTGCGCTCGCGGCGTTCCTCACGGTCTGGGCGGAACTCGCGGTCGGCATCTTCGCCTAGGCCGGGACTTCCTTCCCGGAGAAGTCGAACACCCGCCCGGACTGTTCCGGGGTCAGCCGCGCGAGCACGCCGAGCAGGTTTGCGGCGGCATCCTCGGGGCTGGTTAGTTGTCCCTCGGGCAGGTTTCCCTGGAAGGGCGCGGACAGCGCGGAATCGACGGTGCCGGGGTGCAGCCCCGCCACCACGCCCTGCGGATGGGTGCGCGCCAGCTCGATCGCGAAGTTCTTGAGCAGCATGTTGAGCGCGGCCTTCGATGCGCGGTAGGAATGCCACCCGCCGAGCCGGTTGTCCGATATCGACCCGACCCGCGCGGACAGCGCCGCAAAGACGGAGCTACGCTCGCGTGGCATCAGCGGCAGGATATGCTTGGCGATCAGCGCCGGTCCGATGGTGTTGAGCGCGAAGACCTCGGCCATCGCGGCGCCATCGAGCCGTTTGTAGGTCCGTTCCGGTCCGGTGCCGTCCGCCAGGGTCAGAACGCCGGTGGCGATGATGACCCACTCGGGCGGCGCGTCGCGCATCGCCGCGGCGGCGGAGGCGATGCTCGCCTCGTCGGTCAGGTCGAAGGCGAAAGGGCGGAAAGCTTCGCCCTGCGGCCCCTCGCCCCGCCGCGAACCGGCATGGATCACCGCGCAGCCGCGCGCCGACAATGCCTCGCACAGCGCGCGCCCGATCCCGCCCGAGGCCCCGAACACCGCCGCGCTGCGCGGCCGGGCGGCGGGCTGCTGTCCTACATCATCCATGCCTGTTAAAGCGCCGCCATGCCCTGCCGGTTCCGCCCCTTTTGCCAATGCCGCGCAGGCCGCCTGCCGCGCCGCATGGCAGGGCCCGATTTTCCTTCCCTGAACAGTGTCTCATGTGTCTCCAACACGGATGCTGCGGGCGGCTCAACCCCTGTTCAAAATGCTGCAACAGCCCCACCTTGCGCGACCGGGCAATGGCGCTAGATAGGGGGCACACGCGAAACCGGGATCACTCAATGGCGACCTTCACTCTCCCCAAGAACTCCAAGATCAACACCAAGGGCAAGGTGCACACGGCCAGCGGCGCCGGTGGCAAGGGGCGCGTGAAGTCGTTCAAGGTCTACCGCTACGATCCGGATTCGGGCGAGAACCCGCGCTACGACAAGTTCGAGATCAACCTCGACGAATGCGGGCCGATGGTTCTCGACGCGCTGTTCAAGATCAAGAACGAGATCGACCCGACCCTGACCTTCCGTCGTTCCTGCCGCGAAGGCATCTGCGGGTCGTGCTCGATGAACATCAACGGCAAGAACGGCCTCGCCTGCACCACCGCGATCGAGGACCTCAAGGGCGAGATCCGCATCACGCCGCTGCCGCACATGGACGTGATCAAGGACCTCGTGCCCGACTTCACCCACTTCTACGCGCAATATGCGAGCATCCGCCCCTGGCTACAGACCGTCAGCCCCACGCCTTCGGGCAAGGAGCGGCTGCAATCGCCCGAACAGCGCGAGAAGCTTGACGGGCTCTACGAGTGCATCCTGTGCGCCTGCTGCTCGACCTCGTGCCCGTCCTACTGGTGGAACAGCGACAAGTTCCTCGGCCCCGCGATCCTGCTCCAGGCCTATCGCTGGCTCGCCGACAGCCGCGACGAGATGACCGGCGAGCGGCTCGATGATCTGGAAGACCCGTTCCGGCTCTATCGCTGCCACACGATCATGAACTGCGCGAACGTGTGCCCCAAGGGCCTCAGCCCGGCCAAGGCGATCGCCGAAACCAAGAAGATGATGGCCGAACGGGCCATCTGACGAAGGTGGGCTTCAAGGACGACGTGTTCGAACACGGGCCGGACCCGGAAAACCCGGGTTGGCACCACTGGAACCTCAAGGACGAGACGCTGTTCAACGGCGCGGTGATGGGGAGGCTCATCACCCGCCGCGACGAGGACGGGAAGGCGCGGCTGCGGATGTTCCCGCAGCGCCATCACGAGAACCTGCAAGGCATCATCCACGGCGCGATTACGCTGGCGCTCATCGACATCTCGCTGTTCGTCACCATGCACACCATCGGCAGCGGCAATGCCGGGCCTTCGGTTACGCTGGAGCTCTCGACCCAATTCGTCGGCGGCGGCGATCCGAAGCGGCCGATGGACGCGGTGACCGAGATCGTGCGCGAGACCGGCAAGCTGGTCTTCATCCGCGGGATGGTGGTGCAGGAAGACGATACGGTCGCCAGCTTCTCGGGCATCGTCCGCAAGATGCTGCCGCGCTCCTGAAGTGCCCGGTCTGCTCGCCCGCTACGACGCGCTGATCGCCAGCGGGGAACTGCGCGCCGATGCCGACCAGCGCGCGGCCGCCGAACGGCTGGACCGGTTGCAACGCGAGCTCGAGGCACCGCCGCCGAAGAAGGGCCTCCTCGCCCGCCTGACCGGCTCCGCCGCATCCCCCGATGTCCGCGGGATCTACCTGTGGGGCGGCGTCGGGCGCGGCAAGTCGATGCTGATGGACCTGTTCGTCGAGACGCTCGACATCGCGAAGAAACGGCGGGTCCACTTCCACGCCTTCATGCTCGAACTCGACCGGCTCATCACCGCAGCGCGCAAGGCCGAGCGTCAGGACCCGCTGATGAGCGTCGCGCTGGACATGGCCGAGCGGGTGCGCTGCCTCGCGTTCGACGAGATGGTCGTCACCAACACTGCCGACGCCGCGATCATGGAGCGCTTCTTCACGGCGCTGATGGAGGCGGGCACGGTGATCGTCACCACCTCCAACCGCCCGCCGCGCGATCTCTACAAGGACGGGCTCAACCGCTCGCTGTTCCTGCCCTTCATCGACCTCGTCGAGGCGCGGATGGACGTGCTCAGCCTCAACGGCCCGACCGACTACCGGCTCGAGAGGATCGGCGGGCTTGCCATGTGGCACGCGCCGATGGGCGATGCAGCGACCGCGCAGGTGCGCGAGGCCTTCTTCCGCCTCACCGACTTCGACCCCGACGATGCCGCCCACGTGCCGAGCGGCACGCTCGACCTCGGCGGGGGGCGGACCCTGCATGTGCCCAAGAGCCTCAAGGGCGTGGCCGTGTTCAGCTTCAAGCGGCTATGCGGCGAGAACCGCGGCGCGGCCGATTACCTCGCCATCGCCCAGGCCTATCACACGGTCATCATCGTCGGCATTCCGCGCATGGGTCCGGAGAACCGCAACGAGGCAATCCGCTTCACCAAGCTGATCGACGCGCTTTACGAGCACCGGGTCAAGCTGTTCACGACCGCCGCCGCCGCGCCCGAAGACCTCTACCGCGAGGGCGACGGCGCCTTCGAGTTCGAACGCACGGTCAGCCGGCTGAACGAGATGCAGAGCGAGGCCTATATGGCGCTCGGCCACGGGACCGAGAACTAGGCGCTCACCCCGAGCCGGGCGAGCGACTTCTCCAGCATCACGAGCTGCCACAGGGTGCGTGAATGGTCGGCCCGGCCGGCGATATGCGCCTCGGCCAGCGCGGCGATGGATTCTGGATCGAAGAACCCGGTCTGCGCGAGGCTCCCCCGCGCGATGCCCCGCGCCGCATCGGCGAGCGGCCCCCGCAGCCACTCGGCGATCGGGGTGACGAAGCCCTGCTTGGGCCGGTAAAGCACGTCCTGCGGCAGATAGCGTTCGAGCGACTTCTTGAGCAGGAACTTGCCCGTCGCCCCCCGCACCCGCATCCGCTCCGGCAGGCGCGCGGCGAACTCCACGAGGCGGTGATCGAGCAGCGGCTCCCTCGCCTCGAGGCTCACCGCCATGCTGGTGCGGTCGACCTTGGTGAGGATGTCGCCGGGCAGCCAGAACTTGAGGTCGGCATATTGCGCGCGGTCGAGCCCCGAGCGCCCCGGCGCGCTGCGCATCAGCGCGATGAGCTCGTCCTCGGCGCGGAAGCCCGCGAGACTGGCGGCGAAGCTGTCCGAATAGAGCGCGCGCCGCGCTGCGGGCAGCGTCACCGAGAGCCCGCGGGCATAGCCCTCCTCCCCGCTCTCGGCGAGCGCGAGCAGGGTCGCCTTGGCGCGCAGCGGACGCGGTGCCCAGTCGGCCTTGGGCCACGCCCGTCCAAGCGTGCCGAACAGCGGGGCGCGCAAGGACGCGGGCAGCACGGCGCGCGCGCGCTCCTCGTGGTGGTGGAACACCTGCCGGCGGTATCCGGCGAAGGCCTCGTCCGCCCCGTCACCCGAGAGCGCCACCGTCACCCGCTCGCGCGCCAGCTGGCAGACCCGCCAGGTGGGCAGCGCCGAGGCATCGGCGAAGGGCTCGTCGAACATCGCTGCCAGCGCGTCGATCGCCGCGAAATCGTCGGTGGCGACGATCCGCTCGGCATGATCGGCCCCGAACCGCGCCGCGACCTCGCGGGCGTAGGAGGTCTCGTCATAGGCGGCGACGTCGAAGCCGATCGAGCAGGTCTGCACCGGAGCGGCGCTCGCTTCGCTCATCAGCGCGACCACGCCCGAGGAATCCACCCCGCCCGACAGGAACGCGCCCAATGGCACGTCGGCGACCATGCGCGAGCGCACGCCCTCGCGCATCAGGTGGACAAGCTGCGCCGACAAGTCGGCCTCGCTGCCCTTCTCGCGCGCGGTGAAGTCGATGTCCCACCAGCGCCGGGGCGCGCCGGGCGCCCTGCCTTGGTCGAGCAGCAGGAAGTGCCCGGCCGGGAGCTTCTCCACGCCGGCAAGGATGGAATGGCTGTCGGGCACATAGCCCCAGGCCATGTAGGCCTCGAGAGCCTGCGGGTTCACGCGGCGGCGCAGCAGCGGGTGCGCGAGAAGGCCCTTGAGCTCCGAGGCGAAGGCGATGCTGCCGTCCGACAGGTGGGCGAGGAACAGCGGTTTCACCCCGAAGCGGTCGCGGGCAAGGAACAGCTGGCGCTTGCCAAGGTCGAACAGCGCGAAGGCGAACATCCCGTCGAGGCGCGCGAGGCAGTCCGGTCCCCACTTCTGCCATGCCGCAAGGATCACCTCTGTGTCGCCCGAGGTGCGGAAGGTGAACCCGGCCTGCTCCAGCTCGCGGCGCAGTTCGCGGAAATTGTAGATCTCGCCGTTGAAGACGATCACCGCGCGTCCGTCAGCCGAATGCATCGGCTGGGGCGATCCGGCGATATCGATGATCGACAGGCGGCGGTGGCCGAGGCCGATGCCGTGGTCGGTCCACACCCCCGAACCGTCCGGCCCGCGATGCGCGAGCGCGTCGCACATCCGCTCGACCCGAACGGGGTCGACCGGCTTGGGGGTCTCGGCATGGAAGATCCCGGCAATCCCGCACATCGCGCGCGGCCTAGATCATGCCGGCCACAGCGGCAATCGCGGCGAGCAGGGCAATCGCGCAGGCGGTCGCGGCGGGCGGCAGGGCGAAGGCCTCGGCGCGCGCCAGCCAGTCCATCCGGTCGAGATCGGCGGCGCTCCAACCCTGTTCGGCGGGTTCGCGCTCGAAGAAAGGCCAGGCACCGCCGAGCAGGGCGGCGACGATGACCGCGAAGAAGATCCAGCCATAGACGATATGGTCGAAGCCGGTCGCCCGCTCGGCGCCGATGGATTGCGCGACATGGATTGTCGCCCAGGCGCGCACCCCGTTGGCCAGCACCGGCACCACCATGCAGGCGAGGAGGAACGCGGCGCGGCGCGACCAGCGGGTGAAGCGCGTGAAGGCGACGAGCACGCCCAGCGTCACCATCGCGATCAGGAACTTCACGCCCGAACAGGCCTCGGCGACGATGAACAGGCCGGCCGGCGTGTGGATGTGAATGCCCTCGATCGTGGCCGGGACGCCGCTCGCATGGGTCAGCGTGATCGCGATCTCGGCGGTCAGACGTTGCAGCGGCGGGATGATCTCGTCGCCGAAGGGCACGAGAAATGTCGCCATGCCGAGCGGCAGGGCCAGCAGCAGTCCCGTGCGCAGGCCCAGCACCGTCACCACCGCCGCCTGCAATGCGCCCACCGCGCCAGCCTGCGCCACGAGGTTGATCCCCGCCCACTCGCCCGCCCACCACAGACCGAGCGCCCCTGCGACCGCGAGCAGGCCGGGCGCGAAGCACCGCGGGCGCGCGGCAGCGAGGTCATCCTCCTTGAGCGCGACCAGCCAGGCGATGATGAAGGGCACCAGCAGCAGGTGGTTGTAGGTGTCGATGTTCCAACACTGGTGCGCCATCGCACGCCAGGCGGACGCGGTCACCGCGACCAGCGCGAGCGCCGCTGCCGCAAGCGCCGCCAGCGGTGCGCGCCATGCGGCGGGCAGGCCGGGCCGCGCCGATGCCCCCGCGACAAGTGCGGCGCTGTCAGGCGGCATGGCGCGTTCCCTCGGCACCCTCGCCCACCAATCCGGCGAGCGGGGCGAGCATTGCGTCCCATGCATGATGTTCGCGCACGAAGTCCCGCGCCGCTGCACCCATGCGGATGCGCTGGTCGCTCGCGGCGAGCAGGGCGGCGATCCGCGCCGCCATCGCCGCGGGGTCGGGCTCGCTCACCAGCCAGTGCTCGCCGTCGCGCGCGGCGATGCCGGTCGCGGCCTCGGGGGTAAGCGCCACCGGCTTCGCCATCGCCATCGCCTCGAGCACCTTGTTCTGCACCCCACGCGCGATCAGCAAGGGCGCCAGCACGATATCGGCACCGGCAAGGAAGGGGCGCACGTCGGGCACCGCGCCCCAGACATGCACGCCGGGGCGGCCGTGCTGGGCCATCAGTGCGCGGGTCGGGCTGCGGCCGACGACGTGAAGCGCCGCTTCGGGATGATGCGCGCGAAGCCTCGGCAGCAGTGCACCGATTGCCCAGAGCGCGGCCTGCTCGTTCGGGCGATAATCCATCTGCCCGGTGAAGACGAAATGGGGACCGCGCCGGCCGGTGAGCTGCGGATGCGGCTTGCTGGCGGCGGGGTCGAAGAAATCGGCGTCGATGCCATTGCCGATGACCTCGACACGCACCCTCGCGGGATCTCGGAGGCGGCTGCGATAAAGCGCGGCCTCGGCATCGGAAATGAGGATCGTCGCATCGGCGCGCCGACCGAGCCGCTCTTCCTCCTCGGCGAGCAGCCGCCCCTCGCGCAGGTTGAGCCAGATCCGCTCGCGCGCCGCAGCGTAACTCTGGTACTTGGCGCTATCGACGTCGCACAGGTCGATCACCACACGGCCCGTGAAATCCTCGGGAACGTATTGTCCCATCTGGCCCGAGAAGACGACGACCGCCCCGATGCGCTGGCGGGTGATCGTCTCGCGCACCCAGTCGGCCAGAGTGCGACTGTGGAAGGCGGTGAGGCTGACGGGCTTTCCCGCGAGCATCGCCTCGATGCCGGCGAGCACCAGCGGCTTGGCCCTCGGGACGACGCAGTGCGAGGCGGCGAGCGCGGCCAGCTCCGCGACGCCCGGCCTGTCCGCTTCTTCGGCAAAGCATCCGACATGCACCGGCCCGAGCCGGGCGAGCGCCTTCAGGAGGTGATGCGCACGGATGCGGTCGCCCCGGTCGGGGGGGAACGGCACGCGGTGCGCAAGGAACAGAATGCCGCCCATCACGTGGGGCCCCTAGGCCAGCCCACGCGCGATCCACGGGCCGATCGCGTTGGCGACCGGCAGCGGCAGCTTCTTCCACGCCTCGATCTTGCGGGAATAGCTCGCATCGGTCGGGTCGATGTTGCGCGCAGCCGCGCCCGGCGCGGTCCAGGCGCCATAGGTCAGCGGTGCGGGCGCGAAGCCCCAGTTCTTCTTGAAGGCGAAGGGGCCGCTCCCCGTCTTGGAGCGCCCGAAATCGAAGCGTGTCGCGCCGCGGCGCCGGGCGTGAAGCATCAATTCGTAATACATCACCTCATTGGCGCGCGCCGCGCGCGCCGCGAACACGCCGCCGCCCCAGAACGGCATCACCGCCCCGGCGTGGTAGAAGCTCAGCACACTCGCAAGCGGACGATCACCCTGCCAGACGGTAAGGATGTCGCTGCTGTCGGGAAATGCCGCGAGCATTTCCGCGAACAGCCGGCGCGGGAACACCGGCGTGCCGAGATTGCGCACGCTTTCGGAATAGCAGGCGAAATGCGCGGCGAGGTCCACGGCGCTGCGTCCGGTCGTCACGCGGTGGCCGAGCGCAAGGCCCTTTCTCACCTCGGCCCGCGCCTTGCGCGGGATCGCGACGAGTTCCGCCTCGTCGCTCGCTGCGAGCGGGCGTTCGAATCCGCAATGCCGGTCGTCCCAGGCGTCCCAGTGATCAGGGATCGGCCCGCCGCGCAATTCGACGCTGGCGAAGCCGCCGCGGGTAGCATGGGCCTCAGCCGCCCAAGCAAGCGCGCGGGCGGCGTCAGGGCTGTCCACGCGCATCCCGCCGCCGACGCCAAAGCCGCTCGAGACCAGCGCCTTGCCGAACAGCGCCGAACGCACCTCGGTCAGCGGCAGCCAGCCCGTCACCACGCCCATGCGCTCGCACACGAGCCCGGCGGCGCGCTGACCGGTGCCCGCTTCGATCGCGCGCAACCATGCGGGACGATGGAACAGGCTCGCGCCGCGTTCGGCGACGAAGCCCTCGATGCGGCGCAGTTCGGCCGGGTCGGCGAAATCGACCGCGCGCACCTGCTGGCCGGTCTTGAGTGGTGCGTTCATGCCGCCTCCTCGGCGGCAGGCAGGGGGAGCTCCCCGGCATGCGCCGCCTCGCGGTGGGCAATCATGTCCATGCGCCCCCAGCGGAACTCGTGGACCAGGGCGCGCAGCTTGTCGGCCATTTTCGCGAGCCCCGTATAATGGCGAAAGCGCGAGCGCAGCGGAGCGTGGCCGACGCGCGGCTGATCGGGATCGATCTCCCACGGATGGAAGTAGAACACCGCCGGGCGCCCCTCGGTGCGGTTCACCTGCCGGATCGCCCAGCGCGAGAAGCCGTAGGGCAGCACGCGGAAGAAGCCCCCTCCTCCCGCCGCCACGCGCCGCCCGCCGAGGATCGCGGTGGTCACCGGCAGTTCGACCAGCTTCGACCAGGGCAGCGGCCGGAAGGCGAAGCGCGGTGCCTCCGGCCAGCCATAGTGATCGTGCAGCACCGGCGCGACGCTGGAGGAATAGGCGTAGCCCTGCTCGGCGAGTTCGGCGAAGGCCCACGGCGTGCGCCGGTCGATCGAGAAGCTCGGTGCGCGGTAGCCGGTCACGGCGACGCCCGCGCTGTCCTCGATGATGGCGCGCGCCTTGCGGATGTCCGCGGCGAATTCGGCGCGGGTGAAGGTGAAGACCCGCGCATGGTCATAGCCGTGGCTGGCGAGTTCGTGCCCGGCTTCGGCAATGCGGCGGATCATCGCCGGATGGCGCCTGGCGACCCAGCCCAGCGTGAAGAAGGTCGCGCGCACCTCGGCCTCGGCGAAGAGGTCGAGAATGCGCAGGACATTGTCCTCCACGCGGGTGCGGATCGCGTCCCACTCCCCGCGGGCGATGACGTTCTCAAAGGCGCCGACCTGGAACCAGTCCTCGACATCGACCGACAACCCATTGACGACGGGGCTATCGGGCGTGCCGGGCAAGGGAGGAATCGGCGCGTTCACGGTCACGCGGCCTCGCGCGACGGGTCTTCCTCAAGCCACTCGATCAGCATGGTCAGCACGTGGCGGAAGGATTGCTCCTGCTCCTCGAGCCGCGCTTCCAGACGCTCGATCTCCGCCGCGAGCCGCGCTTCGGCAAGGCGCGCTTCCTCGGGCGAGAGCGCCTCGTCGCGGGTGCCGCGCCCGGCAGCCTGCAGCTCGCCGATCGCGGCTTCGAGTTCGGCGGTGCGCGCGTCGCGGCTGGCGAGCAGCGCGGCAACCTCGGCGGCAGGCACACCGGCGGCGGCAGGCGCGTCCTCGTCGTTTTCGCTGCTTTCCGAGGCCACCGGGGCGCTGCGCAGGTCGGCATGGGTGCTGCCGCCGCGCAACTGATCCTCGGCCATCTCGGCGACCACCTCGTCGAGCATCTCGTGGGTCAATTCGGAGCGCTCCTCGATCGCGCCGAGCAGCAGCAGGCGGTTCATCACCTGGTTGACGCGCCGCGGGATCCCGTCGGTGTGGCGGAAGAGCGCATCGAGAAGCCCTTCGGCCAATGCCGGATGGTCGCTCCACCCGACGCAGGCAAGCCGGTGGCGAACATAGTCGGCGACCTCGTCCTCGCCCAGCGCCTCGAGGTGGTGCGAAGCGATGACGCGCTGGCGCAGCTGTTCGAGTTCGGGGTGATGGGCGAGCGTGCGCCGGAACTCGGGCTGGCCGAGCAGCAGACCCTGCAGCAGCGGATGCGAGCCGAGCTGGAAGTTCGACAGCATCCGCAGCTCCTCGAGCGCGGCGAGATCGAGGTTCTGGCACTCGTCGACCACCAGCAGGCAGCGCCGTCCGGCGCGCGCCTCGTCCTGCAGGAAGCGCTCGATCGCGCCGAGCGCGGAGGCCTTGTCGTGCCCTTCGACCGAAAGACCGAAAGCCTGCGCGACGACGTGGACGATTTCCTCACCGCCGAGCGCGCTGGTGACGACCT
This sequence comes from Porphyrobacter sp., assembly GCA_016125555.1. Taxonomy (GTDB): domain Bacteria; phylum Pseudomonadota; class Alphaproteobacteria; order Sphingomonadales; family Sphingomonadaceae; genus Erythrobacter. Next base: position 225,329 of record WGLN01000001.1, read on the forward strand.
GCGCGACCGTCAGCGCCGCCGGATCGATCCGCTCCATCAGGTGCGCGACCAGCGTCGACTTGCCCGCGCCGACCTCGCCGGTGATGACGATGAAGCCCTCGCCCTGCGCGAGGCCATAGCCGAGATAGCTCATCGCCTTCTTGTGGCTGACGCTTTCGAAGTAGAACTGCGGATCGGGGGTCAGCTGGAACGCCCGTCCGGTGAGACCATAGAATTGTTCGTACATGAGCGTCTCGCTCCTTCGTCAGAAATCGTAACGCAGGCCGACCAGTGCGGTGGCGAAGGCGAAGTCCTCGGCCGAGAAGTCGCTGTCGACATAGTCGAGCGCAACCGCCGCGCGCCCGGTGAGGCGGCGGGTGATCGCGCGGTTGTAGGCCGCCGAGATGCCCGTCGCGGTCACATCGCCGCTGTCGGTCGCCGAATTGAACCAGTTGACGTAGGCATTGGTGGTGAGGCTGGCGTTGCGCCCCATCTCGCGGCTTGCGCCGATGACCACATAGTGGCTCTCGTCGGTCAGCCCATCGAGCGGCGCGAGCACCGTGCCCTGCGCGGCGATGAAGGTGCGCCGGTCATAGCCTGCGCCGAGCGCGGCGGTGAGCCGACCCATGCGGCGCTGGTAGGAGGCGCGCACACCGCGCCCGCGGAACGCCGCCGAGCGCACCGAGCCGAGCCCGCCGATGACCGATTGCCCCTCGGCATTGGTGACGAGCCCGCCGAAATCGCCGGTCACCGGGTTGCGGATCGCCTCGAAATCGCTCGACAGGCCTGCCAGCGAGTTGTTGAGCAGTCCGCCGAAGCCGGTGACCCCATCGTAAACGGCAAGCGCGAAGGCGCTGCGCTGGCTCGGATTATAGGTGAAGGTCCCGTAATAAGTCGTTGAATCGTAACGCCTGCCAACCCGCGCCTCAAGCGCGGTGCGCGAGGAGGGGCGCCACATCACGCCGACGTCCCACAGCAGCCCGTCGATATCGAAGGCGATGACCCGCGGGCTTGCCGTATCGGTGACATAGCGGCCGTCGCTGCCGACCACCGGGTTGCCATTCGTATCGCGCAGCGCATCGCGGCTGGACACCTCGACATTCTCGTAGCCCACGCCGCCGACCAGCGCGACATTGGGGCTGACCGGCACGGTTACGTCGGCCCGCGCGAAAAGATCGCGCACCCGCTGGTCGAGATTGCGGATGTCTTCCTGGTATGCGCCCGCGGTCACCGCCACCCCCACCGGCAGGACCTCGCCCGCACGGGTCCCGGCGCGCAGCTGGCCGAGATAGGTGAAGCTGTCGTCGAACACGTCGACCGGCCGGCCCTGCGCGTCGACCAGCGCGGTGTTGTTCTCGGACCGGTTGTAGCCCACCCGCGCCACGCCCTGCAGGCCGACATCGCCGACACGGGTTTCGAGGCTCGGACCGGCATAGAGGCTGTAGAAGCGGCTCTCCGCATCCTCGCGAACGAGCGGGTTTGCCGTCGCCCCGCCGCCCGCATCGAGACGGGTGCGCGCGGCGAGCGCGCCGGCCTCGAAGCTCAACGTGTTGGGCACCAGCGCCAGCGTGCCGCGCGCAACGCCGCTCACCGTGTCGGTGTCGATGCTGTCGCTGCCATAGCCGATATTGCGCTCGTAGCGCAGCGAGACCGCCGCGCCCGAATGGCGCCCCTGGATGTTCATGTCGACCCCGACCGCAACCTGGGTGAAGGTGAGCACGTCGTCGTTCGGCGAAAGCTGGGCGGAGAGCACCTGCCCGACCTCGATATAGGGCCGGACAGCGCGCGCGCGCGACGCCTCGCCGGGAACCTCGGCCTGCCCCTGGCCCTGCCCCTGCCCCATCGGATTGGCCTGGGCGAGCGCCGGAACCGCGGCGAGCAGCGCCGCACAGGCGATCGGCAGGGCAAGGAGCGCGCGCAGGTTCATCACCCCCTCGCCCCGTAGCTGCCGAAGCGCCGGCCGGAGGGGCTGTAGCGCGCGGCGTTGAGCAGCAGCTTGATATCGGCGCAGGCGGAAAGGAGCTGCTGCGCATCCTCGAGCGCGGCCCGCCCGGTCTCGTCGGCGCGCACCACCAGCAGCGCCTGTCCCACATGGGCGGCCAGTTCGGCCGCGGGCGAGGCGGCGAGCGCGGGCGGGGTGTCGAAGATCACGATGCGGTTGGGCGCGCCCTGCGTCAGCCGGTCGAGCACCGCGCCGGTGCGAATGCTGGCGAGATATTCGGCGTCGCGCGAAGTCGCGGTCCCGGCGGGGAGCACGAACAGCCCGGCGATATCCGTGCGGATCACCAGGGTCTCGGGCCGGATCGCCGGGTCGGCGAGCGCGTCCATCAGCCCCCGCTCTGCCGCGATGCCGAAGCGTTCGCAGATCGCGGGCCGCACGACATCGGCATCGACCAGCAACACCTCGATATCGCGCTCGGCGGCGAGCGCAATGGCGAGATTGGCGGCACAATAGGTCTTGCCCTCGCCCGAATGCGGCGAGCACACGAGAATGCGGCGGGCGAGCGGTGTGGCCTCGGCACGCGCGTCGGCGAGCAGCTCGCGCTTGACGATCCGGAACTCCTCGAGAAGCCCGGTCACCGGGTCCTCGGGCACGATCAGCCCGCCTTCGCGAAGATGCGCACGGTCGACCGCGGCGACCGGGCCGGCGAAGGTGACGGCGGGCTGCGGCGGGTGCGCAGGCGGCGGTGCGGGCACTGCTTGAACGGTGTCCGCGGCAGGCACTTCGGTGACCCGGGGCGCACGGGGTGCCGCGACCGCCGGCTCGGTCGCGGGCAGCGGCGATGCGGTCGCGGGCGTGCGGCGCAGCGGCTCGGGGACCGGCGGCACGGGCGGCAGCTTGGGCGCGCCCTTCACCGGGCCGAGGCCGAAGGCACTGTCGGCCCGCTCGAACAGCGAGGCGGGCCTCGCGCCTTCGCGATCGATCTTGCGCTGGTCGGTCATCGGCTGACTCCCGTCCTCACGCGATCGTCCCGACCGAGACGATCTCGATCGCAACGAGGATCACGAACACGCCGACTAGTCCGGCGCATGCGCCCGCGAACTGGTGCAGGCGCTTCTTTTCGAGCGCGCGTGCCGCGTCCGAGAGGGTCAGCGAGATCGCGCCGATCACCGGAAGGTCGAAGGCGCGTTCGAGCTTCTGCGGGGTGGCGAAGCTCGACCTGAGCTGGCCCATCCCCCAGGCCACCCCGGCGCCGGCGCCAAGGCCGACGATCAGCACGCCGAACAGCAGCAGCGGGCGATTGGGCGCAGCGGGCTTGCGCGGCACCGTGGGGTCCTGGATCACGTCGAAGCGGAACTGGCTGGCCTTGTCCTCGACCTCGCCGCGGGTGCGCAGCGCCTCGCGGTCCTGCAGCAGCTTGTCATAGTTCTGGCGCAGCACGTCGTAGTCGCGGCTGATGCGGTTCGCCTCGGCCGCGACCGCCGGCTCGGAAGCCTGGCTCGCCATCAGCGCGGCGAAATCGCTCTGCAGCGCGGCGCGGCGCGCCTGGAGCGCATCGACGCTTGCCTGGCGTTCGGTGCGGATCGCCAGCAGCGAGGAATAGGCCGGATTGGGCGTGCCGCCGGCATCCTCGCCAGCGGCGGCGGCCTGCTTGGCAAGCAGCGCGACCTGCCGGGTGGCCGAGACGACATCGGGGTGGCTGTCGGTGAGACCGCGGGCACGCAGTTCGGCCAACTGGGTCTGGGCCTGTTGCAGCGCCGCCTTCGGCCCGGTCGCCTGCGGACCGCCGGCGAGGGTGCGCGGGGTGTTGGCAAGCTGGCCGGAAATCGCCGCCAGCGCGCTTTCGGCAGCGGCAAGATCGGCATCGACCGCGCGCAGGTCGGCACGGGCTTGCGCGACCTTGCTCGACAGGCTTTCCGAGCCACCGGCAAGATCGGGATAGCGCGCCTCGAAGGCGAGGCGGCGCTGTTCGGCCGCCTCCAGTTCGCGCTTGCGCTCCTCGAGCTGCTTTTCAAGGTCGGCAATCGCCGAGGAGATGCTGGCGCGGTTGCCCGCGACGTGCTCCTCGCGCAGGATGTCGAGCAGCTTCTGCACCACGTCGCGCGCCAGGACGGCGTTCTCCGCGTCGGAAAGGTCGCTGCGGCCGATCTCGGCGGTGATCTCGAACAGGTTGTCCTGTTCGCTGGTGACCTTCACCTTCTTGTCGAGCTGGGCGATCAGCGCATCGAGCGCACCGCGCCCGGTCACGCCCTCCCCGAGCCGGGTCGAGGTGATCACCTTCTCGAGGTTCTTGGCGCTCGACAGGGTCTGGCGGACCCGCGTGATCTCTTCCTTCCCGTCCCCCGCGATACCGAGCTGCTTCGAGAGCACGTCCTCGACATCGACATAGACGCGCGCCTTGCTCTCGTAGGTGTTGGGGATCATCGCGATCACCAGCCACCCGAGCAGGCAGACGCCCCAGGCGACCGCCACCGCGAGCCAGCGCCGGTGCCACACCGACCACAGCGCCGCGCGCAATTCGTCGAAGATCTCGCTCATCCCCCGCGGCGCTCCGTCAGAACCGGCTCTCGGGGATGATGATGGTGTCGCCCGGCATCAGCATGACGTTGGCGCTGGCGTCGCCGCGGCGGATCAGGTCGGACAGGCGCAGGCGGTATTCGTCCTGCTTGCCGGTCTCGCGGTTGAGGCGGATCAGCTTGGCGCTGTTTCCGGCCGCGAATTCGCTGAGCCCGCCGACCGCGATCATCGCGTCGAGCACGGTCATGTTGGCGCGGTAGGGCAGCGAGGCGGGCTGCGCGGTGGCGCCGATGATGCGCACCTGCTGGGTGAAGTTGCCCTCGGGCGTGTTGACGATCACCGAGACGATCGGCTGCTCGATATATTTCGACAGCTCTCCCGCGATGTAGTCCTGCAACTCGGTCGCGGTCTTGCCGACGGCGGGGATGTCCTGCACCAGCGGGATGGTCAGCCGCCCGTCGGGCCGCACACGGACCTTCTCGGCCGAAAGCTCGGGATTGCGCCACACGTGGATGGTGATCTCGTCGAGCGGGCCGATGGTGTATTCCTCGCTCGGCACGACCGGCGAATTGGCATAGTTGGCAGGCGGCAGTTCCTTGCCCCCGGTGGCGCATCCCGCCAGCAACAGCGGCGCCAGGCTAAAGACAGCGAGGAGTTGGCGGGGCAACAATCGGGGCATTGACGAGGATCCTTGGCCTTGGTCCGGTTCCGGTAAGGCTACGGACACCGTGCAGGAGCGACCTGCAATCCCCGCCTTCGGAACAACGCGTTCTTCTCGCCCGAATTGGTGAACATATTGTTAGTTATACAGCGCCGAATCCGGGGGCTTCCCGGATCGGGACAGGGCGTTTGCGGGGGTTAACGGCGCCGCCGGCGCGGGGCCTTCAGACGAGCAGTTCGGGGGCAGGACCGTGTCCGAGAAAGGCGCTCGGCGAGGCGCTCGCGCCATAGGCCCCGGCACAGAACACCGCGACCAGGTCGCCCACTTCGGCACGCGGCATCAGGGCATTGTCGGCAAGCCGGTCGAGCGGGGTGCAAAGGCACCCGACGATGTTCACTTCCTCTGTCGGCTCCGCTCCGTAACGTGTTGCTATCGCGGAAGGATAATTGCGCCTGACCACGGTGCCGAAATTGCCCGAGGCGGCCAGCTGGTGGTGCAGACCGCCGTCGGTCACGAGGTAGGTGGTGCCGTGGCTCTCCTTGCGATCGACGATCCGGCACAGGTAGACCCCCGCCTCGCCGACCAGGTAGCGCCCGAGTTCGAGACACAGTTCACTTTGCGCCAACGCCGCCGGCAGGCTTTCCACCCGCTCCGCCAAAGCCGCGCCGACGCGCGGCAGGTCGAGCGGTTCGTCGCCGGGGAAATAGGGGATGCCGAAGCCCCCGCCCATGTTGAGCTTGGGCAGTCCCGCGCCGATGGCGTCGGCGAGATTTGCAGCCAGTTCCAGCACGTTGCCCTGCGCTTCTATGATCGCATTTGCGCTCAACGCCTGACTGCCGGTGAAGATGTGCAGGCCCCGCCAGTCGGCCCCTTCGCCGATCAGCCTGCGGGCGAGCGCGGGCACCTTATCGGCATCGACGCCGAAGGGCTTGGCGCCGCCGCCCATCTTCATCCCCGAGCCCTTCAGCTCGAAGCTCGGGTTGACCCGGATCGCGATCCTCGGCGCCTTGCCGAGCCGCTGGCCGATGGCGAGCGCGCGGGTGCCCTCGCCCTCGCTCTCGCAATTGAGCGTCACTCCGGCGGCGATCGCGGCCTCGAGCTCCTCGTCGCGCTTGCCGGGCCCCGCAAAGCTGATCCGCGCAGGGTCGATCCCGGCGGCAAGGCACAGCGCCAGCTCTCCGGCAGAGGCGATGTCGAAGCCGTCCACCAGCGGTGCCATGTGCGCGATCACCTGCGGGTGCGGGTTGGCCTTGACCGCGTAGTTCACCCCGACCCGCGCGGGCAGCGCGGCGCGCAACTCGGCGACGCGCGCGTCAATACGGCCGCGCGCATAGACGAACAGCGGCGTGCGCCCCGCCTCGGCGACGAGTTCGCTCGCGCGCCGCCCGCCGATCGCGAGTTCGCCGCCGAGGCTCTCGTAACCGGCAGGGATCGGGCCGACGGGCTTCATTGGGCGAATTCCTTGTTGAGTTCGGCCTGCAAGGCGGTGCGGTCGATCTTGCCATTGGGGTTGAGCGGCAGCACGGCGCGCCAATGGATATGCTGCGGCTGCATGAAATTGGGCAAGTCCCGCTGGAGCCGCTTGGCCAGTTCCTCGCCCGCCGCCGGGTCGCCGCGCACCACCAGATGCACCGCTTGGCCCAGGCGCTTATGCGGCACGCCGAGCGCCACCGCCTCCGCTGCGAGACCCGTCGCCAGCGCGGCCTCCTCGACCTCCTGCGGGCTGATGCGGTTGCCGGCGCTCTTGATCATCGCGTCGCGCCGCCCGGCGAAATAGAGCAGCCCGTCCGCCTCGCGCTTGACCCGGTCGCCCGACCACACGGCGGTGCCGCCATAGGTGGAGGCGGCGGGCGCGGGCTTGAAGCGTTCTGCGGTGCGCTCCGGGTCCTGCCAATAGCCCTGTGCCACCAGCGGGCCGCAGTGGACGAGTTCGCCCTCTTCCCCATCCGCGGCGACCTCGCCCGTGTCGCCGATGACGAGAATCTCTGCGAAAGGTATCGCCTTACCCATTGATGTCGGGTGCAAATCCACCAATGATGGATCGAGATAGGTCGAGCGGAACGCCTCGGTCAGGCCGTACATCGGGAACAGCCGCGCCGCCGGGAACAGGCCGCGCAGGGCGCGCACGAGGTCCACCGTCAGTGCCCCGCCGCTGTTGGTCAGCCGCCGCAAGGGTGCGCGCGCTTCCTCCGGCCAGTCGATCTCGCTCAGTTGCACCCACAGGGGCGGCACCGCGGCGAGCGTGGTAACGCAATGCTTCGCGCAGGCCTTGGCGACGTCCTTGGGGAACAGGAAGTCGAGCGGCACCACGCAGCCGCCTGCAAGCCAGGTAGAAAACAGCTGGTTCTGGCCATAGTCGAAAGACAGCGGCAGCACCGCCAGAGTCACGTCGTCGCGCACCATGCCGAGGTAATGCGCCACGCTGACCGCGCCGAGCCACATATTGGCATGGCTCAGCATCACCCCCTTGGGCCTGCCGGTCGAGCCCGAGGTGTAGAGGATCGCGGCAAGCGCCGAAGGATCGGCGCGTGAGGGGCCGAGCGGGGCGCAGGCCGCCGCCATCCGCAGCGCTTCGCCCTCCTCGAGGGCCCGGCAGTGATCCGGCAGGTCCCCCGCTTCGAGACTGGCGAGCCGCGAGCCGGTGCCGATCAGCAGCCTCGCGCCGCTGTCGGCGAGGATATGCGCCACCTGCGCGCGCTTGAGCAGCGGGTTGACCGGCACGTGCACCAGCCCCGCGCGCGCCGCCGCGAGCGGCAGCAGGCAGGTGAGTTCGCCCTTGGCCGCCCAGCTTGCCACCCGCGCGCCGGGCTCGGGCAGCATGTCGCTCAGCCACATCGCCAGCTGGCCCACACGCTGTCTTAACGCATCGTGGTTAAGCGTGCCCTCGCGCAGCACCAACGCGGGCCTATCGCCCTCGCCTGCCGCCGCCGCCAGTTCGGCGAGGTGGTCGAGCGCGCGCGGGACGGGATCGGGCTGGTGCGGCATGGCAGGAGCATTCTTCGTAGTGATCGAGGCGCGGTATCACGATAGCGTTAACGTCTTGCAAGGGCTCAATGCACCCGCGACCGCGCCCTTCGACCGCGCCGAGTGGTACGCGCTGCTCGCCGCGACGGGGCTGACCCCGCTGATCGCGATCGCCAGCGACGCGGAGAACGCCGCCGCGCTCGCCCTGACCGAGGAAGCGGGGCGCATCACGCCCTTGCGCAACTGGTATTCCTTCACCTGGCGCCAGCTCGCCCCTGCAGGCGAAGCGGGCGACCGGCTGCTCGAGGCGATCGCGCGCCAGCTCAGATCGCGCGGCTGGCGCGTCACGCTCGAGCCGGTCCCGGACGAGGACGGCTCGGCGACGCGCCTCGCGCGCGCCTTCCGCACCGCAGGATGGCGGGTGCGGGTCGAACCCTGCGACACCAACCACGTGCTCGAGGTGCGCGGACGCAGCTTCGCCGAATATTGGGCGACCCGCCCGGGGGCGCTGCGCACCACGCTGAAGCGCAAGGCGAAGAAGGTCGAAGCCCGGGTGCTCACGCATTTCGATCCCGACGCCTGGGCCGATTACGAGGCGATCTACGCCGCCAGCTGGAAGCCTGCCGAGGACCAGCCCGCCATGCTGCGCGCCTTCGCCGAGGCCGAGGGCGCGGCCGGCCGCTTGCGGCTCGGCGTCGCGCGCGCCGAGGGACAGGCGGTCGCGGCGCAGTGCTGGACCGTCGAGAACGGCGTCGCCTATATCCACAAGCTCGCCCATCTCGAGAGCCACCGCCAGCTATCCGCCGGCACCACGCTCAGCGCCGCGCTGTTCGCCCACGTCATCGACATCGACCGTGTCGCATTGGTCGATTTCGGCACCGGCGATCAGGGCTACAAGGCGGACTGGATGGAGGCGGTGCGCCCGCGCTTTCGCATCGATTGTCTCGATCCGGCACAGCCCCGCGCCTGGGCGCCGCTCGCCAAACGGTTGCTGCGCGCGCGCCGCGCGCACGGTGCCGCGGCGCTTGCACCACAGGGCGCGCATGGCTAAGCCCCGCGGCCAAGCGCCGATGACAGGGATTTGGGCGATCCGATGAATGCCATTCCGACCACCCACGACGCCGCCGGAGAGGCCGCGCTCGACCGCGAACTCAAGGGCTTGATTGCCGACGTGCTCGGGCTCGACCCGGCGCGCGCCGAGGGGCTCGGTGCGGATTCGGGGCTGTTCGGCCATCTGCCCGAACTGGACTCGATGGCGGTCGCAGGGCTGCTCACCGAGATGGAAGACCGCCTCGGGATCGTCATCGAGGACGACGATGTCGATGGCGAGATGCTCGAAACCTATGGCGGGCTGCTGGCCTTCGCCCGGGCCAAGCTCGCCGACCGCTGACCCCTGCTCCCCGTGATCTCCACGTGGACCCTCGAGAGGCCTGACGCCCCCGCAGCCGAGGAACTGCTGGTCGCCTTCGACGCCGGACGGCCGGTGCGCGTGCTTGTATGCCCGGCATGGTTCGACGAAGCCAATAAGCTGCGGCGCTTCACCGTCGAGGTGATGCGGCGGCTCGACGCGGCCGGCATCGACAGCTTTCTGCCCGACCTACCCGGCTGCAACGAGAGCCTTGCGCCGCTCGATGCGCAGACCCTCGCGGACTGGCGCGACGCCATGACGTCAGCCGCGCAGGCTCTGGGGGCAACGCACGTGCTTGCCGTGCGGGCCGGAGCGCTGCTCGCCCCCGCTACCCTGCCCGGCTGGCGCTACGCGCCGCAGTCCGGCCCCACTCTGCTGCGGGGCATGGTGCGCGCCCGCACGATTGCCGCACGCGAGCGGGGCCTTGAGGAAAAGGCTGAGGCGCTGCTGGCGCTGGGGCGCGAGCAGGGACTGGTGCTGGGCGGCTGGCCGCTGGGCGCGGCGATGATCCGCGAACTCGAAACCGCCGAGCCGGTGGCGGTCGAAGCGCAGCCCGAAATCCCGCAATCGGCGCTCGGCGGGCCGGGACTGTGGCTGCGCGCCGAGCCGGACGAGGACGCGGCTCAGGCCGAGCGGCTTGCGGCGATCCTCGCCGAGAGCCTCGCATGAAACGCCTGCCGCTCTCCTTCGGCTGCGGCCGCTTCCGGCTCGCCGCGACGCTCGACACGGCGCCGGGCACAACCGGGCTGCTGATCGTCAGCGGCGGCAACGATATCCGCTCCGGCGCCTTCTCGGGTCAGGCGCGGCTCGCGGCGCGGATCGCGCGCGCAGGCTTCCCGGTGTTCCGCTTCGACCGCAGGGGCATCGGCGACAGCGAGGGCGAGAACCGCGGGTTCCGCCACTCGGCGAAAGACATTGCCGCCGCGCTCGAGGCATTCCGGGCGATGGCGCCGCAGGTTGCGCGGGTAGTCGCCTTCGGCAATTGCGATGCCGCCTCGGCGCTGATGCTGGCGGGGGGCGCGGGCTCCGACGGGCTGGTGCTGTCCAACCCCTGGACCATCGAGGAGGACGCCGGGGACAGCACGCCCCCTCCCGCAGCCATTCGTGCACGGTATATCGAAAAGCTGAAGAACCCGCGCGAGGTCGCCCGGTTGCTGGGCGGCGGAGTGAATCTCGGCAAGCTTGCGCGGGGCATGCTGCGCTCGGTCGCACCCTCCGCCCCGCCCTCGAGCCTTGCAGCGGCGATGCGCGAGGGGCTGGCCGGCTTCGAAGGCGAGGTGCGCATCCTGCTCGCAGGCAGCGACCGCACCGCGCAGGTGTTCGACAGCGCCTGGGACAGCGCCGATCCGCGGATCCAGCGCTGCCCGGGGGCGGGCCATGCCTGGGTCGAACCCGAGCATCGCGACTGGCTCGATGCGCAGATCCTCGCAGCGCTGCGCGCTTAATAATTGGGTGGTCGCGTTTTCCGAACCGTCAGGTGATCCCACCTGACTGGAAAACGCTCTAGCGTTCGAACAGGCTCACCAGTTCGACATGGGTGGACCAGCGGAACTGGCCCACCCCGCGCAGCTTCGTCAGCCGGAAGCCCGCCTGCGCCAGCGTCGCCGCATCGCGCGCCCAACTCGAGGGATTGCAGCTGACATAGACCACCCGCGAAAGCGTGCTCGCGGCGATTTCCGCCACCTGTGCGCGCGCGCCGGCGCGCGGCGGATCGAGCAGCACGGCGTCGAAGCGATCGAGTTCGGCGGGTTGGAGCGGGCTGCGGAACAGGTCGCGGTGCAGCGCCAGCACCCGCCCCCCTGCCCGCGCCCCCGCCGCCTTGCAGGCGAGATGCGCGGCCTGATCGGCCTCGACCGCGAGCACCTTGCGCCCGTCCCTCACCCCGAAGGCGAAGGTGCCGAGCCCCGCGAACAGATCGGCGACGATCCGCGCCCCCGCGAGCCATTCGCGCGCATCGGCGATCATGCGGCTTTCCGCATCCGCTGTTGCCTGAAGGAAGGCGCCGGGCGGCAGACTGACCGGCACGCCTGAAAGCGTCACCGTCACCGGTTCGGGCTCCCACAAGGTTTCAGGCCCGTAGCCCTGATCGACCGTCAGCCGGGCCAGCGCATGCGCGCGCGCGAAATCGAGCGCGGCCTCGGTCGGGCCAAGGCCTTCGAGCGGGAAGTGGAGAAGGTTCGCCTCGACCCCCCGGTCGGCCAGCGTCAGGTCGATGCCCACCATCGCCTTGGGACCATGCGCCGCGACGAAGCCGCGCAAGGGTGCAATCAGCGCCGCCAGTGCGGGGTGGAGCACCGGACACTCGGCGAGATCGACGATGCGGTGCGCCCGCCCTTCGCGGTAGCCCAGCACCGCGCCCTTGGCGGTGCGAAGACCGTGCAGGCCCGCGCGGCGGCGGCTGCGGGGCGGGGAGAGGTGGACGGGCAGCAGCTCCTCGGGCTCCAGCCCCTGTCCGCGCGCGGCATTGACCACCCTGCCGGTGACGAACTCGCCGAGCACCGTGTCGTCGGCGTGCTGCAGCTGGCATCCGCCGCAAACGGCAAAGTGGCGGCACGCGGGCGCAGCATGGTGGGGCCCCGGGGTGAGCGCCCCGCCCTCGTCCACGAGGTCTCCCGGCACCGCCCCCGGCACATGGCGCCCCGATGCGGTGATGCCGTCGCCCTTGGCGGCGAGGCGGATGATGGGTTCGCCGGAAGTCACAGCGCCGCCGCTAGCGCCCCGGATACCCTTTCGGCAAGCTCGGACGGCGTGAAGGCGGGGCCAGCGCGCCGCGCCGCCTCGCCGTGCAGCCACAGCGCCTCGCAGGCGGCGGTGAAGGGGTCGCGTCCGGTCGCCATGCGGCTCGCGGCGATCCCTGCCAGCACGTCCCCCGTCCCCGCGACGGAAAGCCAGCTCGGCGTCGGCAGCCCGAGTGCGAGGCGTCCGTCGGGCGCGGCGACGATGCTGTCCGGCCCCTTGGCGATCACCACCATCCCGCTCGTGCGGGCCAAGGCGCGCGCGCGGTGGCGGCGTCCCTCGGCAACGACGCCGAAGGCGCGGCACAGGGTTTCGAGCTCGCCGTCGTGCGGGGTGGCGAGCATCGGGACCTCGCGCGCGAGCATCGCGGGGGTCAGCAGCACCAGCGCATCGGCATCGAGCACCAGCGCCTTCGCCCGTGCAAGTGCGGCGCGGAGCCTGCCGCGCGCCGCCTCGTCCCGCCCCAGCCCCGGCCCGACCAGCACCGCGTCGATCCGTTCGTCCTCCAGCGCATCGCCGAGCGGCGCGGCGTCGGTGACGAGATCGGCCGGCGCCCCCGGATCGGCCGCGGGGGACAGCAGCTTCACGTAGCCCGCTCCGGCGCGCTGGGCGGCAGCGGCGGCGAGAAGGCTCGCCCCCGGCATCGCGCCCGCGACGATGGCGAGCAGCCCGCGGCGATACTTGTGGCTATCGGCGGCGGGCGGTGCGATGCGCGGGCGGGTGGCGAGTTGCGCCGCGCCCTCGACGTCGGCGATCCCGATCGGCACGCACCGCATCTGTCCCATCAGCGCGCGGCCCGGCAGGCTCCAATGCGCGAATTTCCACGCGCCGAGTGCGAGGGTGAGTTCATAGGCCGGGAGCTTGTCGTTGAGGACCGCTCCCGTATCGCTGGCAACGCCGGAGGGCACGTCGACCGCCACCCGGAAACGGTGCCGCGCGGCAAGGTCGCGCAGCAGCAGCGCGTGTTCGGCAACCAGCGGGCGCGCGAGGCCCGAGCCGAACAGGCAGTCGACGAAAATATCGCCGTGCAGCCTGCCCGCGCCGCTCTCGACCGGTCCGTCCCAGCGGCGACGCGCCTCCTTGGCGGCATCGGTTTTCGGCGCAAGCGGCGCGACGACCCGGACCGCATGACCGGCCTCGCGCAAACGCCGGGCGATGACGTAACCATCGCCTCCGTTGTTGCCGGGGCCGCACAGCACGGTGACGCCGCGCCCCGCGGCAATCCGCCGGATCCATTCCGCCGCGCCGCCCGCGGCGCGCTCCATCAGCTCGGAAACCGTGGTGCCCGCATCGAACAGCGCCTGTTCGGCGGCGCGCATTTGCGCAGCGGTGAGGACCTGCGCGGCGCTCACCGCGCAGGCGCCGCGATCAGCGCGCGCGGAATGCGGTAGCGGTCGGCACCAATCGCGAATTGCAGCACGCCCGCCGCGCTTTCCTCGGGAACCAGCGGATCGGCACCGTCGAGCGGAGCCAGCGCAGCAGTCGGGCCACCGCGCCGCAGCCGCCGGAACCCGCCATCCGGGCCGTGGAGCACGAATTCGCCTTCCTCGCCCACCCGCTCCAGCGTGCACACCGGCGAAAATGCAGCGCCCGGGCCGATCGCGCAATCGACGGCCTCTCCCGGCGGCGGCGGACTCTCCTTGCCGCAGGCTGCCAGCAGCAGCGACAGGACGAGCGCGCTAGATATCCGCAAACACATGGGTCTCCGCCTTGGCGCCCGGATGGGTGACCGCACCGTGGCGGGCCGGGCCGACCACCTGAGCATAGCGCCAAAGCGCGCCGGCCTGATAGTCGTTCATGCGCGGTTGCCATTCCCGGCGACGTTCCGCCAGTTCGTCCTCGGGGACCGCGAGTTCGATGGTCCCGGCCTCGGCGTCGATGGTGATGATGTCGCCGTCCTCGACCAGCGCGATCGGCCCGCCGTCGGCGGCCTCGGGGCAGACATGGCCGATGCAGAAACCGCGTGTCGCACCCGAGAAGCGCCCGTCGGTGATCAGCGCGACCTTCTCGCCCATGCCCTGGCCATAGAGCGCGGCGGTGGTGGAGAGCATCTCGCGCATGCCGGGACCGCCCTTGGGCCCTTCGTAGCGGATGACGATCACGCAGCCTTCGGCGATATCGCGGCTCTCGACCGCGGCGAAGGCGTCCTCCTCGCAGTCGAAGACCCGCGCCGGGCCGGAGAATTGCAGGCGCGTCATCCCGGCGACCTTCACGATCGCACCATCGGGGGCAAGGCTGCCCTTGAGGCCGACGACGCCGCCGGTGGGCGTGATCGGGGTCTTCACGTCGTAGAACACCTTCTGGTCGGGGTTCCAGGTGATCTCCTCGAGGTTCTCGCCGATGGTCTTGCCGGTGACGGTGACCGGGTTCGGATCGAGGAAGCCGCCGTCGAGCAGCGTCTTCATCGCCATGTAGACCCCGCCCGCCTCGTGCATGTCCTTGGCGACATATTTCCCGCCGGGCTTGAGGTCGGCGATGTAGGGGGTCGACTTGAAGATCTCGGCGACATCGAAGAGGTCGAACGCGATGCCGCACTCGTTCGCCATGGCGGGCAGGTGCAGCGCGGCATTGGTCGAACCGCCGGTCGCCGCGACCACGCGCGCGGCATTCTCGAAGGCGGCGCGGGTGCAGATGTCGCGCGGGCGCAGATTGCGCGCCACCAGCGCCATCACCTGCCTGCCCGCGGCGACCGCGATTTCCTCGCGCGATCTGTAAGGAGCGGGCGCCATGTTACTGTTCGGCAAGGACAAGCCGATCGCCTCGCCGACGCAGGCCATGGTGTTGGCGGTGAACTGGCCGCCGCATGCCCCGTGCCCGGGGCAGGCGACCTTCTCGAGCGCGATCAGCTCGGTGAGCGGGCAATTGCCCGCCGCGTGCTGGCCGACCGCCTCGAACACGTCGACCACGGTGACGTCCTTGCCGTGAAAGGTGCCGGGCAGGATCGAGCCGCCGTAGACGAAGATGCTGGGCACGTTCAGCCGCAGCATCGCCATCATCATGCCCGGCAGGCTCTTGTCGCAGCCCGCGAAGCCGACCAGCGCGTCATAACAATGGCCTCTCACCGAAAGCTCCACCGAATCCGCGATCACCTCGCGGCTGACCAGCGAGCTTTTCATGCCCTGGTGGCCCATCGCGATCCCGTCGGTGACGGTGATGGTGTTGAACCTGCGGGGTGTGCCGCCGCCCGCGATCACGCCCTCGCGGCAGATGTCGGCCTGGGCGTTCAAGGTGGTGTTGCAGGGCGCCGAATCGTTGCCCGCGCTGACCACGCCGACGAAGGGCGCGGCGATCTCCTCCTCCGTCATGCCCATCGCATAGTAGTAGGAACGGTGCGGGGCGCGCTCCGGGCCGACCGAGACATGGCGGCTGGGGAGCTTGGACTTGTCGAACTTGGAAGACATAAGATTTCCCGTTTCAGGCACTTTGCGTAACGCCCTTGCCTTCAGGTGAGCGCCGACGCAACCCTTTGCGCAACTTCCGCCAAGAGCGCAGCCCACCGCGCGTGATCCTCGGCGGTGCGGGCAAGGTCCTGCCGGATCTCGATCCCGAGATAGGGGCGGCCATGCGCCTCGGCATGACGGTTCATGGTGTAGTTGAGATCGCGGCCCGAATAGGGGAGGTTGTCGCCGACATTGAGCCCCTCGGCCGCGAGCAGCGGAATGGCGATGCGCGCGGCGCGATCGTCGGTGTTGTAGAGGACGCCGACCTCCCACGGGCGCGCTTCCTCGCGGCTGGCGAGGCGCGGGGTGAAGGAGTGGAGCGAGATCACCAGCGCGGGCTGCGCGGCGTCGAGCCATTCGCCCAGTGCGCGGTGGGAGGGGCGATGGAAGCGGTTCAGGCGCTCCTCGCGGCTCGCGCCGACATTGCCGGGGATCGGGTGGCCGTCGCTGACCTCGGGGACGAGGCCGGGGGCATCCTCCTCGCGGTTGAAGTCGCACACGAGGCGGCTGACGGCGGCGATGTGGGCGGGGATGGCGTGGTCCCGCGCCAGCCGCTCGGCAATGGCCTCGGTGCCGATGTCGAGCGCGATGTGGTCATCGAGCAGGTGGGCGGGGATGCGCAGGTCGATGTCGGCGGGGACGCGGTTCGAGGCATGGTCGGCAGCGCAGACAATGCCTCCGGGCGTGGGTGTGCCGATCTGGCGGTAGACCTCGCTCACCGCAGCCGCCCTGCCATGGTCCACCATTCCTGCGGCATCGCCTGCGCTGCCGCATCGCGGGCCTCGGGCGTGTCGTAGAGCGCAAAGCAGGTCGCGCCCGAGCCGGACATGTGGGCGAGCCAAGGTTTAGTGTTGCGGAGTGCCTGCAGCACCTCGGCGATCACAGGGCAGAGCCAAATGGCGGGGGCTTCGAGATCGTTGCGCCCTTCCCTTGCGATCCTGCTGGCTGGGCCTTGGGCGAGCGCACCCCTGTCCTTGCCGTCCCACGCCTTGAACACCGGGCCGGTCGCAAGCGGCACGCGTGGATTTACCAGCAGGACGGGAGTTCCGGCGAGGTCGTCCTCGACGTCAAGCCGCTCGGTGCCGGTGCCGAGGCCGATATGGGTGCGGCTGAGCACGCAGGCAGGCACATCCGCGCCGAGCTTCGCGGCACGCGCCTGCCAGTCATCGGGCAGGCCGTGGAGCGCCTCGACCATCCGAAACACCGCCCCCGCATCCGCCGACCCGCCGCCAAGGCCAGCCGCGACGGGGAGGTTCTTTTCGAGCGTAACGCCAAGGCCCTGCGGGCGCGGGAGGGCGTTCAGCGCCTTGGCAACGAGATTGTCGAAGGGATTGTCGAGCACACCCGCAAACTCGCCCAGCGTGGTGACGCTATCCTGTGCGGCCGGCTCCGCCGTCAGCACATCGCCCGCATCGACGAAGGCGAACAAGGTCTCAAGCTCGTGATACCCGTCCTCCCGCCGCCTGCGGACATGCAGCGCGAGGTTGATCTTGGCGTAGGCGGTTTCGGTGGTGGTCACGCGCGCCGCTTGCTTCGCTTCAGGCGCCCGAACGAGCCTTTCGCGATCCATTGCATAACCGAATGGGCCCCGAGGATGAAGCCGATGATCAGGATCGCCCGGTCGACTCCGGGCAGCACCTGCTTGAGGTTCTCACTCGTGTAGCCGGCGAAGAAGAGCGCGGCGAGGAACACCAACACAGCCAGGACGGCACGCATTCGCTCGATGGAAAACATGCCGTCTCGCAACCTCACATATTCGGATAGTTCGGTCCGCCGCCGCCTTCTGGCGTCACCCAGTTGATGTTCTGGTTGGGGTCCTTGATGTCGCAGGTCTTGCAGTGGACGCAGTTCTGCGAGTTGATCTGGAACTTCGGCTCGCCGGTTGTCTCGTCGACCAGCCATTCATAGACCCCCGCCGGGCAGTACCGCGCCGAGGGGCCGCCATAGACGCCGAGCTCGCTGACCTTCTGAAGTTCCATGTCCTTCACCTGCAGGTGGCAGGGCTGGTCCTCGGCGTGGTTGGTGTAGCTGTAGGCGACGTTGGTCAGGCGGTCGAAGGTGATCACCCCGTCGGGCTTGGGGTAGTCGATCTTCGGGAACAGGTCGGCGCGGCCCGTGTAGGTGTAGTCGGGCTTGTGCTTCATGCTGATCGGCAGGCCGATCTTGAGCGTGCGCATCCACATGTCGATGCCGGCGAGCACCGTGCCGATGTCGCCGCCATACTTGGCGACCGCGGGCTGGGCGTTCTGGACCTTCTTCAGTTCCTCTGCGATCCAGCTCGAACGCACCGCCGCGTCGTAATCGGCGAGTTCGGTCTTTTCCTGACCCGCCGCGATCGCCGCAGCGATGCTCTCGGCGGCCAGCATCCCGCTCTTCATCGCCGTGTGGCTGCCCTTGATGCGCGGCACGTTGACGAAGCCCGCCGCGCAGCCGATCAGCGCGCCGCCCGGGAAGGCGAGCTTCGGTACCGACTGCCAGCCGCCCTCGTTGATCGCGCGCGCGCCATAGGCCACGCGCTTGCCGCCTTCGAGATATTCGCGGATCGCCGGGTGCTGCTTCCAGCGCTGGAATTCCTGATAGGGCGAGACCCACGGGTTCTTGTAATCGAGCGCGGTCACGAAGCCCAATGCCACCTGCCCGTTGGCCTGGTGGTAGAGGAAGCCCCCGCCCCAGGTGTCGCTCTCGGTCAGCGGCCAGCCCTGTGTGTGGATCACCCGGCCCGGCTTGTGCTTCTTGGGATCGATGTCCCACAGCTCCTTGATGCCGAGGCCATAGACCTGCGGCTGGCAGTTCGCCTCGAGATCGTAGAGCTTCTTCATCCGCTTGGTGAGATTGCCGCGCGCGCCTTCGGCGAACAGCGTGTACTTGGCGTGGATCTCCATGCCGGGCTGGTAGTCGGGCTTGTGGCTGCCATCGGCGGCGACGCCCATGTCCTGCGTGATCACGCCGGTGACGCGGTTATCCTCGTCGATCATCACCTCGGCCGCGGGGAAGCCGGGGAACACCATCACCCCCAGCCCCTCGGCCTGCTCGGCGAGCCAGCGCGCGAGGTTGCCGAGGCTGCCGGTGTAGCAGCCGTGATTGCTCATCAGCGGCGGCATGATCGCGTGGGGGATCGAGGACTTGCCGTTCTTGGAAAGCACCCAGTGCCAGTTGTCGGTGACCGGGGTTTCGGCCATCGGGCAGCCCATCTCGCGCCATTCGGGCAGCAGCTCGTCGAGCGAGCGCGGGTCGACCACCGCGCCGGAAAGAATGTGCGCGCCGATTTCCGAGCCCTTCTCGAGCACGATCACCTCGAGTTCGGCATTGATCTGCTTGAGGCGGATCGCCGCCGCGAGGCCCGCCACCCCGCCGCCGACAATCACGACATCGCAGGGCATCGATTCACGTTCGCTCATGGGGCTTTCCTGATCCTTGATAGGTTTTGGCGCTAAGCGCGCACATTCCGGCGAATTGCTTGCCCCGTCCACTTGCTAAGCGTGACCCTGACAGTCAAGACCCGCGTTGGACAGCCTTGCGAGCCAATGACCCGCCCAGACCTCACTCTCGCGCGCGAATATGAAGCGGCGCTCGCCTGGTGGCAGGCCGCCGGGGTGGATTGCGATTTCTGCGATGACGCTACGGCGTGGTTGGCCGAGACGCCGCTTGCCGAACCGCCGCAGCAGCCTGCCCGCGGAGCCTCGCCCGCTTCCGGGGGCGCGCTTCTTGCGCCGCGCCGCGCCGCCGCTTCGCCTGCGCCCGAGGTGCCAGCACGGCGCGATCTGCTCGGCGAATCGCCGCCAGCCGACCTCGGCGCCTTCCGCGAATGGTGGATGAGCGCGCCGGGGCTCGATTTCGCGCGCGGCTATCCGCGCATCGCGCCGCGCGGCAAGGCGGGCGCGCAGCTGATGGTGCTGGTGCCCCAGCCCGAGGAGGGTGACCGGGAACGCCTGCTCGAGGGGCCGCAGGGGCGCCTGCTCGGCAACATCTTCAAGGCGATCGGGCTGGAAGAGGGCGACATCTACCTCGCCGCGGTCCTGCCCGGGCACACCCCGCTTGCCGATCTTCCCGCTCTCGCTGCCGAGGGGATGGACGCGGTGACGCTGCACCACATCGCGCTGGCGGCGCCGCGGCGGCTGCTGGTGCTGGGGACAGCGCTCGCCCCTATGCTGGGCACCGAGAGCGCGGATGGTTTACGCGAAATCAACCATGGCGGCGGCAAGGTCCCGGCAATGGCGAGCGAAACGCTCGAAGCGATGTTGCACATGCCCCGGCTGAAGGCGCGGTTCTGGCGGAGATGGATGGAATGGTCGGCTTCCCACTGAAGCACGCGCGCACCCTGCTGACGACGGGGCTGGCAACCGGCGCAGCGCTGGCGGCGCTCGCCCTGCCGGGGGTCGCCGCGGCGCAATCGGGCGATCTGGTGGCGCATTGGCAGGACGCGGTGCACCAGGCTGGAACGCTCGCGCCGCAGCTCACCCCCGAGGAGCGCGACTATTATCGCCAGCTGTTCGCCGCGATCGATGCCGAGCAATGGAGCCTCGTCGAAGGCCTGCTCGCCGCCCGGCCCGCAGGGCTGCTGACCCAGGTGGCGCGCGCCGAATACTACACCGCCGCGAACAGCCCCAAGGTCAGCCCCGAACAGATCAGCGCGTGGTTCGCCGCCGGGGTCGAACTGCCGCAGGCCGAACAGCTCGCGCGGATGGGCGCGAAACGCGGGGTCGCATCGCTTCCCCCGCTTCCCACCGAACAGGGCTTCGCGCGCCAGCCTTCCGCGCCCAAGCGGATGCTGCCGCGCACCGTCGACGACGGCACCATGCCCGCCGACACCGCCACCGCGATCCTCGAGGCGATCAAGGCCGATGATCCGGGCACGGCGCAGGCGCTGCTCACCGAGGTCGACTGGCAGCTGTCGAGCGATGCGCGTGCCGAGTGGCGCGAGCGGGTGGCGTGGAGCCACTATATCGAGAACGACGATGCCGGCGCGCTGGCGATGGCGCGCAGCGTTGCCGAGGGCACCGGCGAATGGGTCGCGGAAGGCGCCTGGGTCGAGGGTCTCGCCGCCTGGCGGCTCGGCGATTGCGCCGCCGCGTGGGACGCCTTCGCGCGCACCGCAGAACGCGCCGCCAACCCCGAACTCGCCGCGGCGGGCCATTACTGGGCGCACCGCGCCGCAGTGCGGTGCCGCGAGCCGGACAAGGCGCAGCAGCACCTCTCCGCCGCCGCGCGGATGAACGAGACGCTCTACGGGATGCTCGCCGCCGACCAGCTCGGGGTGGAGATGCCCGAACACGCCCCGCCCGCCCCGTTCGGCGCGGAGGACTGGCAGCAGCTTGCCGGGCGCAGCAATGTTCGCGTCGCGGTCGCGCTGACCGAGGTGGGGCGCCCCGCGCTCGCCGACGAGGTGCTGCGCCACGAGGCGAAGATCGGCCCGACGAGTGAATATGACGCGCTTGCCCGGCTCGCCCGCGAACTGGGGCTGCCCTCGACCCAGCTGTGGATGGCGAGCAACGCGCCCTATGGCCGGCGCAGCGATCCCGCGCTGCGCTTCCCGGTCGCCTATTGGCAGCCGGTCGGCGGCTGGCAGGTCGATCCGGCGCTCGCCTTCGCCCATGCCCTCCAGGAATCGAACTTCCGCGCCAACGCGGTGAGCCCCGCCAATGCCCGCGGCCTGATGCAGATCATGCCCGGCACCGCCCGCGATCACTCCGGCCGGCTGAGCCTCGGCGCAAGCTACGCCGACCTCGACGACCCCCAGGTCAACCTCGCCTATGGCCAGCGCCACCTCGAAATGCTCCGCGACAGCCCGGCGACCGGCGGCCTGCTGCCCAAGATCATGGCCGCCTACAATGCCGGCCTGACCCCGGTCGGGCGCTGGAACAGCGAGATCAACGACCAGAACGATCCGCTGCTGTGGATGGAATCGATCCCCTATTGGGAAACCCGCGGCTACGTGGCGATCGTGATGCGCAATTACTGGATGTACGAGAACGCCGCCGGGGTGCCCTCGCCCAGTCGCCGGGCGCTGGCGCAGGGCCGCTGGCCCGAGTTTCCGCGCGCCGCAACGATCCGCTCGGCGGGGCTGCAACCCTGATGGCGATCGACGAGAGCCGCCCCTTCACGCCCATCAACATCGCGGTGCTGACCGTGTCCGACACGCGCACGCCCGAGACCGACACCTCGGGCGACATCCTCGCGGACCGGGTGACCGGCGCGGGCCACAGGCTCGCCGCGCGGGCAATCGTCAAGGACGATGCGGCGCTGCTTGCCGCGCAGTTCGACGCGTGGATCGACGATCCCGCCATCGACGCGGTGGTGAGCACCGGCGGCACCGGCCTCACCGGCCGCGACGTCACCCCCGAGGCGCTGGCGATGCTGCGCGGCGCGCGCGACATCCCCGGCTTCGGCGAGCTGTTCCGCTGGCTCAGCTTCAAGAGCATCGGCACCAGCACCGTCCAGTCGCGTGCCTGCGCCGTGGTGGCGCGCGGCACCTATATCTTCGCCCTGCCCGGATCGAACGGCGCGGTTAAGGACGGCTGGGACGGAATCCTCGCCGAGCAATTGGACAGCCGCAACCGGCCCTGCAACCTCGTCGAGCTGATGCCCCGCCTCAAGGAGGTCTGATCGGCCCCGCGGGGCTTGGCAGCGTCGCGTTTGTTCTCTAAATGTTTCACGTGAAACATTCCGGGATCAAAGGACGCGGCGCGCAATCGGGGGCGGTTCCGACCCGCTTCGGGCTGGCGGAGCGCGAGGTCGACGGCGACTGGCGCGATCACGTGGAGGCGCTCGCCAGAGAGGACGGGGGTCCGCCCGTCAGGCTGCGCACCACGGTGACCGAGGAGCGCCCGAAATCTATCCTCACCTTCAACCAATGGCCCGACGTGCCCTTCGACCGCTCGGTCAATGCCTATCGCGGCTGCGAGCACGGCTGCGTCTACTGCTTCGCGCGGCCCACCCACGCCTATCACGACCTGTCGCCGGGGCTCGACTTCGAGACGCGTCTCTTCGCCAAGCCGAACGCCGCCGCGCTGCTGCGCAAGACGCTGGCGAAAAAGGGTTACGAGCCCAAGCCGATCGCGCTCGGCACCAACACCGATCCCTACCAGCCGATCGAGCGCGACTACCGCATCACGCGCGAAATCCTCGAGGTGTGCCGCGAGACGCGCCACCCCGTCACCATCACCACCAAGTCCGACCGCGTGCTCGACGATGCCGATTTGCTCGCGGACATGGCGCGCGAGAGGCTGGTGGCGGTGGCGATCTCGGTGACGAGCCTCGATCCGGTGCTCTCGGCCAAGCTCGAACCGCGCTGCGCCGCGCCCGCCAAGCGGCTGGCGGCATTGGGAAAACTGGTGGAACTGGGCGTGCCGGTGCATTGCTCGATGTCACCCGTCATCCCGGCGATCACCGACCAGTTCATCGAGAGCATCGTCGCCGCGGTGGCGAAACTCGGCGTCGCCAGCATCGGCTGGATCCCGCTGCGCCTACCGCACGAGGTCGCCCCCTTGTTCCGCGAATGGCTCGCGGTCCACTTCCCCGAGCGCGCCGGAAAAGTGATGAGCATTGTCAGGGAGATGCGAGGGGGCCGCGACAATGATCCGAACTTCCACAGCCGCATGAACCCGCAAGGCGTGTGGGCCGACCTGATCCGGTCGCGGTTCAAACTCGCGTGCAAGCGGGCGGGGATCGGCAAGGCCCGCTTCGAGCTCGATTGCTCGCGTTTCCGGGCGCCGGAGGTGTGCGGGCAGCTGCGGCTGCTTTAGCCGAACCCCTCCCCGGCCTCTCCCGGAGCGAAGCGGATCAGGCGGCTGTCGACCAGTGCGGCGGTGCGGTTCACCACCGCCTTCTGGTAGTCCGGGTCCTTGATCATTGCGAAGAAGGCGCCCGCATTGGGGTATTGCGCGACGAAGCCGTCGTGCCATTCGCGCACCTCGGGGCCGGTCACCATCGTCTCGAACCGCCCGCGCCACACGATGCTGCCGCCCACCCGGCGGAAGATCGGGCCGCTGGTCTTGCCATATTCCTCGTAGGCGCGCCGTCCGCTCCAGCCCTTGCCGGCGTGTTCGTGGCCTTCGGGATACTCCGCCTTGTCGCGGTAGAGCAGCAGGTTGAGCATGTGGATCGGCGTGTCGCGCGGCAGGTCCTTGAAGGCCTGGAAGTTGGTCGGCGAGGGATCGATATAGGTCGGGTTGCTCATCGGGGGTCTGGTTCCTCTCTCGTCAGGTCGCGTTGCATGTAGACCGTATCGAGTGTCCGGCCGAACTTGAAGCCGACATTGCACAGCCGCCCCGCCTCGGTGAAGCCGAGCGCCGCGTGGAGCGCGACCGAGGCCGGCTCACCCCCACCCACCACCGCGATCATCTGCCGGAAGCCGCACTCGCGCGCCGCGGCGACCAGCGCGGCCAGCAGCGCCCGGCCCACGCCCCGTCCGCGCGCCTCGTCGGCGACATAGATCGAATCCTCGCAGGTGAAGCTATAGGCGGCGCGGTCACGGAACTGGGTGGCGTAGCAAAAGCCCACCACCGTCCCGCCGCTTTCGGCGACGAGAAAGGGCCAGCCCCGCGTGGTCACGCCGGCGATCTTCTCGCGCCATGCTCGGGCGTCGGGCGCGACGGTGTCGAAGGTCGCGGTCGAATGCGCGACATGGAAGGCGTAGATGGCACCCACGGCCTGCGCGTCGGTATCGCGCGCAGGCCGGATCGTCACTTCAGCCAAGCGTGTAATCCGCGAAACGGTCGCGCAGGTCCTTCTTCGAGATCTTGCCGGTGGCGGTGTGCGGGATTTCGTCGACGAACTCGACCGCATCGGGCAGCCACCACTTGGCGACCAGCGGCTTCAGGTGCGCGATCACGTCCTCGGCGGTCACCTCGGCGCCCGCCTTCTTCACCACGAACAGGACCGGCCGCTCGTCCCACTTGGGGTGGTGGATGCCGATGCAGGCGGCCTCGGCCACGCCCGGGTGCCCGCAGGCGGCGTTCTCGAGCTCGACCGAGCTGATCCACTCGCCGCCCGACTTGATCACGTCCTTGGTGCGGTCGGTGAGTTGCAGGGTCCCGTCGGGGTGGAGGATGCCGACATCGCCGGTGTCGAACCAACCCTCGTTGTTGACCGCGTCCTTGTCGGCCTTGAAATAGCGTTTGACCACCCACGGCCCGCGGATCTGGAGCGCGCCGCTGCTCACCCCGTCGCGCGGCAGTTCGGTGACCATGTCGTCGAGATCGACGGTGCGCAATTGCACGCCGAACACCGGACGCCCCTGCATCGCGGTCTTGGCGACGCGCTCCTCGAAGGAGAGCTGCTCCCAGTCCCAGGTCGGGCCGCCGACCGTGCCGATGGGGCTGGTCTCGGTCATGCCCCAGGCGTGCTGCACGCGCGTGCCGTTCTTCATCAGCCGCTCGATCATGAACTTGGGTGCCGCCGAGCCGCCAATCGTCGCGGCCTTCAGCGGCGGCAAGTCGAGGCCGTTGGCGTCGCAATACTGGAAATGCGCCAGCCACACGGTCGGCACGCCCGCGGAATCGGTCACGCCCTCGCGCAGCATCAGGTCGTGCAGCACCGCCGGGTCGTTGACCGCCGAGAACACGAACTTGATGCCGGCCATCGCGCCGGCATAGGGCAGCCCCCAGCTCGCCGCGTGGAACATCGGCACCACCGGGAGCATCACCGAGGAACTGGAGAAATTGAACGCCGCCGGCTGCAGACCCGCCATGGCATGAAGCACGGTCGAGCGGTGCTCGTATTGCACGCCCTTGGGATTGCCGGTGGTGCCGCTGGTGTAGCAGATCATGCAGGGGTCCGTCTCGGCACCCGTGACCCATTCGAAATCGCCGTCCTCGGCGCCGATCCATTCCTCGAAGGCGGGGGCGTGATCGCCGCTGTCGTAACAGATGTAATGCTCGACCGTGGGCCAGCGGTCCTTCATCCGGTCGACGATCGGCTGGAATGCGGCGTCATAGCACAGCACCCGGTCCTCGGCGTGACCCACGATATATTCGAGCTGATCGTCGAACAGCCGCGGGTTCACCGTGTGGAGCACCCCGCCCATCCCCGCCACGCCATACCAGCTGACGAGGTGACGCGCGTGGTTCATCGCGAGGCTCGCCACCTTGTCGCCCGGCTTCACCCCGAGCCGCTGCAATGCCTGCGCCATCTTGAGCGCGTCGCGCCGGATGCGGGCCCAGTCGGTGCGGGTCTCGCTGCCATCGGCCCAGCGGCTGACGATCGCGCGGTCGGGCGCTTCGCGCGCGGCGTGATCGATCACCGCGGTGACCCGCATCGTCCAGTCCTGCATTGCCCCGAGCTTGCCTGCGACCATCTGCCTCTTTCTCCCTCACATGTGCGCTTGCGCGGCGCCCCGGCGGCACGGGGGCCTTCCCCCGTTCATGCCTGCGGGCGCCGACCTTGGCAATCGGTTCGCCCAACGCGCGCCACAATTCGTCGCGGGGTCGTGAAACATTCTTGCCGATGCGGTGCTTTGCAGGTGCCGGCCGGGTGGGCGCGACTGTCCCGGTTCCCGGCACGCAGGTCGCCGCAAGGGCGACGGGACATCCAATGCGAAGGATCAACGCAATGAAAAAGACAGCAATTCTGCTTGCCGGGGCCGCGACGATGATCGCCGCTCCCGCGCAGGCACGCGAAGGGCAGGTCTATATCGGGATCGACGGCGGCGTCAGCCTCAAGGATCAGGTCGACGTCGACAACACCTCCACCGACCCGCAGACCAATGCTGCCATCGCCGATACCAAGCTGGGCGTCGATGCCGATGTGGTGGTCGGTTACGATTTCGGCATGTTCCGGCTCGAAGCCGAGGGCGGCTACAAGCGCAACGCCTATGACAGCCTCACGGTTGTCGATCCCTCGATCATCCCGGGCGATACCGCGGTGCCGTCTGGCACGGTGGTCGAGAACCAGAAGGACCTCGAGATCTGGAGCGGCATGGTCAACGCGCTGGTCGAGTTCGGCGACGACGACGGATTGCAGGTGTTCGGCGGCGGCGGGGCGGGCGTCGCCCGGCTCGAGCTGCCGGTGGTCGTCGACGGGGTCGGCACGGTGATCGACGATCACAAGACCGATTTTGCCTGGCAGCTGCTCGGCGGCGTCCGCCTGGCGGTCACCGACAACATCGATCTCGGCCTCAAGTATCGCTATTTCGTCGCCGACAACTTCCGGCTCGACACCAGCAACGGCACGCCGATCGAGGCCGATTACGACGCGCACTCGATCCTCGCGAGCGTGGTCTACAATTTCGGCGGCAAGCAGGCGCCGCCCCCGCCGCCGCCCGCGCCGCAGGCTCCCCCGCCGCCGCCGCCCCCGCCGGCTCCCCCGCCGCCGCCGCCGCCGCCGCCGCCCCCGCCGCAGGCGCAGTGCAACACCGGGCCCTACATCGTGTTCTTCGAATTCGATAAGTCCGACCTCTCCGCCGAGGCGGCGACGATCCTCAACAACGCGGTCACCGCCTATGCCAATTGCGGCAGCGCGCGCGTGATGCTGGCCGGTCACACCGACACCGTGGGCAGCGCGAGCTACAACATGGATCTCGCCGCGCGGCGCAACGATTCGGTGCGCCAGTACCTGACCGGACGCGGCATTCCCGAAGGGCGGATCAGCGCCGAACCCTTCGGCGAGAACCAGCTGCCGGTGCCCACCGCCGACGGGGTGCGCGAACCGCAGAACCGCCGCGTCGAGGTGACCTACGGCCCGGGTTCGGGCATGTAAGGGCGACGTCGCTCAGAAAAGTAAGGAGGGGGCGGAGCGATCCGCCCCCTTTTTCGTGCCCCTGTCTCGCAAGGGGTCAGGCGACCAGGCGCAGGCTCGCCTTGCCCTTGAGCGGGGCGAGTTCGACGTTGGCGATGCCGGGAACCTCGGCGAGACGCTCGGCGAGTTCGCCCGACAGCAGGAACCCGCGCCCCAGCCGCAGCTGCGCCTGTCCGCCATCCTCCAGCACGACGCGCACCACCACCTCGCCATTGCCCTCGAAGGGGGAATCCTCCTCGACATCGAGCGCGATCTTGAGCTCGTACAGCGCCTCGGGCGTGGCGATGTCGGCCTTCAATTGCATCGGGGTCGACCCAACCACCCCGGCAAGCGGCCGCGCGCCGCGCACCGTGAGGCGCGGCGGTTCGTCGGGGCTCGGCGAATCCAGCTCGACCGTCATCAGCAGGCATTCGCCCTCGGCCGCCCAGCGCTCGAATTGCGGGACCAGCGCCTCCTCGAAACAGGCGGCGGAAAACTGGCCCGAGGCATCGGAGAAATCGGCGCGCACGAAGGTGCCGCCCTTGCGGGTGCGCGCCTTGGTCATGCCCTCGACCAGCACCGCCATCACCGCCGTGCCGCGCCCGCCCGCCGGGCTGCCCGCCTCCATCAGGCTCTGGTATGTGCGCGCCCCGTTGGCCGAGGCGACGTCGCGGAATTGCGCGACCGGATGCGCGGAGAAGTAGAAGCCGAAGTTCTCGCGCTCCTTCGCCATGCGCTCGCTGCGGCTCCACGGCTCGCAGGGCTGCAGGCGCAGGTCCTCGGCGGGGGTGTCCTCGCCGCCGAACAGGCCGGCCTGCCCGCTCGATCTTTCGCGGATCGCAGCATCGGCGACCGCCAGCAGCAGCTCGGCATTGGCATGGAGCAGCCCCCGGTCGGGTTCGAGCCCGTCGAGCGCGCCCGCGCAGATCAGCCCTTCCAGCTGGCGGCGGTTCATCGTGCCCTGCGGCAGGCGCTCGAAGAAGTCCTTGAGGCTGGCGAAGGCCCCGCCCGCCAAGCGCTCGGCGACGATCGCCTCCATCGCCTTCTCGCCGACATTGCGAATGCCGGCGAGCGCATAGCGCACCGCATAGCCCTCGTCGGTCTGCTCGACGGTGAATTCGGCCTCCGAGGCGTTGATGCAGGGGGGCAGGACCTTCACCCCGCCCGCGCCGTTCGGGTAGCGCCGCGCATCGTCGACGAACACCGAAAGCTTGTCCGACTGGTGCATGTCGAAGCACATCGAGGCGGCGTAGAATTCCTCCGGGTAATGCGCCTTCAGCCACCCGGTCTGGTAGGTGAGCAGCGCGTAGGCGGCGGCGTGCGACTTGTTGAAGCCGTAGCCGGCGAACTTGTCGATCAAGTCGAACAGCTCGTTGGCGCGCTTGGGGTCGATGTCGGACACCGCCTTGCAGCCCTCGACGAAGCGCCCGCGCTGGGCGTCCATCTCGGCCTGCACCTTCTTGCCCATCGCGCGGCGCAAGAGGTCCGCATCGCCGAGCGAATAGCCGGCAAGCACCTGGGCGGCCTGCATCACCTGTTCCTGATAGACGAAGATGCCGTAAGTCTCGGCGAGGATACCTTCGAGCTTGGGGTGCGGATATTCGATCGGCACGAGGCCCGCCTTGCGCTGGCCGAACAGCGGGATGTTGTCCATCGGTCCCGGGCGGTAGAGCGAGACGAGCGCGATGATGTCGCCGAAATTGGTCGGCTTCACCGATTTCAGCGTGCGACGCATGCCTTCGGATTCCAGCTGGAACACGCCGACGGTGTTACCGGCCTTCATCAGATCATAAACCGCCGGATCATCGAGCGCCAGAGCGCCCAGATCTATGTCGATCCCGCGCTTCGCCAACAGATCGACCGCTTTCCGCAGCACCGACAGGGTCTTCAATCCAAGGAAGTCGAACTTCACCAGCCCGGAGCTTTCGACGTGCTTCTTGTCGAACTGGGTCACCGGCATGTCCGAGCGCGGATCGCGGTAGAGCGGCACCAGCTGCGCCAGCGGCCGGTCGCCGATCACCACGCCCGCCGCATGGGTCGAGGAATTGCGCGGCAGGCCCTCCAGCTGCATCGACAGGTCGACGAGGCGCTTCACCTCGTCGTTATTGTCATATTCGCGCCTGAACTCGGCGACGCCGTTGAGGGCGCGCGGCAGGGGCCAGAGATCGGTCGGATGGTTGGGCACCATCTTGCAGAGGCGATCGACCTGCCCGTAGCTCATCTGCAGGATGCGCCCGCAATCGCGCAGCACCGCGCGCGCCTTCATCGTGCCGAAGGTGATGATCTGCGCGACGTGGTCCGAGCCGTATTTGGCCTGCACGTAGCGGATCACCTCGCCGCGGCGGGTTTCGCAGAAGTCGATGTCGAAGTCGGGCATCGACACGCGCTCGGGGTTGAGGAAGCGTTCGAACAGCAGGCCCAGCCGGATCGGATCGAGATCGGTGATGGTCAGCGCCCAGGCGACCGCCGAACCCGCCCCCGCGCCGCGCCCCGGCCCGACCGGGATGCCATTGTCCTTGGCCCACTTGATGAAATCGGCAACGATCAGGAAGTAGCCGGGAAAGCCCATCTTCACGATCACGTCGATCTCGAATTCGAGCCGGCGCTTGTAGGTCAGCACTTCCGCAAAGGCCCCGGCGTCCTTCAGCGCGGCGAACGCGGCCTCGGCCTCGGCGAGCGCATCGGCGGAGGTGAAGTTCAGCGCCTCTTGGAGTTCGGCGCGGCAGTTTTCGGGATAATAGAGGGCCAACCGCTCCACGAGCCCGGCCCGCGAATCCTCCGCCAGCATCCGCGCCTCGCCCTCGAGATCGCCGGCGAGGCTCGGCAGGATCGGCTTGCGATAGGGCGGCGCGAAGGCGCAGCGCTGGGCGATGACCAGCGTGTTCGCGGTCGCCTCGGGCAGGTCGGCGAAGGCCTCTTCCATAATGCTCGCGGGCTTGACGTAGTTCTCCGGATTGGAACGCGGGCGGTCCTCGGCGTCGATCTGGGTCGAATGGGCGATGCACAGCAACGCGTCGTGCAGGCGGTATTCATGCGGCTCGGCGAAGTTGGCCGGGTTGGTGGCGACCAGCGGCAGGCCTTTCGCATAGGCGAGATCGACCAGCGCCTCCTCGGCGCGCGCCGCCACCGTATCGCCGTTGCGCGCGAGCTCGATATAGAGTCGCCCCGGAAACAGCCGCTGGAGCGTATCGGATAGCCGCGCCGCCGCCTCGTGCTGGCCTTCCGCCAGCAGCCGCGTCACCCCGCCCTCACCCGCGCCGGTCAGTGCGATCAGCCCGCCGCTGCGTCCTTCGAGATCGGCGAGCGTGACGTGCGGCTCCAGCTCCAGCGGGCGGTCGAGATGCGCCATGCTGACGAGGTGGCACAGGTTGCCATAGCCTTCCTCGTCCTGCGCGTAGAGCGGCAGGTAATCGATCGCGCGTGCGCCCGAACCCTCCACCCCTTCGCGCGCCACGCCGAGCAGTGCGCCGATGATCGGCTGCACGCCCTCGCCCTTGCAGGCGGCGGCGAAGGCCATGATGCCGTAGAGGCCGTTGCGGTCGCAGATCGCGATGGCGGGAAAGCCGCGCTCCCTGGCCAGCTTGGCAATCGCCTTGGGATCGATCGCCCCTTCGAGCATCGAGAAGGACGATAGCACGCGCAAGGGAACGAAGGGGGCGAAGGGCATGACGCGCAATCTAGGAATTTGCCGCGATGTGCGGAAGCGGTGCTGCGGGTTAATTCTCCACAGGCGGGGGAAATCTCACAGCAGCTTCTCGATGTCCTTCGCGATTCCCTCGGGCTTGTCGGTGGGGGCGTAGCGCTTCACCACATTGCCCTCGCGGTCGATCAGGAACTTGGTGAAGTTCCACTTGATCGCGGTCGTGCCCATCAGGCCCTTGGCTTCCTTCTTCATCCAGTCGAACAGCGGCGAGGCGTTGTCGCCGTTGACGTCGATCTTGGCCATCAGCGGGAAGGTGACGCCGAAATTGACCTTGCAGAACTCCGCGATCTCGTCCGCACTGCCCGGTTCCTGCGCGCCGAACTGGTTGCAGGGGAAGCCCAGCACCTCGAAATCCTTGTCCTTGAACTGCTGGTAGAGCTTTTCCAGCCCGTCATACTGGGGCGTGAAGCCGCACTTGCTGGCGGTGTTGACCACCAGCAGCACCTTGCCGAGCTTGTCCGAAAGGTCGAGGCTCTCGCCCCGGTTGGTGGTGACGGTGAAGTCGGCGATCGTCGTCATGGGTCCCCCGCAGGCTGGTGTGCTATCCGCCGCCTTGTGCGGGAAAATCGGGGCGCGAGGCAAGCGCCATCGCTTCCTGGGCCGAATAGCGCCGGTCGCCGGCCTTCTCGATCACGTAGCCGCGGCGCTCCGCCTCCGGGAGCGCGACGAGGTGGCGGATCATCTCGGCGAAGGTGCCGCGGGTCAGCGCCTTGCCGCCGTCGAGCAGGCCGCCGCCATCATCCTTGGCATGGATCGCCGCACGGTCGTCCCAGGCGTGGCTGCCGCTCTGGTTGGTGAGCCCGCCGGAGGTGGGGGGATGGTCGGTCATGATCGCTTCCTCCTTGTCTTGCAAACCCGTGCAATGTGGGGAGCGAAGTGCCGATCCGCTAGCGCAGCACGCCTTCCTTCAGCCGCACCACGCGGTCCATCCGGCTCGCGAGGCGCTCGTTATGGGTGGCGACCAGCGCCGCGCTGCCCTCCCCGCGCACGAGTTCGAGAAACTGCGCGAGCACCGCATCGGAGGTGTGCTCGTCGAGATTGCCGGTGGGCTCGTCCGCGAGCACCAGCGTCGGCCGGTTGGCAAGCGCGCGGGCGACCGCGACGCGCTGCTGCTCGCCGCCCGACAGCTGGCTCGGCCGGTGGGTGAGCCTTTCGCCGAGGCCGAGGCTGGCGAGCAGGCTTTCGGCACGCTCCTCCGCCTGCGGACGGGACACACCGCGGATCATCTGCGGCATCACCACGTTCTCGCGCGCGTCGAAATCGGGCAAGAGGTGGTGGAACTGGTACACGAAGCCGAGATGTTCGCGCCGCAGCCGGGTCCGCGCATCGGCGGGCAGGCTTTCGGCCTGCTGCCCGGCGATGGCGATCTGCCCCTCGAACCCGCCTTCGAGCAGCCCCACCGCCTGCAGCAGCGTCGACTTGCCCGAACCCGAGGGGCCGAGCAGCGCCACGATCTCGCCCGGCATGATGTCGAGATCGACCCCGCGCAGCACCTCGATGCGCGTGTCCCCCTGTTGGAAGGAGCGTTTCAGCCCCTTGAGACTGACCGTGGCCGTTCCGCTATTCATAACGCAGCACCTGCACCGGATCGGTGTTCGCCGCCTTGAAGGCCGGGTAGAGCGTTGCAAGAAAGCTCATCACCAGCGCCAGCGCAACGATCCCGAACACTTCCCAAGGGTCTGTGCGCGAGGGCAGGGTCGAGAGGAACCGCACCTGCGGGTCCCAGATCTGCTGGCCGGTGGTGAAGGCGATGAAATCGACGATCGGCTCGCGGAAGAACAGCACCACCGCGCCCAGCACCAGCCCCGCCGCGGTGCCGATCGCGCCGATGGTGGTCCCGGTGGTGACGAAGATCTTGGTGAGGCTGCGCCGCGTCGCGCCCATGGTGCGCATGATCGCGATGTCGCGGGTCTTGGCGCGCACCAGCATCACAAGGCTCGACAAGATGTTGAAGGCCGCGACAACCACCATGAAGCTGAGCGCCAGGAACATCGCCGCGCGCTCGACCTGCAGCGCCTCGAACAGCGCCGAGTTGATGCTCTTCCAGTCGGCGATCACCGCCTGTCCGGCGAGCTGGTCCTGAACGGGCGCGAGAATCTCGCCGACCCGGTAGGGATCGGTGACGGTGACCTCGATCATGCCGACCGAATCGCCCATCAGCAGCAGCGTTTGCGCGTCCTTCATCGGCATGACGATGAACTTTTCGTCGTAGTCGTAGATGCCCACCTCGAAGATCGCCCCGACCTCGTAGCCGATCCGCCGGATCGAACTGCCGAAGGGCGTGGTGCGCCCCTGCGGGTTGATGATGGTGATGGTGTCGCCGACCCGAGCGCCGATGTTCTGCGCGAGCCGCGAGCCGATCGCCACGCGCCCGGCCGCGCCGGTGCTCGAAGGGCGGTAGAGGCTGCGCATGTCGCCGAGCACGACCTTTTCGCCGAGCTTGTCGATATCCGCATCGGTTTGGCCGCGCACGAATACCGCCTCGACATTGCCGTTGAAGCTGGTGAGCAGCGGTTTCTCGATCAGCGGCGAGGCACTGACGACACCCGGGGTCGCCTTGACCCTGGCGAGCACGTCCTGCCAGTTTTCCAGCTTCCCGCCATAGGACTGGATGATGGCGTGGCCGTTGAGGCTCACGATCTTGTCGAGCAGCTCGGCGCGAAAGCCGTTCATCACGCTCATCACGATCACCAGCATCGCGACCGAGAGCATCACCACGCCCACCGATATGCCGGCGACAAGCGCGATGAAGGCCTCGCCCTTGCCGGGCCAGAGGTAGCGCTTGGCGATCATCCATTCGAAGGGGGAAAGCATCGGTTGTGCGGGCTGCCCTGTGCTTGATGAACGCAGCCTGTAGTGCGCGCGGGGGAAGGCCGCAATCCCGTGAGTCCTTGTTGTCCTACCGCTTCGCTGCTTGAGGACGGGTGGCCCCGCTTTCCCCCTCTGTCACACTTCGGTCGGCAAAAAGGCGGGCATCACGGGGCGCTTTCCCTTGTAATTGATCCGTCACATCGCCATTGGGGCAGTGCCCACCGGCGGTAACGCTGCGCACAGGTCTGGTGATGCCCATGACACCCCTTAACGTGACCCACCCCTTCCGCGACGCGGATGGCGACAAGCTGCGCGAGGAGTGCGGCATCTTCGGCGCGATCAACGCCTCCGATGCGTCGGCCGCGACCGCGCTCGGCCTGCACGCGCTCCAGCACCGCGGGCAGGAGGCGGCCGGCATCGTCAGCTGGGACGGGCGCGAGTTCTTCGTGCGTCGCGGGCTTGGCCATGTCGCCGAGAACTTCTCCTCCTCCGAAGCGATTGCCGAGCTGCCGGGCCACATGGCCGCCGGCCACGTGCGCTATTCGACCACCGGGGGTTCGGGCCTCAGGAACGTCCAGCCGCTCTATGCCGATCTCGCCAGCGGCGGCTTCGCGGTGGCGCACAACGGCAACATCTCCAACGCCATGACCCTGCGCGCCGATCTGGTCGCCAAGGGCTCGATCTTCCAGTCGACCTCCGACACCGAGGTGATCATCCACCTCGTCGCCACCAGCCGCTATCCCACCATCGCCGACCGGCTGGTGGACGCGCTGCGGCTGGTCGAGGGCGCCTACGCGCTGATCGTGATGACGCCCGAGGGGATGATCGCCTGCCGCGACCCGCTCGGCATCCGCCCGCTGGTGATGGGCAAGATGGGAGACGCGATCCTGTTCGCCTCCGAAACGGTCGCCTTCGACGTGGTCGGCGCCGATTTCATCCGCGAGGTCGAGCCGGGCGAGCTGGTGCTGGTCGACTTCGCCGGGCAGATCCGCTCGGTGCGCCCCTTCGGCAGCCCGCCCGCGCGCCCCTGCATCTTCGAGCACGTCTATTTCAGCCGGCCCGATTCCGTCTTCGCCGGCCGCTCGGTCTACGAGGCGCGCAAGGCGATCGGCGCGCAGCTCGCGACCGAGGCGCCGTGCGAGGCCGACCTCGTCGTCCCCGTCCCCGACAGCGGGGTGCCCGCCGCGATCGGCTTCGCGCAATCCTCGGGCATTCCCTTCGAGCTCGGGATCATCCGCTCGCACTATGTCGGGCGCACCTTCATCCAGCCTTCGGACGGCGCACGCCATTCCTCGGTCAAGCGCAAGCACAACGCCAACCGTTCGCTGGTGGAAGGCAAGCGGATCGTGCTGATCGACGATTCGATCGTGCGCGGCACCACCTCGCTGAAAATCGTCGAGATGATGCGCGAGGCGGGCGCCAAGGAAGTCCATCTCCGCGTCGCCAGCCCGCCCACCGCGCATTCCTGCTTCTACGGCGTCGACACGCCCGAACGCTCCAAGCTGCTTGCCGCGCGCATGGAGCTCGAGCCGATGCGCCAGTTCATCAAGGCTGACAGCCTCGCCTTCATCTCGATCGACGGGCTGTACCGCGCAGTCGGGCGCGAGAAGCGCGATGCGGCGCGCCCGCAATTCTGCGACGCCTGCTTCACCGGCGATTACCCCACCGCGCTGACCGACCTCGCCCAGAGCGAGGCGAAGAACGCCGAACTTCCCTTCGCTGACCCCAAGGCCGCGTGACCGACATGACCGAGACTGCCAAACCGCTTTCCGGGCGCATCGCGCTCGTCACCGGCGCGAGCCGCGGGATCGGCGCTGCCACGGCGAAGGCGCTGGCCGGGGCGGGCGCGCACGTCATCCTCGTGGCGCGCAAGGTCAAGGCGCTCGAGGAGGTCGAGGACGCGATCCACGCCGCCGGCGGCACATCGACCATCGCCCCGCTCGACCTGACCGAGCCCGATGCGGTGCCGCGCCTCGCGCAGGCCATTGCCGGGCGCTGGGACACGCTCGATATCCTCGTTCTTTCAGCGGCCTATCTGCCGGAGCTCACACCGCTTTCGCAGATCGAGCCGAAGCAGTTCAACCAGGCGCTGCTCACCAATGTGGTCGCCACCCAGGCGCTGATCGCCTCCTTCGACCCGCTGCTGCGCCGCGCCGAGGCGGGGCGGATCGTCGGGCTCACCAGCAGTCTCGGCTCGGCGCCGCGGCCCTATTGGGGGGCTTACGGCGCGACCAAGGCGGCGTTCGAGAACATGCTCGAAACCTATGCCGCCGAGGTCGAGAAGCTCGGCCCCTTGCGGGTCGCGATCATCGATCCGGGCGCGACCCGCACCGAAATGCGCGCGCGCGCCTATCCCGGCGAGGACCCGATGAGCCTCAAGCCGCCCGAAGCGGTGGCCGAGCGGATCGTCGCGCTGCTCACGGAAGGCTTCGATTCGCTGCATCGCGAGCGGATCGACTGACGCATCCCTTTTTTCGGCCCCCTAACGCCGCGTTAAGCATCGCTTTCAAGGCTTCGTTAGCCTTTTGCGGCAAGAACCTTCGGCCAAGCCCGCGCAGGCCCGCGCGGTGCCGTAACGAGGTTGAACGCGATGGCTTTGGACCGCGATTCCTATCGTCTGGCCGCGCAGGAGGACCGCTGCGCGCCTCGCACCCGTCTCACCATCCCGGCGACGCTGCGCGCCTCGGGCGGCCGCGCCTTCCAGAGCGTGGTGCATGACCTGTCGATCTCGGGCTTCTCGGCGGCCTCGATCAACCGGATGCACGAAGGCCAGCTGTGCTGGCTGACCCTGCCCGGCCTCGAATCGCTGCAGGCCGAGGTGGTGTGGTGGGACAACTGCATCGTCGGCTGCGCCTTTTCGGAACTGCTGAGCCCGATCGTGCACGACAACATCCTGCAGCGTTACAGCAATGTGGGCGTCTACCGTCAGGTGATCTGAGCGACGACGGGCCGACGCCGCTCGCCGCCCGCTGCCCTACGTGATCGACGCGGCGATCTTCATCACCAGCGCACCGGTCTTGCGGCGATAGTCGCTCGATGTCGCGGTCGGCCAGTTGCTGATGACCGCGACCACCAGCTGCTTGTCGGGCACGATGGTGATCGCCTGGCCGAAGATGCCCTGCGCGCCGAAATTGCCGCCGGGATAGGTCCACCACTGATAGCCGTAGCCGCCCTCGCCGAAGTCGACGACCCGCGCGGTCGCCTCGGCGAACCAGCCCTCGGGCACCGCGCCCTTGCCGCCCTCGAGCACGAACTGGCCCATCCGCGCGTAATCCGACAGCCGCAGGGACAGGCAGCACCCGCCGATATTGCCGCCGCGCGGGTCGACCATCCAGAACATCCCCCCGGCAAAGCCCGCCGGCTCGACGATCTTCTTCTGCGCATATTCGGCGAGCGGCAGGCCGACGGCGTTTTCCACCAGCACCCCGATGAGGTTGGTCTCGCCGGTCTTGTAGACCCACTTGGTGCCCGGCTGCGCCTCGCGCTCCAGACCCTTCATCTGCATGACGATCGCGTCGGGGCCGTATTCGACAACGTAGCGATTCATCTGTGCGACGTCGCTGTTGGGATCGGTGTAGTCCTCGTTCCACTTGACGCCGCTGGTCATGGTGGCGAGCTGGCGGACGGTCACCCCGTCATAGGCCGAACCGGCGAGATCGGGGATGTAGTCGGTGACCGGATCGGACAGGCTCTTGATGAAGCCGTCCTTTACCGCCGCGCCGAGCAGGGTGGAGGTGAAGCTCTTGGCGACCGAGAAGCTGGTCCAGCGGTCCTTGGGCCCCATGCCGAGCCCGTAATCCTCGAAACGGACCTTGCCGCCCTGCAGCACCATGATGCCGGCCGCATGGGTTTCGGCCATCAGCGCCCTGAGATCGGCCTGCAGCGCGGGGCTGAGCGGCGCCCCCTGCGGCAGCGCGCGCGGGGTGCGCGCGGGCGGGACCTCGATCCCCGCGAACCAGTCCTCCATAGCTCGGAAACGCGCCGAGCGCTGCGCATCGTTCCAGAACAGCACCTGCAATTCGGACTGCGGGTGCTCGGGCGGCTGGGTCATGGTCACGGCAGGGAGCGGCGGAGGTGCGGCGGCGACGTCGTCCGCCGGGGCGTAGGAGCCTGCGCAACCCGCCAGCAGCGCGGCCAACCCCGCGCCCGCAACCATTCGCGAAATGCCCCGCAGTGCCCTCATGCCTCAACTCCTCTCGCCATCTTGTGGGGAGAGGATAGGCGGGTGGCTATGCGCGGGGCAAGCCCCCGTCAGCCGCCTTTCATCGCCTTCAGGGCCGCCAGCGCCCGTTCGCGCGCCGCCTTGTGGGCGATGATCTTGCGCGGATAGCCGGCGGGGCGGCACCCGGCCTCCTCGGGATCGTGCACCGCGGCATCGGAAAGCCCCTTCAATTCGGGCACATAGGTGCGGATGTAGCGCGCAGCATCGAACTTCTCGGATTGCGTCAGCGGGGCCATGATCCGGCTGAACATGTTCGAATCCACCCCGGTCCCCGCGGTCCACTGCCAGTTGGTGGCGTTCGACGCGTAGTCGGCATCGACAAGGCAATCCCAGAACCACTTTTCGCCCTCGCGCCAGTCGATCAGCAGGTGCTTGATGAGGAAACTGGCGGTGATCATCCGCACGCGGTTGTGCATCCATCCGGTCTGCCACAGCTGGCGCATCCCGGCATCGACGATCGGGTAGCCGGTGCGGCCCTGCTGCCAGGCTTTCAGATCGCGCGCGGCGGCCTCGTCGGTGGCGGGATCGCGCCAGCCGAAGCGGTCGAAATCCTCGCGGTAGTTCTTGGTGGCGTAATCGGGAAACTGGCAGATCGCGTTCTGGGCGTAGTCGCGCCAGATCAGCTCGCCTTCATAGGTGCGCCAGCCGTCCGAACGTTTGTGCTTGAAGGCGTGCCACATCTGGATCGGCGAGATTTCGCCGAAGTGAAGGTGCGGGGACATGCGCGAGACCCCGTCCACGCTCGGCAGGTTGCGCTTGTCGTTATAGCCGTCGACGTGGTCGAGCCACCATTGGAGGCGCTCGTGCGCGGCCTCCTCGCCCACCTGCCAGAATTCGCGCAAGCCCCCCGCCCAGTCGGGCCTGGTGGGGAGCAGGTTCCATGAGGCGAGATTGTCGCTCGCGGGCCAGCTTTCGGGCGAGGACAGGGTTTCGGGCGCGGGCAGTTCGTCGCGCGGGGGAAACGCGCTGCGCATCGCCCGGCTGAAAGGGGTGTAGATCTTGTAGGGTTCGCCCGATCCGGTGAGGATCGAACCGGGCGGCATCAGGTAGTTGCCGTCGTAGAGCTGGAGGTCGAGCCGTTCGGCGAGCTTCTTCTGCGCCTTCCTCCACCACGGCTCGTAATGACGGTTGGCGTGGATGGTGCTCGCTCCGACCTCCGCCGCCAGCTTGGCAAGCTCCTCCACTGCGTCGCCACGCCGCAGGATCAGCTTCGTGTGGCGCTGCGCGAGGCTGTTCGACAGGCTTTCGAGCGAATGGTGCAGCCACCAGCGCGAGGCGCCGCCGTAGGCGTGGTGCTTCGGGCTCTCGTCGTCGAGGACATAGACGCACACCACCGGCCCGGCCTTGGCGGCGCGATAGAGCGCAGGGTTATCGGCAAGGCGCAGGTCGCGGCGCAGCCATACGATCTGGGGAGAACTCAAAGAAAGACCTCCGTTCGCCCTGAGCTTGTCGAAGGGCCGCACTTCTCTTCAACCCGTCTGCCCGAGAAAGGACGGTGCTTCGACAAGCTCAGCACGAACGGGTGTGGTGAGGTAATGCGCTTAGCCCGAACTCGGTTCCTCGCCCAAAGGCTGACACCGCACATCCGGCAGCGCGACCGAGAACCGGTCCCGCGCGCGCGGATCGGTGAAGCGGGCGTCATAGAGGACCACCGAGCCGTCCGCCGCCCGCGTGGCAAAGGGCGCGCGCGACCAGAACAGGAAGGCGTCGAGCTGGGGATTGGTGCCGCGGGCCTCGGTGAGGTCGGGGAGGCGGCAATCGCCGACGACTTCGCCGTCGATGCCATAGCGTCCGTTCTCGCCGACGATGAGCTCACGCCGCAGGGGTCCCCAAAGCGGCAGCGGGCTGGCGATCACGGTCGCTCCGCTGATGGGCGTGTAGGAGTAGAAATTCTTGTCGTTCCACGTGGTCAAGGCATTCACCCCGATATAGACCAGCACCGCCGCAATCCCCACCTGCCCAGCGCGCGCCCACTCCGCTCCCGCCTTCTCGCGCCGCCGCGACACCCACACGCTCGCGATCAGCAGCGCCCATAGCCACACGTCGATGATGAACAGCGTGTCGCCGTAGAACCATTGCGAGGAGAAGGGCTCCAGCAGCCTGATGCCGTAGACATTGAGCCAGTCCATCGCCGGGTGCGTGAGGCAGCCGATGAAGGCCATCGCATAGAGCCACCCGAAGCGCACCGGCAGCCGCGCCTCGGGCCGCGTGCCGCGCTTGGTCTGCCAGCGGTCGAACGCCCACAATATCCCCGCCAGCACCAAGGGCAGCAGCACCAGTGCGGGCGGGCCGTGGGTGATGCCTCTGCGGAAGGCGAGGTGCTCGGTGCCCTCGAGCCAGAAGAAGCACGCCGCGTCCACATCGGGCAGGTTCGCGCCGATGATGAGGGCCGGCATGGCAAGCCCCGTGGTCCGCTTAAGCCCCGCCTGCCCCAGCACCGCGCCGACGAGGCTATGTGTCAGATTGTCCATGAGAACGCTGGCTAGCGCGCCGCCGCCAATCTAGCGAGTGGAAATGCGCGCTTGGAGATTTGGGGGGGCCTCGCCTATCGCAGCGCGAAAGACACGGGAGAGAACCACGATGACGCAAGCGCCCTACATCCGCCCCGACATGAAGGCCTTCCTCGACATGATGGCGCAGGTGAACGGGCCGAAAATCACCGAAATGAGTCTCGAGGAAGCGCGCGCCTCCTACCAGGCGATGCACAACCTCGCCGACCGCCCGGCGCGCGAGCTCGCGGTGATCCGCGACCTTGCCTGCCCCGGCCCGGAGGGCGAAATCCCCTTGCGCCTCTACGACGCGCGCGAGACCCGCGACGAGGCAACGCCGGTGATCGTCTTCTACCACGGCGGCGGCTTCGTGATCGGCGATCTCGACACGCACCATGCGCTGTGCAGCGAAATCGCCGCGCTCACCGACCTGCCGCTGGTCGCGGTCCACTATGCCCGTGCGCCCGAGGCGCCCTTCCCCGCCGCGATCCTCGATTGCGAGGCGGCAACGCGCTGGGTGGCCGGAAGCCCCGCCGCGCTGGGCTGCAAGGCCAGCGGCCTCGTCACCATCGGCGATTCGGCAGGCGGCAATGCCACGGTGGTGGTCGGGCAGATGCTTGGGCAGCGCCCCGCGGAGGTGCCGGTGGTGCTGCAGGTGCCGATCTTCCCGCTGGTCGCCGACGCCGATGGTTCGGCGAGCATGGCGGCGTTCAGCGAAGGCTTCCTGCTCACCGCCGAGACGATGGGCTTCTTCGATGCCGCCTATGCCGCCGACCGGAGCGACCCGCGCGGCTTTCCGATCCTCGCAGACCATTCCGAGGCCCCGCCCACCATCGTCGTCACCGCGAGCCTCGATCCGATCCGCGATTCGGGGCGCGCCTATGCCAAGGCGCTGGTCGATGCCGGACGCGACGTGGTGTTCCTCGAAATGCGCGGGGTGACGCACTCCTTCACCAACCTGCGCCAGATGGTCCCGAGCACGCAAGCCGACCTCGAACGGATCGTGGCGGCCATGCAATTCATGCTGGCGAACCCGGCATGAACCGCGAGGCGCTCCCCTATCGCCCCTGTGCGGGGTTCATGCTGGTGAACACCGCCGGGCTCGTCTTCGTCGGCCAGCGGATCGATCCCAAGGCGCACGGCTTCTGGCAGATGCCGCAGGGCGGGATCGACCCGGGCGAGGATATGCAGGACGCCGCGCTGCGCGAGCTGGCCGAGGAAACCGGGATCGGCGCGCATCTGGTGGAGGTGATCGCCCCGGCCTCGCAGCCCTTGCTCTACGACCTGCCCGACGAACTGCTCGGCCGGGTGTGGAAGGGCAAGTATCGCGGCCAGCAGCAGCACTGGTTCCTGGGGCGGTTCCTGGGGGAGGATGCCGACGTGAACCTCGAAGCGCACGACCCGCCCGAGTTCAACGCATGGCGCTGGATCGATCCGGGCCTGCTGCCCGAGGTGATCGTGCCCTTCAAGCGCGCGGTCTACGAGGCGGTGCTCGCCGAGTTCCGCGACCTGATCTGAGCGGTCAGTTGCTCGAGGGGCCCGCCGCGGCGCTGCTGTCCGCCGCGAGCCGCGCAGGGATGCCGCGCGCGATGGTGGATTGCAGCGCGAGCGTTTCGGGGCACTTGTCGCCGCACATCGACTGCAGCTGCGCGAGGTTGCGCTTGGCCTTCTCGATCGCGCCCTTTTCGACCAGCGCCTCGCCCTCGCCCGAGATCGCGGCGAAGTTGCCCGGATCGCGGTCGAGCGCCTCGCGGTAATACTTGATCGCCTTGCCCTGCAGCCCGTTCTGGCGCGCCGCCTCGGCCAGCTCGATGAAGATCGGCGTGTAGCCGGGATCGACCGCCAGTGCCGCCTCGAAGGCATCGACCGCCGCCTCGGTCTCGCCCGAGGCTAGCGCGGCGCGGCCCTGCGCGATCAGCGATTCCGCACGCGGATCGGGCGCCCCGCCGGTGCCGGCGCTGGAGATGCTCGCGGTCATGGCGAGGCACAGCGAGAGAGCGGCGGCAACGGGCGCAAAACGCATCAGAAGCTCCTTCAGGGCAAGAGACCGGGAACCGGATGGCTCTGTCATAGCATCGTAGCCTATCATGGCGAATGCAAGCAGGCGACGAAAAATCCGTCCGTGCCGTCATGGTGCGGATCCAGCCGCCAGCCTTGCCCGTGCGCGCGGCCGAGCGGGAGCGTCGGCACCGCCGCCCGCCAACCGGGATGGCGCGCGAGGAAGGCCGCGATCCGCTCCGCCCCCTCGGTATCGAGCACCGAGCAGGTGACGAACACCAGCCGCCCGCCGGGCCGCACCAGCGGGGCGGCGACATCGAGCAGGCGATCCTGCACGGCGGCAAAACGCGCGATTCGCTCGCCCGTCAGCCGCCACTTGGCCTCGGGCTTGCGCCGCCAGGTGCCGGTGCCCGAACACGGCGCGTCGACCAGCACGCAGTCGGCCTTGCCAGCAAGGTC
Organism: Porphyrobacter sp.; assembly: GCA_016125555.1. GTDB lineage: Bacteria > Pseudomonadota > Alphaproteobacteria > Sphingomonadales > Sphingomonadaceae > Erythrobacter. The sequence goes on from WGLN01000001.1 coordinate 268,370, forward strand.
GGCGAGCGTCTCGGCCTCGCGGCGCGGTGACAGCAGCCGGGTCTCGATCATGCGCGCGCCCGCCCGCGCAGCGCGCGGCGGCAGCTTGGCGAGGCGCGCGCGGTCGGTGTCGCTGGCGACCAGCACGCCCTGGTTGTCCATCGCCGCAGCCATCGCGAGGGTCTTGCCCCCGCCGCCCGCGCACAGGTCCACCACCGTCTCCCCCGGCTGCGCGGCTGCGGCAAGGCAGGCGAGCTGGCTGCCATGATCCTGCACCTCGATCAGGCCGTCCCGGTGGGCGTCCCACTTTTCCACGGCCGTCCCGGCGGGAAAGCGCAGGGCGTTGGGCGCGGGCAGGACCTCGCCCTCCTCGGGCAGGCGCAGCGTCGCGCGTTCGGCCTTGAGGCTGTTGACCCTCACATCGAGCGGCGCACGCCCCAGCATCGCCGCCATGACGTCATCCCCGATGCCCGAAGCGGCAAGCGCCGCGACCAGCCATGCCGGCGCGATCCCGCGCTGCGCCGCCGCCTCGCCCTCGGCAATCGTCTGGGGTCCATGCGGCGACCCGTCGAACAGGTTCGCCAGCGCGGCGTCCTCCCCGGCCAGCGCGAGCATCGCCGCGCGGCCGCTTTCCGGCACCTCGCCGCAGGCGCGGATCGCGGCATAGGCGAGTTCGCGCACCGCCCGGCGGTCCTTCGACCCGGCATAGCGGCGGGTGCGGAAATAGTCCGCGATGATGCGGTCGGCAGGCGCACCCTCGGCGATCGCGGCGGCGATCACGCGATCGAGCACCTCGATCGCCGCCTCGACGCGCGCGGCGGGGGTCATTCAGCGGGTCGGGTAATTGGGAGCCTCGCGGGTGATCGCGACATCGTGGACATGGCTTTCGGACAGCCCGGCATTGGTGATCCGCACGAACTGGGCGCGCTTCTGCAGGTCCGCGATGGTGCCGGAGCCGGTATAGCCCATCGCCGCCTTGATCCCGCCGACCAGCTGGTGGACCACGTCCGCCGCCGGGCCCTTGAAGGGCACCTGCCCCTCGATCCCCTCGGGCACCAGCTTCATCGCGCTGACGTCCTGCTGGAAATAGCGGTCCGCCGAGCCGCGCGCCATCGCGCCGACCGAGCCCATGCCGCGATAGGCCTTGTAGGAGCGGCCTTGGTAGAGGAACACCTCGCCCGGGCTTTCGGTGGTCCCGGCGAGCATCGAGCCGACCATCACCGAGGACGCCCCTGCCGCGAGCGCCTTGGCCGCGTCGCCGCTGGTGCGCAGGCCCCCGTCGGCGATCACCGGCACGCCGCTCTTGGCAGCCTCGGCGGCGCTTTCCATGATCGCGGTGAGCTGCGGCACGCCCACCCCCGCGACGACGCGGGTGGTGCAGATCGAGCCCGGACCGATCCCGACCTTGATGGCATCCGCGCCGGCATCGACCAGCGCGCGGGTCGCCTCGGCGGTGGCGACATTGCCCGCCACCACCTGCACCGCGTTGGAGAGCTTCTTGACCCGCTCGACCGCGCGGGCGACCTCGACATTGTGGCCGTGGGCGGTGTCGATCACGATCACGTCGACCTCGGCCTCGACCAGCGCCTCGGTGCGCGCGAAGCCGGCATCGCCGACAGTGGTCGCCGCCGCCAACCGCAGCCGGCCAGTGGCATCCTTGGTGGCATGGGGATAGGTGACCGCCTTCTCGATGTCCTTGACCGTGATGAGGCCGATGCAGCGATAGGCCTCGTCGACCACCAGCAGCTTCTCGATGCGGCGGGCGTGGAGCAGGCGGCGCGCCTCGTCCTGGCTGGTGCCGAGCGGCACGGTGGCGAGGTTCTCGGTGGTCATCAGCTCGCGCACCGGCTGGGCCGGGTTCTCGGCGAAGCGCACGTCGCGGTTGGTGAGGATGCCGACCAGCTTGCCGTCCCGATCGGTCACCGGGATGCCGCTGATGCGATGCTGCTGCATCAGCGCCTGCGCCTCGCCCAGCGTTGCGTCGGGGGCGATGGTGATGGGGTTCACCACCATGCCGCTTTCATAACGCTTGACCGCCCGCACCGCGGCGCATTGCGCGGCGATGTCGAGATTGCGGTGCAGCACCCCGATGCCGCCTAGCTGCGCCATGGCGATCGCCATGTCGGCCTCGGTCACGGTGTCCATCGCCGAGGACAGGATCGGGATGTTGAGCGCGATGTCGCGGGTCAGGCGGGTGGTGGTATCGGCCATGCTCGGCAGCACGCTGCTTTCCGCCGGACGGAGCAGCACGTCGTCGAAGGTGAGGCCGAGCGGGATATCCATGACTGCCACTTTCCAAACAAGAGAGGTCATCTCCTCTGGCGGGAGATTCGTGGCGGCCCATGTAACCGCACCGGCCAGTTTGCGCTAGGGGCCCTTCGCAGCCCCTGCCGGATAGCGTGCCGGGTCGGCGACCGCGCGCACCAGCGCCTCGTTTAGCAGCAGGTCGTCGACCGCCCCGCCGAGCTCCACGCCCGCGGCCTCGTCCGAGGGGCGGTGGTAGGTGTCGGCAAGAAACGGCTCGAGCAGCGCGCGGCTGCCGAAGGCGTTCGACAGCAGCACCGCAGGCACGCCCTTTTCGAGCAGCACCCAGCCGTCCTGCCGCCGCAGGAAGCTCTCGGCCAGCGCGGGATCGCCGATGCTGCGCCCGCTGCGCGCCACCTCGGCGCGCACCAGCGGATCGAGCGGGGTGTGCCCTTCGCCGATGAAGCCGACCGGGCTGCCCGCCGGGGCGAGCGCGAGCATGTCGAGGTTGAAGGCCGCCACGATGCGGTCAAGCGATACCGGCGGCGCCTTGACGAAGGCGCGCGCGCCGAGCAGCCCGGCCTCCTCGGCACTGGTGGCGAGCACATAGACATCGCGCTTCAATGGCGGCCCGGCCTTCAGCCGCCGCGCCACTTCCAGCATCACCGCCAGCCCGCTCGCATTGTCGACCGCCCCGTTGCAGATCCGGTCGGGCGCTCCGGGCGGCGCGCATTCGCCGAGATGGTCCCAATGCGCCATCAGCAGCACCGCGCCCGCCGCCGGATCGGTGCCGGGGATCATGCCCAGAAGGTTGGCGCTGGCGAACTCGCGGCGTTCGGCACTCGCCTCGATGCTGACCGCGAGCTGGATCTCGATGGGGGTGAAATCGGCCTCGTCCGCGCGCGCCTTGAGGCGTTTCCATTCGCCCGCGCCGAGCACCTTTACGAGCGCGCCCTCGGTGATCGCGGCGCCGAGCGTGTCGCGCTCCTCGCTGGCGAGTTCGGTGCGCCCGGCAGTGCCGACCGCAGGCAGGGGCGTGCCTTCGGGCAGCACCGTCACCACCGCGGTCGCGCGCTGGGCGAACAGCGCATCGCGGCGCGCGGCATCGCGGCCCGGATCGGCGAGCATCACCGCCACCGCCCCGGCCATCGCCGCGCCCAGCACCGAGCCATCGCCATGGCCGACGAACACCACCGGCACCCCCGTGCCCGGCCCGCCCGCAGCCAAAGCGCGGCGACGGCGGGTGACCGCGAAGCCTTCGTTTTCGGGCACCACCAGCACCTTGCGCCCGCGCGCCAGCGTCAGCTTGCTCGCCAGAGGCCGCGCCGAGACGAGGTCGACCGGGCTGCGCCAATAGCTGCCCGGATCGCCGGTGCCCGAGACCAGCCCCACCTCGCCGAAGCGCTGCTCGAGATAGGCGAGCGTCTTCTCGCCGCCCGGCGTGCCCGGCTTGCGCCCGTCGAATTCGTCGCTCGAAAGCACCGCGATGTCGGCGCGCAGCCTTTCGGCGATCCCCGCCCTGTCCGGAACCGCCGCGCGTTCGACCGGGGTGCGCGCGCAGGCGGCGAGCAGCAGGCTCGCCAGCAGGGTGACCAGCAGCCGGACGCGGGGCGTGCTCATTCGGCGGTCCAGCCCCCGTCGATCGAATAGTTCGCGCCCGTGATCCCGCGTGCGGCATCGCCGCACAGGAACAGCGCCAGCGCCGCGACATCCTCGGGCTGGATGAACTGCTTGGTCGGCTGCTTGGCGAGCAGCACGTCGTTCATCACCTCGTCGCGGGTCATCCCGCGCGCGGCCATGGTGTCGGGGATCTGGTTCTCGACCAGCGGGGTCCAGACATAGCCGGGCGAGATGCAGTTGGCAGTGATGCCGTGGGTGGCAAGTTCCAATGCGATGGTCTTGGTGAAGCCCGCCATGGCGTGCTTGGCCGCGACATAGGCGCTCTTGAACGGCGAGGCGGTGAGCGAATGCGCGCTGGCCGTGGCGATGATCCGCCCCCAGCCCTTCGCCTTCATCCCCGGCACCGCGAGCCGCGTGGTGTGGAACGCCGCCGACAGGTTCAGCGCCAGGATCGCGTCCCACTTCTCGGGCGGGAAGTCCTCGATCGGAGCGACGTGCTGCATCCCGGCGTTGTTGACGAGGATGTCGACCGGGCCGACCGCCTCCATCATCGCCGCGATCTCGGCCGGGTTCATCAGGTTGGCGCCGTTGTAGCTTGCGCCCAGCTCCTCGCACAGCGCCGCGATGGCGTCAGCCTCGCCCAGCCCGTTGAGAATCACCTCGGCGCCCGCGCCGGCCAATGCGCGTGCGACAGCCAGCCCGATTCCCGAGGTCGATCCGGTAACAAGGGCCCGCTTTCCCTTGAGCATTCGCCGCAACTCCTGCACTTGTGGTCGGCTGAGGCTATTCGCCGGGCGCGAGGCCGCTGTCCAGCGATTTGAACGCGGTGGAGACGAGACGATGCGGCTGGGTCCCTACGACACCTCGGAGATCGACGTCCGCTCGAGCGCGGGCGGCCGCGGGATGCGCCGCGCGGGCGGGATCGGTTGCGGGACGCTGGTGATCGCGCTGGTCGGCGCGCTGGTGTTCGGGCTCGACCCTATGCAGACCATCGGCATCGTCGAGAGCGTGCAGCAGCAGGCCGCGCCCGCCGAAGCCTCCGGCTCCCAAGGCAACGACATGAGCGCGGCCGAGGTCTGCGCCAGCAGCGATTACGCCAACGAGGCCTGCGCCGCGCTCGCCAGCCTCAACAAGACCTGGCAGCCGATCCTGACGCGCGAGGACATCCGCTTCGCGCGGCCCGAACTCGATCTCTACCGCAACGGCGCTGTCACCACCGAGGGCTGCGGCAGCGCGACCTCGGCGGCGGGGCCGTTCTACTGCCCGGCGGACCGGCGCATCTATATCGACACCACCTTCTACGACCAGCTGGCGCGGATGTCGGGCACTGGCGGGGATTTCGCGCGGCTTTATGTCATCGCCCACGAATATGGCCACCACGTCCAGAACCTCACCGGGCTTGCCGATCAGGTGCGGCGCGAGCAGCAGCGCAACCCCGCCGCCGCCAACCGCCTGCAGGTGGCGATGGAGCTGCAGGCGGACTGCTATGCCGGGCTATGGGCGGGGCAAAACCGTGCTGCCATCGAACCGGGCGATCTCGAAGAAGGCCTCGCCGCGGCCAGCGCCGTGGGCGACGACACGCTGATGCGCGGTGCCGGACAGGCGATCAATCCGGAAAGCTTCACCCATGGCAGCAGCCGACAGCGCATGGCGGCGCTCAGGCTCGGACTGGAGAGCGAGAATGTCGGCGCGTGCAATGTCTTCTTCCAATAGGTTCGGCGCGCTCGCCGCGCTCGTCCTGCTCGCCGGCCCCGCGGCGGCCCAGGTCATGCCCGAGCCCGATGCCGAGGAGGTCGCCAAGACCCCCTTGCGCGATCTCAACATCGACAGCCGCGACATTCCGGAAGCGCTCAGGATCGCGGTCGAGGACCCCTACGAGCGCGAGCGGCTGACCACCTGCAACGCAATTGTCGCCGACATCGCCGAACTCGACCGGGTGCTCGGCGCCGATTACGACATCGCGGAGGATGACGGAAACCGGCGCCTCAGCCAGGGGCGGATCGGGCAGAGCGTGGTCGGCTCGCTGATCCCCTTCCGCGGCATCCTGCGCGAAGTGACCGGCGCTGCCAGCAACGACCGCGCCCTGCGCGCCGCCTACACCGCGGGAATGGTGCGGCGCGCGTTCCTCAAGGGTCTCGGGATGGGTCGCGGATGCGACTATCCGGCGCGCCCGAAAGAGCGCGCCGGCGAGGAATAGCCGCGCTGCCGGGCTGCGCTCAGCCTTCCTTGTCCTTCCAGCGCGCGATCTGTTCGTCGAGCGTGCGCAGCAATTGCTTGCGGGTCTTTTCGGGAATGTCCTTGTCGCCCGCGATCTCGGCGCGCGCTTCCTCGAGCCCCTTGCGGGCGGAGGCGAACATCCGCGCCTGACAGATGGTGACGATCTGGCTGCCGTCCTTGGCTTCGGTGGTCTCGCTGACCTCCTCGCTGCCGGGACGGCATTCGCGGCGCACCACGACCTTCGGTCCGCCCGCGGCCTGCGCCGCCGCGCTGGCGGCCATCGCCTCCTCGATCGCGCGCGGCACCTCGGCGAGGGCACGGTCGGCCTCGGCGAGCCCGCGCTTCAGTTCGGCGAGCATCGCTTCGTGATCGGCGGCATCCATGGCCTCGCGCTCGTCATTGCGGCGCGTCACCATCTTCACGCGGCGCTCCTTGCCGTCGGCATCGCGCCACACCCGCTCGGTGACCTCGACATCGCCCGGGCCATCGGGATCGATCGTGGCGATTGGCGCGGGCGGAGCCGGCGGGGCGGGCGGCACCGGGGCTTCGGGAGGACGCGGCGCCTCGGGGGCGGACGGCGCACCGGGGGCGAGTGGCGGTGCCGGGGGAGCCGGGGGCACCGGCGGAGCGGGCGGCACCGGGGGAACGGGCGCCGCCGCCTCGGTCGCGGCATAGCTGATCGTCGCGGTCAGCGGCAGCGCGAGCACGCCCGCGGCGAGCAGCGCGCGGCCTGCCAGGCGGCGGCGGGGGGACATTTGGGACATCGACAGGCTCCTCAGACGTTGGATGATGGATTTCTCGCCCAGCACCGGGCAGGCCATGGGTGCCGCCAGCGCGAGATTGGGACCGGCGGCGAAACCGGCGATGAGGCGGGCATAGGCGGCGCGCTCCTCGGCACTGGCGGCGGCGGTGACGCGCGCATCGCAGGCCGCCTCCTGATCGCGGCGCAGCGCCAGCCAGCCATAGTGGCCGAGCGGGTTCCACCAGTGGAGCGCAAACAGCGGCTGCGCGAGGATGTTGACCAGCAGATCGCCGGCGCGGTGGTGCGCGAGTTCGTGGGCGAGCGCGAGGTCGCGCGCGCGGCGGTCGGGCAGCGCCATGAAGCCCGGCGGCAGCGCGATCACCGGATCGAGCACCCCGAAGGCGAGCGGCGCGCGCGTGCCGGGGGTTTCGACCAGCCGGATTGCGGCGAGACGGCAGCGCGCCTGTCCGACCTCCCTGCCCTGTGCGAGCAGTTCCTCGCGCAGTTCGAAATAGGCGGCGAAGCGGCGCAGCAGGAACACCGCCGCCCCGCCCAGCCACAGCGCCAGCAGCATTTCCGCGAGCGGCAGCGCATCGAGCGCCGCGACCAGGTCGAAGCCCGGAGCGGCAGTCGGGGCGACGGACGGGACGACGACCGCGACCGGTTCGAGCGCACCCGCCCCCGCAGCGACCGGTCCGGCCAGCGGCACCGCGGCCGCGCCTGCGAGCGGTGCAGCCGCAGGCGTCGCAGCGGGCGCCATCCAGGCCGGCAGCGTCAGCGGCGGGAGCGCGAGCCGCAACAGCGGCAGCGCCCACAGCGCATAGGCGCATTGCGGCCCGCACAGCCGCGCCACCGGGCGGCGCAGCACGAGCACCAGGGCGATCAGCGCGCCGGTCCAGGCGAGCGTCTCGAGCAGCGCGCCGCTCATGGCCGCAACTCCTTCAGGAGCGCCTCGATCTCGGCGAGATCGTCCTCGGTCAGCGCCTCGGTCTCGGCGAGATGCGCAACCAGCGAGGCGGCGCGGCCGCCGAACAGCCGGTCGACCAGGCGACGGCTCTCGCCGCCGACATAAGTCTCGCGGGCGATCAGCGGGGTGTAGAGATAGCGCCGGCCGTCGGGCGCCGCGGCGAGCGCGCCCTTCTGGACCAGCCGCGCGAGCAGCGTCTTGACCGTGGCGAGGCTCCAGTCGCGGGTCGCGCAGACCGCTTCGCACACTTCGGCGGCGGTCTGGCGCGGGCGTTCCCACAGCACGTCCATCACCGCCAGTTCGGCTTCGGTGATGCGTTCGTGGACAGGGTCTTGCGGCGTGGTCACGAGATGCCTCCCTCAAGGCTGATTACATCTGTAGTCATTGCGACTACATCTGTAAACCTTGCGCTCGCATGAACAGGCGCCCTCCCCGCTTGCGCCTCGACGAAGCGCCGATATGTTCGGACGGATGACGATCCGCGCCGCGCTTTTCGCCCTGTTGATGGCTCTTGCCGCGCCGCTGCTGGCGCAGACCGGGGAGTTCCTGCCGCTCACCGATCCGGTCGAACTGGCGCCGGGCGAACCCGATGCGAAGGTCGGCGAGCTGATCTTCCGCGGCGGGGTGGCGATTGCCCCGGACAAGGAGCAAATCGGCGGAATCTCGGGGCTCGAATGGCACGACGGCAGGCTTTGGGGCGTCACCGACGAGGGGCGCTGGCTGGTGATGACCCCGGGCGACGTGCAGGGGCGGCTGGTCGACGTCCAGTCGATCGCGCTCGGCCCGCTGCTCGACGAACGCGGGCGCAAGCTCGGCGGCAAGGAGCGCGGCGATGCCGAAAGCGTCACGCGCCTCGCCTCGGGCGAATGGCTGGTCGGATTCGAACAGGACCACCGCGTGTGGCGCTATCCCGCGCTCGGGCAGGCGGCGAGCGGCAGCGACGAGCGCCTCGCGCCGCTGATCGCCGCGATCACCGAAGCGAATAGCGGCATCGAGGCGCTGGCCGCCTATCCGCAGGGCCTGCTGGCTTGCGGGGAGTGGGTCGATCCGGCGCGGCCCAATTGCCTGCGCGTCACCGCTGCGGGAGCGCATCGCTTTGCCCTCGCCGCGCCCCAGGGCATCGCCGCGGCCGGGGGTGTTCCGACCGACGCCGCCTGCAAGCCGGATGGCACCTGCTTCGTCCTGCTGCGCAGCTTCAGGCGCGAGGAAGGCAACCGCGCCGCGGTGGTCGAAGTCGCACCCGACGACACCGCCAGGACTCTCGCCGTGCTGACCCCGCCGCTGATGCTCGACAATTTCGAGGGGCTGGCGTTCCGCGAGGAGGCGGGGCGGCAGTTCCTCTACCTCGTCTCCGACGACAACCTCAACAATTGCGAGACCGATCAGCGCCCCGGTTGCCAGCGCACCCTGCTGATGAAGTTCGAGATCGCCGGCAGCGCCCCGGTGGCCGGCGCGCCCGTGGTGGTCGCCGCCGTGCCCGCCACGAAGGCGACCGCGCGGCCCGGCAAGCGTCCCTTCCCCGATGCCGCCCATGTCGATGTCGTGCTCGAGACCGAGATGGGCGACATCACTATCGCGCTCGAAACCGAGCGCGCGCCGATCACCGCGGCCAATTTCCTGCGCTATGTCGACGAGGGCCGCTTCGACGGGACGGTGTTCTACCGCGCGATGCGATTGGACCGCGAGCCGCGCCCCAACGGGCTGCTGCAGGGCGGGACGCAGTTCGATCCCAAGCGCATCCTGCCCGGCATTCCGCACGAGCCGACCACAAAGACCGGCCTCACCCACACCCACGGCGCGCTGTCGATGGCGATGGGCGAACCGGGCACCGCGAATGGCGATTTCTCGATCATGATCGAGGACCAGACCGGGCTCGACGCCGATCCCGCCGCCACCGACCCGGTGTGGCGGAACGGCTATGCCGTGTTCGGCTACGTCGTGGACGGCATGGACGTGGTCGCGAAGATCCATGCGAGCGCCATCGATCCCGACAAGGGCGAAGGGTGGATGAAGGGCGAGATGCTCGCGAAGCCGGTGAAGATCATTTCTGCCCGGCGCGCACCGGCGGAGTGAAAGTTGCCGGGTCGAAGGCGGGCCTGCCGACCGGCGCGCTCGCGATGCGCGGCATCCGTGCCTCGATCTGCGGCAGCCATGCCTTCGCGCCCGCGCCGATGCTGGTCTGCGGCAGCGAGGCGAGGACGCGCGCCCTTGTCTCCCATTCGGCCACATAGCGCCCGGCCTGCCGCGCCGCCTCCTCGAGCGGCACCGGCTGGCGCAGCGCGTGGTTGACGAGCGCGTCGCCGAAGAAGGTCCAGTCGTTCTCGGCGACGCAGCCGAAGGAGGAACGGGTGGCGGCGGCGGCGGTGAGGATCGCGGTGTCCGGCCCGGCGAGCAGCGGCACGAACACTCCCGAATAGCAGGCCGAGAGGATCAGCACGCGGCGCCGGATGCCCGCCTCCTCGAGCGCCGCCCTGAGCCGCTGCGGCGAGAGGATGCCGTAGCCGCTGTCGCCGTAGTGATAGGCAAGGCCGAGATCGAGCCCGTGGCTGGTGGTGTAGAGCACCAGCACGTCCTCGGCCGGGTCCATCAGCCTGCCGACATGGTCGAGCGCCAGCACCAGCGCGCTGATCGAGCCGTGCGGCGCATCGTCGCGCGTCCCGTCCGGCCCGGCGAGCACCAGCGTGCGGCCCTGAGCGCCGTAGCGCGCTGCCAGAACCCGCCCCGCCTCGCGCGCCTCGCGGGCGAAGACCGGATCGCTGTCGAGCGCGATCGCGACGACGAAGGCATCGGGCGAGCCGGGCGTGTGCGCGGCGAGCTGGCCAAGCGCGGCATCGAGCCGCCGCTGCTGCTCGCGGAGCTCGGCGGCGCTGAACCCGCGCCGGAGTTCGGGACCCAGCTCGTAACTCACCCGCCGCTCGGCGCGGCTCTGGCCGCTGCCGAGATCGGGGAACGGCAAGGAGTGCGGCGGCGGCTGGACGGGGCTGGCGGGGGCGGTCTGCGGCGCTGCGGGCGCGGCGAGCAGTGCCGCAAGAAGCCCAGCGATGATCGCGCCCCTATTCATCGGGAGGCGAAGCTGCCTGCAACGGCACGGCCGGTCAAGCGGCAGCGGATTGGCTCGCCAAAAGCGAAGGCCCGGTCCCTCGCGGAACCGGGCCTTCGGTGTCATTGGCCGTCGCTCGGGATCAGTACACCCGCGCCTTGGGCTCGATATACTTGATGTCGTCGGTCAGCGTGTATTCGTGGACCGGACGGTAATCGATGCGGATGTTCGAGCCGCGACCGCCCCAGCCGTCGAACCAGGCGATGGTGTGCTTCATCCATTCCTTGTCGTTGCGGTCGGGGTAGTCCTCGTGCGCGTGGGCGCCGCGGCTTTCCTTGCGGTTGGCGGCGGACGCCATGGTCACGTTGGCCTGCGCCATGAGGTTGTCGAGTTCCAGCGTCTCGATCAGGTCCGAGTTCCAGATCAGCGACTTGTCGGTGACGTGGATGTCCTCCATCCGCTTGTTCTGCTCGGCGAGCTTGGCGACGCCCTCGTCCATCAGTTTCTGATCGCGGAACACCGCGCAGTGCTTCTGCATCGCCTTCTGCATTTCCGCGCGGATTTGCGCGGTGGGCGAGCCGCCCGAGGCATGGCGGAAGTGATCGAGCCGGGTCAGGGCGAAATCGGCGCTGTCGGCGGGCAGTTCGGCCTGCTTGGCATTGGGCGTCAGGTTATCGCGCAGGTGATGCCCGGTCGCGCGGCCGAAAACCACGAGGTCGATCAGCGAGTTCGAGCCCAGGCGGTTCGCCCCGTGCACCGAGACGCAGGCCGCCTCGCCCACGGCATAGAGGCCGGGGATGACGGTGTCCGGATTGCCGTCCGGCCCCAGCGTCACGACTTGCCCGTGATAGTTACACGGGATACCGCCCATGTTGTAATGCACCGTCGGAGTGACGGGCAGCGGCTGCTTGGTGAGGTCGACGCCCGCAAAGATCTTGCCGCTCTCGGTGATCCCCGGCAGGCGCTCGGCCAGCACCTTGGGGTCGATGTGGTCGAGGTGCAGGTAGATGTGGTCGCCATCCGGCCCCACCCCGCGCCCCTCGCGCATTTCGAGCGCCATCGAACGGCTCACCACGTCGCGGCTGGCCAAGTCCTTCGCGGAGGGCGCATAGCGCTCCATGAAGCGCTCGCCCTCGGAGTTGGTGAGATAGCCGCCCTCGCCGCGCGCGCCTTCGGTGATGAGCACGCCCGCGCCGTAGATGCCGGTCGGGTGGAACTGGACGAACTCCATGTCCTGCAAGGGCAGGCCGGCGCGCAGCACCATCCCGCCGCCGTCGCCGGTGCAGGTGTGGGCGCTGGTGGCGGTGTAGTAGCAGCGGCCGTAGCCGCCGGTAGCCAGCACCACGCTCTGCGCGCGGAAGCGATGGATCGTCCCGTCGTCGAGGCACATCGCCATCACGCCGACGCAGACCTTCTGCCCGTCGCGCTCGGACATGATGAGGTCAAGCGCGAAATACTCGATGAAGAAGTCCGCGTCATACTTCAGGCTCTGCTGGTACAGGGCGTGGAGCATGGCGTGGCCGGTGCGGTCGGCCGCGGCGCAGGTGCGCTGCACCGGCGGGCCGGCGCCCATGTTCTGCATGTGCCCACCGAAGGGGCGCTGATAGATCGTCCCGTCGGCATTGCGGCTGAAGGGCACGCCCGCGTGCTCCAGCTCATAGACCGCCGCCGGGGCCTCGCGCGCGAGGTATTCGATCGCGTCCTGATCGCCCAGCCAGTCCGACCCCTTGACGGTGTCGTACATGTGCCAGGTCCAGTGATCGGGGCTGTTGTTGCCGAGGCTGGCGGCGATCCCGCCCTGCGCCGCGACGGTGTGCGAGCGGGTGGGGAAGACCTTGGAGATGTTGGCGGTCCTGAGGCCGCTTTCGGCCGCACCCATCGTGGCGCGCAGGCCCGATCCGCCCGCGCCCACCACCACCACGTCATAGGTGTGGTCGATGATCGTGTAGGCGCCCTTCAGATGCGCGCCTCCGACGTCGTTTGCGGTTCCGCTTGCTGCCGACGTAGCCATCAGGCCTGACCTCCGAATGCGAGTGCGGCGACGCTGAACACGCCAAAGGCGCCGCCGCCGAGAGTTGCGAGATTGAGCGCCGCGATCAGCGCGAACTTGCTGCCGGGCTCGTGGATGTAGTCCTCGATCAGGACCTGGAGGCCCAGCCGCGCGTGCCAGAACAGGCTGACCACCAGCAGGATCATCGCGGTCGCCGAGACCGGCTGCGAGAGCCACTTGACCACGCTGGCGTGGCCGAAATCGTGGAGCATGACGAAGCTGACCAGCAGCCATGTCATCAGCACGACATTGCCGATCGCGGTGAAGCGCTGCACCAGCCAGTGATGCGGGCCCTCATGCGCCGGGCCGAGGCCGCGCACCCGGCCGATGGAAGTTCCGTTACCCATGCTTGTTCCTCCTCAGCGCAGCCAGATCAGGGCCCAGAAGGCCGCGGTCAGCAGGATGGCGATCAGCGGCGCGGCGATCGACCAGGCGCGGTTGGTGTCGAGCTCGTAGCCCGCCCCGATGTCGAGCACGAAGTGGCGAAGCCCGCTCATCAGGTGCGTGAAGAAGGCCCACGAAAGGCCCACCAGCACGATCATGCCGGGGATCGAGCCCATCACCGCCTGGAACGCTGCATAGGCTTCCGGCCCGCTGGCGAGCGCGCCCAGCCACCACACCAGCACGGCGAGGCCGACCAGCGCCATGCCGTCGCCCGTCACGCGGTGGAGGATCGATACCAGCATGTGCGGCCCCCAGCGCCACACCTGCAAATGCGGAGAAAGCGGTCTTTGCGTCATGGTGATCCCAAGTCATCCCTCTTACGTGCCCCCCACTTAGCGCCGCTGTCGACTGAGGCAAGCCGCGAGCGGTGGACAGGGCTTGCAAAGTTTCGGATAGGCGATTGCATGGGACACATACTTGTCACGGGATCGAGCCGGGGAATCGGCAAGGCGGCGCTCGAGGCGCTGGCGGCGCGCGGGGCGAAGGTGATCGGTCACGCCTCGCGTCCGCAGACGGCAGATGGCGGCGGCATTCCGATCATCGCCGCCGATTTCGGCGATCCGCTTTCGGTGCAATCGCTGTGGGAACAGGCGCTCGAGATCGCGGGCGGGCAAATCGACGCGGTGGTCAACAATGCCGGCCGCTTCGAGGCGAACCGGCTCGACCGCTCGGACATCGAGTGGCTCGACGCCTGGGAGGACACGGTGCGTGTCAACCTCACCAGCGCCGCGCAACTCTCCCGCTTCGCGGTGCTGTACTGGCAGGAACGCGGCTGCGGCGGACGGCTGGTCCACGTCGCGAGCCGCGCCGCCTATCGCGGGGATTCGCCGGCGCACTGGCACTATGCCGCAGCCAAGGGCGGCATGGTGGCGATGCACAAGTCGATCGCGCGGGCCTATGCGCAAGAGGGCATCCTCAGCTACGCGATCACCCCCGGCTTCACCGACACCAGCATGGCAGGCGATTACCTCGCCAGCCGCGGCGGAGCGGGACTGCTCGCCGACATCCCGCTGGGCCGCGTGGCGACTCCGCAGGAAATCGCGAGCATCATCGCCTATTGCACCCTCGACGCGCCGCCGAGCATGACCGGCGCGGTGATCGACGCCAATGGGGCGAGCTTTGTCCGCTAGTTCCAGCTGGAAGCTTTCGGTTTTCGCTCCGAAGACAGTCGTGCAGGCGGCGCTGCTCGCGCATGACCTGATCGAGGACTGGGACCCCGATCTCGTCATCTCCGGGCGCGAGGTGGCCGAGGACCGGCCCGAGGACTGGGTGCTCGAAGGCTGGTATCCGGGGAAGCCCGGCAAGGCCGAGACAGCCGCGCTGGCCGGGCTGTTCGCCGATGGGGCGCCCGCGATCCGCGTCGAGCAACTCCCGGACGAGGACTGGGTGACGCTGAGCCAGCAGGGGGTCGAGCCGATCCGCGCGGGCCCCTTCCATGTCCACACCCCCGAATACCCCGCGGACCGGCAAGCCATCGACTTCGTCATCCCCGCCTCCCAGGCCTTCGGCACCGGCCAGCACAAGACCACCGCCGGGTGCCTCGAGATGCTCGGCGCGATGAAGGCGGGCGGGATGGTGGTGCGCAACCTCGCCGATATCGGCACCGGCACGGGGCTGCTCGGGCTTGCTGCGCTGCGCCTGTGGCCGCGCGCGCAGGCGACGCTCACGGATATCGACCCGGTCTGCGTGCCCGTGGTCGAGGAGAACGCGGCGAACAATGCCATCACCCTCGGCCCGCGTCCGGGCGAGGCGGTGATGGTGGTCGCCGAGGGGATGGAGGATCCGCTGATCCGCGCGCGCGGGCCCTATGACCTGCTCATCGCCAACATCCTCGCCGGGCCGCTGGTCGCGCTCGCACCCGATTTCGCCAAGGCGGTGGTCCCCGGGGGCAGCCTGCTGCTCGCCGGGCTGCTCGCGGGCGAGCAGGAAGCGGCGGTGCGGCGCGCGATGCGGCGGGCGGGCTTCCGCATCGCCGCACGGCTCCAGCGCGGCGACTGGGCGATCCTCTGGATGCGGCGCCGGCGGGCGCGCTAGGCCAGTCCCGCGCGGCGACGCTCCAGCCATAGCCGCTCGGCGCGCGGGGGCGAGAGCGCGAGCGCGGCGTCGAGCGCCGCTGCCGCCTCGCCCGCCCTCCCGGCCCGCGCCAGCAGCTCGGCGCGCGCGGCGTGATAGGGCCGCGCCAGGGCCAGCCGCTCGGCAGGAAGCGCCTCGATCGCCGCGAGCCCGGCCGCCGCGCCCTCTACTTCGGCGAGCGCCAGCGCGCGGGACAGCGCCACCATCGGCGAAGGGCGCAGCACCAGCAGCGCATCGTAGAGCCTGAGCACCGCGTCCCAATCCGTCCGCCCGCCATAGGCGCGCCGCGCATGGGTGAGCTGGATCGCGGCCATGACCTGACAGGGGCCCGACGCGCCGAGCGCTGCCGCCGCCTCCATCAGCCCGCGGGCCTGCGCGATCCGCCCGAAATCCCACAGCGCCGGGTCCTGCCGTGAGAGCGGCACCATCGCGCCATCGCCATCAAGCCGCGCGGCAGCACGCGAACGCGCCAGCAGCACCAGCGCGGCAAGCCCGAGCGCCTCGGGCTCGGACGGCATGAGTTCGCAGGCGAGCAGCGCCAGCCGCTCGACCTCCGCGCCGAGATCCTCGCCGACCGCCGCCGAAATCTCGCCCCCCGCATCGGCATAGGCGGCGGTGAAGGCCAGTTCGAGCGCGAGCAGCACCGCCGCGAGCCGCTCGGGCCACTCGCGCCGCTCGGGCAGTTCGAAGGCGATCCCCGCTTCGCGCACCTTCGCCTTGGCGCGGGTGATGCGCTGGAACATCGTCGCCTCGGAGACGAGGAACAGCCGCGCAATCGCCTCGGTCGGCAATCCGCAGATCACCTTCAGCGCCAGCGCCGCGCGCGCCTCGACCGCAATCGCCGGGTGGCAGCAGATGAACAGCAGCCGCAGACGCTCGTCGGGGATCGGATCGGGAAGCGCGAGGATATCGGCCATCTCGGAAACCTCCGCCTGTCGCGCGGCCTTGCGCGCCTCGCTGGCCGCCTTGCGGACGGCATCCAGCGCCTTTCGCCGCGCGGCGACGAACAGCCAGGCGGCGAGGTCGCGGGGCGGCTCGGCCAGCGCGAGCGCGGCCGCGGCGGCCTCGGCAAAGGCCTCCTCGGCCGCGTCGAGATCGCGGAGACGCGCGGCAAGCGCGGCCACCACCCGGGGCCGCGCCGCCATGATCGCCTGCCCGGACGCGGCGGGCAGGATCAGCCCTCCATCGACCAGACCGGGCGCACCTCGACCGCGCCCTTGGGCACCGGGATGCGCCTCGCCCAGTCGAGCGCCGCGTCGAGGCTGGCGACGTCGATGACGTAGAAGCCGCCGAGTTCCTCGTGGGTCTCGGCGAAGGGGCCGTCGTGGAGCGTGGTCGCCCCGCCCGCGAAGCGCACCGTTGTGGCGGTTTCGCCGGGCTTCAGCCGCTGGCCCGAAAAGGCGACGCCGGCGGCGATCAGGTCCTCGGCGAGCTTCATGTGCCCGGCGAGCACCTGCTCCATCAGGCCTGCGCCCTCCGCCCCTTCGTAAACGCTCCGGTCCTCATTGATCATCAGCATGAACTGCATCGGTCTCACTCCGTCATCGGCCCGGCCGGAATGGCGAGGCTCTGCGAGGGAGACGCGCTTGCCAAGCCGGATTCGACAGGTGCGCGAAAATTATTCTGGAACACGCCTGCGGGCTTGCGGCTTCTCCCCCACGAAGGGGGGCTCACGACACAGGAGACGACCCATGCCCCGCACCCTGCTCATCACCGGCGCATCCTCGGGAATCGGCGCCGCGACCGCCCGCACCGCCGCACAGCGCGGCTGGCGGGTCGCGCTGCTGGCGCGTTCGGCCGACAAGCTCGAAAGCCTCGCCGGCAAGATCGGCAAGCACGCGCTCGCCCTGCCCTGCGACGTCACCGACCGCGATGCGCTGAAGCGCGCCATCGACGGCGCGGCCGAGCATTTCGGCGGGCTCGACGCGGTGTTCGCCAATGCCGGCACGGGCGTGTCGCGCCCCGGCATCGAGAAGGGCGATCCCGAGGAATGGCGGCAGATGATCGATCTCAACATCCTCGCCGTGCTCGACACCGCGCACGCCGCGATCCCGCATCTCAAGAAGACCAAGGGGCACTTCGTCGTCACCGGTTCCAAGGCCGGGCGCGACCACATGAAGGGCTCGGTCTATTCGGCGACCAAGTGGTTCATCCACGGCTTCGGCGAGAACCTTGCCGAGGAGATGCGCGAATGGGGCGGCCGGGCGACCGTGATCGCGCCGGGGATGGTCAACACCGCCTTCTTCGACGAGGACAAGCCGGGCAAGATCCAGCCCGAGGACGTCGCCGAGGCGGTGCTCTTCGCGCTCGAACAGCCGCGCACCGCGGCAGTGCGCGAGGTCTACATCATGCCCAACGACTAGCCAGCGGCACGCAAGGCCTCCTCGAAGGCATCGAGCGCGTTGCGGGTGAAGGCTTCCATGTTGGCGATGCGATCGTCCGAGCCGGTTTCGAGCAGCCGCGTCGCGCTGCGCCCCTCCGGCCCGACGGTCGCGGCGACGCTGCGCCCGGCAGGCGCGCCGCTCGGGTGCGATGACCCTCCCACCGATCCGCTTTCGGCGAGGCCCCAGTCGGCGCCGAAATTGTCACGGATCGCGCGGGCCTGAAGCAGGGCGTATTCCTCCGAGGCCCCGCGCATCCCCTTGTAGGCCTCGCGCGGGAGGGCGAAGAGCACGTCGCGCGCGCGGAAGGAATAGACGACGCCCCCGCCGACGAAGACATCGAGCGCGCCGGGCACGGTCAGCAGGCTCGCCGCGATCAGGCCCCCGGTGGCCCCGTCCGCCACCGCAACCTTCTCGCCCCGCGCGCGCAGCAAGGTGGCGATGCGCAGCACCTGGGGGTGGAGTTCGGTGAGAAGCGCCATCATTCCGCGCCGAGCGCCTCGGCGACGATAGCGGCCCAGCCCGCCTCGTCCACCACCTCGATCCCGAGTTCGGCGGCCTTCTTGAGCTTGCTGCCCGCCCCCGGCCCGGCGACCAGCAGGTCGGTCTTGGCGGAAACGCTGCCCGCCGCCTTGGCGCCCAGCCGTTCGGCCTGCGCCTTGGCCTCGTCGCGGCTCATGGTCTCGAGCTTGCCGGTGAAGACCACGGTTTTCCCTGCGACCCGGCTGGCGAGCGTCTTCACCTCGTAGCGCGGCGGGCTGACCTCGCTGAGGATGTCCTCCCACACCGCGACATTGTGCGGTTCGTGGAAGAAATCGCCCAGCGCCTCGACCACCGAGGGGCCGATGCCGTCGATCGCGGTGAGTTCGCCCGCGGCTTCCGCGTCGCCTTCGCGCGCGCGCTCTGCCAGCGTGCGCAACACCGGCAATTCGTGAAAATGCTTCAGCAGATCACGCGCGGTGACCTCGCCCACGTGACGAATGCCGAGCCCGAACAGCAGCCGCGCAGCGTCGGGCGCGCGCTTGCTTTCCACTGCCGCCAACAGGTTGTCCACAGACTTGTCCTGCCACCCTTCGAGCGCGAGAATCTCGGCTCGGCGCCGCTTCAGGCGGAAGATATCGGCGGGGCTTTCGAGCCAGCCCAGCGCGAAGAACTGCGCGATGGTTTTCTCGCCCAGCCCCTCGATGTCGAGCGCCTTGCGCGAGACGAAATGCTCCAGTCGCTGGGTGCGCTGCGCGGGGCAGATCAGCCCGCCGGTGCAGCGCACGTCGACCTCGCCCTCCTCGGCCACCGCCTCGCTGCCGCATTCGGGGCAGTGATCGGGGAAGGCGAAGGCCGAGCGGTGTTCCTCGCGGGTCAGGTTTTCGACCACCTGCGGGATGACGTCGCCCGCCCGCTGGATCACCACGCGGTCGCCGACCCTGAGGCCGAGCCGCGCGATCTCATCGCGGTTGTGGAGCGTGACGTTGGTGACCGTCACCCCGCCGACCAGCACCGGGGCGAGCCTCCCCACCGGGGTCAGCTTGCCGGTGCGCCCGACCTGGATGTCGATCGCCTCCACGATGGTTTCGGCGCGCTCGGCCGGGAACTTGTGCGCCAGCGCCCAGCGCGGGGCCTTGGCGACGAAGCCCAGCCGCTCCTGCCAGTCGAGCCGGTCGAGCTTGTAGACCACGCCGTCGATGTCATAGGGCAAGGCGGGCCGCGCCTTGCCGATGGCCTCGAAACGCGCGACCAGTTCCGCCTCCCCGCCGACCACCCGCATGAACAGCGGCGAGACCGGAAAGCCCCATGCGCGCAAGGTTTCGACCACCTCGGTCTGGGTGCTGCCGGGAAGCTTCGAGACCGCGCCCCAGCCATGCGCCCAGAACCTGAGCGGGCGCTTGGCAGTGACGCCCGCATCCTTCTGGCGGAGGCTCCCCGCGGCGGCATTGCGCGGGTTCGCGAACAGCTTGCCGCCCGCCTCATGCTGCGCAGCATTGAGTGCGGTAAAGGCCTGTTTTTCCATGTAGACCTCCCCGCGCACCTCGAAGATGTCGGGCACGCCCGCGGGAAGCTGCTGCGGGATGTCGGGAATATGCGCGACGTTCGCCGTCACGTCCTCGCCGACCTGCCCGTCCCCGCGGGTGGCGGCGCGCACCAGCGTGCCGTTCTCGTAACGCAAGGAGCACGAAAGCCCGTCGATCTTGTCCTCGGTGGTGACGGCGAGCGGCTCGCCTTCGGGCAGGTTGAGGAAGCGCCGCATCCGCGCCAGCCACTCGCCCACTTCCTCGGGGGAAAAGGCGTTGTCGAGGCTCATCATGCGAACCTCGTGGGTCACCTTGCCGAGCGGCGAGGCGGCGATCGCGTGGCCGACTTTCCTCGACGGGCTGTCCTCGCGCACGAGGTGCGGGAAGGCCGCTTCCAGCTCGGCATTGCGCCGCACCAGCGCGTCATATTCCGCGTCGGAAATCTCCGGCGAATCCTCGGCGTGGTAGAGCCGGTCGTGATGCGCGATCGCCTTGGCAAGGCGCATCAGCTCGTTGGCGGCATCGGCTTCGGAAAGGGCGGTCACGTCATTCATATGCTCAGTCTTCGCCCTTCAGCACCGCCAGCATGGCCGCTTCGTTGGCAGCATAGACCGGATTGCCCGGGGTGATGATCGCGAAGTGGCTTGCCCCCGCATTCTCGCGCACCGCCACCCGCGCGCCTTCTGCAGCGATGGCCGCCTGCGTCGCGGCGGAGGGCGCGGGGAGCTTCGCCTGCACGAACAGCACCTCGGCCAGCTGCGGCGTCTGCGTGGCGGGCGCAATCGCCTTGTAGCGTTCGGGGAAGCGCATCGGCTCGCCGCCCATGAAGGGATCGACCGCCGAGAACTGGCACAGCGCATCGAAGGCGGGGCGTTCCGCGCCGACATCGCCCGGTCCGTCGAGGAGGATCGCCGCGCGCGCCTTGAGCGGTTCGCGCGCCCCCGCCGGACCGTCCGCGCCCTGCCGGCTCGCCAGCCACAGCGCCGGGAGCGCGCCCGCCGAATGGCCGACCAGCGTCACGCGCGCGCGGTCGATCGGGTAGCGGGTTGCGACCTCCTCGACCAGCTTCGCCGAGGCCGCCCAATCGGTAAACGAGCCCGGCCACCCGCCCCCGTCCCCGACCTCGCGGTAATCGACGTTGAGCGTGGCGATGCCCTGTTGCTGCCAGCGGGTGGCGAGCGGGGCCATGTAGGCCTGGGAGGCGATGCCGGTCTTCCAGCATCCGCCGTGATAGATCACCGCGAGCGGGAACGGGCCTTTTCCGGCGGGGAGCCTGAGTTCGGCAAAGCCGCGCGGGTGATCGGCATAGCGCAGAATCGCGTCAGGCTTGGACGCGGCGAGGTTGGCATCGGTGCCGTAGGTCGAATGGTTGGGCTGCACTTGCGGCAAAGCCTCCTCTGGCGCGGGGATAGCGGGGGTGCAGGCGGCCGCGAGCAGGATGAGGGGGAGGAGGCGGTGGGCAAGGCGCATCAAATCAAATCCACTCGTCATACGATCCAGCGTATGTCGCTCTTGTTGACAGCCCAGTCATCTCCCGTTTTCTCGAGCTCGTAGCGCATACCTGAACCAACCGTATTGATGTCCACGATGCAGCGCCGTGAAGTCGGGCAACGCACAGCCTCGATTTCGAGCATCCCCGCATCTTGGCCGGTTTCATCGAACCAATAGGTCATTGCCGAAAACATGCCGAAATCGCCTTCGACCGTCTTGCTGGTGCAGGCCTTTCGTGCGGCCGGATCTGCATATACCTCGATGAAGAACGCCATCTCGGCCTTTATCGCCGCGGCGGCCGCTTCGGTGACCTGCGGCCTTGTGTCGAACAAGGCGGACAACCAGACCGCGCCCGCGACTAGAACAGCAAGCACACCGAGCGTGACGAAGTCCCTTGAACCGCTCACACCCCCTCCAGCAGCCGGTCCGCCTGCGCGCGGGCTTCGGGCGTCACCTCGGCGCCGGAAAGCATCCGCGCAATCTCCTCCTGCCGCCCGGCGCTGTCGAGCAGCACCACGCTCGTCCGCGTCACCGTGCCGCTGGACGCCTTGGCAATGAGGTAGTGCTGGCCGCCACGCGCGGCGACCTGGGGTGAGTGCGTCACCGCCAGCAATTGCCCGCCCGCCGCCAGCCGCGCCAACCGCTCGCCGATCGCCGAGGCCACCGCCCCGCCAACGCCGCGGTCGATCTCGTCGAAGATGATCGTCGCCGCCCCGCCCTGCTCCGCCAGCGCGACCTTCAGCGCGAGGATGAAGCGCGAGAGTTCGCCGCCGGACGCGATCTTGTTCAAGGGCGCAAAATCCGCGCCGGGGTTGGTCGAGATCAGGAACTCCACCGCGTCCATCCCGTGCGCGCCCCACCTGTCCTCGGGCAGCGCCGTCACGCTGGTGCGGAACTTCGCGGCGTCGAGCTTCAGGGGCGCCAGCTCCGCCGCCACCGCCGCATCGAGCTTGCCCGCCGCCGCGAGCCGCGCCTTGTGCGCCGCCTCGGCCGCCGCCACGTAAGCTGCGCGCGCCTCCTTCGCCGCCGCCTCGAGCGCATCCAATTGCGCCTCCCCGCCCTCGATCGCATCGAGCCGAGCGCGCATGGTGCGCATCAGTTCGGGCAGGTCATCGACCTCGCAGCGGTGCTTTCTTGCCGCGGCGCGCAAATCGAACAACCGGGTTTCGGCGCGCTCCAGCTCCAGCGGATCGTGGACCAGCGCCTCGGCGGCCTTCTCCAGCTTCTCCTCGGCCTCGCCCGCCTCGATCACCGCGCGGTCGAGCGCGGCGAGCGCCTCGGCGAGCAGCGGATGCTGTTCGGCAATCCGGTCCAATCGCCGCGCCGCCACCCGCAGCGCGGCAAGCGGCGAATCCGAGCCTTCCCAGATGTGCCGCAATTCCTCGAGATCGCCCGACAGCTTCTCGCCCTTCTGCATGTCGGCCCGCGCCAGCGCGAGGCGCTCCTCCTCGCCTGCGACGGGTTCGAGCGCGGCGAGTTCGGCAAGGTGGGCGATGAGGAGGTCCTGATCGGCCTTGGCCTGTTCGACCTCGGCGCGCGCCTCGGAAAGCTGCGCCTCGGTCCGCGCCCAGTCGGCAAAGGCGCGTTCCAGCCCGGCCACATCGGTCCCGGCATAGCGATCGAGCAGCGCCCGGTGCCCGCGCGGGTTCACGAGGCCGCGATCATCGTGCTGGCCGTGAAGCTCGACCAGCGCGGGCGCGAGTTCGCGCAGCAGCGCGACGCTCGCGGGCTGGTCGTTGATGAAGGCCTTCGAACCGCCGTCGGCCTTGACCTGCCGCCGGATCAGCAGCGGTTCGCCCGGCTCGACCGCGATCCCCGCATCGTCGAGCGCCTCAGCAATCACACCCGGAAGCTGCGCGAATTCGAAACTGGCGGTGACGCTCGCCCTGTCCTCCCCGGCGCGCACCAGCCCGGTTTCGGCGCGGTCGCCCAGCACCAGCCCCAGCGCATCGAGCAGGATCGACTTGCCCGCCCCCGTCTCCCCCGTCAGCACGCCCAGACCGCGCCCGAAATCGAGATCGAGCGCTTCGATGAGGACGATGTTGCGGATCGACAGGCGGGTCAGCATGGGCGCCGGAACAGATAGCGCACAGATCATCCCGCGTCACGCGCGCATGACAGCCAAATCCCCAAACTGGCGGGGGACCTGCCCGGATTGCGTGGTTTGCAACGAAGCCCCCCGCCAATCCGCCATCAATGCACATGACAAGCGCGGACGCCGGGACTAGAGCAGCGCCGCGAATGGGACCGTTGCGAAGCCTTGTCACGGTAAATGGCCGCAAGCTGCTGAGCCTGGTGCTCGCCGCGCTGGCGATGCAGGCGCTGATGCCGGCCGGGCTGATGGTCGCGCCTGCCGCTGGCCACGGGGCGCAAGTCATCCTGTGCCCGCAGACCCACCCGCTCGCCTACGCCGCGGCAAGGCGCGCCGCGCAGGCAGCCCATGAACTGGCCGCCATGCACGCCGCGATGGGCCACGCGCCCACTGCGCCAGGCGATGCCGCGCCCGGTTCCACGGCCGGTTCGCCTGCGCAGTCCTGCGCCTATGCCGGCGCGGGCGCGCTGGCGGCGCTGCTGCCCGATCACGAGCCGGTTTCCGCAGCCTTCCGGGCCGAGCCGCCCGCCCCGCCCCTGCCGCCGACGCCGCTGCGCCTCGCTGCGCCGCCGCACCTGCGTCCGCCGCTGCGCGCACCGCCTTCCCGCGTCTGAACCGCAACGACAATCCGGCACCCTGTTCGGCGGAACGGCTCTCGCGCCCCCGCCGCCGCGCCGCGTGCCGCCCGTTCTTCAGACACAGGAAAGACACGAAATGAATCTCACCCGACTTGTCCGGGCAAGCCTGCTCGCCGGATGCACCCTCATGGCCGCGCACCCCGCGCTGGCCGACCAGCCCGCCCCGCCCGAGCCGATCCCGGCCAGCGACGATGGGCGGCTGACCGACACGATCATCGTCACCGCCCGCCGGACAGACAGCATCGCCCGCGATGCGGTGGCCGCGCCGCGGCAGATCGCCTTGCCCGCCGATGCCGCCGCGATCGCGGCGCGCGTTCCGGGCGGCGACATTTTCGGCAATGGCGCTCTGTCGGGGCAATTCTCCTATCGCGGGCTCGCGGGCGAACGCGTGCTGGGACGTGTCAACGGTCAGCGCTTCGCCAGCGGCGGCCCCAATGCGATGGACCCGCCGCTCCACTATGCGCCCGCGATCCTGGTGGAGCGCATCGACGTCGCCCGCGGTGTGGCGCCGGTTGCCGAGGGGCCTGCGCTCGCCGGGGCGGTCGATGCGCAGCTGGTGCAGGCGCAATTCTCGGACAGTGCCAGTCTGGCCCCGCAGGGGCGCGCGACCGCCCAATACCGCAGCGTCGATGAGAGCTACGCCATTGGCGGCCTTGCCGCGCTGGCGAGCGAAAGCTGGCGGGTCGGCGTGATCGCCAGCCGCGAACAGGGCGAGGATTACCGCTTTCCCGGCGGGAGCGCGGTCGGCACCTCCTTCGAGCGCAATCTCTACGGCGTCCATGCGGGCTATCGCAGCGGCGCGGGCGAGCTGTTCGTCGAATACCGCCGCAGCGAGACCGATCCCTCGGGCAACCCGCCCTTCGCGCTCGACATCGTCTATTTCGACACCGATTTCGTGCAGGGCGGCTTTCGCGGTGACATTGCCGCGGATGTCGGTCTGACCGTGCGGCTGGGCCATGTCGCGGTGCGCCACCTGATGGACAACCAGACGCTGCGCCGGCCTGCCGCGCCGCCGATGCAGGCGCGCGCGACCTTCGCCGAGGCGGATACCACCACTGCGGAGGCGGCGCTGCGGTTCGGCGGTGCGCGCGGCTATCTGGAGATCGGCGGCGACGTCGAGATCGCCGATCGCGATGTCACCATCACCAATCCGACCAACCCGGCGTTCTTCATCGAATCCCAGCCCGATGTGAACGCGGCGCGTTACGGCGCCTACCTGCAATGGCGCGGCCAGGCGGGCGCGGCGCAGTTCGAGCTTGGCGGGCGGATCGACCGGACCGAACAGTCGGCAGGGGTGCCGCAACTCGGCGCGGCGGTGCCGATGGGGCCGCGCGCGCTGGCGGCGGCGTTCATCGCCTCGGGTCGCGCGGCCCACGACACGACCTTCGATGCCGTGGCGCGGCTGTGGATCGAGGGCGGCGTGTTCGTCCCGCGGCTGACGCTGGCGCGCAAGACCCGGGTGCCAAGCGTGCTCGAACGCTTCGCGTGGCTGCCGACCGAGGCGAGTTTCGGCCTTGCCGATGGCAACATCTATGTCGGCAACCCCGACTTGAAGCCCGAGGTGGCATGGATCGCGGAGGCGGGCTTCGATCTCGACGCGGACTGGCTGACGCTGCGCCCGACGGTGTTCTACCGGCGGGTCGACGATTACATCCAGGGCACGCCCTTCGATGCCACGGTCGGGATTGTCGATAGCGCGGTCGAGATGGTCGCGAGCATGGGCGGCGACCCCACCCCGCTGCGTTTCCGCAACACCGATGCCGAGCTCTATGGTGCGGATCTCGACTTCGTGGCGCGGCCGCTAGCGCGGCTCGAACTGGCCGGCACGGCGAGCTACGTGCGCGGGCAGCGACGCGACATTGGCGATGATCTCTACCGCATCCCGCCCGCCAGCCTGCGCCTTTCGGCGACCTGGGCGGAGGGGCCGGTGGCGCTCGGGGCGGAGCTCTTCGCCGCGGCCGATCAGGAGCGGGTGTCCGCGACCAATGGCGAACTGCCCGGTGATGGCTACGCCACGCTGGGCCTGTTCGCGCGCTACGCCCTGTCTGGCAGCCTCGCGCTCGAGGGCGGGGTCGAGAACCTGTTCGACGCGGCCTACGCCCCGCATCTCGCCGGGCGCAGCCGGGTGGGCGCGTCGGACGTGCCGGTCGGCGGTCGCCTGCCCGGGCCGGGCCGCGGCGTCTGGGCGCGCGTGACGGCGCAGTTCTGACAGATGGGTGCGCGGCGCCGCGGGGCCGGGTGTGTTCCCGGCCCTGTGGTGTCGCCGCCGATCAGCTCGCGGTGACGCCCTCGGCGTGCTTCTGCACCAGCTTGTAGGCCTTTTCGTACCACTTGCTGCCCGGGTAGTTGGCGCCCAGCACCGAGGCATATTTCACCGCCTCTTCCGGGATGCCGAGCGCGAGGCTGCTTTCGGTCAGCCGGAACAGCGCCTCGGGCGTGTGGCTGGTGGTGTCGAACTTCTCGATCACGTTGCGGAAACGGATGTCGGCGGCGAGCCACATGCCCATGCGCTCGTAATGGCGGCCGATCTCCATCTCCTTGCCGGCAAGGTGATCGTTGACGAGATCGAGCTTCAGCCGCGCATCGGCGGCATATTCGCTCTGGGGAAAGCGCCGGTTGACCTCGCGCAGCGCGGTCTGCGCCTGCTCGGTGATCTTCTGGTCGCGGTTCACGTCGCTGATCTGCTCGTAATAGCACAGCGCGATCAGGTAATAGGCGTAGGGCGCGTCCTTGTTGCCGGGGTGGATCGACAGGAAGCGCTGCGCGTTCTGGATCGACTTGTTGTAGTCGCGCGCGATGTAATAGCTGAAGGCGCTCATCAGCTGCGCGCGGCGCGCCCAGGGCGAATAGGGGTGCTGGCGCTCGACCTCGTCGAACAGCGCGGCGGCCTGCACCGTGTTCCCCCGGTCGAGCCGCCGCTGCGCCTCGGCATAGAGCGATTCGACGTCGCGCGCGACATAGGCGACATCCTTGCCCTCGGTGCGCCCGGCGCAGGCCGGAAGGGTGGCAAGGCTCGCCGCGATCAGCGCCGCGGAGACAAGACGGGTCGGAACAGAAGTCGCCATGGGCCGACCCTATAACGGCGGCTTCGCTGAACGCCAAGTGAAGGCTGCGCGCCCTCCCCAGCCCCGGCGGGATTTTCCTACAGCGGCGATGTGTGCTTCCCTCCCGCGCATGACCCGCCGCGCCGATCCCCGCACCGCCCGCCTCCCCGTCCCCGCGGGAGAGCTCCCCGCCTTTACCCCGGTCCCGCGCCGCTGCGCGCGCCACGATGGCTGGACCCCCGATCGCCAGCGCGCCTTCATCGAGGCGCTCGCCGATACCGGCTCGGTCGCGGCGGCGTGCAAGGCGGTCGACATGAGCACGGTGGGCGCCTACCACCTGCGCCGCCAGCCCGGCGCCGAAAGCTTCCGCGCCGCCTGGGCCGCCGCGCTCGAACTCGGCGTGTCCCGGCTCGAGGACGTCGCCATGGAACGCGCGCTCCACGGGGTGGAAGAGCCGTTCTACGTCTACGGCCAGCACGTCGGCACGCGCACCCGCTACAACGACCGGCTGCTGATGTTCATGCTGCGCAACCGCTCGCCCGAACGCTATGGCGTGGGGGTGAACGGCAGGCCCGGCGCGGGCGGGCTCAACGTGGTCAGCCAAACGGCGCTCGAGCGGCACAAGAAGACCTGGCGAAAGGAATGGGAGGCCGAACAGCGCGCGGTCAGCGTTGCCGAGGTGCGCGAGAGCATCGACCGCAAGATCGCCGAGCTGCGCACCCGCATCGATGCCGAGCGGGCCGCGACCTGGGAGCAGCTGTCGGACGACACGCGCGCGGCCTGGGCGCGGTTCGTGGCGCTGCGCGAGCGCGACCTCGCCGCGCTGGAGCCGGACGGCGCGGCGCGCGAGGCGGCGGAGGTGGAGTGGGACGACGAGCCCGACGCCTTCGAGCGCCCCGCCCCGCCCGCCCTCCCCGCACCCGCAGCGCGCGGCGAGGCGGCGCAAGAGGAGATCCCCAAGCCCCCGCCGGGCTGGCGCAAGAGAAAGGAACCGCCGCCGCCGCCGAAGACGCGGTGGTCGCTGAAGGATGAGGGGGGGTTTGATCCTTGAGGGGCGCGGCCCGCTAATCCTCCCCACAAGGGGAGGGGGAGCATCCGCAGGATGGTGGAGGGGCGGGCTGCACGTAATTCGGAAGAGCTGCAAGAAGCCCGGCGGCAACTTCAGGATGGCGCATGATGAACCCTGCCCAACTCGCTCTGCGATTGTTAGCATTGCGGAATTCACATGTCGTCGGATGCAACGCCCACCTTGCGTCACTCTGCCGCGAAATTAAAATGATCAACGGACCACGCTGCAAATAGTCTGCAAAGAGCCCGTGATCAGCTGCAACGCACCAATCGGTAAACGCTCCCCACCAAAACATGGAACGAGGCGACAGCGGTATGCCAACCAGCCAGCGCTCATTTTCCAATGGGATCCGGCTTTCCATCCTAACTTCATCCGGGATGGTGACGAGCTCAAAATGAGATTTATCCATTGGCAAATCTTGATCGGAACAGGTCATAGATCAAGAAATATCGATCTAATTCAGGTTTTTAGTCGATAGGTTCCTTTGCCGTCGACGAATTCGATCACGCCTTGGTCGCGAAGCTGTTGAAGCTCCCTACTGACGGTCTGCATCGGCGTTTCGCCGGCAGTCCCTGTATCAGCACACATGCGGGCGCCTTCTTGAGCGATTAGATCGCTTTGGCTGAAGACACCATCGGGGCTTTTAGCAGCGACACGATGTACTGCATCGGTCACCGCCTCGGTCCAAGTTAGCATTGTCACTCCTTTCGCTGCCAGAGAGATCACTTGAAGAGCAAGTTAACAAGTAGAGATCATGGATGAGTGCGAGGCGGAGTGCACCTATTTTGCATGGCGAAGAACTTGCCTCATCATGTGACATCACGGTTAAGCCGAGAAAGCGTGAAACGCGCGATGCCAAGCCAGGAATTGGGGATGAGGCCGATCAGCCTCGCGTTCGGGCGCAATTATCCTACCCGAAGGATTGATTATCGCCTCAACTCCAGCCCGATCGTTGACCTTGCGATGAACAATGATTTCGTGGTTGTCGGCCACGCCGATCAAGCCTCGGTCAAACATCCAGTGCGCGGTGCCCGATAGTGCCAGCCCATTGCGAACAGAGTCCGGGCCGCAGTGTTCGACCGGACGTATATGCGCCGCCTCGACCTCAAGGCGGCCTCCACCGTTGACGAGACGCCATCCCGTCACCGCGCACCGCCCATCGTAGGCATGTAGCACGGCGCGGCGAAACGCACGGTCACGGAAAGGTCGGTTAAGGAGCGATTGAACCAGCGGGCGCTCAATCTCGAATGACGTCTGCTCCTCACGCACGCGGCTAAGGG
This sequence comes from Porphyrobacter sp., assembly GCA_016125555.1. Taxonomy (GTDB): domain Bacteria; phylum Pseudomonadota; class Alphaproteobacteria; order Sphingomonadales; family Sphingomonadaceae; genus Erythrobacter. Next base: position 297,747 of record WGLN01000001.1, read on the forward strand.
GCTCAGGGTCGCCAACACGTGGAAGCGTTTCGTCCTCCGGCAAGCCAAGCGCGACTATCCGCGCAAAGTCAGAATTTGATAGCGGGCGAACTGCGGATTGTGCGTTGGCCAAATCCCGTTCGACTGGCTCCCCGTCCACGATGTGGGGAACTGTTGGTTCGAAGGGCAAGTAGCTACCAGCTTCGATCAGCGCACGAAAGTGATCTGCGCGGTATGGGTCGGGGATGATTTGCGCGACTTTTGCGACAGCGAAAAAGCCTTTGGACTGCGGAAGCTTCACTGGCTCGCGATAAACGATCCAGTCGCCAATCATTTGTTTGGCGCGACTGAGATAGATTTTAGGGAACTGATAATGCACCTCGGGAATGTCGGCGTAGCCCGACCCATCTTTGTGCATGAAAACGCCGAAAGCCATGTTCAACTGTTCCTGCGCATGGGCGATCAAGTCAAGCGACAGAAATCCCCCTCCCTCTTGCGGGAGAGGAGGAGAAAGTGACCTCTTCGCATAAAACATTCGGAGCGCGGCACTCGCCCCGCCACCACCTGCGGTGGTCCCCCTCCCCTGAAGGGGAGGATGAAAGGTTAACCGCGGCAAAGCCGCGGCCTGCGTCAGACGGGTTGTGCTACGCGCCCCCGCTGGCCGGAGTTACAGCCTCTCGCTCGTAAGCCTGCGGTCGCTTCGCGATCCTCGGCTTACTCGCGGGGCTTCACTCCTCCCCCATCCGCAGCGCAGCAATAAACGCCTCCTGCGGGATGCTCACATTCCCATACTCCCGCATCCGCGCCTTCCCCTTCTTCTGCTTCTCCAGCAGCTTCTTCTTCCGGGTGATATCCCCGCCATAACACTTCGCCGTCACGTCCTTGCGCAGGGCAGCGATCGTCTCGCGCGCGATCACCTTGCCGCCGATCGCGGCCTGGATCGGGATCTTGAAGAGGTGGCGCGGGATGAGGTCCTTGAGGCGCTCGCACATCCCCCGGCCCCGCTCCTCGGCGGCGTGGCGGTGGACGATGAGGCTCAGCGCATCGACGGGCTCGTTATTGACGAGGATGTTCATCTTCACGAGGTCGCCCTCGCGCAGCCCGATCTGCTCGTAATCGAAGCTGGCATAACCGCGGCTGATCGACTTCAGCCGGTCGTAGAAGTCGAACACCACCTCGTTCAGAGGCAGTTCGTAGGTCACCTGCGCGCGGCCGCCCACATAGGTGAGTTCGGTCTGGATGCCCCGGCGGTCCTGGCACAGTTTGAGGATGCTCCCGAGATATTCGTCGGGGGTGTAGATCACCGCCTTGATCCACGGCTCCTCGATCGTCTCGATGCGGTTGACGTCGGGCCAGTCGGCGGGGTTGTGGATGTCGATGGTCTTCGCGTCCTCGGTCTTGGAATGGCCGAGGTGGACGCGGTAGACCACCGAAGGCGCGGTGGTGATGAGGTCGAGGTCGTATTCTCTGGAGAGCCGCTCCTGGATGATTTCGAGGTGCAGCAGGCCGAGAAAGCCGCAGCGGAAGCCGAAGCCCAAGGCGGCGCTGCTCTCCATCTCGTAGGAGAAGGAGGCGTCGTTCAGCCTGAGCTTGCCGATGCTCTCGCGCAGCTTCTCGAAATCGGCGGCGTCGACGGGGAAGAGGCCGCAGAACACCACCGGCTGGACTTCCTTGTAGCCCGGCAGCGCCTTGTCCGCGCCGTTCTTGACCGTGGTGATGGTGTCGCCGACGCGGGCCTGCTCGACCTCCTTGATCTGCGCGGTGATGAAGCCGATCTCGCCGGGCCCGAGTTCGGCAAGGTCGGTGCGCTTGGGGGTGAAGCAGCCGACCCGGTCGACGAGGTGCTGCGTTCCGCCCTGCATGAAGCGGATGTTGAGGCCCTTGGTGAGCCGGCCGTCGATCACCCGCACGAGGATGACGACGCCGAGATAGGGGTCGTACCACGAGTCCACGAGGCTGGCCTTGAGCGGCGCATCGGTGGTGCCCTTGGGCGGCGGGATGCGGGCGACGACGGCTTCGAGCACGTCCTCGATCCCGATGCCCGACTTGGCGCTGGTGAGCACCGCGTCCGAGGCATCGAGGCCGATGATCTCCTCGATCTCGAGCTTGACCTTTTCGGGTTCGGCGGCGGGCAGGTCGATCTTGTTGATGACGGGGACGATCTCGTGATCGTGCTCGATCGACTGGTAGACATTGGCGAGGGTCTGCGCCTCGACCCCCTGCGCGGCGTCGACCACCAGCAGCGCGCCCTCGCACGCGGCGAGGCTGCGGCTGACCTCATAGGCGAAGTCGACATGGCCCGGCGTGTCCATCAGGTTGAGCTGATAGGTCTCGCCGTCCTTGGCGGTATAGGTGAGGCGCACGGTCTGCGCCTTGATGGTGATCCCGCGCTCCTTCTCGATGTCCATGTTATCAAGAACTTGTTCGGACATCTCGCGCTCGGTCAGCCCGCCGGTGAACTGGATCAGCCGGTCGGCGAGCGTCGACTTGCCATGGTCGATATGCGCAATGATCGAGAAATTGCGGATTTTGGAGAGGTCGGTCATCAGCCGCGCGACTTAGCGCCGCACCGCGCTCGTGTCATTCGAGAAAAACGCAACAGCTTCGCGCAGGGCCAAGAGCCTCACTCGTGCCGCGCGCCGGGGGCATAGCCGAACTTGGGAGCCGCGCCCTGATCGATGAGGCCGCCCATCATGCCCTGATAGCTGCCGGGGGCCAGCGCGGCGAGCGGGGCACCGGCCGACGCGAGCGCATAGGGCGAGACGCGGTTGCGGGTGACGAGCCCGCCCGATCCGTCGTCGACCAGCGACTGTTCGAACTCCAGCCCCTGGGTGTCGCCACTCGAGCGGATCACGGTCGCCACGGCCAGCTGCCCGCCGCCGAGGTCGACCACGAACTGCGTGCCCTTGGGCACATCGGCAAGCCCCTGGATCAGCGCCCCGGTGCGCGACAGGTTGCGCAGCGTCACCTCATAGGCATAGTCGTCGTGGATCACCTGGATCTTGCGGAACACGGTGCGGCGCCGCGCGCGGCGGGCACGGTCGCTGCCGGGCTCGATTTTCCACGCGTCGCCGGCGATCTCCTGTGCGACCGTCTCCTCGTCAACCGGTTCGCTGAAGATCGGGCCCTGCAGGTAGCGCACGCCGCAGTCGTTGAGGCTGGCCAGCAGCGGTGCGCTCTCGATGCCGTTGGCGATGGTGTCCATCTGCAGCGCCCCGGCGAGCGCGACGATCGCGCGCACCAGCCCCAGCTCGCGGCTGTCGTGGCGCTCGGCCTCGGCCACGAGCCGCTGGTCGATCTTGATCGCGTCGAAGGGCGCGCGGCGCAGGTAGGCGAGCGAGGAATAGCCCGATCCGAACTCGTCCAGCGTCATGCGCACGCCGAGCTTGAAGAGGCTGGCGAGCGTCCGGTCGACAATGCTGGTGTCGCCGAAGAACACCGCCTCGCTGATTTCGAGCTCGAGCCGCCCCGGCGCCAGCCCGGTCGCCTCGAGCGCCTCGCCGACCTGCGCGACAAAGCCTTCGGACAGGAACAGCGGCACCGGCACGTCGACCGCGATGCGCAGGCTGTCGGGCCATTCGCTCGCGCGGCGACAGGCTTCGGTGATCGCCCAGGCGCCGACCTCGCCGAGCAGGCTCGATCCCTCGACGATCTGCGCGAATTCCTCCTCGTCGATGATGCCCCGCTCAGCGTGGTTCCAGCAGACATGCGCCTCGAGCGCCTGCACCGATTGCGAGGCGGCATCGACGATCGGTTCGTAGCGCAGGAACAGCTGCTCCTCGCGCAGCGCCTCGCCGAGGTGCTGTTCGAGGCGGCGGCGGAAGATGGTCTCGTTCTCGAGCTCGCCCGAAAAGAACCGGAACTGGCCGCGCCCGCCGTTCTTCGCGGCATAGAGCGCAAGGTCGGCGGCACGCACGATTTCCTCGCAGGTCACGCCGTCGTGCGGGGCGATGGCGATGCCCACCGAGGCGCCGATCACGCAGCGCCCCTCATCGAGGCTGTAGGGCTGGCGCAGCATGGCGATGATCTTGGCCGCCAGCTCGCCCAGCTCGCCGCGGTCGTCGATATCGGGCAGCATCACCTGGAACTCGTCGCCGCCGAGGCGCCCGATCTCGCATTCGCGGTCGATGGCGCGGGTCAGCCGCTCGGCGACCTGCTTGAGCAGCGCATCGCCCGCCGGATGGCCCATGGTGTCGTTGACGTGCTTGAAACGGTCGAGATCGAGCATCATCACCGCGCAATTGCGGCGCGCCGCCTTGAAGGCGGTGAGCGTGGTCTCGATCTGGTGCGCCATGCGGTGGCGGTTGGAGAGGCCGGTCAGCGAATCATAGCGCGCGAGCCGGGCGGTCTCCTCCTCGCGGTGGAACTCCTCGCTGATGTCGGCGCCCGTCCCGCGAAAGCCGTGGAAGCGCTCACCGTCGCCGAAGACCGGTTGCCCGGCGAGCCGCAACACCGGGCCTGCGGGACGCCGCGCGGCGCGCACGGCCATGCCCGAGAAGGCCTTGCGCGCGCCCAGCATCAGCGGCAGCGACTTGCTGCGCCCTTCGCGTTCGGCAGCGGCGAAGATCGTGCCAAGCGGCTGGCCGAGCAGATCCTCGAGCGGCAATTCGAGCCGTTCGGCGATCGCGGCCGAGATATAGGTCAGCTTTCCCGAGGCATCGCTGGCCCAGAACCACCCGAGGCCGGAGCGCTCGAGCTCGTCGAGCATCGCCAGCCGCTCGCCATCGGAGAGCGCCGAGGCGGCCTGCCCGCGCGGCCCGCGAAATGCGGATGACCCGCGTGACGACAAGAGACCCTTGAGGGACACCTCGCGCAATACCTCCAACTCGCACCATCCGCGCTTGCGGCGGATTCCTCTATTGCGGATGTCCGGGGTAGAACCGGATGGTTATTTTTTGACTAATACGCGGCCGCCATGAACGCGGCTAACGCGGCGCTAACCCTGATCGACGAGCGTGCCACCGCTGCCCTTGGGAAGCGCGAAGACGCCGTCTGCACGGCTGCGCAGCGGCTGGTGGAACTCCACCCCGAGGCGATTCTCGCGGGTCCAGCGCACCTGACCCGTGATCGACTGGCTGCGACTGAACTCGATCGTCAGCACGCTGCCCTCGGCAAGGTTCCAGAGGCCCTCGATCATGGCTCCGCCTTCCGAGATGTTGCGCAAGGTGGCGTTGTGGCGCTCGCCCTTCCACACCACCACCACCTTGCGCAGCAGGGCGTAGCGCGGGGCGCGCACGCATTGCGGCCCGTTCGGCACCGCCACGAGATCGCCCTTGACCAGCGCATCGACCTTCTCGGCGCTCATCGGCTTGAAGTAGATGTGCCCCTGGACGTGGCTGCATCCCAGCAGGCGCACCAGTTCGAGCTCGTCATGGGTCTCCACCCCTTCGGCGGTGGTGTCCATGTGGAGCACTTCGGCGAGGCTGTTGATCGCGGCGATGATCGCGCCGTTGCGGCTCCCCTGCTCGGTCGCGCCGCGCACGAAGCTGCGGTCGATCTTGATGCGATCGAAGGGCGCCTTGCGGAGATAGCCGAGCGAGGAATAGCCGGTGCCGAAATCGTCGAGCGCGAGCCGCACGCCCAGTTGCTTGAGGGCACGGAAGGTCGCCTCGGTGCCCGGCGTGTCGCTGACGAACACGCTCTCGGTAATCTCCAGTTCGAGCCGCGAGGGGTCGATCGCGTTGTGCGCAAGCGCGCTGGCGACGATCGTCGGCAGCTCGGGATTGGCGAATTGCAGCGCCGAGACGTTGACCGAGTAGCGGATCTTCTCCGGCCAGCGGGCGAGATCGGCGCAGGCGGTCTGCAGCGCCCATTGCCCGAGCCGGTCGATCAGGCCCGCGTCCTCGGCGATCGGCACGAAGCGCGAGGGCGGCAGCGCGCCGCGGCGCGGGTGGTTCCAGCGCATCAACGCCTCGAACCCGACGACCGTCTCGCTCGCGGCATAGACGACCGGTTGGTAGCACAATTCGAGCTCGCCGCGCGCAATCGCCTCGCGCAGGTCCTGTTCGAGTTCGGCGCGTTCCTCGACCGCGGCGTGCAGGCCCCTTTCGTAGAAGCGGTAGCATCCGCGCCCGGCGTCCTTGGCGGCATAGAGCGCAAGGTCGACGTTGCGGATCAGCATCTCGCTCACCGTGCCGTCCTTCGGCGCGAGCGCGATCCCGACCGACGCGCCGATCACCACGCTCTGGCCCATCAGCGGATAGGGTTCGGAGAGCGTGGCGATGATCTCATTGGCGGTGCGCGCCAGCTGTTCGCGGCTGCGGTCGCCCGTCAGGATCACCTGGAACTCGTCGCCCCCCAGCCGGCCGCAGCGCCCCTCGACCCCGATGACCCGTTCAAGCCGCTTGGCGACCTGCTGCAACAGCGCGTCGCCCGCAGGGTGGCCGAGCGTGTCGTTGACCTGCTTGAACCGGTCGAGATCGAGCATCAGCACCGCGCACGTGCGCTCGCGCTTGGCCGGGGCGGCGAGGATCTGCTCCAGCGCCTGGCCCATCTGCACCCGGTTGGCGAGACCGGTGAGCGAATCATAGAGCGCAAGGCGCGAGACCTGCTGCTCGCTGCGGCGCTGTTCCGTGAGATCGGTGCCGTGGCCGCGGAACCCGCAGAAGTTCTTGTAGGTGTCGTAGATCGGGCGGCCGGTCAGCGCCCACCAGCGCTCCTCCCCGGGCGCGGCCGCGCGCAGTTCGAGATCCTCGAAGGGCGAGCGCGCCGAAAGGTGGAAGCCGAGCCGCCGCTCGACCTCGGCGATCTCGTCGCAGATGGCGATGATGTCGCGCAAGGGGCAGCCGCGCAGCGCGTCGGGCTCGCGCCCCAGCACCCGCGCCGCCTTGGGCGAGATATAGGTGATGAGCCCGCGCCGGTCGGTTTCCCAGAACCAGCCCTGCCCGCTTTCCTCGAAGCTCCTGAGGATGTCCTCGGCGCGCGCCGCCACCCGCTCGCGCGCCTCGCGCAGTTCGCGGCGCTGGTCGGCGGCGCGCCACTCGACCCGGCCGATCAATGCCAGCGTCAGCGCCGCTCCGGTCAGCGCAGCGAAAGCGAGCAGGCCCGGCGCGGCGATGGCCACCAGCCCCGTCCAGCCCGCGATCTTGGCGCAGAACAGCGATGCGATCCGCCCCGAGAAGACGACCGCCGCCGCGGCGTGGAGGCACACCAGCGTCGCCACCGCCCACTGCCACGGCAGCCCCACCTGGATCCCGGCGCCCAGCGCGTATCCGGCGCAGGCCATGGGAAGAATAGTGGCGAAGCCGAGCAGCGCAAGCCGCGCCGCCCGACCCGTTCCGGTGCGGCGCTCGAGCGCGGCGAAGACCTCGCCGAACGTGAAGATCGTGATCGAAAGCAGCCCCGCGGCCTGCGCAGGCCATGGCGGCAGCACCGGCGAAACCGCGGCGGCCAGGCCCAATGCCACCAGCACCGCGACCGCCATGGCGCGGGTGTGTGGCGGGAGATGGAAGTGCGGTTCGTCCTCGCCCTCGCCCGCTTCGCTCGCTAGCCCGGCGATGCGTTCCGGCTGCAGCCTGTCGGGATGGCGGCGTTCCGGCGCCGCGCGCGGGTCGGCGTCGGACCCGTCCTCGGGCTCGGCGGCGGCGCCGGGTTCCGCGCGCGACGCGGCAAGCCGCGCGGGACGCGCGTTACCGAAGGCAGGCTCCTCCCCGGCCGAAGGTGAAATTGCGCGCGCCCCTGACATGGCCGGGCAATGCGCCTCCACCCCTTGGGGAAGCGTTAATCGACTGGGTAAACAAGGCGCTTACAACCGGCGCTCCGGCGCCCAATCGGGGGGCTGCGCGGATGCTTGCAAGTTGCGCGCGCGGGCTGCATCTTGGCCGCAGGGCCCGTTCGGGCCGGAACAGCTCAAAGAGGGGGACCCGATGGCGAAAAGCGAAGTCAGGCTCGAGAACGAGGCCGCCCAGTCGACCAATGCGCTGGGGCCGCTGATCGGCGTGGCGCGCGAGGATTTCGTCAGCGCCGTCGCCCTGCTGCTGCGCGAGACCGCGTCCGATCCCTCGCGCTTCATCCGCCACTCGACCGCGATGGCGCAGGACATGGTCAAGATCATGACCGGCAAGAGCGATCTTGCCCCCGATCCCAAGGACAAGCGGTTCATGGACCCGGCCTGGGCCTACAACCCCTTCTTCCGTGCAGGCGCGCAATATTACCTCGCCGTGCAGAAGGGCATGAAGAACTGGCTGGAGGAGCTCGAGCTCGACGAACTCGAACGCAACCGCGCGAATTTCATCGCGAATATCATCCTCGATGGGCTCGCGCCGACCAACACGCTGATCGGCAACCCGACCGCGCAGAAGCGGGTGATCGATTCGGGCGGGCTCAGCCTCATCAAGGGGCTGCAGAACGCCTATAACGACATCGTCCACAACAAGGGCATGGTCAGCCAGGTCGACAAGCGGCCCTTCAAGCTGGGCGAAAACATCGCGACCTCCAAGGGCGCGGTGGTGCTGCGCACCGAGATGATGGAGCTCATTCACTACGCGCCGACGACCGACGAGGTGTACGCAATCCCGCAGCTCACCATCCCGCCGCAGATCAACAAGATGTACATCAACGACCTGTCGCCGGACAAATCGGTGGTGAAGTGGCAGGTCGACAACGGCATCCAGACCTTCGTCATCTCGTGGCGCAACCCGTCCAAGGATCAGGGCGTGTGGGGGATGGCCGATTACGTCGATTCCTGTGCCCAGGCTATGGAGGCGGTCGCGGCGATCACGGGGTCGAAGAAAGTTAACGTCTCGGCCGGCTGCTCGGGCGGGCAGACCGCCGCGATGCTGGCGAGCAAGCTGGCCGCCGATGGCAGCGACCTGCTCGGCACGCTCACGCTGATGGTCTGCGTCCTGCACCCCAAGGCGACCGACATCGAGGCGGGATCGCTGGTTTCCGAGAACGGGATGCAGCTCGCCCGCCAGCGCGCGATGAAGGCGGGCGTCATCAAGGCCGACGATCTCGCGCGCGGCTTCGCCTGGCTCAGGCCCAACGATCTCGTGTGGAACTACGTCATCAACAACTACCTGCTCGGCGCCGACCCGCCGGCCTTCGACGTGCTGTTCTGGAACGCGGACGCCACCAACCTCTCGGCCAGCCTCATGGGCGACTTCCTGACGATCTACGAGACCCTCGCCTTCACCAAGCAAGGCGAGGTCGAGATGGCCGGGCACAAGGTCGACCTCTCCAAGGTGACGGCGGACCTGTTCATCCTCGGCGGGGTGACCGATCACATCACCCCGTGGAAGGCGACCTATCGTTCGACCCAGCTGTTCGGCTCGAAGGACGTGACCTACGTGCTCTCGCAGAGCGGTCACATGCAGGCGATCCTCAACCCGCCGACCAATCCCAAGGCCAAGTATTTCGTCCAGAAGAAGAAGGGCAAGCTCCCCGCCACCGCCGACGCGTGGCTGAAGGGCGTCGAGGAGGTCAAGGGCAGCTGGTGGCCGATGTGGATGGAGTGGGTCCAGGCGCGCTCGGGCGACAAGAAGCCCGCGCCCGAAAGCCTCGGCAACGATGTCTTCAAGCCGCTGGAACCGGCCCCGGGACTCTACGTCGTCGAGGAAGTCTGATACAGGGGCGCTGCGCGGGTGCCCTTCCCGGGACCGCGCATCATCTTGTGGGCGCTTTCGTGAGGGATCGACGAAAGCGCCCAACCTGCCTCCCCAGCGGGGGCGCGGAAAGGACGTGAATTCGTGACAAATCCCATGGACGACGCGGTCGTCTCGATGGTCGAAGCCGGGGGCCGGACGCTACGGACTGCGGCCTGGCGGCTCGACATGCCGTCCGATCACCTGCCCATCCTGTTCTTCAACGGCATCGGCGCGAATATCGAGGCGGTGGCCCCGCTTGCCGCCGCCATGCCGGAGCGCGGCTTCGTGATGTTCGACATGCCCGGCACCGGCGAATCGCCCGATCCGGTGGTGCCCTACAATCCCTTCACCATGAGCTGGACCGCCGCGCAGCTGCTCGATGCGTTCGGGCTCGAAGAGGTCGACGTGATGGGCGTGTCGTGGGGCGGCGCGATGGCGCAGCACTTCGCGCTCCAGCATCCGGGCCGCACCCGCAGGCTCACCCTGATCGCGACCACGCCGGGCATGCTGATGGTGCCGGGCAACCCGGCGGCCTTCACCAAGATGGCCGACCCGCGCCGCTACGTGGACCCGGATTTCATGGCGGAGCATTTCACCACGCTCTATGGCGGGATGACCGAGAGCGCTGGCAAGGATCACAAGTCGGGCCACATCGGACGGCTGAAGCCCCCTTCCCCGCGCGGCTATCTCTACCAGCTCCTGTGCATGCTCGGCTGGACAAGCCTTCCCGCGCTGCCCTTCATGAGCAAGGAGACGCTGATCATGATGGGGGAGGACGACCAGATCGTCCCCGTGGTGAACGGCAAGATCCTGAAGGCGATGATCCCCAATTCGCAGCTGGTCACCTTCGGAGGCGGCGGACACCTGTTCCTGCTGACCCACTCGGACGAGAGCGTCGCGGCGATCCGCGAGTTTCTGGATGCGCCGGAGACCGCGAAGGAGGGGAAGCGCGCAGCGGCAGCCTGACCCGCACCGCTGGACAGCCCGCACCGATTGCGACATTCTCGCCCGCAAAGGGAGAGAGAAAATGGCGCAATACGACCTCATCATCCGGGGCGGCACGATCGTCGACGGCACCGGCGCACCCGCCTTCACCGGCGATGTCGCGGTGAAGGACGGCCTGATCGCGGCGGTGGGCGAGGTTGGCGGCACCGCCGCGGAAGTGATCGATGCGACCGGCAAGGTGGTCGCGCCGGGCTTCGTCGACATCCACACCCATTATGACGGGCAGGCGACCTGGGACCAGGAAATGGCCCCGTCGAGCTGGCACGGCGTCACCACGGTCGTGATGGGCAATTGCGGGGTCGGCTTCGCGCCCGCCAAGCCCGACCGCCACGAATGGCTGATCAGCCTGATGGAGGGGGTCGAGGACATCCCCGGCACGGCGCTCGCCGAAGGGATTACGTGGGACTGGGAGACCTTCCCCGAATATCTCGACGCGCTCGAAAAGCTGCCCCGCACCGTCGACATCGGCACCCACGTGCCCCACGGCGCGGTGCGCGCCTATGTGCTGGGCGAGCGCGAGAAGCCCGGAGCCGTCCCGACCGAGGCGGACATCGCCGAGATGAGCCGGATCGTCGAGGAAGGTGTGCGCGCAGGCGCGCTCGGCTTCTCCACCTCGCGCACGGTGCTGCATAAGTCGGTCGACGGGGAACTCGTCCCCGGCACCACCGCAACCGCCGAGGAACTGGTCGCGATCGGCAAGGCCATGGGCCGCGCCAAGGCGGCGGGCGGCCATGCCGTGTTCGAGATGGCGAGCGACCTGAAGCGCGAGTGGAACGAGTTCGAATGGATGGGCAAGCTCAGCCGCGAGGCGGGCATCCCCGTCACCTTCGCCGCGCTGCAATCGATCGCCAAGGAATTGCCGCTCGACGAGCAGATCGCGCAGATGCGCGCCGAGAACGACAATGGCGCCAACATCGTCGCCCAGATCGCGCTGCGCGGCAACGGCATCATCATGGCCTGGCAGGGCACGGTGAACCCCTTCGCCTTCCGCCCGAGCTGGCAGGCGATCAAGGACCTTCCGTGGGAGGAGCAGAAGGCGAAGCTGCTCGACCCAGCCTTCAAGGCGGCCCTGCTGGCCGAGCCCAACGACTATTCCGAAGCCCCGATGGATATCATCGGCGTGGTCATGGTGATCACGCAAGGCTGGGCGCTGCAATACGAGATGGACCCCGATTTCGACTACGAGCCGGGTCCGGAGGCGAGCGTCAATGCGCGTGCCGCTGCGGCCGGGATCGACGCGCAGGAATATGCCTATGACCTGCTGTGCCGCGACGACGGGAAAGGCTTCATCTACCTGCCGATCCTCAACTATGCCGACGGCAATCTCGACTTCCTCCACGCGCTCCAGAACGCCGACGACACGGTCAACTCGTTGTCAGACGGCGGCGCGCATTGCGGGACGATCTGCGATGCCGCCTCGCCGACCTTCATGCTGGAACACTGGGTGAAGTCGCGCCGCCGGGGCGAGCGTATCGGTCTCGAACAGGCGATCAAGCGCCAGTGCCGCGATACTGCGCTGCTCTACGGACTGGAGGATCGCGGGGTGATCGCGCCGGGCTATCTGGCCGATCTCAACGTCATCGACATGGACCGCCTGAAGCTCGGCAAGCCGTGGCTCGCGTTCGATCTGCCCGCAGGCGGCAAGCGGCTGCTGCAGAAGGCCGAAGGCTATGTCGCGACGATCAAGAGCGGCGTGGTGACCTTCCGCGACGGGGCGTGGACCGGCGAGACCCCGGGCGGGCTGATCCGCGGACCGCAGCGCGCGGCACTGGCCGAAGCGGCGGAGTAGGCGCTAGGGCTCGATCACGATCCCGCGCGCGGGGTCGACCTTGCCCGCCAGCATGTCGAGGAAAACGCTGCGCGCCGCATCGAGGCCGGACAGTCGCTCGATCGCGATCGTGCCTTCCATCGCCGCGAGGAACCCGCGCCACGCCTCGGCGACCAGCCTGCCGCCTTCCTCGGCCCCATGCGCCTTGAAGAAGGCGACCGCGTGGTCGGGCGCGAAGAACAGCTGCGGTTTCGGCCCCGGCAGCGGCTCCCCGCCCCCGAGCGTCGAGCGCGAATCCTTGTGGGTGACGCCGACCAGCACCGACTGGGCCAGCGCCGCGTCGAAGTGCCGGTGGATGCGGCCAAGCAGATCCGCGTTCCCCGCGAAATCGACGCTGACGCTGCGCACGACGGGCAGGCGCTCGATGTCGTCATAGGCGACCACCGCATCGTAGAGCCCGCTCCGTTCGACGAAGCCGAGATTGCCCTTCGAGGTCAGGCCGATGCGGCGGACTTCGGGCGAATTGGCCTTCGCCACGCTCGCCAGCCCCATCGCGGTCTTGGACGAGGCGCTGGTGAGGATCAGCTGCTCGGTCCCGAACCAGCCCTGCCCACGCAGGAAGTATTCGATCAGGAACCCGGTGCGGAACAGCGGGCCGAAGATCATCCGCTCGCCCTCGCGCGCCGGGTCATGCTCGGGATCGGCGGCAAGCCGGGTGTAGCTGTTGTAGACCGGGCTCATCGGCTGGCGGTAATCGGTCATGTCGAGAAAGCCGCCCGCGCTCACCTTGCCCGGCCGCACGTCGAGATGGGTCGCCATCGGCAGGTAGCCATAGACCCGCTCGCCCACCGCGATGTCGCGATGATTGCTCTCGATCACCCGCGCATGGCCCCACATCGGCACGATGCCGAAGGCGGCATCCGTGGCGGGAAAGAAGTCCCAGTAGCGAAACCCGTCGCCGACCACCGCATAGGTGACGTTGTTGGCGGTGACCGCGAAGCTTTCGACCGCGAGCCTCACTGCGCCTTCGCCGAGCGCTGCGGGTTCGACCGCGACGTGGTCGGCGTGGGAAAGCGCGTCCTTGCGGACCTGAATCTGCGCGATGGTCATGGGGCCCCTCCTTCAGACGGTGTCTAGCGCCTCGCCGTCCGCTTGGCGAGCCGTGCAAGCGCGCTTGTAAAAGGATGATCGGTCCGCCTAAGCTCTCGGGGTATGGGGGAAGCTTTGGTATCCGCGCCCTGGGCGCTGCTGGTTGTGCTGGTCGCGACGGTCGCGCTGGCCGAGGTGGTCGGGCGGATCGGGGCGGCGCGCCGGTTGGGGCCGGCGATGTTCGTGATCCTGTTCGGCGCGGTCCTCGCCAATTGCGGCATCATCCCCTCGGCAGCCAATGGCGGGCCGATCTATGACCAGATCTTCGCGACCGTGATCCCGGCCTCGATCTTCCTCGTGCTGCTCGAGGTGAACCTCACCTCGCTGCGGCGTGCCGGCGGGACGATGGTCGCGAGCTTCCTGGTCGGTTCGCTGGGGGTGATGCTGGGGGTCGTGATCGCCTTCCGGCTGCTGCCGATGCAGGCGATGCTGGGGCCGCTCGCCGCGCCCTTCGCCGGGATGTACACCGGCACCTATATCGGCGGCGCGGCCAACTTCAACGCGGTGGCGATCGCCTATGACGCCTTCGGGAGCGGCACGCGCTTCACCGCGGCGCTGGTGGTCGACAACGTGATGACCGAAATCTGGCTGCTGTTCCTGTTGCTGCTGCCACTGATGCTGGCACGGTTTGCGCGCTTCGGCGGGGCGGCTGCGATGTCCGAGCCCGATCCCGGCGCCGCACCGCAAGGCGATGCGCGGATAAGTTCGCTCGCGGTCGCGATGCCGATCGCCCTGGCGGCGGCGGCGGTGTTCGTGTCCGATGCCGCCGCGGCGTGGCTGGCGGCGCGCGGGTTGCCGCTGCCCTCGATCCTGATCCTGACGACCCTCGCCCTCGCGATCGCGCAACTGCCCGCGACGGGCCGGCTGCGACTTGGACAACCACTCGGGGTGTGGGGGATGCTGCTGTTTCTCGCCTGCATCGGCGCGAGCGCCGACATCGCCGCGCTTTTGGCCGCCCGCGCGACGGGACTCGTGCTGTTCGGCTTCGTGGCCGTGGTCCTGCTGGTCCACCTCGCGCTGCTGCTGGCGTGGGGCTGGTGGCGTCGCGTCGACCCGGCAGTGCTGGCAATGGCCTCGGTGACCAATATCGGCGGCTCCACGACCGCTTTCGTCATCGCCGAGGCCAATCGCCGCGACGACCTGCTGCTGCCCGGCATCCTCGTCGGCGCGCTGGGCAATGCGCTCGGCACCTATGCCGGCTTCGCGATTGCCGGCCTGCTCGGCGCCTAGACGCGCATCGGCATCAGCACGTAGAGCGCGCGCGAACCCTCGTTCTCGCGGATCAGCGTGGGCGCACCCGCATCGGCGAGGTGCAGCTCGACCATGTCGGCGTCGATCTGGCCGAGGATGTCCTTGAGGTAATTGGCGTTGAAGCCGATCTCGAGGCCTTCCGAGCGATATTCCGCCGCCAGCTCTTCCGCCGCGGTGCCGTTGTCCGGCGAGGTCACCGAAAGCGTCACGCGGTCCTGGTCGAGCCCGATCTTGACCGCGCGGGTCTTTTCGGTCGCGATGGTCGCGACGCGGTCGACGCCCGAGAAGAACAGCTTGGGATCGACCTTCAGCAGCTTGTCGTTGGCGGTCGGGATGACGCGGCTGTAATCGGGGAAGGTCCCGTCGATCAGCTTGGAGGTGAGCACCACCCCGCCCTCACCGCCGAGCGTGAAGCGGATCTTGCTGGCGGAAAGATCGACCAGCACGTTGCCGTCGAGCGCCTCCTCGAGGAGCTTCCGCAACTCGCCCACGGCCTTCCTCGGCACGATCACGTCGGGCATCCCGGCGGCGCCTTCGGGGCGCGGCAGGGTGAAGCGCGCGAGGCGGTGCCCGTCGGTCGCCGCGGCCTTGAGCAGCGGCTCGTCCTCGTCCGTCACGTGCAGGAAGATGCCGTTGAGGTAGTAGCGCGTTTCCTCGGTGGAAATCGCGAAACGGGTGCGGTCGATCAGCTCGGCGAGCATCCGCGCGGGCAGTTCGAAGCTGGTCGGCAGGTCGCCCTCGACGATCACCGGGAAATCGTCGCGCGGCAGGGTCGGCAGCTTGAAGTTCGACCGGCCCGCCTTGATCTCGAGGCGGTTGTCATTGGTGGTGAGGCTCACCTGGCTGCCCTCGGGCAGCTTGCGCGCGATGTCGAACAGCAGGTGCGCCGAAACCGTGATCGCGCCGGGCTGGTCGACCGAGGAGGCGCTCATCGTCTCGACCACCTGGAGATCGAGGTCGGTCGCCATCACTCTCACGTTGCCGCCGTCGCTCGCGTCGATCAGGACGTTGGACAGGATCGGGATGGTGTTGCGCCGCTCGACCACCGACTGAACATGGGAAAGGCACCGCAGCAGCGTCGCGCGTTCGATCGTGGCCTTCATCGCTAGTCCCTATCGTTCTGCGTGTATGGCAGGAGGCCCAAGGAATCGCCCCCAAGCGCCGGAAAGTGCGTGAAACCTTAGCGCGGGCGACAATACGGGCAAGCGGGCGCCTTTGCGAGGGGGCTCGTGGCTGGGGATAAGGGGGCAAGAATCACCCCAGCATCGCCATCCCGCCGTTCACGTGGAGCGTCTCTCCGGTCACATAGGCCGCCTCGCGGCTGGCGAGGAAGGCGACCGCAGCGCCGATTTCCGCGCCCTCGCCCATGCGGCCCATCGGGATGCGCCCATTGATCGCGGCCTGCTGCTTCTCGTCCAAAGCCGCCGTCATCGCGGTGCGGATGAAGCCGGGAGCGACGCAGTTGGCGGTGATCCCGCGCGATGCCACTTCCTGCGCGAAGGCCTTGGTCATGCCGGTCAGCCCGGCCTTGGCCGCGCAGTAGTTCATCTGCCCCGGATTGCCGGTCGCGCCCACGACGCTGGTGATGTTGACGATGCGCCCGAAACGCGCCTTCATCATCGGCTTGGCCGCGGCCCGCATCAGGCGGAAGGCGGCTTCGAGGTTGATGCGGATAACCTGGTCCCACTCCTCGTCCTTCATCCGCATGCCGAGGTTGTCGCGGGTGATGCCGGCGTTGTTGACCATGATGTCGAGCTGCCCGAGCGTGTCGAGCGTCGCGGGCACCAGTTCCTCGACCTGGGTGGCATTGCCGAGATCGCAGGTGATCTCGACATGGCCGTCGTGGTCGTGGTGGGCATAGGTCTCGTTCAGCTCGTCGCGAAAGGCGCGCAGCTTCGCCGCGTTCGAGCCCGACAGCGCGAGCCGCGCGCCCTGCCCGGCGAGCGCATGGGCGATCGCCGAGCCGATCCCGCCGGATGCGCCGGTCACCAGCGCGGTCATGCCCTTCAGTGAAAACATCATGCGATCTCCTTCGCGAAGGCCTCCAGGTCGGCCATGGTGACGAGGCTGGTCACCTGCGCCTCGCGGTCGATCCGGCCGACCATCGGGCCAAGCACCTTGCCGCCCAGTTCGACGAAGCTTTCCACCCCGGCGGCGCGCATGGCAAGCACGCTTTCGCGCCAGCGCACCCGCCCGGTGACCTGTTCGACCAGCAGGTGACGTTCCTCTTCGGGATCGGTGACCGGGGCGGCGGTGACATTGGCATAGACCGGCAGGCCGAGCGCGCCGAGCCGGGTTTCGCCGAGTGCATCGGCCATGCGCTCGGCCGCAGGGGCCATCAGCGAGCAGTGGAACGGCGCCGAGACCGGCAGCAGCACGCCGCGCTTGATGCCGTGCTCCTTGACCAGCGCGACCGCGCGCTCGATCGCCTCGCGGTGCCCGGAGATGACGACCTGCGTGGGATCATTGTCGTTGGCGACCTCGCAGACCTGCCCTTCGGCCGCCGCATCGGCGAGCGCCTTGGCCTGGTCGAGGTCTGCGCCGAGCAGCGCCGCCATCGCGCCCTCGCCGACCGGTACCGCGGCCTGCATCGAGCGCCCGCGCAGCTTGAGCAGCCGCGCCGTGGTCGACAGGTCGAGCGCGCCGATGGCACACAGCGCGGTGTATTCTCCCAGCGAATGGCCCGCGACGCAGGCGCCGTGATCGGTCAGCGTCACGCCGAACTCGCGCTCCAGCACGCGCTGCACGGCGATGGAATGGGCCATGATCGCGGGTTGGGCATTCTGGGTGAGGGTCAGGTCTTCCTCCGGCCCTTCGGTCATGATGCGCAGCAGGTTCTGGAGCAGCGCCTCGTTGACCTCCTCGAACACCTCGCGCGCTGCCGCGCTCGTTTCGGCAAGTTCGGCGCCCATGCCGACCTTTTGGCTGCCCTGCCCCGGAAAGATGAACGCGCGCATTCCCGACCCCGTCGTCTGTTGATTTTGGCGGGCGCCGTTACGTCCGCACGGGCGGGCTGGCAAGGCCGAAGGGCACAACCCTGTTGGCAGAATTGTGCCCGATCAGTGCGCGGCCGAGATAGGGAATGCCGGCCCGCGCGCACCAGAACCGGGCGATATCCTCCTCGTTCTGGCCGAAATCGACATAGTTATCGGGCACGTCGGTGACCGCGCCCAAGCGCAGCCCGGCGAGCCGCGGCAGCGTGCCGGCGAGATGGAAGAACAGCCGGTCGACCGAATAGAGATATTCGCTCACCTCCTCCACCATCAGCACGTGGCCGGAAAGGTCGGGCATCAGCGGCGTGCCGGTGATCATCGCCAGCGTGATGAGGTTGAAGGCCGCCGCGGGCGTCGTCCCGTCGAGGCTGGGCTCGACCCCGCTGGTGTCCCCGCCGAGCCAGTTCAGCACCCGCCGGATCGCCTCGCGCCCCCCTTCCGAACGCGCGCTCACCGGCATGTGGCCGTGGACGGACTGCCCGATCCCTGCCCGGTAAAGCGCGGCGAGGAGATAGCCGCAGTCGGAAAAGCCGACATAGGTCTTGGCCCGCGCGCTTGCGTTCATCTGCCGCACGGCCGCCTCGGCAATGCGGTTCGAGCCGTAGCCGCCCTTGGCGAACCACACGACATCGAAGGCGGGGTCGTTGGCGCAGTCGAGCAGCGCGGTCAGCCGCAGCAGATCGTCGCCCGCGAAATGGCCCGCTTGCGCGAAGCATTGCTCGTGGAAGGTGACCCGAAGCGCGGGGTATTCGGCGGCGATCAGTTCCTCGAGCGCCGCCTGCTGCTCGCGGGTGATCGGGGTCGCCGGTGCGCAGATGGCGATATTCGTCATGGGGCGCAGCCTATGGCGCTTGTCAGTGCGCACGCAAGTCAATAACCGTGGCGGATATGGATAACGGGGTCGAAGCCGGGACGCTCGAAGGGCGCCCGCTGTTCTTTTGCGGGATCGGCGGGTCGGGCATGCTGCCCCTCGCCCAGATCGCACACGGCTTCGGCCACCCTGTCGCCGGATCGGACCGCAGCCGCGACCAGGGGCGCACTCCGGCCAAGTTCGCATGGCTGGAAGCCCAAGGCTTCGCGCTCTTCCCGCAGGATGGCAGCGGCGTGACCTCGCCCGATCAGGTGCTGGTCGCCTCGGCGGCAATCGAGGACACGGTGCCCGAAGTCGCCCGTGCCCGCGAACTGGGCTGCGAACGGCTGAGCCGGGCGGAGCTGCTCTCGGGCCTGTTCAACGAGGCGGGCTTCTCGATCGCGGTCGGGGGCACCTCGGGCAAGTCGACCGTCACCGGCATGATCGCCTGGATCCTGCACGAGGGCGATTACGACCCGACGGTGATGAACGGCGCGGTGATGAAAAACTTCGTCAGCCCCGAAAACCCCTATGCCAGCGCGCGCATCGGGCGGCCCGAGCTGTTCGTCAGCGAGGTCGACGAGAGCGACGGCTCGATCGCGCTCTACCGCCCCACCATCGGCGTGCTGCTCAATGTCAGCCTCGATCACAAGAGCATCGAGGAACTGCGCCAGTTGTTCGGCAATTTCGTCGCCGCCTCGGGTTGTGCGGTGATCAACCTCGACAGCCCGGAGGCCGGCTACCTCGTGCCCCGAGCCAGCGACTGCGTGACCTTCGCGCTCCGCAACGGCAAGGCCGACATCACCGTCGATCCGGATTCGATCGACCAGAGCGAACTCGGCATCCGCGCGGCGGTGATCGACAACCGCAAGCGCGAGGTGTTCCCGCTGATCCTGCCGATGCCGGGGCTGCACAACCTTTCCAACGCGCTTGCCGCGATTGCGACGGCCAGCGCGGCGGGGATCGGGGTGGGCCATGCCACCTATGCGCTGCGCAGCTTCGCGGGGCTGGCGCGGCGGTTCGACGTGATCGGCACCAGCGCGAGCGGGATCACGGTGATCGACGATTTCGGCCACAATCCCG
The DNA here is from genome assembly GCA_016125555.1 of Porphyrobacter sp. Classification (GTDB taxonomy): domain Bacteria; phylum Pseudomonadota; class Alphaproteobacteria; order Sphingomonadales; family Sphingomonadaceae; genus Erythrobacter. Next base: position 317,409 of record WGLN01000001.1, read on the forward strand.
AGAAATGCGCCGCCACCCTGCGCACGCTCAAGGCCACCCCCGGACGGGTCATCGCCTTCTTCCAGCCCCACGGCTACGGCCCGCTGCGCCAGATGGGGCGGGAGCTTGCGCAGACCTTCGCGCGCACGCTTTCGCCCGAGGACATCACCATTTTCAGCGATCCGGTCTATTTCGGCGGCACGGTCGACCGCAGCGAGGGCAGCGAGCGGATCGTGCGGCTTATCGTGGACGCCGGCGGCACGGCCGAGCACATTCCGGCCCGCGAGGATTGCGGCGAGCGGATCCTCGCCCTCGCCCGGCCCAGCGACCGGATCGTGGTGATGGGCGCGCGCGACGACACGCTGACGGAGTTCGCGCAATCGCTGCTCGCCCGCCTGCCCTGACACTCTACGCCCGCGCGGTGCGCCACGCCCGGCGGATGTTCGGCGTGCTGGCGCTGGGCATCGTGCTGGTGCTGAGCGTCGACCAGTTCTACGGCCATTCGAGCCTCGCCTTCGCCGCGGCGATCGTGATGCTGGTGGTGGCGAACGCGCCGATGCTGCGCTTCAACTGTCCGCGCTGCGGCAAGAACGCCTTCTTCCGCGGGATCTTCGTGGTGCCATGGCCGAACCGCATTTGCACCCGCTGCGGCGCGGATCTCGACCGGGTCATCCCCAAAAACGCCGGTGGATGAGCGGCCCGGCCAGGGATAGCAACGCAGCGATGCCTCCCCGCGACCTCTCGCTCGACACGCTGCTGGCGAACTGCGCGCAGCGCCATGCGCACCGGCTTGCGGCGGTCGACGGCACCCAGCGCCTGACCTGGGCCGAACTGGAAGCGCGGGTCGCGAACCTCGCGGGCTGGTTGCTGGCCCGCGGCATCGCACCGGGCGACCGCATCGCGCTGCTGCTGACGGACGGCACGCCGTTCCTGACGGTGCTGCTGGCGGCGGGACGGATCGGGGCGATCGCGGTGCTGCTCAACTGGCGGCTCGCCCCGGCCGAAATCGCTTGGATCTGCGGCAATGCCGAGCCCGCGATGACCTTCGCCAATCCGCGTTTCGCCGCGTTGATCGCAGCCGCCGAGGCGGGCGAGGTGCTGATGGTGGACGAGGGCCACGCCGCCGACGGCCTGTTCGAGACCGCCGTCTCCAGCACCCGGCCTCCGCTCCCGCACGCCCGCGATCCGGGCCTCGACCTAGCGCCCGAGCGGCCGCTCTACATGATGTACACCAGCGGGACGACCGGGCGGCCCAAGGGCTGCCTTCAGGCGGGAAGCGCGGTCGCCGCATCGGCGCTGGGCTTCGCGCTCCACCGCCGCTTCACGCCGGAAGAGCGCCTGCTCTCGGTCAATCCGCTGTTCCATGTCGTCGGCATGCAGCAGGTCGCCGCCATGCTCGCCTGCGGGGGCACCAGCGTCTTTGCCGGGCGCGACGATGACAGCGCCGCGATCCTCGACCTGCTCCACCGCGAGGGCTGCACCACCACCAGCGCCTTCCCGACGATCTGCTTTCCGTGGCAAGGCATGGAACCCATCCGGGGCGGGAAGATGCCGCTCACCAATTACACCGGCGGGGCGGGCATGGGCCGGCCGGCGATGTACGAGTTCATCGAGAAGGAGTGGGACGCGCGGGTCGTCGGCGGTTACGGCCAGACCGAGATCTGCGGCTTTGCGACCTTCATCGACTATGCCGACATGCTCGAACACCCTCGCTCGATCGGCTGGACCCTGCCGCATGTCGAGATGACCGTGCTCGATCCGCAAGGCAACCACCTGCCGCCGGGCGAGGAAGGCGAGCTCGCCTTGCGCGGACCCTCGGTAATGCTCGGCTACTGGCGCAACCCGGAAGCGAGCGCGGCGGCGCTGGGCGACGGCTGGCTGCGCACCGGTGACCTCGGCACGATGGACGAACGCGGCCTCGGCTACTTGCTCGGACGCGCCAAGGAGCTGATCAAGACCGGGGGCGAGAACGTCTACCCGGCCGAGGTTGACGCGGTCTTCGCCGCCATGCCCGAGGTCGCCGATGCGGGCTGCTGCGGGGTGCCCGACAGGCAGTGGGGCGAGGCGGTCAAGGCCTTCGTGGTGCTGAAGCCCGGCGCCGAGCTGACCCGCGAGCAAATCACCGCCCGCTTCAAGGGGCAGATCGCCGGATACAAGCGTCCGCGCTACATCGAGTTCGTGGAAAGCCTGCCGCGCGATCCGATCGGCAAGCTGCTTCGCCGCGAGCTATCGGCAAGGCCGGTGACGCCCGACCAGGCGGCGTGAGCGCGCTTCAAGGCGCTTGCGCGCCTCGCGCCGTGTCCGGGGGCGCACCGTAGCGGGCGATCAGCGCGCGGGTCACGCCGTTGGTCCAGCCGAAGCCGTCCTGCAGCGGATATTCGCCGCCCCCGCCGGGGCGCAGTTCCTCGACGTCGTATTTTTCGAGCATCTTTCCGTTGCCGCGCCACACCCGCGCGACATTGGCGGTCCAGCGCCCGGCGATCAGGCTTGCGGTCTCGCTCTCGCCGTAGCGTTCGAGGCCCTCGACCGCGATCCATTGCAAGGGCGCCCAGCCGTTGGGCGCGTCCCACTGCTGCCCGGTGCGCGACAGGGTGGTGCGCAGGCCGCCGGGCGCAATCAGCCGATCGCGCGTCGTCGCTGCGACGGAGCGAGCCTGCTCCGAGCGCGCGAGGCCGACGAACAGCGGATAGAGCGTCGCCGCCGAGAGCACCGGGGTGAGGCGGCCGGTTTCGCGGTCCCAGTCGCCGAAGCGGCCCTTTTCGGCATTCCAGAGGTAGCGGTCGATCGCCGCGCGGCGCCCATCGGCCAGCGCGCCGTAGCGGCTCTCGCATGCCCGATCCTTCGCCGCCGCGCAGCGCTGCGCGATACTGCGCTCCAGTGCCCATAGCAGGCTGTTGAGATCGATCGGCACGATCTGCGTCGTCCGGATGGTCGCGAGGCGGGAGGGATCGGCAAGCCAGCGCGAGGAGAAGTCCCATCCGCTCTCCGCCGCGGCGCGCAGGCCGCGGTAGACCGCCGCCGGATCGCGATTGGTGGCGCGCGCGGTCGCGACGTCCTCGGCCCAGCTTTCGTCGCGCGGGCTCGCCTTGTCGTCCCAGTAGCGGTTCAGCAGCGAACCATCGGGCATCCGCACCACCCGCTCGCACGCGCCCTGCCGTTCGGCGCAGGCGGCACCGCGCATCCAGAAAGCGTGCTCGACCCGCAGCGCCGCCAGCCGCCGCGCGGCGAGCGTCGGGGAATCGCTGTCGGAAAGGCCCACCATCAGCGCGAAGAACGGCGGCTGCGAGCGGCTGAGGTAATAGGTGCGCGTGCCGTTGGGGATGTGGCCATAGCGTTCGATCAGACTCACGAAGTCCGCCAGCATCGCCTCCACCAGATCGCCGCGCCCGTCGATCTCCAAGCCCAGCATGGTGAAGTAGCTGTCCCAGTAATAGATTTCGCGGAAGCGCCCGCCCGGCACCACGTAGGGCGCGGGCAGCGCCAGGGCCGAGGAGCCGGCGGGCGGGTCGAGCGGCGGCCGGGTGAGCTGCGGCCACAGCTGCGCGATGTGTCCGGCGAGCGTCTCCGCATCCGCTTCCACCGCATCGCCCGGCAAGATGAAGTGCCGCTCGACGAAAGCCCGCAGCGCCGCGCGGGTGGCGGGGCGTTCGCGCTCGTAGGCGGCAAGGATCGCCTCGGGCGCCGCGCGCGCGGTGGCATCGACGAAGGTCTTGCCGTCCTCGAACACCCGCTCGCGCTGCACCGCTTCGAACAGCGGACCGTAGAGCTCCGCAGGGCTCGGCGGCGGGCTGGCGGCGCTTGCCAGCAGCAGCATGGCGGCGAGCACGGGCACACGTAGGGCCAGTGATCGGATCCTTGTCATGGGTTCTCCCGCTAGTGCTTGGCGCGGTTGAGGCCGCGACCCCGCCCGCTTGGCGAATGCAGGCCACGCCCCGCCGAAGGAGGCGGCGCACGGCGGAACATCGCCGCCCCGCTCATGATTGCCATCACATAGCACAGGAGAAAGTCATGACCGAACGCCAGAGCCGCCATCCCGACAACGACCTGATCGACGAGAAGACGTCCGAAGATACCCCTGCACATCAAGGCTCGGCGGGCGGCGAAGTCCCGCGCCGGGTCGGCAAGCGCGGCGAGGAGCACCGCGCGACCGATCCCGACAACCGCGAGCCGGTGGTGGGGTCCGACAATCCCGCCGACGACGCCATCAAGGGCGACAAGACGATGCGCGCGATCAAGTCGGCCAAGCAGGGATAGGCACATCGGCCGCGCGGTTCAGCGCGCCGCCGCCTCGAGCGCCCTCAGCCCCTCCTCCTCGCGCGCGAAAGCGCGGGCAAAGGCGGGGCGCGCCGTGAGCCTTGCGCGGTAGTCCTTGAGGCTCTGCGGCACGCCCTCGTCGAGCCCCACGCTCTGGGCGAGGATCAGCGCATAGCCGACGCAGATGTCCGCCACGGTGAAGCGGTCGGCACACAGGAACTCGCGCCCCTCCAGGCGCTGCTGGACCTTGACGAGCCGCTTGTGGAACCACTTGGCATAGGCGTGGCCTGCCTCTGCCCAGCCCTTGTCCTTCTCGAAGATCGCGAACCGCATGTAGACCGTCTGCGGGAAGGTGATCGTCGCGTCGGCGTGGTAGGTGTAGTCGCAGTATTCGCCGTAATCGCGCTCCCCCGGCGCGATGGCCAGCGGCGTGTAGCCCTCACGCGTGGCGAGATAATGCGCGATGGCGCAGCTCTCGGTCATCCGGGTCTCGCCGTCGATCAGCAGCGGCACCGTGCCCAGAGGGTTCAGTTCGAGATAGTCGGGCGCAAGGTAGCGCGGCGGGAACGGCAGGATCCTGAGGTCGATGTCGACCCCGGCTTCCTCCGCCGCCCAGGTGGCGCGCAAGCCGCGCGAACGCGCGCAGGTGTAGAGAACGGGCGTGGTCATGCGCGGGAGGTCTAGTGCCCCTCGCCCGCGCCGACACCCAGCACTTTGTGCAGGACGAACACGATGATGCAGCCCAGGACGAGGCCGACCACCGCCGAAGCCGCGGCATAGGCCGCCCAGCCGAGCACGCCGGCGAGCGGCCCGGTCGCGGCGCGCACCGCCTCTTCCGCGCCGTGGACGATCTCGTAGATCGCGTGGAAACCCACCTCGTGCGTGCCGTGAACGATGATCCCGCCGCCGACCCACAGCATCGCCACCGTGCCGACCGCCGAGAGCGTCACGAGCAGCCGCGGCACCATGCGCAGCAGGAACCGGCCAAAATCCTGCTTCCAGCGATCTGCCTGTCTGGTCAGGTAGAGCCCGATGTCGTCGAGCTTCACGATCAGGCCGACGACGCCGTAGACGCCGAGCGTCACCACCACCGCGACCAGCGCCAGCACCACCGCGCGGATCAGCAGGGTCTCGGCGGACACCTCGCTGAGGGCAATCGCCATGATCTCGGCGGACAGGATGAGGTCGGTGCGGATCGCACCGCTCACCCGCTTGTTCTCGAAGGCGACCGGATCGCTCACCGTGTCCTCGAGCGTCGCGCCGTGCTTGGCGCCGCCGAGCTTCTCCAGCACCTTCTCCGCCCCCTCGTAGGACAGGAAGGCCCCGCCCAGCATCAGGATGAAGACGATCGCCTGCGGCAGGAACTCGGACAGGATCAGCGCGCCGGGAAGCAGGAAGATCAGCTTGTTGCGCAAGGATCCCTTGGTGATCTTCCAGATGATCGGCAATTCGCGCGCGGGCGAGAGACCGGTGACGTAGCTCGGCGTCACCGCTGCATCGTCGATCACCACGCCCGCGGTCTTCGTCCCCGCCCGGCCCGCGGCCGCCGAGACATCGTCGAGCGAAGCCGATGCCGCCTTGGCGATCACCGAAATATCGTCGAGCAGCGCAACCAGTCCTGACGGCATTTGTCACCCCCACGGCGCGAATCACGCGCCATCACGCCAGCGCCTGCCCTGCCCGCTGGCCGCCGACAAGTCTTGCAATCGGCGCGGAAAGCTGTAAGGGGCGCACGCTTCGCAAGGGATCCGCCCTCGCGAATATCGAAGAAAGCCGGAGGGGCCCCGTTCATTCGAGCGGATCAGCCAGCGATCGGCAGGTAGTGAAAGGACACGCGGATGGCTCTCTACGAGCACATCTTTCTCGCGCGCCAGGATCTGAGCCAAGCTCAGGTCGACGCGCTGGCGGCGCAGGCCACCGAAATCGTCGAAGCCAACAACGGCAAGGTCACCAAGACCGAGACCTGGGGCCTCAAGTCGCTCGCCTACAAGATCGAGCGCAACCGCAAGGCGCACTTCGTGCTGCTCAACATCGAGGCCCCCGGCAATGTCGTGGCCGAGCTCGAGCGCCAGACCCGCATCAACGAAGACGTCATCCGCTACATGACCATCCGCGTGGACGAACACGAGGAAGGCCCCAGCGTGATGATGCGCAAGAACGAACGCGAGCGGAAGCGCCGCGAAACCCGTGAGGAGCGCGACTGATGGCCCGCCCGTTTTTCCGCCGCCGCAAGTCCTGCCCGTTCGCGGCCAAGGACGCCCCGAAGATCGATTACAAGGACGTGCGCCTGCTGCAGGGCTTCATGTCCGAGCGTGGCAAGATCGTGCCCTCGCGCATCACCGCCGTCTCGGCCAAGAAGCAGCGCGAACTCGCTCAGGCGATCAAGCGCGCACGCCACATCGGCCTGCTGCCGTACATCGTGAAGTAAGAGGAGAAGGACCATGGACATCATTCTCCTCGAACGTATCGAGAAGCTCGGCTCGATCGGCGACATCGTCACCGTGAAGGACGGCTATGCGCGCAACTTCCTGCTCCCGCAGAAGAAGGCCCTGCGCGCGAACGACGCCAACAAGCGCGTCTTCGAAGCCAACCGCGAACGGCTCGAGGCCGAGAACGCCGAACGCCGCAGCGAAGCCGAAAAGGCCGGCGAGAAGATCGCGGGCGCCGAAGTGGTGTTGATCCGCGCCGCTTCCAACGCCGGCCAGCTCTACGGTTCGGTCAACGTGCGCGACATGGTCTCCGGCCTTGCCGACCAGGGCCACGAGATCGACAAGCGCATGGTCATCCTCGGCGCGCCGATCAAGACCATCGGCATGCATGACGTGACCATCGCCCTCCACCCCGAAGTGCGCGTGACCGTGAAGGCCAACGTCGCCCGTTCGGACGACGAAGCCAAGCTGCAGAGCGAAGGCGTCGACGTGCTGGCGCAGATGTTCGAGGACGAACAGCGCGCGATCGAGGAACAGGCCGAAGCGACCCGCATCGAGGGCAATCTCGAGCCGGGCGAAATCCCCGCCGAGCTGCTCGAAGAGCGCAGCGAGGACGGCGAAGAGGCCTGATCTTCCCGCCCACCGGGGCGAACTGGACAACGGGAGGGCGCGGGGATCGGCATGATCTCCGCGCCCTTCTTGTAAACGGGCCTCTTTTGCGAAAAGACCTGTCGCCGAACGATAAAGAAAAAGGAGCAACAAGCCGCCATGATCGACATCCCCGCCATTCTCGCCCAGCTGCAGCATCACTATGACGCGGCGGTGCGCACCTTGCGCGAGGACGTGATCGCTTTCGGCACCCACGGGACGGTCCCGCCGCTCAGGAAGCGCGAGGACGGCAGTTACGCCTATCCCCAGCTCACCCTGCGCTATTCCGGCACCGGCACGCCGCAGGACCGCAGCCGCGCCTTCGGGCGGCTCGAGATGCCGGGCATCTACACCACCACCATCACCCGGCCCGACCTTTTCGCGCATTACTTGACCGAGCAGCTTGCGCTGATCGCCGCCGAATACGAGGTCGACGTCAGTGTCGAACGTTCGCGCCAGGAAATCCCCTTCCCCTATGTGCTCGACGGCGAGGCGGGGGCGGCGATGGTCGGCATCGCGCCGCAGGACATCGCCGCGCACTTCCCCTCGACCGACCTTGCGCTGATCGGTGACGAGCTCGCCGACGGGATCGAGTTCGACGAGGCCGAGGCGATGCCGCTCTCGCTGTTCGATGGCCTTCGCACCGACTATTCGCTCGCCCGCCTCAAGCATTACACCGGGACCGAGGTGAGCGACTTCCAGGACTTCATCCTGTTCACGAACTATCACCGCTATGTCGATGAATTCGTGAACTGGGGTGCACGGCAGATCGGCGAGAACGGCTATGTCGCACTGACCGGGGCGGCAGGGCTCGACATCCGCGAGAACACCGCCCAGGCGCAGGACCAATTGAACGACACCGCGTGGCGCCGCCACCAGATGCCCGCCTATCACCTGATCCGCGAGGACGGCCGCGGGATCACGCTCGTCAACATCGGTGTCGGCCCTTCCAACGCCAAGACGATCTGCGATCACCTCGCGGTGCTGCGCCCGCACGCCTGGATGATGATCGGCCACTGCGGCGGCCTTCGCTCGACCCAGAAGATCGGCGACTTCGTGCTCGCCCACGCCTATCTGCGCGACGATCACGTGCTCGACTGCGTGCTCCCGCCCGAAGTGCCGATCCCGCCGATTGCCGAAGTCCAGCAGGCGCTCGCCAGCGCGGCCGAGGAAGTCTCGGGCGTGCAGGGTGCGAACCTCAAGCAGCGGATGCGCACCGGGACGGTCGTCACCACCGACGACCGCAACTGGGAGCTGCGCTACTCCTCCTCGGCCAAGCGCTTCTCGCAGAGCCGCGCCATCGCGATCGAGATGGAGAGCGCAACCATCGCAACGCAAGGCTACCGCTTCCGGGTGCCCTACGGCACGCTGCTATGCGTCTCGGACAAGCCGCTGCACGGCGAGATCAAGCTGCCCGGGCAGGCCAACAAGTTCTACGAGGAGGCGATTGCCGCGCACCTCCAGATCGGCATCGTCGCCGTCTCGCGCCTGCGGGACGAGGGCGACCGGCTGCACAGCCGCAAGCTGCGCGCCTTCAACGAGCCGCCGTTTCGCTAGGTTCGGGATCGGATTCCGGTTCGGGCGCAGGCGCGGTGTCGCTCTCGCTGGCGCGCTCGTCGGCGAAGACGATCTCCTCGACGCGGCTCACCATTTCCTCGAAGCGGTACAGCGATTCGACGAACACCGCTTCGGGGATGCCGCCTTCGGTCACGATGTCCCAGCGCACGAAGGGATCGCCCTCATCGTCGAGCGAGATCGCGGCATAACGCTGCTTGCGCGCAATCTCGAGCGCCTCCTTCGCGGTCCACGGCTCCTTCCGGTCGAAGCCGGTGACGAACTGGACGGAACTGCAGCCCTCGTGGGTCTCTTCATCGCACTCGTAGAAGTAGATTTGCAGCGGATAACCCACGGCCTGCGACTTGATGAGCGGATCGCCATATTCGTCGGTGGTCAGTTCAGCGCGGAAACCGGCATTGAGCATGGCGATCACCATCCCGGCGGGGGTCCGCGCGGAAATCATCTCGCCATCCTCCGCGGCCATGAGCGGGGCGGCTGCCCCAAGCGCCAGACCGGCAACCAACATCCTGAACTTCATCGCGGAATCCTCCCTGTGCGGCGCGCAGGCTAGGGCGCCCTCCCGCGTCTGTCCAGAGCGCTGCGCGACCTATCCCTGCCCCTTCGTCTTGGTCTTTCCGTCCTTGGCGTTGGCGGCGATGAAGTCGATGATCTGGCCGGCGATGTCCTTGCCGGTCGCGCTTTCGATGCCTTCGAGGCCGGGGGAGGAATTGACCTCCATGATGACCGGGCCGTGATTGCTGCGCAGCATGTCCACGCCGCACACGTTCAGCCCCATACGCTTGGCCGCGCGCACCGCGGTCGAGCGTTCCTCGGGCGTGATCTTGATGACATCGGCGCTGCCGCCGCGGTGGAGGTTCGAGCGGAACTCGTCCGGGGCGCCGGTGCGCTTCATCGCCGCGACCACCTTGCCGCCCACCACCAGCGCGCGGATATCCGTGCCGCCGGCTTCCTTGATGAACTCCTGCACCAGGATGTTGACGTTGGCGCCGCGGAACGCCTCGATCACCGACTTGGCGCTCGACATCGTCTCGGCCAGCACCACGCCGATGCCCTGCGTCCCCTCGATCAGCTTGATGACGACCGGCGGGCCCTTCACCGCCCTGATGATCTCCTCGGCCTGCTTGGGATCATTCGCATAGGCGGTGAGCGGCAGGCCGAGCCCATGCTTGGCGAGGATCTGCAAGCTCCTGAGCTTGTCGCGGCTGCGCCCGATCGCCACGCTCTCGTTCAGTGACCAGATCCCGCGCATCTCGAACTGCCTGAGGATCGCGAGGCCATAATTCGTGATGGAAGCGCCGATGCGCGGGATCACCGCGTCGTAGGACGCGATCGGCGCGCCGTTGTAGAACACCTCGGGCCTGTGGCTGGCGATGTGCACCGTGCAGCGCAGGGTGTTGAGAATGTCGAACTCGTGGCCGCGCGCCTCGGCGGCCTCCTTCAGGCGGCGGTGCGAATAGAGATTGGCGTTCCTCGCCAGCATCGCGATTTTCATGGAAACCCTTTCGAAGCCGGCGCAGTCACCGACGGCCCGGCCCCTTATCCGCATTTCCTTCCGATTGCAGCCAAGAATGACCGCTATCGACGACGAAACGACGCCTGAGCGCGGTGCGCCCGATCAGCATCGGAAATTGCATCTGGGACCGGTCCGCGAGGCTTATCTCCGCCCGGAAGGTGGTGGTACCGATCGTCAGCGGCGTCTTTATGACAAAGCGGTCCTGCTGTTCGCCGTTGGAGCTGGTGATGCCGCGGATATCGACGTGGACCGCCTCGCAGAAATGGCGCTCCCCGTCCCAATCCACCGCGAAGCGCACGAAGCGTTCGCCCCCGCGCCGGAAATCGTCGAGCACCTCGGCATGAAGCGATGAGGTGCGCGCGCCGGTGTCGATCTTCGCGGGAATGCCGGCAAGCCCGAGATCAGGGAGGCTGACGAGCTCGCGCCAACCGACCACCGTGAGCGGGCGCGGCACTGCGGACGGCTGCGCCATCAGGCCGACAGGAATCCCGCGATCGCCTCGCCCAGTTCGGGCATGGTGACGCTGCTCATATGGGTGCCGGGAACGGGAATGTAGCGGGCATCCGGGAGGCGCGCGGCGAGGTCCTCGGCAGAGCCGTTGTCCTGGTCCTCGGTCCCGCAGATGACGGCGGTGGGCATGGTGATGTTCGCCAGCTGTGCGAGGTCGAAATCGTCCATCGCGTCCAGCAGCAGCCGCGCCGCGACACGGTCCATACCCTGCGATTTGAGGAAGGTGCGCGCGAGATAGGCCGGATCGCCAGGCCGGATGGTGTCGAACTCGTCGATGACCCGCTTGAAGAAGGCGGCGCGGCGCTGCCACTCGCCGAGGCCCGCAGTGCCCATCCCGCACACCGCGAGCCGCCGGGGGGTCAGCACGGAGTGAGCGACCGCGTGGATCGCGGTGCGCGCGCCCAGAGAAAAGCCGACGAGATCGAAGCCGCCCGGCTTCAGCCCGAGATGCTCGGCCAGCGCGGCGACATCGCGCACCAGCACGCCGACCGGATAGGCCGCCGGATCGTGCGGCGCCGCGCTTTCGCCGTGGACGCGGAAGTCGGGCATGACCGCCCGGAATCCCGCCGCGGCGAGCCTGGAGGCGTGCCCGAACTTGATCCAGTTCATCTGCGCGGAGGAGAACAGGCCGTGCAGCAGCAGCACCGGGCGCCCCTCGCCTGCGCTGTGGATTGCGAGGCGGGTGCCGTCGAAGCTGGCGACATGCTCAACCACGCCGCGCCAGCCCCTTCTGCTCCATCCGCCACTGCGCCATCGCGATGCGGTCCTGGCCGAAAAAGGGCTCGCCCTCGAACACGAGGGTCGGCACGCCCCAGTGCCCCGCGGCTTCCAGCGCGGCCTGGTTGGCGGCGATTTCGGCATCGAGCGCCGCGGCATCATCGCGCGCCTCGGCCTCGAGCGCGGCGAAGTCGAGCCCGGCGCGGGCCGTCGCCCCGGCGAGGTGGTCGCCCTCGTGCCAGTTGTCGACGCTGCCCGACCAGATCACCTTCGAAACCTCGTCGGCAAACGCCAGCCCCTTCCCCGCCCGCTCGGCGGCCTGCCCCATCCGGCACAGGCGGTGGATGTGCGGCTGCTCGGAGGCAATTTCGCGGGTGGCGAGGTTCTGCACCACCGGATCGGGGCGAGGCCAGCGATAGGGGATGCCGAGCATCTGCGCCGAACGCGCCGCGTCGATGAAGATGTAGCGCCCGACATTGGGGTTGCCGGTGAACAGGATCGCAGGGTCGCGGATCGCGATCGGCAGCACGGTGCGCAGCGCAATCGCGAGGTCATATTCCTCGGTCATGGCGCGGTAACGCCCGACGGCAAGATAGGAATAGGGCGAGCGGAAGCTGAAGAACAGGTCGGCGTGGAGCGTCATGGCAGCCTTGCTAGCGGGCTTCGCCGCAGTGGGCCAGTTTTTCGTCGCAACGGACCCTTGCAGATACTAAGCCCGCTTATTATGTGCGCGCACATGATCACCGACACCGGATATCGACTCGCCGACAACTCGCGCCAGCTGCGCCGCCTGTTCGACGAGCGCGTGCGCAGCCTCGGCCTGACCGGGCCGCAGGCGCGCCTGCTGCTCTCGCTGGTGCGCAACCCCAACGAGAACCAGGCCTTCTATGCCGAACGGCTCGAGATCGAGCCGATCACCCTCACCCGCATCGTCGATCGGCTCGAGGAAGCCGGATGGATCGAGCGGCACAGCGATCCCGCCGACCGCCGCGCGCGCATCCTGCACCTCACCGCCAAAAGCCGCGGCATCGTCGTGCGTCTGCAGGGGATCGTCGAGGCGCTCTTCGAGGAGATGCTCGATGGCTTCGCCGCGGCGGAACGTGCGCTCTTTGCGCAGTCGCTCGAACGGATCGCCGCCAATCTTGCCGCTGCCCGGCAGCCGGAGGTGGCCCATGGCTGAAGCCGATCCCGTGCGCACCCCCGTCCCCGCCTCCGCGGCGGAACCGCCGGCGCCTGCCGAAGCGCCCGAGAAGAAGCCCCGCTCTTGGCGGCGCTGGGCACTGATGCTGATCGTGCCGCTGGTGCTGCTCGCGGGCGTCTTTGTCTACTGGCAGAGCCTCCAGGGCAAGGTCTCCACCGACAATGCCTATCTCAAGCAGGACATGGTCGCGGTCAGCGCCGAAGTCGGCGGGCCGATCGTCGAGGTGATGGTCGCCGATGGTGACGAGGTCGCCGCGGGCCAGCTGCTGTTCCGCATCGATCCCGAGCCCTATCGCCTGCAGCTGGCCGAGGCCAATGCCGCCATCGCGCGGGCCCAGGCCAACGTCACCGCCCTGCAGAACGCCCCCGAGCTGACGGGCACCGATATCGAGGCCGCGCGCAGCGACGTGAAGTTCGCGCAGGCACGCTTCGAACGCGTCAAGGCGCTGCGCGAAAAGGGCTTTTCGACCAAGGCCGATTACGAGGCCGCCGAGCAGGCGGTGGTGCAGGCGCGCGAGGCCGTGCGCCAGGCCGAGAACCGCCAGCGCGAGGCGCGCGCGCGGCTCGCCACGGGTGCTGCGGTGCCCGGCAAGAACCCGCAGGTCGCGGCGGCCGAAGCGCAGCGCGCCAATGCCGAGCTGGCCCTGCGCCGCACCGAGGTCCACGCCCCGGCCGCCGGGACCATCGCGCAGGCGGACCGCCTCCAGGTCGGCCAGCAGGTCGTCCCCAACCTGCCGGTGCTGACGCTGGTGCGCGACGGTTCGACCTATGTCGAGGCCAACTTCAAGGAGACCGATCTGGCCGACATGGCCGTGGGCCAGCGCGCCGAGGTGCGCTTCGATGCCTATCCCGATGTCGTCCTGAAGGGCCGCGTCGCCTCGATCGGCGCGGGCACGGGCTCGGAATTCTCGGTCATCCCGGCGCAGAACGCGACCGGCAACTGGGTGAAGGTCACCCAGCGCGTGCCGGTGCGCATCGCGCTCGAGGACAAGAGCCCGCGCCGCCTGATCGCCGGCCTTTCGAGCGAGGTGACGGTCTTCACCGACGATAACGGCGCGCGCTGATGGCGACCCGCGCCGCGCCTGCCGCCGCCGCGCCCCGCCCGGCGCCGGCGCCTCCGCACGGAGACGTCGCCGAGCTGGAGAGCAGCAACTACCCGCTGATGCTGGTCGGGGTGATGGCCGCCTCGCTGCTGCAGATTCTCGACACCACCATCGCGAACGTCGCGCTGCCGCACATGCAGAGCTCGCTCGGCGCGACGGTCGACACCATCACTTGGGTGCTGACCAGCTACATCATCGCCTCGGCAGTGGCGCTGCCGATCACCGGCTGGCTTTCCGACCGGATCGGCGCGCGGCGGCTGTTCATCATGTCGGTCGCGGGGTTCATTTCCGCCTCGATGCTGTGCGGGATCGCGCAGAATCTCGAGGAGATGGTGATCTTCCGCGCGCTGCAGGGCGTGGCCGGGGCCTTCATCGCGCCCTTGAGCCAGTCCTTCATGCTCGACACGACCCGTCCGAGCCGCCACCCGCAGGTGATGGCGATCTGGGGCATGGGGATCATGATCGGCCCGATCCTCGGCCCCATCCTCGGCGGCTGGCTGACCGAAACCGCCAACTGGCGCTGGGTGTTCTACGTCAACCTGCCGGTCGGCATCCTCTCGCTCGCGATCCTCATCGCCTGCCTGCCGCACCGCCCGCAGCGCACCCGCCGCTTCGACATCACCGGTTTCGCGCTCATGGCGGTGGCGCTCGCGTCCTTCCAGCTGCTGCTCGATCGCGGTGCGCAGGAGGACTGGTTCGCCTCGACTGAGATCTGGACCTATGCCCTGCTGATGCTCTCGGCGACGTGGATGGCGGTCGTGCACTTCGCCACCGCGCGCGCGCCGATGTTCGAGCGCGCGCTGTTCGCCGACCGCAACTTCGCGATCGCACTGTCCTTTATGGTGGTGATCGGCATCGTGATGTTCGCGGTGATGGCGCTGCTGCCGCCGATGCTGCAGAACCTGTTCAATTACGGGGTGATCGACACCGGCATCGTGCTGATGCCGCGCGGGGTGGGCATTCTCGCCTCGATGCAGCTTTCCGGCCTGCTGATGCGCCGCGGGGTCGATGCGCGGCCGGTGGTGGCGAGCGGGTTCCTGATCTGCGCGGTCTCGCTGTGGCAGATGGCGCACTGGTCGCTCGACGTCGATCAGACCCATGTCGTCATCAGCGGGCTGCTGCAGGGTCTCGGCATGGGGCTGGTGTTCATCCCGCTGCAGGTCAGCGCCTTCGCGACGCTCAGTCCCACCCTTCGCACCGACGGGTCGAGCCTGCTCAACCTGTTCCGCTCGCTGGGCGCTTCGGCCGGGATTTCGTGGATGACCGTGCTGCTTGCGCGCAACATCCAGACCGCGCACGCCGATCTCGGCAGCCACGTGACCGCGGCGACCGGCAACATCGTCGATTTCTCGACCACCGACCGCTTCCAGGCACTGGGCGACACGGCAATGACCCTCGTCAACGCCGAGATCACCCGGCAGGCGGCAATGATCGCCTATATCGACGATTTCTGGCTGATGATGTGGATCACGCTGGCAGCGGCGCCGCTCGCCTTCCTGATGCGCAAGAACCGGAGACCGGCGGGCCCGGTGACGCTGTCCGAGTGACGCGGCTTACCTGAAGAAGCACTGCGTTCCGGCGTAGAGCATCTCGACCCTGTCGTCCGCGATGAAGCCGCCGATGCGATCGCCCAGCGCGAACTCCTCGCCGAGCGTGCTGTCTGCCACCGGGGCGTAGCCCGGCGCGGCTTCGGCGACCGCGCGCGCGCTGCCGACCTGCACCGCGCCCGGCATCCGCACAACGCCGGTCGCGGGACGATCGCCGTCCTGCGCGAGGTGCCAGCTCCAGCCGACGAGGTGCCGGTCCTGGAAATGCGCGGTCAGCCCGCCTGCGAAATCGGTGAAGGTGATCGGCCCCGCGCCGCATTCGGGGTTCGATCCGGAACGCAGCGGGACGCCCAGCGCCTTGGCGAGCGCGGTCTCGACCTCCTTCTGCCCGGCTGCGAAGTAAAACGCCTCCGGCCCCGCCGCGAGCCCCTCCCCGCGCAGCTCGACGACGTTCGCGGCGACCTCGCCGCTTGCATCCTTGGCAGCGGGATCCGAAGCGCCGCTGTCGCAGCCTGCGAGAGCCAGCGCAGCTGCCAAGCCGATCAGGGCCCGCCGCACCGCGCTCAACCCTTCTTGAGGTGACGGCGGCCGAGCAGCTCGGCGATCTGCACCGCGTTCAATGCGGCGCCCTTGCGCAGGTTATCGGAGACGCACCACAGGGTGAGGCCGTTCTCGACCGTCGGGTCCTCGCGCACGCGGCTGACGAAGGTCGCGGCATCGCCGACGCATTCGATGGGCGTGATGTATCCGCCGTCCTCGCGCTTGTCGACGAGCATCACGCCGGGCGCCTCGCGCAGGATGTCCTGCGCCTGTTCGGCGGAAATCTCGTTTGCGAACTCGATATTGACCGCCTCGGAGTGCCCGACGAACACCGGCACGCGCACGCAGGTCGCGGTCAGCTTGATCTTGGGATCGAGGATCTTCTTGGTCTCGACCACCATCTTCCATTCTTCCTTGGTCGAGCCGTCGTCGAGGAAGGTGTCGATATGCGGGATGACGTTGAAGGCGATCTGCTTGGTGAACTTGGCCGGTTCGACCGGATCACCGACGAAGATCGCGCGGCTCTGCGAGAACAGCTCGTCCATCCCCGCCTTCCCCGCGCCAGAGGTCGACTGGTAGGTGCTCACCACCACCCGCTTGATCTTTGCGGCATCGTGCAGCGGCTTCAGCGCCACCACCAGCTGCGCGGTCGAGCAGTTGGGATTGGCGATGATGTTGCGCGCGGTGTAGCCGTCGATCGCGTCGGGGTTCACCTCGGGCACGATCAGCGGCACGTCGGGGTCCATGCGGTAGAGCGAGGAATTGTCGATCACGACGCAGCCGGCGGCCGCCGCCTTGGGTGCATATTCCTTGGCCGGGCCGGAGCCTGCCGCGAACAGCGCGATGTCCCAGCCCGCGAAGTCGAAATGCTCGATGTTCTTGCACTTGAGCATCCGCCCGGTGTCGCCGAACTCGACCTCGCTCCCGACCGAGCGCGAGGAGGCGACCGCCGCGACCTCGTCGCAGGGGAAATTGCGCTCGGCGAGCACCTGCATCATCTCGCGCCCGACATTGCCGGTCGCGCCGACCACTGCCACCCGGTAACCCACTTCGCGTTCTCCTGATATTTCGCAGCCGCGAGATAGCGACTGCAGCGCCGGGGGCAAGGGCCGATCGCCCGACCGGTCAGGCCACACCCGCCAGATGCAGCACCAGCATCGCCGCCCCGCCGAGCGATCCGGCGAGGCCCAGCGCCGAAATCCAGCGATGCGCGATGCGCGCCTGCCACGCCAGCGCATTGACCAGCGCGAAGACCGCGAGGAAGATCAGGCTCGCCCCCTCGACCAGCTGCGCCAGCCCGCCGAGCGCCACCAGCGCGATCGCGCTACCCGCGAGCAGCAGCGTTCCCGCCCAAGGCACCCCGCTCGCGTCCTCTCGTGCGAACAGGCCCGGCATCGCCCCGTCCCCGGCGGCGCGCTTGGCGAGCCGGGCGGTGGCGAAGATCGTCGCGTTGATCGCCGATCCGGCGGAAAAGGCGGCCGCGAGCGACACCGCCCAGAAGCCCGGCCCGCCCAGCGCATCGCGCCCGGCGATGGCCAGCGCCACTTCCTCGCGCGCGACAATCTCGGGGGCCCCCGCCAGCATCGCCGCGCCCAGCGCCACCACGATATAGGTCGCGGTGGTGACGAGGATCGCGAGCGGCATGGCCCGCGCGATGGTGCGCGGCGGATCGCGCATCTCGTCGTAATCATAGCTCAGGAGCTGGAAGCCCTCGTAGGCCATGAACACGACCCCCATGCCGATCACCGCGCCCGTGATGCCGACCGGCTGGCCGGGGTCGGCGACCAGCTTGCCGGGCGCCCAGCGCGCGAGGCCCAGTCCGGCAAGGGTGAGCAGGATCGCGAGCTTGCCCCACACCGCGACCTTTTCGAGCAGGGTCGCCTCGGCCGCACCCATGAGGTTCACCCCGGCCAGCACCGCGATCGCCGCCACCGCTGCCGCGATCGCCCCCCAATGCGGCGCGCCCAGCGCGAAGGCGGCGTAGGAGCCGAAGGTCACCGCGTAGACCGACAGGGTGAAGACATAGCCCGTCACCAGCACCCACACTGCCACCTGCGCTGTGCGGTTCCAGCCGAGCGCGCGCAGATAGGCATAGGACCCGCCCGGCTCGCCGATCCGGCGGGTCATCGCCGAGTAGGAATGGCCCGAGGCGAGCGCCACCAGCCCGCCGCCGAGGAAGCTCAGCCAGGCCCATTGCCCGGCGACCGCAATGACGATGCCGAGCGTCGAGAAGATCCCTCCGCCGATCATCCCGCCCACCGCCATTGCCCAGGCCCCGCCGGGCCCGAGCGCGTGCGGTGATTCCTCGGCGGTTGCGGCGCCCCCGCTCATTCGGGCGGGGTCACGCCGTGTGCGCCGAGGAAGCGGAAGATGCTGTTCCAGACGTGCGGCCCGATCTTCTCGCCCGAAACCCGGTGGGTGTAGCCGGGATAGAGCATCATCTCGAAGGGCAGGTTGTTCTCCTGCAGCACCCCGATCAGTTCCGAGGAGTTCTCGAACACCACGTTGTCGTCGGACAGGCCGTGGATCAGGAGCAGCGGGTCGCTGATCTTGGTCGCATCGGGGATCGCGCTCGCGGTCTCGTAGGCCTCGGGCACCTCCCGCGGGTCGCCCATGTAACGCTCGGTGTAGTGCGTGTCGTAGAGTTCCCACCGGGTCACCGGCGCGCCGGCAACCCCTGCGGCATAGAGGCCGGGATCGGCCTCCAGCATCTTCAGCGTCATGTAGCCGCCATAGGACCAGCCATAGATGGCGATCTTGTCGGGATCGACAAAGTCGAGGCTCTTGAGGAACGCGGCGCCCGCCTTCTGGTCACGCACCTCGGCGCCGCCCATGGCCCGGTAGATCGGCTGTTCGAAATCGACCCCGCGATTGGCCGATCCGCGGTTGTCGAGCACGAAATAGACATAGCCCTTGTCGACGATCGCCTGCGCCAGCGCGCCGGTCCAGCCCTTCGTCACCTGCTGGACGTGCGGGCCGCCGTAATGGCTGAAGAACACCGGGTAACGCTTGCCCGGCTCCATCCTGGGCTTGAGCATCATCCAGTGGAGCGGCGTGCCGTCCTCGGCGGCGATGGTGCCGAACTCGGGCGTCACGTGACTGGCAAGGTAGGGCGCGTAGGGGTGGTCGCCCTCGACCCGGTTCTCCTCGATCCAGGCTACGCGCTTGCCGTCCGGCGTGGCGAGGTAGGACTGCGGCGGCTGGCTCGGGCTGGAGCGGGTGACGTAGAGCAGCCGGCCCTTCCCATCCATGCTCGCGCTGTTGGTGAAATCCGGGTCGGTCAGCAGTTCGGGTTCGCCCGTGCCGTCCAGCCGCGCGCGGTAGACCTGCTGGGTCAGCACCCCGGACATCGCCTGGTAGGTGAAGGTTCCCGCCTCTTCGTCGACGCCGACCAGCGCGGTGGCGGGCGAGGTGCCGCGGGTGAGCTGCGTCCACTGGCCGTCCGCCAGCCGATAGAACTGGCCGTAACCGTCGCGCTCGGACCACCACAGCAGACTGCCGTCCTCGAGGAAGCGGTAGTCATCGCTGAGATTGATCCAGTAGTCAGGCCGCGCGGCGTTCTCGGTGAACCAGACCGTGCTGGCGCCGGTCGCGGGATCGACCTTCAGCACGTCGATCTTCGTCTGCGCGCGGTCCTGCCGCTGGACATAGATCGCCGAGCCATCGGGCGCCCAGTCGACCCGCGCGACATAGATGTCGAGATTGGGGCCAAGGTCGACCTTCACGCGGTTCGCGCCATCCGGGTCCATCACGTAAAGCTCGACCACCGCATTGTCGGTGCCCGCCGCGGGGTAGCGCTGGTCGAAGACCTTGGTGCCCTTGGCGCCGATGGCGGCGCGGGTGACGATGCCGACGGGGCTTTCGTCGGTGCGCTGGACGACGAGGCGCTGGTCATCGGGAGACCACCAGTAGCCCGTGAAGCGCCCCATTTCTTCCTGAGCGACGAACTCGGCCTCGCCCCAGCGGATCGTGTCGGCCTCTTCGGCAGGGGTGATCGGCTGCGCCTCGCCGCCCACCGGGCCCACCCACAACTGCCGGTCGCGCACGAAGGAGACGAAGGCGCCCTTGGCGGAAAGCTTGGGGTTGAGCTCGGTGCCCGCGGTGTCGGTGAGCCGGGTCACCGTTCCATCGAGGCGGGCGAGGTAGAGATCGCCGTCGAGCGGCACCAGCACGCCCGAACCGTCGCTCGCCCACTGGTAGGTGATGATGCCCTTGAGGCCCGCGACGCGGGCGCGCTCGCGCTGCATCTTCTCATCCTCGGAAAGCTCGCGCCCCGATCCCAGCGCGCGCGAATCGACGAGCATCCGCCATTCGCGGGTGTCGATGTCGTAGCCCCACAGGTCGTAACGCTCGCGCTCATCGGGGCGGTTGCGCAGCAGGGTGAGGTAGCGCCCGTCGGGGGAGAGCTTGACCTGCCGCGGCGCAGGGCCATCGAGCGCGGGCGAGGCGAACACCCGCTCGAGAGAAAGGGTCGGAGCCGTCTCAGCCATGACATCCTCCGCCAGCGCGGGAGTGGTCAGACAGGTCGAAAGGCTCAGGGCAACGGCAGCAAGGATCAAACGCATTCAAAGCTCACCTCGTGATGGAGCGCCGCCGGAGGGCGGCGCCGCGATGCCCGTCTCCTCGCAATCGCAGGCCCGAATGGCAAGGGCACAAACGAAAAGGGCGACCCCGCGGGGCCGCCCTCTGTGTCCTTGCCGGCAATGGGCATTACGCCTTGGGGGCGTTGACCTTGCGCTCGGCGATACGCGCGCTCTTGCCGGTGCGGCCGCGCAGGTAATAGAGCTTGGCACGGCGCACCACGCCGCGACGCACCACGGTGATGCTCTCGATGATCGGCGAATAGAGCGGGAAGACGCGCTCGACGCCTTCGCCGAAGCTGATCTTGCGCACGGTGAAGTTGCTGCCCATGCCGCGGTTCGAACGGGCGATCACGACGCCTTCGTAGTTCTGCACGCGCTCGCGGTTGCCTTCCTTCACCTTCACGCCGACGCGGACGGTGTCGCCCGCGCGGAATTCGGGGATGTCCTTGCCGGACTTGGCGATTTCTTCGGCTTCGATCTGCTGGATCAGGTTCACTGGTCCGGTTCCTTAGTTTTGCGCCGCGCGCCAGAGGCAGGCTGGACCCGAGCGCCCTCATAGCGCTCCCACAAGTCCGGCCTGCGTGACCGAGTATCGTTCTCGCTTTGCAGCTTGCGCCACGCCGCGATCTTCGCATGATCCCCCGATCGCAGCACTTCGGGGATCGTGCGCCCTTCCCATTCCTGAGGTCGGGTGTAGTGCGGATATTCGAGAAGCCCCGTTTCGAAGCTTTCCTCGGTCCCGCTTGAAGGCGCGCCCATTACTCCGGGAAGCAGGCGAATGCAAGCGTCGAGAATGGTCAGCGCCGCCATCTCTCCCCCCGAGAGCACGACGTCGGCGAGGGACACCTGTTCGATCTCGGGCCGGGCCTCGAACAGGCGCTCGTCGAAGCCCTCGAACCGCCCGCACAGGATGATGGCGCCGGGGCCGCTCGCAAGCTCGCGGATGCGCGCTTGCGTGATGGGCTTGCCGCGCGGGGTCATGGCGAGGATGGGGCGCCCGGCGGCGGCCACGCTATCCAGCGCCCGCGCCAGCACGTCGCACTTCAGCACCATCCCCGCCCCGCCGCCGGCAGGCGTGTCGTCGACGGTGCGGTGCCTGTCAGTGGCGAAGTCGCGGATCTGCACCGTATCGCAGGCCCATTTGCCCTCGGCCATGGCGCGGCCCGCGAGGCTGTGCCCGAGCGGCCCGGGGAACATCTCCGGATAGAGCGTGAGAATGGTGGCGGCGAAGGTCATCGCCGCCGCTTACGCGCGGAAATCAGCCCCCGCAACCGCCGCAGCCGCCGCCCCCGCAACCGCCGCCACCGTCGCCGCTGCTGTCGCCTCCGCAGCCGCCGCCGCCGTCGCCGCCGCCGTCTTGCCGCCGGGTCGCGTGGACCGGCTCCCAGGGGGTGCCGACCAGCACGCCGGTGCCGAACAGCGCCACCGCCAGTGCCGCTTCCTCGGGCTGCGGCGCACAGGCAATGCGCGAGGCCCGGGCGCGCTCGGTCTCGACCGCCGCGATCCCGGCACGGGTGCGCGAATCGAACTTGAGGAAGCGGACCACCGCGAGGCCGACCGTCAGAGCGATGAGCACGATCAGGAAGCCGGTTGGCTCACCCAGCGCGCTCCCCGCCCTCTGGCGATAGAGACCGATCATCAGCAGCACGAGGTAGGGGGAGATCGACAGCCAGCGCAGGCGCAACACCGCCTCGCGGCGCATCAGCAATCCGCTGCGCCGCAGCCGTGCCGCGACCCGCTCGGCGTGGACCGCGAGCAGCCGCTGCGCCTCGCCGAGCGTCATGGGCGCATCATGCGCCAGCACGGCCTTGCCCGCAGGGGAGGTCGGCAGGCTCGCCTGGACCACCACCAGCCGCCCCTTCTCGCCGGTTGCGAGCCCGCCGCGCACGAACAGGTCGGCGAGCAGCGAATCGGCGAAGCGCGCCGGTCCGCCGGCGAGATAGGCGATGCTCTCGGCATCGGACGATTCGCCCGCGCGACCGGATTCGCGCAGGTTCGCGGGGATCCACCAGGCGGCAAGGATCGCGATCCCCAGCAGCACCGTGTAAAACAACAAGAACTCGCCGCCCGTCAGAGACGAGAACAGCTGCATCACATTATCCTTCCCGCGAGCCATCCCGCCACGAAGACGGTCAGACCCAGCGCCAGCGCGACCCGGCGTCGAAGGACGATAACATCGAAACCGTTAATGCGAATACCTTGCGGATCGACGTGGAAGCGGCGGCGCGCCGAAGGCCAGATATCGGGCGGCGGCGGGGCGCCGAAAACGGCCTCGTAGGCGGCGAGCGTTTCGGCATACTGGCGGTAGTATCTTTCGCGCTCCACCGCGCCCCCGGCGGTCGGCCCGTGGTGCAGCGGCGCGCCGAGCACCTGCGCGCAGAACACCTCCCAATAGTCGCGGGAATAGGTGAGGTGGAGGTGCCAGGCCTGATCGACGGCGTCCGACGGCGTGACCGCGTGCCCGGCGGTCATGGCGAGATAGCAGAAACGCTTGTATTCGCCGATCACCCGCGCGGCGTGGGCAGCGTCCCAGCGGTTCTCGCGCGCGAGCCGGGCGGCGAAGGTGAGCGCGGCACCGGGCGGGCCGATCTCGTGCGCGGCGATGCGGTGCCACAGGTCGTCGTCGCGGTGCTGCAACGCGCCGGACCCGCTATTCGAAGACCTGCGGATCGAACCGCGTCAACCGGTCGAGCCGCCTTGTGGCGAAGTGAGCGACCGGCCAGGCGATCAGCGCACCGACCCCCAGCGTAAGAGCAAATCCGATGGCTTGTTCCCCGTCGAACTGCCCCTGATCTACCGAAATCATCGCGAATGTCGGCGCGAGGATCACCAGCGGTGCGCCGACAGCCGCCGCGAATACCCGCCGCGTACGGCTTTGGCCGCCGAGCACGAAGCGCACCAGCAGCACCGCGCCGAGCGCGACCATCTGAAGCAGAGCGGCAAACAGCACGATGCCGAAAACAGCGGTGACCATGGCCGCTAGTCTTCGGCGAAAGCACTCGCGATAACAAGCCGGCGTTCGTCCCAATCCAGCACGGCGGCGGGGATCATCGGCACCATGAAGGTTTTCGGCCCCTTCTCGGGCACGGGGGCGCGGGCGATTTCGACGATGTCGGTGGCGCCGAAGTTCTCGATTCCCGCGACCGTGCCGACCGGCTCGCCGGTATCGGTGACCACGGCGAGGCCGAGAAGGTCGGCGTGGTAATATTCGCCCTCGCCGAGCGGCGGCAGGGCATCGCGCGGGACGGTGAGGACCGTGCCGCGCAGGCGTTCGGCATCGGCGCGCGAGGTGCTTTCGGCGAGCCGGGCGATGGCCCCGCCCTTGCCGTCCTCGCGGATCTTCACGAGGGTCAGCGCGCCGTCATTGAAGCGCTTGTGCTTCGCGAGCGCCGCAACGCCCTCGCCGAACAGCTTCAGGCGCACCTCGCCCGCCACCCCGTGCGCGCCGGCAATGGCGGCGAGGGTGACGGGCTTGGCGGTCATGCGGAATTAGCCTTCGGCCTGCTCTTCGGCAGCGGCTTCCTCAGCCGGAGCTTCCTCGGCAGCGGCTTCCTCGGCGGGCGCTTCCTCGGCGGCGGGCTCTTCAGCCGGAGCGGCGGCAGCGGCCTTGGCCTCTTCCTCGGCGGCGCGCTTGGCTTCCTCGGCCTCGGCGATCTTGGCGGCACGCTCCTCGGCGCGCTCCTTGGCCTTCTCGCCCGGTTCGCCCTTCTTGGGGTTGTTGCGGGCCGCACGCTCCTTGATGCCGGCGGCGTCGAGGAAGCGGGCGACGCGGTCGGTCGGCTGCGCGCCGACACCGATCCAGTAGCGCGCGCGGTCCTCGTCGAGCTTCACGCGCTCGGCCGAATCCTTGGCGAGCAGCGGGTTGTAGGTGCCGATCTGCTCGAGATACTTGCCGTCGCGCGGGCTGCGGCTGTTGGCGACGACGATGCGGTAATAGGGACGCTTCTTGGCACCGCCGCGCGAGAGCCGGATGGAAATGGACATGATGATACCTTTCGACTGGAATTGAACTGTTGAACTGAAACTTCTGACTTGAAACTATTTCTTGCGCGGCGGGCCACCAAGGCCGGGCAGTCCGCCCATCCCGCCCCCGCCGAGACCGGGCAAGCCGCCGGACGGCGGGCCGCCGAGGCCGCCCATCCCGCCCATCCCGCCGCCGCCGCCGAACATCGCGGCGAGGCCCTTCAGCCCGCCCATCTTCTTGATCTGCTTCATCGCGCGCGCCATTTCCTGGTGCATCTTCAGCAGCTTGTTGACGGTCTGCACGTCCGTCCCGCTGCCCGCCGCGACGCGCTTCTTGCGCTTGGCGTTCATCAGGTCGGGATTGGCGCGTTCCTTGGGAGTCATCGAGGCAATCACCGCCTCGAGGTGGACGAGCACCTTGTCGTCCATCCCGCTCGCCTGCATCGCGGCCTTGGCCTTCTTCATGCCCGGCATCATGCCCGCGAGCATCCCGAGCCCGCCCATGTTGCGCATCTGGCGCAGCTGCATGGCGAGATCGTCGAGGTCGAACTTGCCCTTCTCGAGGTTGCGCGCGAGCTTTTCGGCGTCCTCTTCCTTGATCGTCGCCGCCGCCTTCTCGACGAGGCTGACGACGTCGCCCATGCCGAGGATGCGGTCGGCGACCGATGCGGGGCGGAACACCTCGATCGCGTCGAGCTTCTCGCCGGTGCCGGCGAACTTGATCGGCTTGCCGGTGACCGCACGCATCGAGAGCGCCGCGCCGCCACGGGCATCGCCGTCCATGCGGGTGAGCACCACGCCGGTGAGCGGAACCTCGCCGCTGAAGCTCTGCGCGACGTTGACCGCGTCCTGGCCGGTCAGGCTGTCGACCACCAGCAGCACCTCGTTGGGCGCCGACACGCCCGCGACCGCCTTCATCTCGGCCATCAGCGCGTCATCGACGTGGAGGCGGCCCGCGGTGTCGAGCAGCAGCACGTCGAAATTCTGGAGGCGCGCCGCTTCCATCGCACGCCGCGCGATGTCGACCGGCTGCTGGCCCGCGACGATCGGCAGGGTCGCGACATCGACCTGGGTGCCGAGCACCGCCAGCTGTTCCTGCGCCGCCGGACGGTTGACGTCGAGCGAGGCCATCAGCGCCTTCTTGCCGTGGCGTTCGCGGATCAGCTTGGCGAGCT
This sequence comes from Porphyrobacter sp., assembly GCA_016125555.1. GTDB lineage: Bacteria > Pseudomonadota > Alphaproteobacteria > Sphingomonadales > Sphingomonadaceae > Erythrobacter. The sequence continues at coordinate 343,148 of WGLN01000001.1, forward strand.
TGGCGGTGGTGGTCGTCTTGCCCGAGCCCTGCAGGCCGACCATCATGATCACCACCGGCGGCTTGGCGTCGAGCTTCAGCCCCTCGGTCTCGGCCCCGCCGAGCGTTTCGATCAGCTCGTCATGGACGATCTTGATGACCTGCTGGCCGGGGGTGACCGAGCGCAGCACGTCCTGGCCCACGGCCTTTTCGGTGACGGCGTCGATGAAGCGGCGGGCGACGGGCAGCGCGACATCGGCTTCAAGGAGCGCGATGCGCACCTCGCGCATGGCGTCGCGGACGTCCTGCTCCTTGAGCGCGCCGCGCCCCTTGAGCTTGTCGAAGACCCCGCCGAGCCGGTCGGACAGCGTGTCGAACATCGCTTGGCTCCTCCATCCGGACCCGCGGGAACCGGTAAACGCGAAAAACGCCGGCGGACGAAACCTCGTCGGCCAGCGTTGCGAGCTTCCGTAGCGAAACCCGACTTTGTCAGTGGTGACTGGTGGAGCCTAGCGGGATCGAACCGCTGACCTCAACACTGCCAGTGTTGCGCTCTCCCAGCTGAGCTAAGGCCCCGAGCCAGTCATCGTGCGAGCGAGGCATCGCCTGCTCGCGGGAGGCGCCCAATATAGGGGGCGCCTCCCCATTGCAAGAGCAAAATCAGCTCTCGTCGTCCTCGTCGTCGCCCTTGCCCTTGGACACGCCAAGATCGTCGTCGCCGCCGAGATCGACGTCGTTGTCGGGCGAATCGCCGTCGTCGTCGATGTCCTCGATATCGTCGAGATCGTCGATGTCGTCATCGCCGCCGAGATCGGAATCGGCCTCGGTCTCCTTCTTCTTCTCTTCCTCGAAGGGGATCGGCTGCTTGGACTTGAGCACCGGCTCGGGCGTCCAGGTCTCGCCGCATTCGATGCAGGCGACCGGGTCTTCCTTGCCGAGATCGTAGAACCGTTCCCCGCACTTGGGGCAGGTACGCTTGGTACCCCATTCGGGCTTTGCCATCTTTGTTCCTCGAAACAGGCCGACCCCTGTGGGGGACCGGCGGAAATCTTGCACATTCACGTGGGATTGGCAGCGGTGATGTGGTCGGGATTGTGGGGTCGGGCAAGCCCTTTATCAAGAGCGTCCGGCCCCGCGCGCGGCGCGCCTTGCCAGAAGCGCGGGGCGCTGTCAAAGACCGCCGCCTGATGACCAGCCCCGACACCTTCCAGACCTTTATCCCCCGCGGCCCGCTGAAGGGCGCGATCCGCGTTCCCGGCGACAAGTCGATCAGCCACCGGGCGCTGATGTTCGCCGGGCTCGCCGTGGGCGAGAGCCGCATCACCGGCCTGCTCGAGGGCGAGGACGTGCTCGCCACGGCGGGCGCGATTCGGGCCTTCGGGGCGCAGATCGCGCGCGGGCAAGACGGCAGCTGGACCGTCCACGGCGTCGGTGTCGGCAGCCTTTTGGAGCCGAAGACCGCGCTCGACATGGGCAATTCGGGCACCTCGACGCGGCTGCTCATGGGCCTCGTTGCAGCCCATGCGATCACCGCGACCTTCGTGGGCGATGCGAGCCTTTCGGGGCGGCCGATGAAGCGGGTGATCGATCCGCTCTCGCAGATAGGCGCTTCGATCGAGGCATCGGCCGGCGGCACCCTTCCCCTGATGCTGCGCGGCGCCGCACCCGCGGTTCCGATAACCTATCGCCTGCCGGTCGCGAGCGCGCAGGTGAAGAGCGCGGTGCTGCTCGCGGGCCTCAACACCCCGGGCATCACCCGCGTGATCGAACCCGTCCCGACCCGCGACCACACCGAGCGGATGCTGACCGGCTTCGGCGCTAGCCTCGAGGTGGGCGAGGAGAACGGCGAGACCATTATCAGCATCCACGGCGAGGCGGACCTGAGGCCGATGGACGTGGTTGTGCCGGGCGATCCCTCTTCCGCAGCCTTCTTCATGGTCGCGGCCACGCTGGTGCCGGGCAGCGACCTCACGATCATGAACGTCGGCCTCAACCCGACCCGCGCCGGTTTGCTTCAGGTGCTGCGCCAGATGGGCGCGGATATCGAAGAAGTGGACAGGCGCGAAGTCGGCGGCGAGCCGGTCGCGGACCTGCGCGTGCGCCATGCGCCGCTCACCGGCATCGATGTCGATCCCGCCCTCGCCCCGTCGATGATCGACGAGTTTCCCGTGCTGTTCGTCGCCGCCGCGCTCGCCTCCGGCACCACCCGCACCACCGGGCTCGAGGAACTGCGGGTCAAGGAGAGCGACCGCCTCGCCACCATGGCCGCCGCGTTGACACTGGCGGGCGCGCGGGTCGAGGAGCAGGCGGACGGCCTCATCATCCATGGCTCCGGCGGCGAGCCTCTCCCCGGCACGCCGCAGGGCGCAAGCGTCGCCACCCGGCTCGATCACCGCATCGCGATGAGCATGGCGGTGGCGGGGCTCGCGAGCCGCAATGGCGTGAGCGTCGACGACACCCGCCCGATCAACACCAGCTTCCCGACCTTCATGGGGCTGCTGGAGGAAGCGGCGGCGGCGTGAACACCCCGCTCGACTGGGCCAGCCTTGTCGGCCTTATCGGCACGGCCTGCATCATCGGCGCCTATGCCTATCTGACGCTGGCGAAGGCGACCAATCCCTTCGTCCTGCACGGCACCAACCTGCTCGGCGCCGCGCTGCTGACGGTCTCGCTGCTCTACCACACCAACTGGGCGAGCCTCGTTCTCGAGTTTTTCTGGGCGTCGATCGCGCTGTTCGGCCTGTGGCGTGCGTGGCGCTCCCGGCGGGCGGCGCAGGGAGAGAGGGCATGAAGCGCGCCCTGCTTCATCTCGGGCGCACGCCCCGGGTGCGGCGGATCATCGCTGCAGCCCTGCTGCTGGGCGGAGCGCTTGTCACCAGCGTCCTGCGCGGCCCCTCGGACCCGGTCTGGGTCGAACCCGCCTTTAACCTCTTTGCCGCCTGCGTCGCCTTCGCCTTCCTCCACTTCCGCTGGCGCGCGCGCGAGAAGCGCGAGATCACGCCGGACAGGGCCCGGGACATCTTTTCATGATCATCGCCGTTGACGGCCCCACCGCAAGCGGAAAGGGCACCATCGCCAAGGCGCTCGCCGCGCATTTCGGCCTGCCGCATCTCGACACCGGGCTGCTCTACCGTGCTGTGGGCCGGCAGGTGCAGCTCGATGGTGGCGACCCCGACAGCCCCGCCGACGCGCTAGCCGCCTGTGCCTTCGGCGACGCGCTGCTCGAGGACGAGATCCTGCGCTCGGAGGAAGTCGGCGGCTTCGCGAGCCGCGTCTCGGTCCACCCCGAGGTTCGCGCCGCGCTCTACCAACGCCAGCGCGCTTTCGCGCTGCAACCGGGCGGCGCAGTGCTCGACGGGCGCGACATCGGCACGGTCATCGCGCCCGAGGCGGAGGTGAAGCTTTATGTCACCGCCAGCGTGCAGGAACGCGCGCGGCGGCGCTGGCTGGAAATGACGGGGCGCGACATCGACATCCCGCTCGCCGAGATCGAGCGCGACATCGTCGCCCGCGACGCGCGCGACATCAATCGCGCCGATGCGCCCTTGCGCGCCGCGCCCGATGCGCTGGTGCTGGACACCACCCATTTCGGCCGCGAGGCCGCCATCGAGGCCGCGATCGAGGCGGTTCGCGAACGGCTCGGCTGAGCGGCGGTTTTCCTTGCTTTTGGCGCCGCCTTCGCCTAGGCGCGCCCCCGTTCTTCGCAATCATCACTGGTTGAAGGAACCTTCGCACAGGCATGGGGCCTTGCGGAGAAGTCTGCCTCTTGCCCCGCCAGCCCGCGCAATGGTGCACGGGAAGCGGTGAAAGACCCCGGAAAAACCGGTGGCCGGTAGCACAACGAAACAGGACCGACCTGACTATGGCAACCCAGATGCCCACCCGCGCCGATTTCGAGGCGCTCCTCAACGAACAACTCGGCGGCGCCGGCGATGAAGGCTTCGAAGGCCGCGTCGTCAAGGGCACCGTCACCGCGATCGAGAACGGCTATGCCGTGATCGACGTCGGCCTCAAGAGCGAAGGCCGCGTGCCGCTCAAGGAATTCGCCCGCGGCGAGGACGAGCACGGCCTCAGCGTCGGCAGCGAAGTCGAAGTCTATGTCGACCGCGTCGAGAACGCCGACGGCGAAGCCATGCTCTCGCGTGACCGCGCCCGCCGCGAAGCCGCGTGGGACAAGCTCGAAAGCGAATTCGGCGAAGGCAAGCGCGTCGAGGGCCGCATCTTCGGCCGCGTCAAGGGCGGCTTCACCGTCGACCTCGACGGCGCCGTGGCGTTCCTGCCCGGCTCGCAGGTCGACATCCGCCCGGTGCGCGACGTCACCCCGCTGATGGACGTGCCGCAGCCCTTCCAGATCCTCAAGATGGACCGTCGCCGCGGCAACATCGTCGTCTCGCGCCGCGCGGTGCTGGAAGAAACCCGCGCCGAACAGCGCAGCGAACTGATCAACGACCTCGCCGAGGGCCAGGTGATCGACGGCGTCGTCAAGAACATCACCGATTACGGCGCCTTCGTCGACCTCGGCGGTATCGACGGTCTGCTCCACGTCACCGACATGAGCTACAAGCGCGTCAACCACCCGAGCGAAGTCATCAATATCGGTGACACCGTGACCGTGCAGATCGTGCGCATCAACGCCGAGACCCAGCGCATCAGCCTCGGCATGAAGCAGCTCGAAAGCGATCCGTGGGATGGCGTTTCGGCCAAGTATCCGGTCGGCATGAAGCTCACCGGCCAGGTCACCAACATCACCGAATACGGCGCCTTCGTCGAGCTCGAGCCGGGCATCGAGGGCCTCGTCCACGTGTCCGAAATGAGCTGGACCAAGAAGAACGTCCACCCGGGCAAGATCGTCTCGACCAGCCAGGAAGTCGAAGTGATGGTGCTCGAGGTCGACAGCGAAAAGCGTCGCATCAGCCTCGGCCTCAAGCAGGCCCAGCGCAATCCGTGGGACGAGTTCGCCGAGAAGCACCCGATCGGTTCGGTGGTCGAAGGCGAAGTCAAGAACGCGACCGAATTCGGCCTGTTCGTCGGCCTCGACGGCGACGTCGACGGCATGGTGCACATGTCGGACATCGCCTGGGGCATCTCGGGCGAGGACGCGCTGGCGCTCCACCGCAAGGGCGAGATGGTCAAGGCCGTGGTGCTCGACGTCGATGTCGACAAGGAGCGCATCAGCCTCGGCATGAAGCAGCTCGAAAAGGGCGCGCCGTCGGCTGAAGGCGCCTCGACTGCGGGCGCGCTGCGCAAGAACCAGACCGTCACCGTCACCGTGCTCGAAGTGCGCGACGGCGGGCTCGAAGTGCAGGTCGGCGAAGACGGCGCGACCGGCTTCATCAAGCGCAGCGATCTCGGCCGCGACCGCGACGAACAGCGTCCCGACCGCTTCCAGGTCGGCAGCAAGGTCGACGCCATGGTCATCGGCTTCGACCGTTCGAAGAAGCCCAACTTCTCGATCAAGGCGCGCCAGATCGCCGAAGAGAAGGAGGCCGTTGCGCAGTTCGGTTCGTCCGACAGCGGCGCCTCGCTCGGCGACATCCTCGGCGAAGCGCTCAAGCGCAAGGAAGATTGATCCGGTGGCGCTCCCGCCTCCGCGGGAGCGTCCTCGGTGCTGTTTCGCGCTTCGCGCGAGCACCTGCGGGCGGCCGGTCGGCCTTGCGACACCTTTGGTGTCGTAGCCCCGCAATCAATCTGCCTCGGACATGAAACAGGCCCGCTTGCGTCCCCGCAGGCGGGCCTTTTCCTTTGGGGTGCGCACCTGTAAGGTCGCGCCCATGATCCATGTTCACCAGTTCCCCTGCCTTAGCGACAACTACGGCTACCTGATCCACGACACCGACAGCCACGAGACGGTCGCGATCGACACCCCAGACGGCGCCGAATACCTGCGCCAGGCGGAACTCAAAGGCTGGCGCATCACCCAGATCTGGAACACCCACTGGCACCCCGACCACGCCGGCGGCAACGAGGCCATCAAGGCCGCCACCGGCTGCACCATCACCGCGCCCGCCGAGGTCGAGGGCAAGTTCCCGGTCGACCGCGTGGTGGCGCATGGCGACACCGTGAAAATCGGCGAACACACCGCGCAGGTGATCGACGTCTCGGGCCACACCAACGGGCACATCGCCTATCATCTCGCGGATTCGGGGATCGCCTTCGTCGGGGATTCGGTCTTCGCGCTGGGTTGCGGGCGGATGTTCGAAGGCGAGCCCAAGCAGTTCTGGGACAGCCTCGCCCGCATCAAGGCGCTCCCCCCTGAAACCCTGCTCTACTGCGCGCACGAATACACTGCATCCAACGCCAAGTTCGCGCTGCACGCCGATCCGGACAACGCCGCCTTGCAGGCCTATGCGGACGAGATCGCGGCCAAGCGCGCGAAGGACGAGTGGACGGTGCCCACCACGCTCGAACGCGAGCTTGCCACCAACCCCTTCCTGCGCGCCGACGATCCCGCGCTGATGGCCAAGTGGGGCGGCAGCGCACCGCATGAAACCTTCGCCGCGCTGAGGGCCGCGAAGGACAATTTCTAAGCCGATGCAGGCCCTCAGGGTCGAACGCCTTTCCGGCGACCTGTCGGGCGTCGTCCTGGCAGAGGTGCCTGCACCCGTGCGCGCAGCGGGCGAAGTGCTGGTGCAGGTGCGCGCCGCCTCGCTCAACTTCCCCGACCTGCTGATGACCCGCGGGGAATACCAGTTCAAACCGGAGGTGCCCTTCACCTCCGGGCTCGAATTCGCGGGCGAGGTGCTGGAGGCCGATCCGGACAGCGGCTTTGCCCCCGGTGACCGGGTGATGGGCGGCAACAAGACCGGGGCCTTCTCCGAGATTGCCTGCGTTCCCGCGGACAAGCTCTCGCCCCTGCCGCAGGGGATGGACTTCCCGCAGGCCGCCGCGATGGGCGCGGCCTATGCGACCGCCTACACGGGGCTCGTCGAACTCGGCGGATTGCGGGAAGGCCAGTGGGTGCTGGTCCACGGGGCGAGCGGCGGCGTGGGGCTTGCCGCCTGCGACCTTGCCCGCGCATTGGGCGCGAGGGTGATCGCCACCACCGGCAGCCCGGACAAGCGCGAGCGCATCGCCGCCCTCGCCCGGCCGGACGCGGTGATCCTCGCCGAGGGGCGCTTCCGCGAACAGGTGGCCGAACTCACCGGCGGCGCACTCGCCGATATCGTCTTCGATCCGGTGGGCGGCGACGTCTTCGACGAATCGACCCGCTGTGTCGCCTTCGGGGGCAAGCTGGTGGTGGTCGGCTTCACGAGCGGAAGGATCGCCGAAGTCGCCACCAACATCCCGCTCATCAAGGGTTTTTCGATCGTCGGCCTGCGCGCGGGCGAATATGCCCGCCGCTTTCCCGAACGCGGCCGCGCGATCAACGCCGCGATTACCGCGCTCGCCGAACAGGGACGCATCACCCCCGCCATCGACCGCGTGCTGCCGCTCACGCGCTGGCGCGAGGGCTTCGATGCGATGGCGCGCCGCGAGCTGGTCGGCAAGGTGGTGTTTCAGCCCGGATAGGGGGCGGCCTTGAGCAGCTTCGCCAGGTGCGCGGCGTTGCTCGCCACCATCTTGGCGGTCTGCTGCACCTTGTCGGGCGTCTGCCCCAAGTCCTTGAAATCGGTCGAGTGCATCGCCTCGCCCACCCAGTAGCACGCAGCCACCGCGGGGATCGTCCATCCGGTGTCATTGAGCGACTGGAACAGCTGCGAGGTCGCCCAGTGCGCCCCGTCCTCGTTGCCGACGATCGCCGCGACCGCGACCTTGGAATAGCTCGGCATCCGGCCCTCGTCGTCGGTTTCGCCAAGGAAGGCGTCCATCCGTTCGAGCACCCGCTTGGCGATCGAGCAGGCCTGCCCCATCCAGATCGGGGTGCCGAAGACGAGGATGTCGGCAGCAAGGATGCGCTTGCGGATCTCCGGCCAGTCATCGCCCTCGCCCTCGTCCGAGGTGACGCCGGGCTTCACGTCATGATCGGCGATGCGGATGGGATCGGCGACGGTGACGTCATGCTTCGCGAAGGCCTTGCGCAGAACCGCGATCATCGCGTCGGTCGAACTTTCGCGCTCCCCCGAACGGGCGAGCGAGCAATTGATGGCACAGGCGGTCAGCGGCATGGGGCTTTCTCCTTTTCTTCAAGGAGAAGCCGCGCCCAGGGCAGGATGTTCCGGCCGGCGGGGCGGACCGCCCGCCGTGCGCGAGGGGCCGCAAACGAAAAGGGCGGCCACGCCGGACCGCCCCCCTCAATCGCGAAAACCGGTCAGGCTCAGAGCGAGGCGATGACCTCGTCGGCGAGCTTCTTGTCGGCCTTCTTGTCGTGAGCCTTGGCGATCAGCACCTTGGAAGCGGCGGCGGCGGCACTGACCGCGCGGGCCTTGACCTCGGCAACCGCGGCGCGCTCGGCAGCGGCGATCTTGTCCTCGGCCATGCGCTGGCGACGGGCGACCATCACCTCGCTGTCGGCCTCGGCCTTGGCGAGGATCGCGTCGGCTTCCTCGCGCGCACCGGCGAACATCGCCTCGGCGTCCTTTTCGGCCGATGCGATCTTGGCGGCGTATTCCTCGCGCAGCGCCTCGGCCTCGGCGCGCAGGGCCTTGGCTTCGTCGAGCTGGTTGCGGATTTCGGCGATGCGCGCATCCAGACCGCCGGCGATCAGGCCGGGCACCTTCTTCCACAGCGCCACCGCGATCAGCACGGTCATCGCCAGCGCGACCCACTTGTAGGGATCGAGACCCAGCACCGAAGGCTCGACATGGCCTTCCGCGCCGCTCGCGAGCAGGACGAGAATGTCACCCATGCGCCATCACCTCCTTGACCGCGGCCTCGGCGGCGGCGGCTTCGACTTCGGCACCGGCGATGCGGGCGACGATGTCGCGCGCGGCATCGGCGGCGACGCTTTCGATCTCGGCCATGGCGCTGGCGCGCGCGGCGTCGATCCCGGCCTCGGCCTCGGCGAGCCGCGCATCGAGGCGCGTCTGCGCCGCGGCGAGCTTGGCCTCGCTGGCCTTCGCCGCCGCGGCCTTGGCCTCGGCGATCAACCCCTGCGCGGCGGTGCGGTTCTCGTTCTCGCGCTTGCGCCAGGCCTCTTCCTCGCGGTCGGCGGCATCGCGCGCGGCCTGTGCCGCAGCGAGATCACCGGAGATCTGCTGGTCGCGCAGGTCGACCGTGCCCATGATCTTCGGCACCATGCCCAGCCCCACGACGAGGAAAAGCAGGCCGAAGATCACCAGCAGCCAGAACACCTGGCTGGCGAAGACTTCCGAAAGTTGTTCGATCTGGGGCATGGTCCGCCTTCATTCTGGAGCGCCGGACGGAGGGGTCAAGCCTCCGCCGCCCGGCGCGCCCGAGCGCTGGATCTTAGCGGAAGATCAGCAGGACGGCGATGACGAAGGCCAGCAGGCCGAGCAGTTCCGCGGCCGCGAAGCCGATGAACAGGCGGCCCTGCTGGGCATCGGCGGCACCCGGATTGCGCAGCGCGCCTTCGAGGAACGAGGCGAACACGTTGCCCACGCCGAGCGCGGCGAGACCCGCGCCGATCGCCGCGAGACCGGCACCGAGAAGAGCTGCAGCAGTTGCGTCCATGATATTAAACTCCTTGGAAAATCGTATGGTTGGTTAGGGTTTCTAAGAGAGCCGGCGAGCCCTCAGTGAAGGTTTTCCGCGTCGTTGATGTAGAGCGAGGTCAGCAGCGCGAAGACGTAGGCCTGGATCCCCGCGACGAGGATCTCGAGCGCGCTGATCGCGACCATCAGCACGAAGCTGGGGATGCCCACCGCCGCGCCCAGCGCCGGGCCAGCGCCGCCGCCGGCGATCACGAAGCTCGCCAGCACCTTGAGCAGCACGTGGCCGGCCATCATCGCGACGAACAGTCGCAGGCCGAGGCTGAAGGGGCGCACCATGAAGGACACGAACTCGATCGGGGCGATGAACACCGCCATCAGGAACGGCGTGTCCTTGGGCACGAACAGCGAGAAGAAGTGCAGCCCGTGCTTGGCGAAACCGACCACCAGGACGATCGAGAAGCTGAGGATCGCCAGCACGCCGGTCACGGTGAAGTGGCTGGTGAAGGTGAAGGGGTGCAGCCCGAGCAGGCCCACCGGCAGCAGGCCGAGCAGGTTGCCGAACAGGATGAACATGAACAGCGTGAAGATGTAGGGCACGTATTTGCGCCCGGCCTTGCCGATATTGGCTTCCAGCATGTCGTCGATGAAGCCGGTCATGCTCTCGACCGCCATCTGCCAGCGCCCCGGCACCAGCTGGCGCTTCATGCCGCCGGCGACGAAGGCCCAGACGAGGACGGCGGCGAGCGCCATCCACAGCGCGGAATTGGTGAACGCGATGTTGAACCCGTCAGCCAGCTGCCAATCGTGCCCGAAGATGGGCTCGATGGTGAACTGCTTCATCGGATCGACCTTGCCTTCTTCGGCTGCCACGACTGTCGGTCCTCAAATGTTTCACATGAAACACGCCCCTAAAGCAGCCTAGCCGGGGTCCAGGTGCGGTCTATCGCACCCCTAATCCCGTTCAGACGGCTCCTCGGGGCGCGTTTTCGCCGCAAGGATGATGCTTCTGAAGGCCGAAACGATTCCGAGGAACAGTCCGATCAACAGGCCCCAGGGCGCGGTTCCGGCCAGCGAATCCACCGCATAGCCGATCACCAGGCCGCCGATGATCCCACCCAGAAGATTGGCCAAGGCGCGGTTGCCGCTGCGGTAATTCGCATCGGACCCCTGCGTCTTCGGCCGGTTGCGCTGTTCTTCGCGCTCGCGTGCGGCCCTGAGCCGCGCTTCGAGCGCATCGATCCGCGCATCCTCGACGATGGGTTCTCGGGCGGGTTTCTCGTCACTCATGCCAATATCCGCAAAAGAGGGAGGACAAGGCACGTGCAACCAGGTGCCCGCCGAGGGCGCCGCCCCCTTAGAAGGGGGGCACATATGTGTCAACAATGGGGACGTCTTTGTTTGCGTGCCTGCCTCCGCAGGCACATCCGCGGCGCTGTTCCCGTCGCTGCGCGCCGGGGCGCCTGCGGCTCGCGCGCGTGCGCTCGCGGCCCTGCGGGCCGATCCAGCGCCTTCCTCAACCAGATTCGCTGATCCCGGTCGCGCCAGCGACCGCAAGGGCGACCGCCCGCCCGCAGGCGCTCAAGCCCCCGGGGCTTGAAACAGCGCCGAGGACGTGCCTGCGGAGGCAGGCCCGCGAAAATCAGGGACAACGCGGATCCCTGATCGGCGGGGAGGCGGTGCGGGTCTGCCAGCTGCCGTCGGGCGCCATGTATTTCTCGCCCGGCACGGTGCGCGCGATCGCCTGACAGCCGGCGGTCAGCGCATAGGCCTCGGGCGTGGCGCTGTTCTCGCGCGCCTTCTCGATATAGATCGCCTTGCGCTTGATGTTGATGTTGTCGACCAGCCGCTGCAGCGCGGGATCGGCGCTGCCAACGATCCCGAGATATCCGTCGGGCTTCTCGCCGATGGTGCCCGCCTTCCTCGCGGCCTCGTAGGCCGGGTCGCGCTGCGCCAGCGCCGGGGCGGCGACCATGCCGAGCGCCGCGGCACCGGCGAGACCTGCGAAAATCATATTGCGCATCATCGTTCCTCCCACAGAGAACCGGACAACTCGGGCCTCGCGCAGTGAAGCGGCCGGCCCCGAAAAATCACTCAAAAGATATCCGCGTTCTCGTCGATCGTGTTGGCCGCGTCTTCGGCGAGCCGGTAAATCACTTCCTGCCGGATGTTGATGTTGAGCTCGATCACGATCGGCTTTTCGGGTGCGGCGATGTTGATGCACGCCGCCAGCCCCGCCGAAAGGATCGCCGCGCCCGCCATCCTGGCCCCGGCCCTTGCAAATCCCTGCCTCGCCATTGGCGTGCCCCCTCCCCCGGTCTCGTCCGGCGGTGTGGCAGCGCGCTCCGGCGCGGTCAATTGATGGTGCATCATGGCTGGTCTTCGCTTTCAGGAGGTTGAACGGGTAGGACGGCGGGTCTGGCGGGCACGAAGCGGCCGTTCTCGACCTTGATCAGCCCGCGATCGACCGGGCTGCCGAGGGAATCGACGTCCCAGAAGGATCGCACCATGGTCGCCAGTTGGTAGAAGTTCTCCGAGCGCACGTTCACGCGGAAGCGGATCGGCAGCCGGGCAATCTTGCGGGTGACGAAGTTTTGGCTCGCCCCCTCGCCCTGGCGCACGCCCTCGAAATCGAAATTGGTGATGATCTCGCCGCCGAGGCTGCCGTTGAGCCCGACGCTCATCTGCCGGTAATCGAGCGAGCGCAGCGCCTGGAAGGCGTAGTTGCCCATGGTGCCGAGGTCCTCGTAGGTGAGTTCCCCGACATAGGCGACATTGCCGCCCGGCGGCCGGCTGAGCAGCAGCCCGCCCTCGATCCGGCCATTGCCGTCGGCATCGAAGACCACTGGAACGGTGCCGTCGAAGGTGCCGCTGGCGGCGAGGTTGGTGAGCTCCATCTGCGCGACGAAGCGGGCCGCGTCGAGGCCGACGATCTCGAACACGTAGCGGCGTTCCTCCGGCTTGGAGAAATCCATGACCAGCGGGCGCAGGATCAGCTCGCCCCCCATGAAGGGGAAACGCGCATCCTTGAGGTCGAACAGCGTGCCATCCCTGAGATCGAAGCGCAGCTTGCCCGCGAGCACCTCGACCCCCGGGTTGATCGCCGCGACGGTGAGGGTCTGGTCGGACGCGGTGGTGAGGTTCAGGAGGTCGGTGAACACCACCCGCCCGGCAAGCCCGCGCACCGGGCCGAAGGGTGCGCCGAAGTCGAAGCCCTCGCTGGCGAAGCTGCCGCTGCTGGTGACGTCCTCGCCGGTCCAGTCGATCCGCCCGTCACCCGTGATCGTGCCGTCGGCGAAGACGATCAGGTCGGCGGCGAGGTAGGACAGGTCCTCGGGCTGCAGCCCCTTGTCGAAGACCAGACCCGGCACGGCGAGGCGCGCCCCGCCCCGCGCGGTCGCGAGATCGTGATCGACCGTCACCTCGGCCACCAGCCGGTCCGAGGCGGGGTGGCGAAGGCTGGCGGCGGCACGGATTTTCCCGTCGGCCAGGGTCAGCGTGCCGCCGCGCGCGGCGAGCGGCACGAACCGCGCCGGGCCCTGGGCCGGGCGGTCGGCAAGGGTGAAGGTCCCCTGGTCGATCCGCAGAGCGCCGTCCGCGACGGACCATCGCCCGGCCATCGCCGAGAGATCGAGCGGCACTGCGTCGAGCCGTGCCGTGCCCCCTGCGAAGCTGCCGCCGATGGCGTCCGCAAGACTGCCGGTCAGGCTCGCTGCGGTGAGCTGCGTCTGGCTGCCGGGGGTGCCGATGCGGGCGCTGAGCCCGGTGACGACAAAGGGTTCGGGATAGCGCAAGGCGAGGCTTTCGGCGGCGAAGCGCGCGGGGCTGTCGCCGAGGGTGCCGGCGAGTTCGAGCGGTCCGGTCCTCGCGGCGATGCGCAGCCCGTCCTTGTAGGCGATGAGCGGCGCGCCGGCCTCGGGGCACAGGGTGATCGCCTCGCCCGGCAGCGCCAGCCCCGCGAGCGCGAGCGCGCCAAACCGCAAGGGGGTGCAGGCGGTCCCCGCGGCAAGGCCCGAGGCCTGCGACCAGCGGCCCTCGATCGGCACCTCGAGCCCGCTCACGCTGCCGCCCGGCAACGCGCCGCTGGCGGTGGCGAGGCCGGTGAAGCGGATCGTGCCACCCGGCTCCTGGCGCAGGGTAAGGCGCGGCACGGCGAGGCGGTTCGCGCCCTCGCGATATTCCGCCATGCCGAGCCGCATGGTCCAGCCGCCCGCCGGCTCCTGCACGATGCGCCCGTCGATGGCGGGCAGCCCGGCGCCGCCCAGGAGAAGATTGCCGCGCAGCCCGCTCAAGGCGCCGTCCTTCAGCCCGAGGCTGACCGCCGAGAGCGCCGCGACCCGCTCTCCCGAGCGCGCCGAGAGCGATGCCGCAGGGATGGTCAGCGCCACCCCCTCCGGCCGTGTGCGCAGCACCGCCTCGGCGGAGAAATCGGCGTCGGCCAGCGCCTGCATCCAGCCGCGCTGCGCCTTGGCGAGCAGCGGAGCGAGGAGCGTGCCTTCCAGCCCGGTGCCCGCCTCCGCAAGGGTCGCCGTCAGCGCGCGGTCAGCGGTGAGCCCCGCACCGCTCAGCTGCCCCTGCCAGGTGCCGCGCGCAGCGTCGGCGCTGCCCTTCCAGCTTCCCTCGGCGGCAAGTCGCGCGAGCCGGACCTGCGGCGCGCTGACCTTCTCGATCACGAGGTCGTGGGCGAGCACCAGCCCCTTGTCCGACCACGTAATCCGCGCCGTGCCCCCGAGCCCCTCGCCCGCGACATCGCCATAGGATGCGCCCTTGCCGCGGATCGCCAATTCGCCGTCGGCCCCGGTGAAATCGCGCGCGAGAGTGAGCGAAGTGCCGATATCCGCGCGCGCCAGCCGTGCTCCGCCGCAATCGAGGCCGGACAGGCGCAGCGGTCCTTCGAGATGCGGCGCGCCCCGGGCCGTGGTGAGCGCGCCATAAAGCGTCGCGGTGGCGGCGTGGCACCCCTCCGCACCGATGCCCGGCGCCGTCGCGGCGAGGGTCCCGGAAAAGCCGTCGTCGAGACGCCCACTGCCCTCCAGCTTGATGCCGACCTTGCCGTAATCGCTTTCGAGCAGCGCGCGGGCGTCCTTGAAGGTCACGTCAATGGCGGGGAGCGAGGAGGGCGCCGTGCTGCCGGTGAAGACCAGCGGATCGAGCGCGCCGAGGCTGAAGGCGCCGCCGCGATAGCTGGCGTAAAGCCGCGCGCCGTCCAGCGTCACCCGGCGCAGCTCCGGCCCCTGCCAGCCCACGCCGAGCTCCACGACCATGGCCTTGGCGGTGAAATCGGGATGCGCCGGATCGCCCACGACAAGGTTGGCGATCACCTGTCGCCGCGGGCCGATGGAAACGATGTCGTAGGTGGCCGGAACGCCGCTCTGCGCGAGGTAATCGTCGATGACATTGCCCGCGATCCGCTCGCGGTCGAACCAGGCGACGCTGCCCGCGGCGAGCGCCACCACCGCGCCGCCCGCGGCGAATCGGGTGCGCCAGCGGCGCGGCCACAGGCGGCGCCGGGCCGCGGGCGGAGGAGGATCAGCTTGCGTCTCGGGCACCGCCATTGCTCGCTCCCCTTGCGCGCATCATCGCGCAAAGGCAATGATGCGCGGGAGGGGTCATTCCTGCCGGGGGTCGCATTGCCGGGAGCTGAAGACAGTTTCGATTTCGGCGATACGCCGCGCAGGGCTTCGGATGCGGGGAAATCCGCCGGAGAGGGCCACCGCGCGCGGCTGCGCGAACGGCTGCTGACCGGCGGGGCCGAGGCGCTCGCCGATTACGAGGTGCTCGAATACCTGCTCTTCGCCGCGATCCCGCGCGGCGACACCAAGCCCATCGCCAAGGCGCTGCTGGCGCAGTTCGGGAGCCTTGCGGGCGTGCTCAACGCCGATCCCAAGGCGATGCAGCGCGTGAAAGGCGTGGGCGAAAGCAGCGCGGCGGCGCTCAAGGCGGTGGCGACCGCGGCGCGCCGGATGACCCGCGGCGAGATCGTCAACAAGCCGGTGCTCGGCAGCTGGCAGGCGCTGATCGACTATCTCACCACAGACATGGCGCATCTGACGGTGGAGCGGGTGCGGATCCTCTATCTCGACACCAAGAACCGGCTGATCGAGGACCACCACCTCGGCGACGGCTCGATCGACGAGGCGGCGATCCACCCGCGCGAGGTGATCCGCCGGGCGATGGACCTCGGCGCCTCGGCGATGATCCTCGTCCACAACCACCCCTCGGGCAGCCCGGAGCCCTCCCGCGCCGACATCCAGATCACCCAGCGCATCGCCGAGGCCGGGCGGCTGCTCGGCGTGACGGTCCACGATCACGTCATCATCGGGCGCGAGGGGCACACCAGCCTGCGCGCGCAGGGGCTGATCTGAGCCCACTTGCCATCGGCGCCCCGCCCGCCTAGCCGCTGCGCGACGTTCGACCCTTCACCCGGAGCCGCCCGATGGTCCCCCGCTATGCCCGCCCTGCCATGACCGCCCTGTGGGAGCCGGAAGCGAAATATCGTATCTGGTTCGAGATCGAGGCGCACGCGACTGAGAAGCTGGGCGAACTGGGCGTCGTCCCCGAATCCGCCGCCAAGGCACTGTGGGACTGGTGGGCAACCGACCCCGAAATCGACGTCGCCGCAATCGACGCGATCGAGGCGGTGACCAAGCATGACGTGATCGCCTTCCTCACCTGGGTCGCCGAGCAGGTCGGCGACGAGGCGCGCTTCATGCACCAGGGGATGACCAGTTCGGACGTCCTCGACACCACGCTTTCCGTGCAGCTCGCCCGCGCGACCGACATCCTGCTGGAAGACATCGACGCGCTGCTCGCCGCGATCCGCAAGCGCGCCGAGGAGCACAAGTACACTCCCACCATCGGCCGCAGCCACGGCATCCATGCCGAACCCGTCACCTTCGGGCTGAAGCTCGCGCAGGCCTATGCCGAGTTCGACCGCTGCCGCGAACGGCTGGTCGCCGCCCGCCGCGAAATCGCCACCTGCGCCATTTCCGGCGCGGTCGGGACCTTCGCAAATGTCGATCCGGCGGTCGAGGCGCATGTCGCGGAAAAGCTCGGGCTGGAGGTCGAGCCCGTCTCCACGCAGGTCATCCCGCGCGATCGCCACGCGATGTATTTCGCCACGCTGGCGGTGATCGCCGGAAGCATCGAGCGGCTGGCGGTGGAGATCCGCCACTTGCAGCGCACCGAGGTGCTCGAGGCCGAGGAATATTTCTCGCCCGGCCAGAAGGGGTCGAGCGCCATGCCGCACAAGCGCAATCCCGTGCTGACCGAGAACCTCACGGGTCAGGCGCGCATGATCCGCGCCTATGCCCTGCCCGCGCTGGAAAACGTGGCCCTGTGGCACGAACGCGACATCTCGCATTCCTCGGTCGAACGCTTCATCGGCCCGGACGCGACCATCACGCTCGACTTCGCGCTGGCGCGGCTGACCGGCGTGGTCGAGAAGCTGCTGATCTACCCCGAGCGGATGCAGAAGAACCTCGATAGCATGGGCGGCCTCGTCCATTCGCAGCGCGTGCTGCTGGCGCTGACCCAGGCCGGGGTGAGCCGCGAGGATGCCTATGCGCTGGTGCAGCGCAACGCGATGAAGGTGTGGGAATCGGGTGGCAGCCTGTCGCTGCTCGACCTGCTCAAGGCCGACGCGGATGTGACCGCCGCGCTCTCTGCGCAGGAGCTCGAGGAGAAGTTCGACCTCGGCTACCACTTCAAGCACGTCGACACGATCTTCGCGCGGGTGTTCGGATGAGCCGGCGGGCGCTGGACTTGGCCCCCGAATCGCCTAGGCTCCGCGGCTGCAAAGGCCGAAGGGAGGCAAGCGGCTCGTGAAGATCCTGCGCACCATGATCTGGGTTCTCGCCGCGGTCGGCTTCCTGATCTTCGCGATCTACAACTGGAAGCCGGTCGAGGTGACGCTGTGGCAGAACCTCGTGATGGAAACCAAGGTGCCGGTTCTGGCGCTGCTCGCCTTCGCGCTCGGCTTCGTGCCGCTGTGGACCTATCACCTCAGCGTCAAGTGGGGGCTCAACCGCCGGGTCAAGGCGCTCGAGAACTCGCTCAAGACCACTGCGCTCGCACGGCAGCACGAACCCCAACCCCACGCTGCGCCGCCCGCCCAGCCGGTGGACAAGCCTGTGGAGAGGCCTGTGAAGACAGCGGGGGAAAGCCCCGACGCTCTCTCACCCGCCACCAAAGGCCCGGAGGGCGATATCGCGTGACGAACCCGGTCTATCTCGCGCTTGACGTCCCGCAGCTCGATGCGGCCAAGGCGCTGGTCTCCAAGGTCAAGGCCCATGTCGGCGGGGTCAAGCTGGGGCTGGAGTTCTTCTGCGCCCACGGCGCCCACGGGGTGCACGAGATCGCGCATCTCGGCCTGCCGATCTTCCTCGACCTGAAGTTCCACGACATCCCCAACACCGTCGCCTCGGCGATGCAGGCGATCCATCTCTACCAGCCCGCGATCGTCACCGTTCACGCCAGCGGTGGCCGCGCGATGATGGAGGATGCCAAGGCCGCTGCGGCGGAAGGGTGCAAGGTCGTGGCCGTCACCATGCTCACCAGCATGGACGCCAATGATCTCACCGCCACCGGAGTCTATGGCAGCGCCGAGACGCAGGTCATGCGCCTCGCCGAACTCGCGCACGCCGCGGGGCTCGACGGGATCGTGTGCTCGGGACAGGAAGTCGGCGCGGTCAGGAAGGCGTGGAAGGACGGCTTTTTCGTCGTCCCCGGTCTGCGCCCCGCAGGCGGCGGCACCGGCGACCAGAAGCGCGTCGTCACCCCGCGTCAGGCGCGCGACAACGGCGCGAGCGTGCTCGTCATCGGCCGCCCCATCAGCCGCGCGGAAGACCCGGCGGCAGCGGCGCGGGCAATCGAGGCGACGCTCTAGCAATGGCGCGCATCGCGCCCTTCGTGCCTTCGAAGGACCTCGCAACCTCGATCGCTTTCTACGAAGCGCTCGGCTTCACGCGGCAGCATGTCGACGAGAGCATCGCGGTGATGGATTACGAAGGCGCGACAATTCTCGTGCAGCCCTATTGGGTCGAGGAGTGGGCGGGCAACTGGATGGCGCAGTTGCAGGTCGCCAACCTCGACGCGTGGTGGACCCGCGCCGAGGCCGCGCTGGCGGGGCGCTTCGCGCCGGGGGTGATGAAGCCGCCGTCGATGCAGCCGTGGGGCCTGAGGGTCGCTTTCCTGTCCGATCCTGCCGGTGCCCTATGGCACGTGAGCGGTGAGGACGCGGCATGAACGAAGCGCCGACGCTGATCATCTGCGCGGCAAGACCCGTCGACGCCCCGGCGCTCAAGGACCTGCTCGAAGCCGCATACCGGGGCGATTCGGCGCGGGCCGGCTGGAACCACGAGGCCGACATTCTCGACGACGAGCGCATCACCCGCGCGGAGCTCGACGCGTTGCTGGCCGATCCGGCGGTGACGGTGCTGACCGCGCGGGACGGCGACACGATGTTCGGCTGCGTCGCGGTGACGCGCAAGAGCGAGACACTCGCCTATCTCGGGATGCTGTGCGTGCGGCCCGACTTGCAATCGGCAGGGCTCGGGCGCAGGCTGCTCGACGCCGCCGAGGACCATGCCCGCGCGCTGGGCATCGCGGCGATGGAGATGACCGTGATCGACAGCCGCGACACGCTGATCGCGTGGTACGAGCGGCGCGGTTACGCCCGCACCGGTGAGACCCGCCCCTTCCCCGTCCTGCGCGATCCGCCGATCACCTTCGTGGTGCTGGAAAAGCCGCTCGGGCGCGCGTAAGGGCGCGCAAATGGCCACGCTCGTGAAAATCTGCGGGATTTCGACGCCCGCAACCCTCGCCGCGGCGGTGGGCGCGGGTGCGAGCCATGTCGGTTTTGTCCACTTCGCCAAGAGCCCGCGGCACCTGTCGCTGGCGGATGCAGCGATGCTGCGGCGGCAACTGCCCGCCCGCGTCAAGGCGGTGCTGCTGGTGGTGAACCCCGCGCCCGAAGTGCTCGCCGAAGCGATACGCAGCGTCGCGCCCGATGTGGTGCAGTTCCACGGGGCCGAGACCCCCGAGGCTCTCGCCCGCTTCCGCGCCGAGACCGGCATCGAGGCATGGCGCGCACTGGCGGTTCGCGATGCGCAGAGCCTTGCCGGGATTGCCGCTTTCCGGGGCGCAGCGGACCGCGTGCTGCTCGACGCGCCCGCCTCGGCGCTCCCGGGCGGCAACGGCACGGCCTTCGACTGGAGCCTCGTCGCCGGATGGCAGGCGCCGCTTGCCTGGGGCCTTGCCGGCGGGCTCACCCCCGCCAACGTGGCCGAGGCGATCCGGCTGACGGGCGCGCCGCTGGTGGATACATCCTCGGGGGTCGAGCGTTCCCCCGGTATCAAGGACGTGGACAAGATCGCGGCCTTCTGCAAAGCGGCACGATTATGAACTCTCCCAATTCCTTCCGCACCCAACCGGACGAACGCGGCCACTTCGGCCAGTTCGGCGGGCGCTATGTCGCCGAGACGCTGATGCCCTTGGTGCTCGATCTCGAGCGCGAATACAGGAAGGCGCAGGCCGATCCGGCGTTTCAGGCCGAGTTCGACGACCTGCTGGAACACTATGTCGGCCGCCCCTCGCCGCTCTATTTCGCGCCGCGCCTGACCGAGGAGTTGGGCGGCGCGCAGGTGTGGTTCAAGCGCGACGAGCTCAATCACACCGGCGCGCACAAGATCAACAATTGCATCGGCCAGATCCTGCTGGCGATCCGCATGGGCAAGACCCGCATCATCGCCGAGACCGGCGCGGGCCAGCATGGCGTGGCGACCGCGACGGTCTGCGCGCGCTTCGGCCTGCCTTGCGTGATCTACATGGGCGCCGAGGACGTGAAGCGGCAGTCGCCCAACGTGTTCCGCATGAAGCTGCTGGGGGCCGAGGTGATCCCCGTCACCAGCGGCGGGGCGACGCTCAAGGACGCGATGAACGAGGGCCTGCGCGACTGGGTCGCGAATGTCCACGACACCTTCTACATCATCGGCACCGCGGCAGGCCCGCACCCCTACCCCGAGATGGTCCGCAACTTCCAGAGCGTGATCGGCAAGGAAGCCCGCGCGCAGATGCTCGCGCGCACGGGCCGCCTGCCCGACCTGCTGGTCGCGGCGATCGGCGGCGGATCGAACGCGCTGGGGCTGTTCCATCCCTTTCTCGATGATCCGGGCGTGAAGATGCTCGGCGTGGAAGCGGCGGGCCACGGGCTCGACGGTGACGAACACGCCGCGAGCCTGCTCGGCGGCTCGCCCGGCGTGCTCCACGGCAACCGCACCTACCTGCTGCAGGACGAGGACGGCCAGATCACCGAGGGCCACTCGATCAGCGCGGGGCTCGACTACCCCGGCATCGGGCCGGAGCACGCGTGGCTGAAGGAAAGCGGCCGCGTCGATTACACCGCCGTCACCGACGCGGAGGCGCTCGACGCCTTCCAGCTGCTCTGCGCGACCGAGGGCATCATCCCGGCTCTTGAGCCCTCGCATGCCATCGCCGCGGTGAAGAAGGTCGCGCCGACCATGCCCAAGGACAGCATCATCCTCGCCAACCTGTGCGGGCGCGGCGACAAGGACATCTTCACCGTGGCGGAGCGTCTGGGGGTGGAGCTTTGACCGGAGGCGAGAAGCGATATCTACAGGATCAGCTCGTCGGCTGGAGGCGCATGGATGCGTGGGAAGCGACGCAGCAGTTCTTCGTGGTTCTTGGTCTCGCCATGCTGGCCTCGGTCGGTTGGGATTGGATGGTCCGGGACCTGGTTCGCTATGAGCGCGCGTTTTGGTTCAGTCTGGTGTTTGCGACCGCCTTCGCTGCCTGTTCCATGATCTTCAAGATTAGGCCTGTTTTCCGAAAATGACCCGCCTCTCCACCACCTTCGCCCAGCCCCGCCCCGCGCTCGTCTGCTTCATCACCGCAGGCGATGGCGACACTGCGGCCAATCTCGACGCGCTGGTGGAAGCCGGGGCGGACGTGATCGAGCTCGGCATGCCCTTCACCGATCCGATGGCCGATGGCCCCGCGATCCAGAGCGCCAATCTGCGCTCGCTGGGTGCGGGCACGACCACGGCGGACGTGCTGCGCTACGCCACCGACTTCCGCGCCCGGCACCCGCAAGTGCCGCTGGTGCTGATGGGCTATGCCAACCCGATGGTGCGGCGCGGGCCGGAATGGTTCGCCGAGGCCGCTGCGGCGGCGGGCGTTGACGGCGTGATCTGCGTCGACATTCCGCCCGAGGAGGACGATGCGCTCGGCCCCGCCCTGCGGGCCAAGGGCATCGCCCCGATCCGCCTTGCCACCCCCACCACCGACGCCGCACGCCTGCCGCAGGTGCTCGAAGGCTCGCAAGGCTTCCTCTACTACGTCTCGGTCGCCGGGATCACCGGGAAGCAGCAAGCGCAGATCGAGAGCATCGAGGCCAATGTGGCGCGCATCAAGCAATCCTCCGACCTCCCCGTGGCGGTCGGCTTCGGCGTGCGCACCCCCGAGCAGGCCGCCGCCATCGCCAAGGTCGCTGACGGCGTGGTGGTGGGCTCGGCCCTCGTCGAAATCTGCGGCGAATATGGCGCCGAGGCGCCGGCCAAGCTAAGGGAGCTGACTTCGGCCCTCGCAGCGGCGGTGCACGGCGCCCGTCAGGAGCAAGCAGCATGAACTGGTTCACCCGCGTCCGCAATTCACTGGGCTTCTCGGCCGACAAGAAGACCACCGAGAAGGACCTGTGGATCAAGTGCCCGTCCTGCCAGGAAATGCTTTTCGTGCAGGAATACGAGGACAACCTCTCGGTCTGCCCGAAATGCGAGCATCACGGCCGTATCGGTGCCGATGCGCGGCTGGCGATGCTGCTCGATCCCGGCTTCGAGGTGCTGCCGCTGCCCAAGGTGACCGAGGACCCGCTGCAGTTCCGCGACACCAAGAAATACACCGATCGCCTCAAGGCCGCGCGCGCCTCCAACCCGCACGATGACGCCTTCGTGGTCGGATCGGGCAGCATCGACACGCGCCCTGCCGTGGTGGGCGTGCAGGATTTCGGCTTCATGGGCGGCTCGATGGGCATGGCCGTGGGGCAGGCCTTCTGCGACGGTGCGCAAAAGGCATTGGACCGCCGCTGCGCCTATGTGGTGGTGACCGCCGCTGGCGGCGCGCGGATGCAGGAGGGCATTCTGAGTCTCATGCAGATGCCGCGCGCGACGGTGATGACGCGGCGGCTGAAGAACGCAGGCCTGCCCTACATTGTCGTCCTCACCGATCCGACCACCGGCGGGGTGACCGCGAGCTATGCCATGCTCGGCGATATCCACATCGCCGAGCCGGGTGCGCTGATCGGCTTTGCCGGCCAGCGCGTGATCCAGGACACGATCCGCGAACAGCTCCCCGAAGGCTTCCAGCGCGCCGAATATCTCCACAAGCACGGCATGGTCGACATGGTCGTGCCGCGCCGCGAGCTGAAGGGGCGGCTGGCGCAGGTGCTGGATTATCTGCAACCCGTGAAGGCGGCGTAACCCGCAACCTGCCGTGAAGCCGCTCGACTTCGGCCGCTCGGACGACCCGCGCGTTCAGGCGCAGCTCGACCGGCTGAGCGCGCTGAGCGTGCCGCAAGGGCGCTTGGGCCTCGCCACCATCCGGGCGCTGCTGGATCGCCTCGGCAATCCGCACCGCCAGCTGCCGCCGGTGTTCCATGTCGCGGGGACCAACGGCAAGGGATCGACCTGCGCCTTCCTGCGCGCTTGCCTTGAGGCGCAAGGCTATCGCGTCCACGTCACCACCAGCCCCCACCTGGTGCGCTACAACGAGCGTATCCGGCTGGCCGGTGAACTGATCTGCGATGCGATGCTGGCCGAGGTGCTGGCGGAGGTCCTGAATGCCGGAGAGGACCTCGGCCCCAGTTTCTTCGAAGTCACCATCGCCGCCGCCTTTCTCGCTTTCAGCCGCGTCCCCGCCGACGCCTGCGTGGTCGAAGTCGGGATGGGCGGGCGGTTTGACGCAACCAATGTGCTTGAGCCTGAGGCGCTGGCGGCCTGCGGGATCGCCGCGCTCGGCCTTGACCACGAACGCTTCCTGCTCGCACCCGAGGAGGGCGTGCCAACCGAGCCGATGGCGCGGATCGCCTTCGAGAAGGCGGGGATTGCGAAGCTGGTCGTGCCGCTGGTGACGATGGGGGAACGCTATCCCCCCGAAGCGCAGGCGGCAATCCGGGCTGTGGCCGAAAAGGCAGGTGCGTTGCTATTCCCGCTGGGCGCAGGAGATGCTGGCGGGGACTGGTATTGCGACGATTATAACGCCGGGCAGGGATTCTTGTTCTATCGCGAAAAATACTGGGAGGAGTTTAGTCTCCCCGCCCCCACCCTCATCGGAGAGCATCAGTACGAAAATGCCGGTTTGGCAATCGCGATGCTTAGACGCCAAACGCGTTGCCCCGTCTCAGAGGAGGCAATGGGAAAAGGGATCCGCGCCGCCCGCTGGCCCGCGCGGATGCAGCGCCTCGGCCCCGGCCCGCTGACAGCGCTCGCCCCCGACCAGGCCGTGTGGCTCGACGGTGGTCACAATCCGAGCGCGGGGGCTGCGATTGCGGCGCACTTCGGCGGCCCGCTCCATCTCATCATCGGCATGATCGAGGGCAAGGACCCGCGCGCGATCATCGACCCGCTAGCGGGCCGCATCCGCTCGCTAACGGCGGTGCCTGTTCCGAGCCACGATTGCCACCCGGCGAGCGCCTTCGGACCCGATGCGCGTGCCGCCGCCGATGTCGAGGCCGCGCTGCTCAATATTCCGGGCGACGATTACCCCATCCTCATCGCCGGCTCGCTCTATCTCGCGGGCGAGGTGCTCAGGCTCAACGACGAGCTGCCGGACTGACCCTTTCGAGAAAGACGGTGACGGTGCCCGCACCCTTGTCGCCGTCGACGAAGCGGAAGTCGAAGGCCTCCGCGCGGCCCAGCCCGTCCTCGGCCAGCGATGCGACGAAGGCCTTGTCGCTCACCGCCCGGATCGCGCGGCTGCGGTCTTCGGCCGCGACCGCCGCGTTGACCTCGCACAGGCTGGTCCGGCAGCGCACCATGACGATTCCCACCCCCTCGCGCGCGGCGAAGCGGCGGGAGAGTTCGGCTTGGGTGGCTTCCGCCCAGCGCGGGTCGGCCGGCTCGGCCTCGAGCGCCTTGCGCAACTCCGCCCCCGGCCCGGCAAGCGGCGGGAGCGCGGCGTCGGCGGGCGGCGCGGCAGGGGCGGACAGATAGGCGGCGGCGGCAAGCGCGCCGCCAAACAGGGCAAGGGCTGACATTAGGACGATCCTCCTTCGGGTCCAGCGACGCGGCCCTTTTGCCGCGCCGTCGCCCCCGGTCTCCGCTTCCGCAGCGGGGGAGGAAACCCCGGGAAAATCGTCACAGGTTTCTTGTAGGAAGAGTTGCCGCGCGAGATCGCGGCTGCTGGTCGCCCCGGTCTTGCGGCGCGCGCTGCGCAGCCGCTCGTTGATCGCGGCCTCGCTCGCGCCGAGCTGCGCCGCGGCGGTCTTGATGGTGTGTCCCTCGGCGAGCAGGCGCAGCGCCTCGCGCTCCTTGTCGGTGAGGCTCTCCGCTGCGCCGGGAGGGAGCGCCACGCGCGCTACTCCGCGGGTGCGGCCTCGGGGGCCACCACCCCGGCGGCGCTCCCGGCGCGCGCCTGCCGCACCCACTCGGCGATGCACAGCAGCACGGCACCGAAGCCGATCAGCGTGGTCAGCACGAACACGTCGTAGTAGCCGCGGTTCTCGATCATCTCGCCCAGCGCCCCGCGCCCGAGCGTGCCCACCAGCAGCGTCAGCGACGAGAGCAGCGCGTACTGCACCGCGCTGTACTGCTTCGAAACGATCGAGGAGAGCCACGCCACATAGGCCGCCCCGGCGATGCCGATCGCGAGGTTTTCGAACATGACGGTGAAGGTCAGCTTGGCGAGCGCCGGGCTGCCGATCACCGGCACCTGCATGATCAGCGTGGTGAAGCCGACCGCATCGCTCGCCGCCTGCATTCGTGCCCCCCCGATCGCAAGGTCGGCGTAGAGCAGGTTGGTGAGCGCGGCGAGCAATCCGCCCAATGTCAGGGTCGCCATGCGCCCCAGTACGGTCAACAGGTAACCGCCCAGCGCGAGCCCGGCGATGATCGCGCCGACCCCGAAGAACTTCGAGGCGAAGGCGACCTCGTCATTCGTGTAGTGAAGTTCGCCGAGGTAGAAGGGATAGGCGAAGGTGCCCCAGATCGCGTCGCAGATGCGATAGGTCAGCACCAGCGCGAGGATCAGCACGAGGCTCCAGCCGATCCGTCCGACGAACTCGACCAGCGGAAGCACCAGCGCGCGGTAGAGGTGATCCATGGCGAAGCCCGCCCCGCGCGCGGGCGGGGCATCCTCGGCGAGCAGATTGCGGCCTGCGCGTTTCTGCCCTGCGAGCCAACCGGCGACCAACGCGGGCAGCACCACGGTGGCGATGATGATCCACGGGCCCCAGGTGAGCGTGAATTCGGTCGGGTTGGGCCGCTCTTCGGGCGGGAAGGCGAGCGACATGACCATGAAGGTGAGCACCACGCCGATTGCACCGGCCCACAGCAGGCCGACCAGGCCGAGCGCCCGCGCACGCACTTCGGGGCGCAGTTCGCCCGCCTGGCGCAGCGCCAGCAATTGTGCATCGGCGGTTGCCCCCCGCCCATCGTGCGCACCGCTATCCGGCGCGAACAGGCCGAACACGCCGATGCCGAGCAGGATCGCGCCCATCAGCGCGTAGGTTTCCGGCCAGCCGATCCGCGCCGCGATAATCAGACCGAAGGCCCCGCCCACCAGCGCTGCGAGGCGGTAGCCCATCTGGTAGACGGTCGAGAGGATGTCGAGCGTCGCCTTCTCGTCGGCGACGTCGATGCGCCAGGCGTTGATCGCGATGTCCTGCGTGGCGCTGGCAAAGGCGCCGATGCCGGCGAGCAGCGAGAACCAGCCGAGCTGGCTCACCGGATTAAGCAGGCTGAGGGTGACGAGAATCGCGCCGAGCAGCAATTGTGCGGGCACGATCCATTGCTTGCGCCGCCCGAGCCGCGCGAACCCTGCGATGTTGACCTTGTCGATCAGCGGCGACCACAGGAACTGGAAGGCATAGGCGAGCCCGATCAGCGAGAACACGCCCATCGTCTCGAGGTCGACCTTCGCCTCGGACAGCCAGGCGTAGAGCGTGCCGAGGAACAGCGAGAACGGCAAGCCACTGGCGAAGCCGAACAGCGCCGTGTAGCCGGTCTTGCGCTGGCCCATGGCCCGCAAGACCGCGCCCCAGCCGGGCTTGGCGGTTTGCGCCTCAGCCATGCATATCGATCCTTGTTCTCGGTCCCATTTGCCTGCACCATTACGCAAGGACGAGAGGATGAGCAAAGAGCGATGAACGCCCCCACAACAGATATGCCCGGTTTGCGCCCCACGCCGGGCCAGCTTGCCCTTGCCGAGGCGATCCGCGGCGGCGAGGGGCGCATGGCGGCGGGTATCGCCACGGTCCCGGCGTCGAACTACACCTGCCCCGATCACTTCGCGCGCGAGAAGGCGGCGCTGTTCGACCGCCTGCCGCAGGTGATCGCGCCATCCGCGCTGCTGCCGGAGCCGGGCATGGCGGTGCCGCACGATGCCACGGGCCGTCCGCTGCTGCTGACCCGCGATGCACAAGGGCAGGCGCATGTCTTCCTCAACGTGTGCCGGCACCGTGGCACGCGGCTGGTCGAGGGCAGCGAAGTGCAATGCGCCAAGCGGCTGGTGTGCCCCTATCACGCCTGGACCTACCGCCTCGACGGCGGCCTCATGGCCCTGCCCCGGCCCGAGACCTTCCCCGGCCTCGACAAGGGGGATTACGGCCTCGTCGAGCTGCCCAGCATCGAGGCAGGCGGCCTCATCTGGTTCGCGCCGCAAGAGGGTGCCGATTTCACCCACGCCCGCAACCTGGGCGAGGATTTCGCCGCCTTCGGCCTGCCGGACGCGCACCTGTTCCGGCGCAAGCTGCACAGCGTGAAGGGCAACTGGAAGCTTATCATGGATGCCTTCCTTGAAAGCTACCATGTCACCCGGCTGCACGCCGCGACCATCGGCCCCTTCTTCAAGGACGGGATCACCGCCGGCGATCAGGTTGGCCCGCACCAGCGCAGCGCCGTCGGGCAGCTGGAGGAGATGGAGAGCGTCGATCTCACCGACATGGCCGCGCTGCGCCGCGTGGTGACCTTCGCCTATCAGCTCCTGCCCGCCACGGTGATCGTCCCCAGCCCGGATTACGTCAACGTCATGGTGCTGATGCCGCAGGCACATGACCTGACGCTGGTTGAGGACTTCATGCTGATCCCCGAGGCGCCCGCCACCGACAAGGCGCAGGCGCATTGGGAGCGGAGCTGGAACCTGCTCGACGGCGGGGTTTTCGCCTCGGAGGACTTCCGCGCGGCCGAACTCGGCCAGCAGGGCCTGTCGAGCGGCGCGGTCGATCACATCACCCTTGGCACGCTCGAGGGCGGGATCACCCGCTTCGACGAGATCGTCAGCGCGGCGCTGCGGGCCGCCAACTAGCGCGCGCCCATTGCTAAGGCGCGGGCGGGAACCTAAGGGCGCACCATGCCCACCCAGCCCCCCCGCTCGGAAAATCGCCCCGAGGGCGATCGGATCGCCAAGCTGCTCGCGCGCGCAGGAATCGCCAGCCGCCGCGAGGTCGAGCGGATGATCGCCGAGGGGCGCGTCGCGCTCGATGGCAAGGTGCTCGAAACCCCGGCGACCATCCTGCCCAGCCTCAAGGGCGTGACCGTGGACGGCAAGCCGGTCAGCGCCGCCGAGCCGACCCGGCTGTTCGCCTTCCACAAGCCCACCGGCCTCATCACCGCCGAGCGCGACCCGGCGGGCCGCCCGACGATCTACACCGCGCTGAGGAACGCCCTGCCGAGAAATGCCGGGCGGGTGATGCCGGTAGGTCGGCTCGACCTCAACACGGAAGGCCTGCTGCTGCTGACCAATGACGGCGAGGTGAAGCGCCGGCTTGAACTCCCCGCCAGTGGCGTGCCCCGCACCTACCGCGCACGCGCCTTCGGCGAGGTCAGCCAGAGCCAGCTCGAGGACCTCATCGAAGGGGTCGAGATCGACGGGGTGCGCTATGGCTCCATCGACGCCAATCTCGATCGCTCCTCGGGCCGCAACCAGTGGATCGAGATGACCATCACCGAGGGCAAGAACCGCGAGGTGCGGCGCGTGCTCGAATATCTGGGCCTCAAGGTGAACCGCCTGATCCGCGTCGGCTACGGGCCCTTCGCGCTCGGCGACCTGCCGCGCGGGCAGGCGGTGGAACTGAAGGGCAAGCCGGTCGAACGCTTCCTTTCCGACCTTGCGAAAGGCCGGGCGGGAGGCGCGCGCAAATGAGGATCGTGGCGGGCGCGTGGCGCGGGCGCAAGCTGGCAGCGCCCAAGGGCGAGGCGACCCGGCCAACCGCAGACCGGATGCGCGAGACGCTGTTCTCGATGCTGACGAGCCGGCTCGGCGATTTCGAGGGATTGCATGTCGCGGACCTCTTTGCCGGCTCGGGCGCGCTCGGGCTCGAGGCGCTGTCGCGCGGCGCGGCGGGGTGCCTGTTCGTCGAGCAGGACCGCGGGGCGGTGGACGCCATCCGTGCCAATATCGCGGCGCTCGGCGCAGGAACGCGGGCGCGGGTCGAGGCGGGTTCGGTGATGGGATTGCGGGCGGCGGCTGCGCCCTATGACCTGATCCTCGCCGATCCGCCCTATGGATCGGGCGCGGGCGCGGTGGCGCTCGACCGGCTGCTGCGGCTCGGCTGGATCGGGCCGCAGACCTGGATTGCGCTCGAGACTGCCGAGCGCGAGGCGGTGGAAGTGAAGGGCCTCGTGCTCGAGACCGAGAGGCGGGTCGGCAAGGGCCGGCTCAGCTTCTTGCGGCTGGCTCCGGCCCCGGCCTCCCCGATTCCATCCGCTGACTAGCAGCGGCGGGGAATTGCGCTTACTGCTGCGGCTGTTGCGCCGGCGGCTGCAGCGGGTTGCGCGTTTCGAGCTGCGTCCACACCGATTCCGCCTGCGGATCGGGCATGGTCGAAAGGGTCAGCTTGTCCTCGTCCTTCAGGCGCCAGAACAGTTCCTGGCGCTGCGGAGTGAGCGTCCAGTAATAGTCCTGCGTATCGCGCGGCCACAGCTGGTAGGCGGACTTGCGGTCCTGCGGCCAGGCGTCCATCGCGGCCTGCTGGTCGGGGGTCGGCTCGGCCATTGCCTGGCCATCC
Source organism: Porphyrobacter sp. (assembly GCA_016125555.1). Taxonomy (GTDB): domain Bacteria; phylum Pseudomonadota; class Alphaproteobacteria; order Sphingomonadales; family Sphingomonadaceae; genus Erythrobacter. The sequence continues at coordinate 372,910 of WGLN01000001.1, forward strand.
TGCTGCATGGGCCGGTTGTCCTGCATCGGCTGGGCCATAGGCTGCGCCGGCGAGGTCGGGCTTTCCTGCTGCGCCGCGGCGAGCGAGGGAACGAGTGCGAAACCCGCTGCTGCCCCGGCAAGGGTCAGCAAATTGATGATCTTGGGCATGTTTTTCTCCGTTTCTATCAGTCCCAAGCATCGACGAACGCGGATGCGACCCGGAAGGCTTGTCCCCTACCCGCCGGATGACTCCCACTATGGGCGGCACCGCCGCAGGGGCAATTCCACCGGCGCCCGGGCACCCCGCCCCGGCCACGCCCGGGCGGCAATTGTGGCGAAAAACCGGCGGGCCGAATGCGGCTCTGGTCCCGAACACCTCGCAACAGACGCTTTCCGCCGCCACGCGGCTTGCCCGATGGGCCATTGTTCCCTACCTGTTCGCATGAGACGATGAGCATGAACCTGCCCTCCCCCGCCCGGTCGCCCGAATCGGTGCCTGCCTATGCCGCGCGGCTGAACCCGCCGCAGCGCGCCGCCGTGCTCGCGACCGAGGGCCCGGTGCTGATGCTGGCGGGCGCGGGCACGGGGAAGACCGCCGCGCTCACCGCCCGCCTCGCCCATCTGGTGGCGACGGGGCGCGCCTATCCTTCGCAGATCCTGTGCGTCACCTTCACCAACAAGGCCGCGCGCGAGATGCGCGAGCGCGTCGCGCATCACCTCGGCCGGCAGGCGGAAGGGCTGCCGTGGCTCGGCACCTTCCATTCGATTTGCGCCAAGATGCTGCGCCGTCATGCGGAGCTGGTGGGGCTCCAGCACAATTACACGATCATCGACACCGACGACCAGATCCGCCTGTTGAAGGCCGTGATCGCCGAGGCCGACCTCGACGAGAAGCGCTGGCCCGCGCGCCAGCTTGCCGGATTGATCGACCGCTGGAAGAACCGCGGGCTCAACCCGCAGGACCTGGATGCCGTCGAGAACGAGGCCTATGCCAACGGCCGCGGCACGGCGCTCTACGCGCGTTATCAGGAGCGGCTGAAGCAGCTGAACGCCTGCGACTTCGGCGACCTGATGCTGCACATGCTGAACATCCTGCGCCAGCATCACGACATCCTCGCCGATTACCAGCGCCGCTTCCGCTACATCATGGTAGACGAATACCAGGACACCAACGCGGTGCAGTATCTGTGGCTGCGCCTGCTCGCGCAGGGGCACCGGAATATCTGCGTGGTGGGGGACGATGATCAGTCGATCTATTCCTGGCGCGGGGCCGAGGTCGCCAACATCCTCAGGTTCGAGAAGGATTTTCCTGGCGCGCAGGTGATCCGGCTCGAACAGAACTACCGCTCCACCCCGCACATTCTCGGCGCGGCTTCGGGGCTGATCCGCGCGAACAGCCAGCGCCATGACAAGACCCTGTGGACCGAGGTGAATGGCGGCGAGAAGGTCAAGGTCATCGGCGTGTGGGACGCGCCCGAGGAGGCGCGCCGGGTCGGCGAGGCGATCGAGCGGCTCGAGGGCGAAGGCGCGGACCTCGACCAGATCGCGATCCTCGTGCGCGCGCAGTACCAGACCCGCGAGTTCGAGGACCGCTTCATCCAAATCGGGGTCAATTACCGAATCATCGGGGGTTTCCGCTTCTACGAACGCGCCGAGATTCGCGATGCGCTCGCCTATCTGCGCGTCATCGCCCAGCCGCAGGACGATCTCGCCTTCGAGCGAATCTACAACCAGCCCAAGCGCGGGCTCGGGGCGAAGGCATTGGAGGTGATGCATCTCCATGCCCGGCGCATGGGCCTGCCGCTGGCGGCGGCCGCGCTGCAACTGGCGGACAGCGACGAATTGCCCAAGCGCGCGGCGAACACCATCGGCGCGCTGATGCGCCAGTTCCTGCACTGGCGGCAGGAGGCCGAGAGCCTCACCCCCTCCGACCTGCTGCGGCTGGTGCTGGAGGAATCGGGCTACAACGCGATGCTCGCCGCCGACCGTTCGGCGGAGAGCGCGGGCCGCGCGGAGAACCTCACCGAACTCGCCCGCGCGATGGAGGAATACGAAAGCCTCGGCGATTTCCTCGAACATGTCAGCCTCGTCATGGACAATGACCGCGCGGGCGAAGGCGAGCGGGTGACGATCATGACGATCCACGCCGCCAAGGGGCTGGAGTTCGACAACGTCTTCTGCGTCGGCTGGGAGGAAGGCGTGTTCCCCTCGCAGCGCGCGATCGACGAGGGCGGGCTCGCCAGTCTCGAGGAGGAACGCCGCCTCGCCTATGTCGCGATCACCCGCGCCAAGCGGCGCTGCACCATCCTCCACGCCGCCAACCGCCGCATTTACGGCCAGTGGACCAGCTCGATCCCCTCGCGCTTCATCGAGGAATTGCCGCCCGAGCATATCGAGCAGGAAAGCACACTCACCGGCGGCGCGTCGCTGTGGCAGGCCAACTGGCGCGAGCACGAGGACCCCTTCGCGCACGTCGCACGCGACCGGCCCGACCGGGCGCAGGCACGCGGCCCCGGCTGGCAGCGCGCGATCGCTTCAGGCTACGAGACCAAGCCCGCACGGGTGCGCGAGAACACCCGCTCCGCCGCCAGCTTCGCCGCCGCACCGCGCAGCGACATCGCGATCGGTGCGATGGTCACCCACGACAAGTTCGGGACCGGCTGCGTCATCGACCAGGAGGGCAACAAGCTCACCATCCTCTTCGAGGAGGCGGGCGAGAAGCGCGTGCTCGACAGCTTCGTGAAAGTGGTCGGCTAGCCGGGCAGCTACAATCCTCACCCATGTGAATGTGCCCCGCGCCCTTGGGTCAGACCTAGGGGGCGGCGGCGCACACTGGCCGTCGCAGCGAGGGAGAGCGTGCGAAGATGCTGGCGATCATGCGGAACATCTGGTCGAGGATCATCAAGTATCTCGCCCGCGACGGCTCCTACAGTCTGGATACCTACGCCGCGCTTGCCGCCCTGCGCCGCTGGCGCCCGCAGGACCTCATCATCGACGTCGGCGCCAATGACGGGCGCAGCATCCGGCGCTGGCGCCGCCACATCGGCAAGACCCGCGTGCTCGCCTTCGAACCGGTCGCGGGGACTTTCGCCGCGCTGCTCGCCAGCGTGGGCATGTCGGGCGAGGTCCAGTGCATGCGCATGGCGCTCGGCGAGCGCGAGGAACAACTCGAAATCCATCTCGACGATCACTCCGCGCTCAACTCCTTCTACCGCGAGCGCACCAGTTCGGGGCGCAGCGAGATGGTCGAGGTGCGGACCCTGGACGGGGTGATCGAACGCGAGGGCATCACCTCGGTGCAATTGCTGAAGATCGACGCCGAGGGCCACGACCTGCAGGTGCTGGCCGGAGCGCGCAAGGCGCTGGAGGCGGGCTTGTTCGAGATCATCCAGGTCGAGGCCGGTTTCGGGCAGCACGGTTTGCACGACGCGCGCCTGCGCGACTTCATCGACGTGCTGCACCCAGCAGGCTACCACCTCTACGCGGTCACCAACCAGTGCCGCGCACTGCCGCGCGACGCGACCGCCTGCGACTGCGGCGCGGCGGTCGAGCGCGAGACGCTCAGTTACTGCGACGCGCTATTCGTGCGCGCTTGCGGGGAGGATCATCGCCCACAGTTGCGGGCGTTCAGCTCGGCGTGACGCGCGCTCAGTCGAAGCCGATGTCGAGGAAGCTCGGGCGCGGCCCGTTCCACTCGCCGGCGGCGACGGGTTCGTCATCGTCCGACTGGCGGCGGCCCCGCGGCTTTCTCTCCTCGCGCGGAGCCTCCTTCTCGCGGCGCGGCCGCTTCGGGCGCTCCTCGCGTTCCTCGCGTTCCTCACGCTCTTCACGGGCGCGGCGCGGCTTTCTTTCCTCGCGCGGCTCTTCGGTCTTGGTCGCCTCGGCCTTGGCGAGCACCTCGGTGAGGTCGACCCGCACGTCTTCCTTGCCGAACACCTTGATCGCGCTGCCGGTCAGCTTTTCGACGTTGGCGATCGCCTCGGCGTCCTCGTCGGCGACGAAGGTGAAGGCCCGCCCCTTGGCGCCCGCACGACCGGTGCGGCCGATGCGGTGGACATAATCATCCGGGTGCCACGGCGTGTCGAAGTTGAACACGTGGCTCACACCCTTGATGTCGAGGCCGCGCGCGGCAACGTCGGAGGCGACCAGGATGTTGACCTCGCCGGTCTTGAACCGGTCGAGCTCCTTGAGGCGCGAGCCCTGGTCCATGTCGCCGTGGATCTCGCCCGAGCGGAACCCGTGGCGGCGCAGGCTCTGGTTGAGTTCGCGCACCGTGGTCTTGCGGTTGGCGAAGATGATCGCGGTTTCGACCAGGTCGTTCTCGAGGAACCAGCGCAGCGTCTCGCGCTTGGCGCGCGACTTCACCGGCACCTTGAAGGCGGTGATGTCGGCATTGGTAGAGGCCGCGCGGCTCACCTCGATCCGCTTGGGATTGTTGAGGAACTTCTTGGCCAGCTTCTCGATCGGCGGCGGCATGGTGGCCGAGAAAAGCATCGTCTGGCGTGTTTCGGGAAGCTTGGAGCAGATGAACTCGATATCGGGGATGAAGCCCATGTCGAGCATCCGGTCGGCCTCGTCGATGACCAGCAGCTCGCAGCCGTTCAAGAGGATCTTCCCGCGCTCGAACAGGTCCATGAGGCGCCCCGGCGTGGCAATCAGCACGTCGACGCCCTCGTCGAGCGCCTTCAATTGGTCGCCCATCTGCACGCCGCCAATCAGCAGCGCCATCTTGAGATCGTGATTCTTGCCGTATTTCTCGAAGTTCTCGGCGACTTGGGCGGCGAGCTCGCGGGTCGGCTCGAGGATCAGCGAGCGCGGCATCAGCGCCCGCCTGCGCCCGGCGGCCATGACGTCGATCATCGGCAGCACGAAGCTGGCGGTCTTGCCGGTGCCGGTCTGGGCAATGCCGATGAGGTCCTTCATCATCAGCACGGTGGGGATCGCCTGCGCCTGGATCGCGGTCGGCGTCGTGTAGCCCGCGTCTTCCACGGCTTTGAGCAATTCGGGCGAAAGGCCGAGATCGGCGAAGGTCATGCGTTTTGTAATGTCCGGGTAAGCGGGCAGGGTTACTGCCGGGATTGTGCCCGCGCGCGCAGGGCGTCGCCGGGTTGCGGCGCCTTTCCAGCAATCGGGGGCAAAAGTCAAGGAATCGCGCGTGCCGCGCGGCTTCAGGCGTGTGACCGGTCAGTCGCTCACCTCGACCAGCTGGCGCATCGCCTCGACCTCGCAGCGCACGCCGGTGCGCGACTGCAATTGATCGCGGTCGACACACAGCCGCCCGTCCTTGCTCTTCTCGACATAGAAGCCCGAGTAGAAGTCGCGGGCACGGCACGCCTTTTCGAGATTGACCGAAATCATCCGCCGGTCGCGCAGGAATAGAACGAGGCGGTTGCCGCTGCCGGTCTGCACGCCGGCAATTCCGTCAAGCGGCACGCATTTCTCCTTGCGCGTCTCCTCGAAACGGCGCGGAACGGCGCGCTGGGGAAGTTCGGCGAGCATGTTCTGACGTGCTGCAGGCGGTGCCGGAGTGATCCGGATCACGACGCGCTGCTCGATCCTGATCTGGTCCGCGCTCTGATCGGCGCGCAGCGCGTCGAGCGGATTGGCGAGCGGCGTATCGCCCATCTGCCCGGCGTCCGATTGCGGGGCCGAAGCCGCCTCCTCGCCCGCAGTCTCCGGCGCGGGGACAGGCAGGCTCACCCCCGCCGCCAGAGGCAGCAGCAGCGCGGCCGGCGCTGTCAGGGCGAGCATCGGATGCATAACGGTGGAAGGTCTCTCCTCGTGGCGCGAAGGAGCCGGATCAGTCACCCGGCATGAGCAGGTGTCCGGACTAGCAAACCCAATTGAACCCCCGCTTAACTGGCCCGCAAGGCTCCGCAAAAGCGCTGGAACATTTGCCGCAGACTGTGGCATGCTGGCAACAATGACCGAGACCGCCACGCGTTCCCCCTTCCTCGCCGCCGCCGCCGATCTACTCGGCCCGCGCGGGTTCACCACCGATCCCGAACGCATCGAGGGTTGGCTCACCGACTGGCGCGGACGCTACACCGGCCGGGCACTGGCGATGGCTTCGCCCGCCTCGACGCAGGAGGTCGCAGCGCTGGTCAGACTATGCGCCCAACATCGCGTGCCGATCGTGCCGCAGGGGGGGAACAGCGGCATGGCGGGCGGCGCGACTCCGGATGAAAGCGGCGCCGCCATCCTGCTCAGCCTCAGGCGCATGGACGCCATCCGCCGCCTCGATGCAGAGGCCGGACAGGTGGTGTGCGAGGCCGGCGTCGTGCTCCAGACCCTGCACGAAGCCGCCGCCGATACCGGGATGCGCTTCCCGCTCACCCTCGGCGGCAAGGGCTCGGCGACCATCGGCGGGCTGGTGTCGACCAATGCCGGGGGCACGCAGGTGCTGCGCCATGGCACGATGCGCGCGCAGGTTCTGGGGCTCGAGGCGGTGCTGGCCTCAGGCGAGGTGCTCGACACCCTCACCCCTCTCAAGAAGGACAACCGCGGCTTCGACCTCAAGCAATTGCTGATCGGCTCGGAAGGCACGCTCGGGATCGTCACCGCCGCGACGCTGCGGCTGCTGCCCGCCCCGGTCGGCCGTGCAACCGCCTGGGTGGGCCTGCCCTCGATCGCCGCTGCGGGCCGCCTGCTGGCCCGCGCGAGCCGCACCCTGGGCGAAACCCTCGAAGGCTTCGAGGTGGTGCCCGCCCACTGCCTCGACAGCGTTCTCGCCCATCTGCCCGCCGCGCGCGCGCCGCTGGCGCAGCGCCATGCGTGGAACGCGCTGATCGAGTGCGTATCGGTCGAGGTCGATGACGCGGCGCTGCGCGAAAGCCTCGAAACGAGCCTTGCGGGCGCGATGGAGGAAGGTCTGCTGGAGGACGCCGCGATCGCCGCGAGCGAGACCCAGGCCGAGGACTTCTGGACCCTGCGCGATTCCATCTCCGCCGCCGAGCGCGCCCTCGGCCCGGCGATGCAGCACGACATCTCGGTGCCGGTCGAGCGCATGCCCGATTTCATCACCGCCGCCGTGCCCGATCTGGAAGGCGCCTTTCCGGGCACCCGCGCGGTCGCTTTCGGGCATTTGGGTGACGGCAACGTCCATTTCCACGTCCTCGCCCCCGCGGGCGCGGTGCGCGGACAATGGGAGGAAACGCAAGGCAAGGCGGTGAGCGCGCGGGTGCACGATCTCGTCACGCAGTGGGGCGGTTCGATCAGCGCCGAACACGGCATCGGCCAGATGAAGGTCGATGAACTGGCGCGCCTCCATGATCCCGTCGCGCTCATGCTGATGGGCCGCGTCAAGCAGGCGCTCGACCCGCTCGGACTGCTCAACCCGGGCAAGCTGTTGACGGTGCCCCCGGCGACTTGCGCCTAGGCGCGCAAAGCCCTAAGGGCGCCGCGACCGGCGGGGGGAGCCTGCCGCACAGGTTCACCCGCAACTGATTTTTCTCGGAGACGTATTCATGGCCAGCGCGCCGCAACCGCAACTTCCGCTGTTCTACAAGGACCTGATCCCGCTCAACAGCCGCGATCACGCCGATTACAAGGTCGGCACGATGGATGGCGCGCCCTTCCTCGCCGAGACCCACGCGGTGCCGCTCACCAGCGACGAGTTCATCGACGCGCAGCGCAATTACCCGATTGTCTTCACTGCCGGCGACAACCCGCTGCCGATCGCGCTGTTCGGCCTCAACGAAGGCGTCAACACCTTCATGGGTGATGACAACAAGCTCACCAGCGTGGTCTATGTCCCCGCCTACGTCCGCCGCTATCCCTTCATGCTCGCGCGCCTGCGGCCCGATGCCGAGGACCTGTCGCTGTGCTTCGACCCGAGCGTCGAGTTCATCGGCAAGCGCGAGGACGGCCTCGCCTTCTTCAACGACAAGGCCGAACCGACCGAATACACGCAGGGCGTGCTCGATTTCTGCCGCCGCTTCGAGGAAGCCGGTCAGCGCACCAAGGCCTTCATGGATGAGCTCCAGAAGCTCGGCATCATGATGGACGGCGAAATCGCGATCACCCGCAACGACCAGCCCGATCAGCCCTTCGTCTATCGCGGCTTCCGCATGGTCGACGAGAACAAGCTGCGCGAACTGCCGGTCGAAACGCTCGAAACGCTGCACAAGAACGGGATGCTGATCCTGATCCACGCGCACCTGTTCTCGCTCAACCTGATGCGCACCCTGTTCGAGCGCCAGATGGCAATGGGCAAGGTGCCTGAGCCCCAGCCGGCGACCAACTGAGCGCGCGGCTCGTCCCGCCAATCGGGACGCGCATCGCATCATGCACACGCGGCGGGCGGCCCCGGGTGAAACGGGGCCGCCCGCTTTCCATATCCGCGTGACCGGCGGCGCTCTCCCTCATGCGCGTCGTCGGAAAGGCGCTACCAAGAGCGCCATTCCCCTGAACCTGGCCACCCCGTGCATATCCCCCCCTCGTGCGACGGGGTGGCTTTTTTGTGGACCGTTGCGCGCGGCTACTCCGCCGCCTGGAGCAGCCCGTCGCTGCCGCCGAGCAAGGCGGTCTCCGCCCCCAGGTCGCGCACCAGCGCGGTGAGCACGCGGACCATCGCGGGAAGGCCCTCGCCCGGCTCGGCGAGCCGCGCATCGAGATAGGCGGCGCGGCACACCTCGACCTGCAGCGCGTGGATGCCCTGCAGCGGAACGCCATGACGATCGAGAACGTAGCCTCCCGAATAGGGCCGGTTCTGTGCTGCCGGGCAGCCGTCCGCTTCGAGCCTGCGCAGCGCTGCGGCCATCAACCCGTGATGGCAGGCCGCCCCGAACCGGTCGCCCAGGACGATCTGCGGTGCGCCCGTTTCGCCCTCGGCAGGGCGCAGCGGCGGCATCGAGTGGAGGTCGAGCAGCAGCGCCGCGCCCCAGGTGCGGCGAATGCGCGCCAGTTCGTCCGCGAGAAATTCGTGGTAAGCGCGGTGAATACCCGTGATCCGGGCGCCCAACTCGGCCCGCGAGAGGCGCCCTCGCCATATCTCGCCAGTGCCCGGAAGCCGGCGCGGCACCAGCCCCAGCCCGCTGCGCGCACGGCGATTGCCGCCCTTCCCCGCCCCAGAGGGGGATGCAGGGAAAGCGTCCGGCCGCCCGCCTTCGACCATGTCCCAGTCGATGTCGTCCTCGGCGCGGTTGAGGTCGAGCAGCGCACGCGGCGCATGGGCAATCAGCAGTCCTGCCCCGGTGGCCTGTGCGACGGCGACCGCCAATCGGTCGACCAGCCGGTCCTCGAGCCGCAATTGTGCCTCTTGCGGATCGCGCATCCGCGCCAGCACCCGCGGCGGGTAGGCCCGCCCGGCATGGGGCACCGCCACCAGCACCGGAAGGCCCGTCGGCTGCGGAGCGAGAAAGGTGAACGCCGGCGTCTCCTCGATTCCGGGGACGCGCCCGCCGCTGACCTGCAGCCGATCCCCGCGCTGCTGCGGGGCGGGATTGGGGGGAGCGGACGGAGAGGGCGACATTCCGCGAACATTGCTGCCGACTTTGCCGCGGCCTGTCAAAGCCTGATCGCCGCATGCGTGGCAGCAGGGCACGATTTCCCGATCCAGCGAGAGGGATTTTTTAAGTCGGGTATGCTAAACGGCGCGAATGAACGTGAAGACCGCTCCGCACATCCTGCTTGCCGAAGACGAAGAGGCGATGCGCACCTATCTCGAGCGCGCCCTGACCAATGCCGGCTACCGGGTGAGCGCGGTCGATCGCGGCACCGAGGCCATCCCGCTGCTCGAAACCGGCGATTTCGACCTGCTGCTGTCGGATATCGTCATGCCCGAGATGGACGGGATCGAACTCGCCCAGCGCTGTGCCGAGATTTCCCCGCGCACCAAGGTGATGTTCATCACCGGATTCGCCGCGGTATCCCTGCGCGCCAGCCGCGAACAGCCGAGCGCGAAAGTGCTTTCCAAGCCCTTCCACCTTCGCGACCTCGTGCTCGAGGTGGAACGGGTGTTCGAGGACGCGAACTAGGGTCCGCGAATCACTTGCGCCTCGGCGGGTGCTGCGATAAAGGGCCGCTCCGCGTTCGAAAGGGCGCTGGCGCGATGGTGCGGGCGTATAGCTCAGTGGTAGAGCACTATGTTGACATCGTAGGGGTCGCAAGTTCAATCCTTGCTACGCCCACCATCGCACGAAGACCCCGCAGCCCCCACAGGCCAGCGGGGTTTTTCTTTGCCACGCGTGGATGCGACGGGCCGAGCCGCTAAGCACTGGAAAACTCGCCTCCTCGCCTTCCCGCCGCCGCCCGGGGTGCTTAATCGCTGGCAGGTGAGCGCAACGATCGACATGGGCCGGGATAGTAGCGGGCAGAGCGTCGCGATCGACCTCGAGGAATTGCTCGCCACGCGCCTGCTGGTCCAGGGCAACTCGGGCTCGGGCAAGTCGCACCTGCTGCGCCGCCTGCTCGAGGAATGCGCCGGGCTCGTCCAGCAGGTGGTGATCGACCCCGAGGGCGATTTCGTCACCCTCGCCGACGAATTCGGCCATGTGGTGATCGACGCATCGGCCTATTCGCCGCGCGAGATCGAGGCGCTGGCGGCGCGGGTGCGGCAGCATCGCGCCTCGGTGGTGCTGGCATTGGAGGAACTCGAGGTCGAACAGCAGATCCGCTGCGCCGCGCTGTTCCTGACCGCGCTGTTCGACGCCCCGCGCGAACACTGGTTCCCGGCGCTGGTGGTGGTCGACGAAGCGCAGATGTTCGCCCCCGCCGCTGCCGGGGAGATGGCCGACGACACGCGCCGCCTCACGCTGTCCGCGATGACCAACCTGATGTGCCGCGGGCGCAAGCGCGGCCTTGCCGGGATCGTCGCCACCCAGCGCATCGCCAAGCTGGCGAAGAACGTCGCGGCGGAAGCCTCGAACTTCCTGATGGGGCGCACCTTCCTCGACATCGACATGCAGCGCGCCGCCGACCTGCTCGGCATGGACCGCCGCCAGGCGGAGCGCATCCGCGACCTCCAGCGCGGGCAGTTCCTCGGCCTCGGCCCGGCGATCAGCCGTCGCCCGGTGGCGGTGAAGATCGGCCCGGTGCGCACCGCGGGCAAGAACGCAGCGGCCTCGCTCGTCCCGCTGCCCGATGCGCCGGGCGAGGAGATGGAGGCGCTGCTCACCGACCGCCTCGCCGAGGCGGCCGCGAGCGAGGCCGCGCCGCGCCGCGCGCCCGCGCCCCCGCGCCCGCCGGCCGATATCGAGGCAGCGCTCTGCGCCGCGCCGGCGACGCGCCCGTCCGCGGCGCGCGCAGAGTCGCCCTCTCCAGCCGCGCAGCCGCCGGCCTCGCCGGAGCCTGCGCGGCCTCACCTGCGCGCCGTCGAGAAGGACGAAGAGGGCACGCCGCCTATCGGCATCGACGTCGTGGTGCGCGAACTCGCCGCCGCCCAGGACGCGACCTTCCGCCCCGCGACCGCACTGTTCCGCGACTTCGCGGTGCGCTGCCGCCAGCAGGGCGTCGCCAGCGCCCATGTCGATCTTGCCCGCTTCCGCCGCCTGTTCGCGGGCGAAGTGGCCGGGCTCGCGCGGCTCCCTGCCCCGGTGCGCACGCGCATCGAGGAGTTGGCAGGGGACGTCGATGACGACGTGCTCGCACCGTATCTCGCGATCCTCGTCGCCGCTGCGCTGGGCGAGCCGATGCCCGACGAGAACGAACTCGCCCGGCTCTACGGCAGCTCCTCGCCGAGCCGGGTGCGGCGCCTGCTCGACCACCTCGAACGGCTCGGGCTGATCGCGGTGCGCGAGGATTTCGGCGGCGAACGGAGCATCACCGTCCCCGACATGGACGACCTCCAGGCGCTGCGCCGCGCCAGCTGAGCCACGCGCCTGCGGCTCCTGCAAATCATGTGCAGCCCACCCCGCTTGCATGGACGCCAAGCCCTGCTAAAGCCCCCGCGGGATCTTTCATGACATCCTGTTCACTCACAGGCCGCCCGCGGACGGGCGCAGAGAATGGGGCAATTTAGCCATGCAGAAAATCAAAGTCGCAAACCCGGTCGTCGAGCTCGATGGCGACGAGATGACCCGGATCATCTGGCAATGGATCCGCGAGCGGCTGATTCTGCCCTACCTCGACATCGACCTCAAATATTATGACCTCTCGGTCGAGAAGCGTGACGAGACCGACGACCAGATCACCGTCGATGCCGCCAACGCGATCAAGCAGTACGGCGTCGGCGTGAAGTGCGCGACCATCACCCCCGACGAAGCGCGTGTCGAGGAATTCCACCTCAAGAAGATGTGGAAGTCGCCCAACGGCACGATCCGCAACATCTTGGGCGGCGTGGTGTTCCGCGAACCCATCGTGATCGAGAACGTGCCGCGGCTGGTGCCCGGCTGGACCGACCCGATCGTGGTCGGCCGCCACGCCTTCGGCGACCAGTACCGCGCCACCGACACGCTGATCCCCGGCCCGGGCAAGCTGCGCCTTGTCTTCGACGGCGAGGACGGCACCAAGATCGACCTCGACGTGTTCGACTTCCCCTCGGCGGGCGTCGCGATGGCGATGTACAACCTCGACGATTCGATCCGCGATTTCGCGCGCGCCAGCTTCAACTACGGCCTCAACCTCGGCTGGCCGGTGTATCTCAGCACCAAGAACACGATCATGAAGGCCTATGACGGGCGCTTCAAGGACCTGTTCCAGGAGGTCTACGAGGCCGAGTTCGCCGACAAGTTCAAGGCGGCCGGCATCACCTACGAGCACCGCCTGATCGACGACATGGTCGCCTCGGCGCTGAAGTGGTCGGGCGGCTACGTCTGGGCCTGCAAGAACTACGACGGCGACGTGCAGTCCGACACGGTGGCGCAGGGCTTCGGCTCGCTCGGCCTGATGACCTCGGTGCTGCTCACACCAGACGGCAAGACCATGGAGGCGGAGGCCGCGCACGGCACGGTCACCCGCCATTTCCGCCTGCACCAGCAGGGCAAGGAGACGTCGACCAACTCGACTGCCTCGATCTTCGCCTGGTCGCGCGGCCTCGCCCATCGCGCCAAGCTCGACGACAATGCCGCGCTGGCGCGCTTCGCCGACACGCTGGAGAAGGTCACCGTCGACACGATCGAGTCGGGCGCCATGACCAAGGATCTGGCGCTCCTCGTCGGGCCGGACCAGCCGTGGCTCTCCACCGCCGGCTTCCTCGACAAGGTGGACGAGAACCTGCGGAAGGCGATGGGCTGAGCCTGCGGCGGATTCCCGCGCACTTGCGCGGGCGCTTCCGCCCCCCGGCTTTCTTCCCTATATTCAGCTCGAGTTGCACCTTGAGCTGGAGGGAGCCGATGATTCGCAGCCTGCTCGTATGGGCATTCCCAGTCGTCGGGCTGGGCGTCGCGGCTGCGGTCACCGGACCGAGCCTCATGGGCGTGCCGGGCGGCGAGGCGATGGTCGTCGCCGCGCCCGGCGCTGCCAGCCTGCAGCACGCAAGCTATGACGGCGACGCCTGCGCCTCGACCCATCGCGTGGCCGGGGTCCTGGTCAGCGGCCTGAACGGCGCCGGCATCCACCTCGTGGCGATCGACCTGAAGACCGGCAAGCCCTCCCCCGACGGCGCGCCCGCCGGGACGAGCCGTCGCCTGGTGCTCGCCTTCGACGCGAGCGGCCGGTTGCTCGCGGCTGAATACCCGGCCGAAGGCGGCAGCCCCGCCGACGTGATCTTCACCGACTGCGCCCCCACCGCGCCGAGCCAGAGCGGCAAGGTCTGAGCCGGGTTTCGCGCCTCTTCCTCTCGTCTGTCATCCCGGAAAGCGCGTAGCGCTTATCCGGGAGCCATAGCCACGGCGTTCTCGATGCGCGCCGGGGCCGACGCTCGCACCGGGGCTATGGGTCCCGGTCTCGGGCTGCGCCCGAACCGGGATGACAAATCGAGAGGAGCGGGACTCGCCTACCCCGCCAGCTCCGCCACCCGGCCGGTGATCGCCGCCAGCGCGGCGTCGGCCTTGGCGGCGTCGGGACCGCCGGCCTGGGCGAGGTCGGGACGGCCGCCGCCGCCCTTGCCGCCGAGCGCCTCTGAGCCGATGCGCACTAGGTCGACGGCGCTGATCTTGTCGGTCAGGTCCTCCGTCACGCCGACCACCAGCCCGGCCTTGCCGTCGTTTACGCCGATGATCGCGACGACGCCCGACCCGACCTGGCGCTTGCCCTGGTCCACGAGGCCACGCAGATCCTTCGGCTGCACGCCCTCCACCGCGCGGGCGAGCACGTTGACCGAGCCCGCCTTCTTCACCGCCGGCTCGCCGTCTCCGCCGCCCCCCATGGCGAGCGTCTTCCGCGCCTCGGCGAGGTCGCGCTCCAGGCGCTTGCGCTCCTCCATCAGCGCGTCGAGCCGCGCCGCCGCCTCGTCCGGGCGGACGCGAAGCTTGCCGGCGACTTCGCGCAGCCGCTTGTCCTGCTCGACCAGGTAACGCCGCGCGCCGGCGCCGGTCAGCGCCTCGACGCGGCGGACACCCGCCGCCACGGCGCTCTCCGACACGACCGTGACGAGCCCGATCTCGCCGGTGCGCCCGACATGCGTGCCGCCGCACAGCTCCACCGAATAGGTCTTGCCGGCCTTCTCGCCCTCGATCGCCTTGCCCATCGAGACGACGCGCACCTCGTCGCCGTATTTCTCGCCGAAGAGCGCCATGGCGCCCGTCGCGATCGCGCTGTCGCGATCCATGAGGCGCGTCTCCACCGGCGCATCCTGCAGCACGATGCCGTTGGCGATCTCCTCGACGGCGGAAAGCTCCTCGTCCGACATGGGCTTGGGATGGGAGAAGTCGAAGCGGAGCCGCTCCGGCGCCACCATCGAGCCCTTCTGCGCGACATGTGTGCCTAGCGTCTGGCGCAGCGCCTCGTGCAGGAGATGGGTCGCCGAGTGGTTGGCGCGGATCGCCGTGCGGCGGCTGCCGTCGACCACGAGCCGCACCGCCTGGCCGGGCACGAACCCGCCGACCTCGATCTGGCCGACATGCACGAACAGCCCGTCCGCCTTCTTCTGCGTATCGGTCACACGGAAGCGCGCGCCGTTCTCCGATTCGATCAAGCCGGTGTCGCCGACCTGACCGCCGGATTCGCCGTAGAACGGCGTCTGGTTGACGATGATCGCGCCCTGGTCGCCCTCGCCGAGCGCCGTCGCCTCGGCGCCGTCCTTCACCAGCGCCAGCAGCGAGCCCTCGGCTCGCTCCGTGTCGTAGCCCAGAAACTCGGTGCCGCCGTGCTTCTCGCGCAGCTCGTACCAGACCGTCTCGGTCGCCGCCTCGCCCGAGCCCGACCAGTGCTTTCGTGCCTCCGCCCGCTGCCGCTCCATGGCGTCGGTGAACGAGGAGATGTCGACGCCGATGCCGCGCGGCTTCAGCGCGTCCTGCGTCAGGTCGAGCGGGAACCCGTAGGTGTCGTAGAGCTTGAAGGCGGTCTCGCCGTCGAGCGTGGCGCCCTTGCCGAGCCCGCTCGACGCCTCCTCGAGCAGCGAGAGGCCGCGCGCCAGGGTCTTCTGGAAACGCCCTTCCTCGAGCCGCAGCGTCTCGGTGATCAGCCCCTCGGCGCGGCCGAGCTCCGGGAAGGCCTTGCCCATCTCGTGCACCAGCGTCGGCACCAGCTTGAAGATCGCCGGCTCGGCGGCGCCGAGAAGATGCGCGTGGCGCATGGCGCGGCGCATGATGCGGCGGAGCACGTAGCCGCGCCCCTCGTTCGAGGGCAGCACGCCGTCGGCGATCAAAAAGCTCGTGGCGCGCAGATGGTCGGCGATGACGCGCGGGCTCGCCTCGTTGGCGGCCCCGCTCGGCCGGCCGACATGCTCGTGCACGCCCGCGATCAGCGTCCTGAACAGGTCGATGTCGAAATTGTTGGTGACGCCCTGCAGGATGGCGGTGATGCGCTCCAGCCCCATGCCGGTGTCGATCGACGGCCGCGGCAGGTCGATCCGCGTCGCCTCATCGACCTGCTCGAACTGCATGAAGACGAGGTTCCAGAACTCCAGGAACCGGTCGCCGTCCTCCTCGGTGGAGCCGGGCGGGCCGCCGCTGCCCGCCTCGCCCTGGTCGTAGAAGATCTCCGAGCAATAGCCGCAGGGGCCGACCGGGCCCATGGCCCAGAGATTGTCCTCGTGCCCGACGATGCGCTCGTCCGGCAGGCCGGCGATCTTCTTCCACAAATCGCGCGCCACGTCGTCGCTCGGATAGACCGTCACCCACAGCCGCTCCTTCGGCAGCGCGAACTCCCGGGTGACCAGCGTCCAGGCGAGCTCGATCGCGCGCTCCTTGAAATAGTCTCCGAAGGAGAAGTTCCCCAGCATCTCAAAGAAGGTGTGGTGGCGCGCGGTGTAGCCGACATTGTCGAGGTCGTTGTGCTTGCCGCCGGCGCGCACGCATTTCTGCGAGGTGACGGCGCGCGGGAACGGCGGCTTCGACTTGCCGGTGAAATAGTCCTTGAACTGGACCATGCCGGCATTGGTGAACATCAGCGTCGGGTCGTTGCGCGGCACGAGCGGGCTCGAGGCGACGGGCTCGTGCCCCTCCTTCGCGAAGTAATCGATGAATGCCGAGCGGATGTCGTTGACGCTTGTCATTGGTACGCTTCGAGGAAATGCCGCGGGCGCGGCGGGATTTGCGGCATTTAGACCGCGCCCCGGCGAACTGTCCAGGGATGGCGGGCGGACGGGCCGATAACGGACGTTTGAGCGGGCGGTGGCGGGCCGCGCGGCCATTCCGCGCTAGGATGGAGTCTCTTCGACGATCACGGGCAACGGCCGGAGGCGGTCATGAGACGTGGATGGATCAGCGCGCCCGCTTTGGCGCTCGTCCTGGCGGCGGTCGTGCCGCTCGCGGTCACACCCGCCGCGAAGGCTGCGACGGAGACGCCCGGGAGCGGCATCACGCTGCAGGGCGATCCCGCGACACGGGCGGCGGAGCGCGAGCGGCTGCTCGCGGCGCTCGCCGCGGCGAAGGACGAGAGCGAGGCGCGCATCGCCGCCGACGCCGTGTGGCGCTTCTGGTTCCGCGCGCCCACGCCGGAGGCCGGCGAGCTGATGAGCCGCGCCATGGAGCGCCGTAAGCTCTACGACAATGCCGGCGGCGTCGAGATTCTCGACGAGCTGCTCAAGCTCGCGCCGGACTGGGCCGAGGCCTGGAACCAGCGCGCCACCCTGCGCTTCCTCATGGAAGATTTCGACGGCTCATTGTCGGACTGCGAGAAGGTGCTGGAGCTCGAGCCGAAGCATTTCGGCGCGCTCGCCGGCCAGGCCCTCATCCTCTTCCGCCAGGGCCGCGTCGAGGCGGCGCAGACGGCGCTGCGCAAGGCCATCGCGATCGATGCCTTCATCCCCGAGCGCGCACTCCTCGTCGAGCCGAAGACGGAGGGGAAAGAGATTTGAGCAGTGGCGGAGTCGTAGGATGATCAGCTCGCTTCGCGCTGGCGGGTGCGGCGGCGGGCGGCGTTGCGGCGGACGGGGCGCGTGCCGCCTTCGGCGAGGCGCCAGTCGCGCGGGGTCTCCGCCCGCCGGGTCCGGTCGGAGAGCGGCCGGTCCGCCCCATCGGCGAGCGCCCGCTGCGCCGGATCGATGCCTCGGAACTGTCTCATCGCGTCCGCCGCGGCGCGCTCTGCGGCGAGCACGGCAAGCTCAACCTTGAGGAGCGCCGCAAAGGCCGCTCGGCGCTCTTCGAGGAGCTCCTGGGTGCCCGGCAGGACCTGCTCGATCGTCCACAGGCTCGCACGTGCCGCGCGACTCGTATTGAGGTAGAGACGCGAGGCGTCGGCGAGCCTGAGCTGCAGCGCCTCGGCGGCGAGCATGCGCCCGGTCCGCAGTGCTTCGCACTCGCGCTCGATCGTCGTCACGATGACGTCTTCGGCGACCGCGATCGCCTGCAGGAGCTCGTTGGCCTGCGCCCGGGCCATCGCCCGGAAACTCTGAACATCGCTGCGCATGAGACGATGCTGGCACAGCAAGGTTAAGGCTCTGCAAACGCGCGCGTTCAGCTAAGGCATTAAACTTGCGGAGTCTTTACACAAAACCTTCAAACCATTCCGCTTGCCAGCCAAGCGGGTTGTCCCCTATATGCGCCCGCAAGGGGATCGAGGGACGTCGTCAATCATGCCAGTGATGTTGAGTGAGGTTAACGGCAGCTACTACCCGAAGGACGATGAGCCTTTCATGAGCGAAAGGCAGCGTGAGTATTTTCGGAAGAAGCTGCTGGCGTGGAAGGACGAGATCATCGCCGAGAGCCGGGAGACCCTGGAGACGCTGCAGTCGGAGAGCCACAACCATCCCGACTACGCCGACCGCGCCTCCTCGGAGACCGACCGCTCCATCGAGCTGCGTGCCCGTGACCGGCAGCGCAAGCTCATCTCCAAGATCGACGCTGCGTTGAAGCGGATCGAGGAAGGGACTTACGGATATTGCGAGGAGACGGGCGAGCCGATCAGCCTGAAGCGGCTCGACGCGCGCCCGATCGCCACGCTCTCCATCGAGGCCCAGGAGCGTCACGAGCGGCGAGAGCGCGTCTACCGCGACGAATAGGGCGCGGGCTCGAATGCCCCTGCCCGCCACCGAAGCCGGACAGGTCGCAGAGCGCATCCTCGCGGCCGCCGGCCGAGGCGAGTCGATCGCTCCCATCTCGGCGTCGCAGCCGCGCTTCGGCCTCCAAGAGGCCTATGCGGTCCTGAGCGAGGTCAACCGGCGGCGCATGGCGCGCGGCGAGCGGCCGGTCGGCTGGAAGATCGGCTTCACCAATCGCACCATCTGGGACGAATACGACGTGCACGCCCCGATCTGGGGGCCGATGTTCGACACGACCGCCGTCGAGGCGCCGGCGGAGGGCGAGGTCGCCTGCCCGCTCGGCACGCTGGTCGAGCCGCGCATCGAGCCGGAGATCGCGCTCCGCCTCGCGCGCACGCCCGGGCCGGACATGGACGAGACGGCGCTGATCGGCTGCGTCGACGCCGTGGCACACGGCTTCGAGATCGTGCAGTCGGTGTTTCCCGGCTGGCGCTTCGCCGCATCCGATACGGTCGCCGCCTTCGCGCTGCACGGCTGCTACCGCCACCGCCCCTTCGTGCCGGTCGCGCCGGGCGAGCGGGCGCTCTGGCAGGAGCGGCTCGCGACATTCTCCATCACGCTCTTCAAGGACGGCGTCGAGATCGACCGCGGCGTCGCCGACAACGTGCTCGGCGGCGGGCCGCTCACCGCCCTCGCCCATCTGGTGCGCGGCCTCGTCGACTATCCCGCGGGCCACACGCTCGGCCCCGGCGACATCGTCACGACGGGCACGGTGACGCGCGCCTTCCCGGTGGCGAAGGGCGAGCGCTGGAGCACCCGCATCGACGGCCTGCCGCTCGGCGGCATGAGCATGAGGCTTACGTAGCGCGCAATTCGTAGGGTGGGCAAAGGCGCCGGCGGCGCC
>WGLN01000008.1 GCA_016125555.1 Porphyrobacter sp.
CGGCACGAACCACTGCGGGGTGCAGCGGAAGATCACCTTGGCCTTGGAGCGCCACGAATGCGGGTAGGAGTGCGCGTAGTCCGCGCTCGCGGCGAGCAGCGCGCCCGCTTCGCGCAGGTCCGAGCAGATCGGGCCATCGGGCGCGTTGAACTTGGGGTTGATGACGCTCATGCGGCGCTCATCCGCGCCGCCGAGCCAGCCCCAGTCGTCGCGGTAGCGCCCGTCGTCCATCACCGCGAAGACGGGGTTGATGCCGTTCGCTTTGCACAGGTCGAAGTCGTCCTCGCCATGATCGGGCGCCATGTGGACGAGGCCGGTGCCAGAGTCGGTGGTGACGAAGTCGCCGGGGAGCAGCGGGCGCGGCGCGGCGTAGAATCCGCCGAGGTGGTGCATCGGGTGGCGGACTAGGGTGCCGGCGAGGTCTTTGCCTTTGATTCTCCAGCTATCGTCTACGTCAAGCGCACTCGTGTCCTTGGCGACGCGCTTCAAGAACTCCAGCCGGAGCGCTTCAGCTACAATGTAATAGCGATAGCCGGAATTTTCGTTGTCGGTCGGGTCATTCCCCAAGACCGCATTGAATACGACGTAATCAATCTCCGGCCCATAGGCCAAAGCCTGGTTCACCGGGATCGTCCACGGGGTCGTCGTCCAGATCACCGCGTGGGCGCCGACCAACTCGGGGATCGGCGATTCCACGATCTCGAACGCCACGTCGATCTGGGTCGAGGTGATGTCCTCGTATTCGACCTCCGCCTCGGCCAGCGCGGTCTGTTCGACCGGCGACCACATCACCGGTTTCGAGCCGCGATAGAGGTTCCCCGCCTCGGCGAGCTTCAGGAGCTCGGCGACGATCACCGCCTCGCTCTCCTTCTGCATGGTGAGGTAGGGGTGTTCCCAATCGCCCATGATGCCGAGGCGCTTCAGCTGGCCGCGCTGCACGTCGACCCAGTGTTGCGCATAGGCGCGGCACTCGTCGCGGAACGCCTTGACCGCCGCCTCGTCGCGCCCGCTGCCCGAGAGCACGGGCTTTGCCTTCTTCTCCTTGCGGTATTGCTCCTCGACCTTCCACTCGATCGGGAGACCGTGGCAGTCCCAGCCCGGAACATAGGGCGCGTCATAGCCCATCAGGTTGCGGGTGCGGCAGACCATGTCCTTGAGGATGTGGTTCAATGCATGGCCGATATGCATGTCGCCATTGGCATAAGGCGGGCCATCATGAAGGATGAACTTCTCGCGGCCCTTGCGGCTCTTGCGCAGCGCGTCATAGAGCCCGATCTGCTCCCAGCGCGCGGCAATGCCCGGCTCCTTCTGGGGGAGGCCGGCCTTCATGGGGAAATCGGTCTTCGGCAGGAAGACGGTGTCCCGGTAATCGCGCTGCTTGGAGTCTTCGGTCATAGCGGCTGCGCGCTTAGAAGCCGCCGCGCCTCGGCGCAATCCTTGTCCATCTGGGCAATCAGCGCCTCGAGCGAATCGAACTTCGCCTCGCCGCGCAGGAAGTGGTGGAAGGCGACCTCGATCTCCTGTCCATACAGGTCACCCGAGAAGTCGAAGAAGAAGGGTTCGAGCAGCTCCTTGGGCGGCTCGAACTGCGGGCGGATGCCGATATTCGCCGCGCCTTGCAGCACCTCGCCGGTGGCGAGGATGCGGCCCGTCACGGCGTAGATGCCGTATTTGGGGCGCAGGTAGTTGTCGATCGCGAGGTTGGCGGTGGGATAGCCGATGGTGCGGCCGCGCTTGTCGCCATGCTCGACGATGCCGCGGATCGCAAAGGGCCGGGTGAGCAGGTGCGCGGCAAGCTGCGGATTGCCGTCGCGCAGCGCCTGGCGGATGCGGCTGGAGGAGACGACCTCCTCGCCCTCGCTGACCGCCGCGACCACGCGCGATTCGAGCCCCAGTTCGCCGCCGAGGCTGCGCAGCAGCTCGACATTGCCCTTCGCCCCCTTGCCGAAGGTGAAGTCGCCGCCCGTCACCACCCCGTGCGCGCCGAAGCGCTCGATCAGGATGGTGCGGATGAAGTCCTCCGCGCTCGTCCCCGCCAGTTCGGCGTCGAAGTGGAACACCAGCATCGCGGTCGCCCCGGCGGCGAGGTAGAGCTCCTGCCGCTGTTCGAGCGTCGTGAGACGGAAGGGCGGCACCTCGGGCCTGAAGAAGCGCACCGGGTGCGGATCGAAGGTGGCGATGATCGAGGGACGGCCCTCGGCCTTGGCCCAGCTTATCGCCTCGCCCGCGACCGCCTGGTGCCCGCGGTGGAACCCGTCGAAATTGCCGAGCGCGATCACCGCGTCGCG
The DNA here is from genome assembly GCA_016125555.1 of Porphyrobacter sp. Taxonomy (GTDB): domain Bacteria; phylum Pseudomonadota; class Alphaproteobacteria; order Sphingomonadales; family Sphingomonadaceae; genus Erythrobacter. Next base: position 2,289 of record WGLN01000008.1, read on the forward strand.
TAGGGCATCGGGGATGGGATCGCGATGATCGAGCCAGCGCATCAGTCGGCCTCGGCCTCGCCCCGGCGGTAGGTGAGGAAGGAGAAGGCGGGGTAATCGCCCTCGGCCGCATGGTCCTCGCGCGCCACCTCGACCCATTCGGGGCCGAGCGGGGGCATGAAGGTGTCGCCCGCGTAATCCGCATGGATCTGCGTCAGTTCGACCCGGTCGGCGAGCGGCAGGAAGACGTCGAAGATCGCCGCCCCGCCGATCACCGCGACCTCGCCGTTCGCATTGTCGTCACCCGCGAGCGCCAGCGCCTCATCGACATCGCGGGCGAGTTCGGCGCCCTCGTGGTTCCAGCGTTCGCGGCGCGTGAGGACGATGTGGCGGCGTCCGGGGAGCAGGCCGGGCAAGCTCTCGAAGGTCTTGCGCCCCATCACCAGGGGCTTGCCCATGGTCAGCGTCTTGAAGCGCTTGAGGTCGGCCGGCAGGCGCCACGGCAGGTCGCCCTCGCGGCCGATAGCGCCGTTGGCGGCGCGGGCATAGACCAGGACGATCTCCGGCGTCATTCCGCCGCATGCCCGACGCGGGTGACGTGCCCCATCTTGCGCCCCTCACGCGCCTCGCGCTTGCCGTAGAGGTGGAGGTGCGGCTCGCCCGGCTCGGCGAGGATCTGGTGCGCGGTAAGCGCGTCCTCGCCGACGATGTTGCGCATGTCGATATGCGCGAAGCGGGTCGCGGTGCCGCCCAGCGGCAGGTCGCAGATCGCGCGCACGTGGTTCTCGAACTGGCTGGTGGCCGCGCCCTCGATCGTCCAGTGGCCCGAATTGTGGACCCGCGGGGCCATCTCGTTGAACACCGGGCCCTGATTGGTGGCGAAGAATTCGAGCGTCAGCACCCCGACATAGCCGAGGGCCTGCGCCGTTCGCGCGGCCAGCTCGCGCGCGGCGGGCACCTGCGCCGCGATCAGCGCGCCGGCCGGCAGGAGCGACTGCACGAGCATTCCGCCCTCGTGGCGGTTGGCGGTCGAATCCCAGAACCGCACCTCGCCCTTCCGGCTGCGCACGAGGATCACCGAGAACTCGGCGGCGAAGTCGACGAGGCCTTCATAGATGCAGGTCTTGCCCGGGAACCGCAGCCCTTTCGCCTCCTGAGCCGAGGCGATGCGCCACTGGCCCTTGCCGTCATAGCCGTCGCGCGCGGTCTTGAGGATGCCGGGCGTGCCGACCCGTTCCAGCGCGCGAAGGAGGTCGTCCTCGCTGTCGACGCGGGCATGGGGCGCCGCGACGCCGCCGAGCTGCGCGACGAAGCCCTTCTCCTTGAGGCGGTCCTGCGCGACTTCGAGCGCGCGAGCGGGGCAGGCGAGCCTGTCCGCCGGGATCGCCGCGACCGCGGCCAGCGGCACGTTCTCGAATTCCCAGGTCACCACGTCGCACTTGGCGGCGAAGGCAGCGAGCGCGGGCCGGTCGTCCCAGCCATTCTCGAAGACATCCGCGCACGCTTCGGCCGCGACATTGTCGCCGGGCGGCGCGTAGGCAATGCAGCGATAGCCGAGCTGGAGCGCGGCCATCGCCATCATCCGGCCAAGCTGGCCGCCGCCGAGAATGCCGATGGTGGAACCGGGAGGCAGCATCAGTCTTCGGGCACCTCGCCCACCGCGGCGCTCTTCGCGGCGCGCCAGTCTTGCAGGCGTTCGGACAGGTCCTTGTCGGAGAGCGCGAGGATCGCCGCCGCGAGCAGCGCGGCGTTCTTCGCGCCGGCCTCGCCGATCGCCAGCGTGCCGACCGGAATGCCGGCGGGCATCTGCACGATCGAGAGCAGGCTATCCATGCCCGACAGCGCCCTCGACTGCACCGGCACGCCGAGCACCGGCAGGTGGGTCATGCTGGCAATCATCCCCGGCAGGTGCGCCGCGCCTCCGGCCCCGGCGATGATCACGTCGAAGCCCTCGCCCTCGGCGCCCTTGGCGAAGGCGGCCATGCGGTCCGGCGTGCGGTGCGCCGAGGTGATCCGCGCCTCGTAAGGCACTTCCAATTCGTCCAGCACCTCGGCGGCGCACTTCATGGTCGGCCAGTCGGACTGGCTGCCCATCACGATCGCGACCTTGCCCCCGGTGCTCTCCATCATGCGTCCTTCAGGTAGTACCGTGTCCCCGGCACCATCGCGTCGTCGAAGTCATAGATGATCGGCTGCCCGGTGGGAATCTCGAGCCCGGTGATGTCCTCGTCCGAGATGCCCGAGAGGTGCTTGACCAGCGCCCGCAGGGAATTGCCGTGGGCCGAGATGATCACCGTCTCGCCGCGCGCCAGCACCGGCAGGATGTCGCTTTCCCAATAGGGCAGCACGCGCTCGATGGTTAGCTTGAGACTTTCGGTGTTCGGCACTGCGATCCCGGCATAGCGCGGGTCGCTCGCCAGATCATAGGTGCTCCCGGCCTCCAGCGGCGGGGGCGGTACGTCGAAGCTACGGCGCCAGATGTGGACCTGCTCGTCGCCGTGCTTGTCGCGGGTCTCCTGCTTGTCGAGCCCGGTGAGGCCGCCATAGTGGCGCTCGTTGAGGCGCCAGTCCTTGACCTCTGGGATCCACAGCCGCCCGGCAGCCTCGAGCGCGAGGTGCAGCGTCTTGATCGCGCGGGTCTGGAGCGAGGTGAAGGCGCGCGTGGGCAGCACGTCCTTCTCGTGCAGCAGCGCGCCCGCCGCGCTCGCCTCGGCCACGCCCTGCTCGGTGAGGTCGACATCCCACCAGCCGGTGAAGCGGTTTTCGAGGTTCCACTGGCTCTGGCCATGGCGGACGAGGATGAGCTTGGGCATTCTGTCTCCGGCGGTCCGAGGGGCGCGTGCTCACGAGATAGTCGAGCGCGGGGGGTTAGCTTTCGTCGGCGCGCTTGGGAAGCGTTTCCGTTGCATCTGCCGCATCCGAATCGGCCGGCGCGCCCGCGATCGCGCGGCCCTGGGCCTTGCGCCGCCGCAGGTTCTCGCGCAGCTTGGCGGCGAGACGCTCCTCGCGGGAAAGATTCTTGCGGGGGGCTTCACTCATGCGAAACGCCTTGCCGATATGGGCGGTCCGCATCAAGCCTTGCTTGACATTGCAGGGAAGCGCGACAATAGCGCGCGCCTGTTTCCGGCGCTGCTGTAGCTCAGTGGTAGAGCGCACCCTTGGTAAGGGTGAGGTCGGGAGTTCAATCCTCCCCAGCAGCACCATTTTCGGAAAACGCCCTTGCCGCCATCGCGGCAGGCCTGCACTTCCCGTCCTTCATCCAAGCCCCGACGAGCGCGTCGGCCCTGCGTGCACTCGCCCGCTGCGGGCGGAGGCGGCCGCCGGAATGTAACAGAAATGCCACATGTGAGGCGGCAATTCTGCCGGTTTTGCAATTTTGTTATGATTTATCGTCGCGGGCGGTAATTTTCGGGTGTCATTCCCTTGAATTACCGATGAGGACAAATCCGATGACCATTCGTTCGACCTACCGGGCCGGCAGCGCGCTGGCCGCGATCGCCCTGGCCTGCGCTGCGCAAACCGCCTTCGCCCAGGACGAGGGTTCGGCTGACGATGGCGAAAAGGCGTCGTCCGACGACATCATCATCGTCACCGGCACCCGCCGCACCGACCGCACCGTCTCCGAAAGCGCGGTGCCGATCGACGTGATCGGTTCCGAGGCACTGCTCAACCAGGGCACGACCGAAACCAACCGCCTGCTCAACAACCTCGTCCCCTCGTTCAACTTCCCCCAGCCCTCGCTCACCGACGGCACGGACTCGCTGCGCCCGGCGACGCTGCGCGGGCTGGCGCCCGATCAGGTGCTGGTGCTGGTCAATGGCAAGCGCCGCCACTCCTCGGCGCTGCTCAACCTCAACGGCTCGATCGGCCGCGGCTCGACCGGCGTGGACATGAACACCATTCCGCCGCTGGCGATCGAGCGCATCGAAGTGCTGCGCGACGGCGCGGCTTCGCAATACGGCTCGGACGCGATCGCGGGCGTGATCAACATCCAGCTCAAGAAGCGCGAGGGCGGCCGCGCCCAGGTCACCTACGGCAAGTACATCACCTCCATGGAGGACGTCGCGCAGGTCGACACAGTCTCGCCCACCACCGGGGCGAGCGACAATCCGGCGATCACCTATACCGGCAAGGACCGCAAGCGCCGCGATGGCGACACCGTCACCGTGGCCGCCAATTACGGCCTGCCGGTGGGCCCGTCCGCCTATGTGAACATTACCGCCGAATACAAGGACCGCGATCCCACCAACCGGTCGGGCCCCGATCTGCGGCGCCAGTACGCGGATGCGGGCGACCCGCGCGAGACGACCTTCAACCGCTACAGCCACCGCTTCGGCGACGGCAAGTCGGAGGACGTCAACATCTTCGTCAACACCGGTGCCGATATCGGCGCGGATTTCGAAGTCTATGCCTTTGGCAGCTACGGCAACCGCAAGGCCAATGGCACGGGCTTCTACCGCCGCTCGCTGGACTCGCGGAACCGCGACTACGCCAACGGCGGTCAGCCCTTCTATCCCGACGGCTTCCTGCCGCAGATCGACGCCGATATCGAGGACATCGCCGGGGTGCTGGGCATCCGCGGCGAGACCGCCGGATGGAACCTCGACCTGTCGGTCAACTACGGCAGCAACCGGCTCGACTACGGCGTGTCGAACAGCTGGAACGCCTCGCTGGGCGGGCTGGTGAGCCCGACCGAGTTCGACGCGGGCGGGCTGCGCTCGGGGCAGACGTCGGTGAATTTCGATGCGCAGCGCGATATCAATCTCGGCATCGGCGACAGCTCGCTGGCCTTCGGCGGCGAGTGGCGCAACGAGAACTACAAGATCGTGCCGGGCGAGGAAGCGAGCTACATCGCCGGCCCGTACTTCTTCTCGGACGGCGCCTCGCCGGGCGCGCAGGTGTTCCCGGGCTTCCAGCCGTCGACCGCGGTCGACGCCTCGCGTGACAGCTTCGCGGCCTACGCCGAACTCGACACCGATCTGTCGGACATGTTCAACGTCCAGGTGGCCGGCCGCTACGAGCACTTCTCGGACTTCGGCAGCACCTTCAACGGCAAGGTGGCCGCGCGCGTCGAACCGGTCCAAGGCCTCGCCTTCCGCGGTTCGGTGTCGACCGGCTTCCGCGCGCCGGGGATGGCGCAGCAGTTCTTCTCCACTACCTCGACCAACAACGTCGCGGGCGTGGGGCTGATCGAGATCGGCACCTTCCCGGTCGGCTCGCCGATCGCCGTCGCGCTGGGCGCCAAGCCGCTCCAGCCCGAGGAATCGGTGAACCTCAGCGGCGGTCTGGTGTTCACGATGGTCGAGGGGCTCAACCTCACGATCGACTACTACAACATCAAGATCAACGATCGCATCGTGCTGACCGAGAACCTTCAGGGCGCCGACGTCGAGCAGCTGCTTGCCGATGCGAACGTGGTCGGCAGTTCGGCGCGGTTCTTCATCAACGGCATCGACACGCGGACCCAGGGTCTCGACATCGTCGCCAACTACCGCGCCCCCGATTTCGGCATGGGCCGCTTCACGCTGACCGCGGGATTCAACATCAACGACACCAAGATCACCGACCGGGCGACCTTCTCGGGCTTCGACGCCGGGCGCCTATTCGCCCGTCCCGAGAGCTTCCGCCTGACCGACGGGCAACCGTCGAACAAGCTGAACGTCGGGGTCGACTGGGAGATGAACCCGTTCGGTGCATCCCTGCGCGCCAACCGCTTCGGCTCGGTGTTCCTGCCGACCGGCTCGGTCAGCGACATCACCGTCGCCAAGGGCGATGCGCCGGGCGACATCACCCTGTCGCCCAAGTGGGTCGTCGATCTCGAGGCGCGCTTCAAGCCGACCGAGATCATCGAGCTGGCCGTGGGCGCCAACAACCTGTTCGACGAATATCCCGATCGCCTGCCCTTCGGCACGGTCGACGGGGTCAACTACGGGCTGAACAACAGCTTCCTGCCCTATTCCTCGCTGTCGCCCTTCGGTTTCAGCGGGCGGTTCCTGTACGGGCGCGTCAGCGTCCAGTTCTGACCGCGCGAGCGGCTATCGGGAAGGAGGGGCGCCGCGTGCGGTGCCCCTCTTCTCGTTTCGGGCGGGCCTAGTCGCCGCCCTCCAGCGTGCGGATCGTGAACTGGCTGACCAGCCGCTGCACTCCCGGCAGCGCCGACAGGATCTCGCGGTGGATGCGCTCGTAACTGTCATCGCCGCGCACCAGCACCTTGACGAGGTAATCGGACTCGCCGCTCATCAGATGGGCCTCGGTGACCTGCGGGGTGGCCGCGAGAGCGTGCTCGAAGGCCTGCATGGTCGCCTGGCGCTGGTCGGTGAGGGTGACGTGGACGAACACGGTCGAGGGATGGCCGCGCGCCGCATGCGACAGCCGGGCGCGGTAGCCGAGGATCGCACCCGTCTCCTCGAGCGCCTTCACGCGCCGGTGCGCCGCCGAGGGTGACAGTCCCACGCGCGCACCGAGCTGTTCCCCGGTCAAACGGGAGTCGCGGGCGAGCAGATCAAGAATCTTCCGGTCGGTCTGGTCCATACGCGGGGATCATGCGCGCTGTCGCACGCTGACGCAAGAAACTCCCGCAACAAGGCATCGAGCCGCCTCTGATTGCGAAGATCGCGCGGGCGCTTCCTGCTAGATGGCGCGCAAAGACAGCCAAGGAGAGGCGAAGATGCGCGTCGGCGTTCCCACCGAGATCAAGAACAACGAATACCGGGTCGGCCTGACCCCCGCGGCGGTCGCCGAACTGACCCGCGCGGGCCACGCGGTGGTGGTGCAGAGCGGCGCCGGGCTGGGCGTCGATTTCGAGGACGCCGATTACGTCGCCGCCGGGGCGGACATTCTCCCCGATGCGCCCGCGGTGTTCGACGCGGCGGAGATGATCGTCAAGGTCAAGGAGCCGCAGGCGGGCGAGATCGCGATGCTGCGCGCGGACCACCTGCTGTTCACCTATCTCCACCTCGCCGCCGACAAGCCCCAGACCGAGGGGCTGATGAAGAGCGGCGCGACCGCCATCGCCTACGAGACGGTCACGGCAGCCGACGGCACGCTGCCGCTGCTCAAGCCGATGTCCGAAGTCGCCGGGCGGATGAGCGTGCAGTGCGGCGCGCACTATCTCGAAAAGCATCAGGGCGGACGCGGCGTGCTGCTCGGCGGGGTTCCGGGGGTGGAGCCGGGCAAGGTGGTGATCCTCGGCGGCGGGGTCGCCGGGTTCAACGCGGCGCAGATGGCGGTCGGCCTGCGCGCCGACGTGACGATCTTCGACATCTCGAACCGGCGTCTCGCGGAACTCGACACCGTCTTCGAGAACCGCATCAGGACGGCCTTTTCCTCCTCCGCGGCAATTGCCGAGGCGGTGGCCGGGGCCGACCTCGTGATCGGCGCGGTGCTGGTACCCGGCGCGGCCGCACCCAAGCTGGTGACCCGCGAGATGATCGCCGCGATGCGCCCCGGCGCGGTGCTGGTCGACATCGCCATCGACCAGGGCGGCTGCTTCGAGACCAGTCATGCCACCACCCACGAGGACCCCGTGTTCACCGTCGACGGGGTGATCCACTACTGCGTCGCCAACATGCCCGGCGCGGTGGCGCGCACCTCGACCATTGCGCTCGGCAATGCGACCTTGCCCTTCGTGCTCAAGCTGGCGGGAATGGGCGCCGAGGCGGCGATGGCGGCCGATCCGCACCTCGCGCGCGGGCTCAACGTTTCGGGCGGCAGGATTCGCCACGAGGCGGTCGCCGAGGCGCTGGACCTGCCGCTCGGCTGATGCGCCGACCGGCGGCGGCCGGTCCAAACCGTCAAAATTGACGATACGCCCGGCCCCCGCGACCGGCTATCCCTTTCGGTCACAACACCGAAGAGGGAGAGCTGCGCCATGGATCTGGGACTGAAGGGCAAGAAGGTCATCATGAACGGCGGGGCGCACGGCCTCGGCCTGCAGTCCCTCAAGCTGTTCGCCGCAGAGGGCGCGGATGTCGCCTTCTTCAGCCGCAAGGAGGACCGCATCGAGGCCGCCAAGGCCGAGATCGACGCCGCCGGCCCGGGCAAGGTGTTCGCCGAGGTGTTCGACATGAACACCGGCACCGAGGCCTACCAGGCGTGGCTCGAAAAGGCCGTCAAGGAACTGGGCGGCTGCGACATCTTCGTCCACACCGCCAGCGCCTCGGGCACCGGCGGGGCAGGCGACTGGCAGGCCTGCCTCGACATGGATTTGAAGGGCGCGGCCTACGCGGTCGAAACGCTCACCCCCTATCTCGAACAGTCGGGCACCGGCTCGATCGTGATGCTGTCCTCCACCGCCGCGCTCGAGACCTTCATCGCCCCCAACCCCTTCAACGCGATCAAGGCCGCGCTGATCACCTATGCCTCGCAATTGAGCCAGGCGATGGCGCCCAAGGGCATCCGGGTGAACACCGTCAGCCCCGGCGCGATCTACTACACCGGCGGCAACTGGGAGGTGATCGAGGAGCACATGAAGCCGCTGTTCGACGCGACCCTCGCCAAGATGCCGATGGGCCGCTTCGGCGAGCCGGTCGAGGTCGCCAAGGCGATCGTCTTCGTGGCAAGTCCGGCGGTGCCCTACATGACCGGCGCGAACCTCGTGGTGGACGGCGGCTTCACCCAGCGCGTCCAGTTCTAATCCCCTTCCCCTGAGAGGTTCCAAAAACATGGCCGAAATCGACCGCGACAAGCTGCTCGACATCTACACCCGCACGATGAAGGTGAACCGCACCGACGAGAAGTTCCGGGCCCTGCTGATGGAAGGCAAGGTCGCGGTGATGTATTACTGCGTGCGCGGGCAGGAGCTGGTCTCGGCCGCGGCGATGGCGGCGCTCGAGAAGGACGATTACGTCGTGTGCACCTATCGCGGGCAGGGCGAGCAGACCGCCAAGGGCATCCCGATGGAGAAGTGGTGGGGCGAATGCCTCGGCAAGGCGACCGGCACCTGCAAGGGCAAGGGCGGCACCATGCACATCACCGATCCCGAGACGGGGATCATGGTGACCACCGGCGTGGTGGGCAGCGGCCTCCCGATCGCCAACGGGCTTGCCATGGCGAGCCAGAACAACGGGGATGGCCGCGTGACGCTGGTCAGCTTCGGCGACGGGGCGGCGAACATCGGCGGCTTCCACGAGGCGATGAACATGGCCCAGCTCTACAAGCTGCCGGTCGTCTTCCTGTGCCAGAACAACCGCTACGGCGAGCACACCGCCTATGCCGACCACACCGACAGCCCCAACATCGCCACCCGCGCGGCGGGCTACGGGATGCCCGGTGTCACGGTCGACGGCAACGACGTGAACCAAATCTACCCCGCGGTGAAGGAAGCGGTCGACCGCGCCCGCCGGGGCGAGGGGCCGACGCTGGTCGAGGCGATGTGCTACCGCATGATGGGCCACTTCTTCGGCGCCGACTTCAGCTACATGCCGCCCGAACACCTCGCCGAGATGAAGGCCGAGGACCCGCTGCCCAAGCTGCGCAAGGTGATGCTCGAACACCAGTTCACCGAAGAGGAGCTGGACAGCATCGTCGCCGACATTGACGCGCAGATCGACGCCGCGGTCGAGCACGCGCTGGCCGCGCCGCTACCGGACACCGACGAAATCTACAAGGACGTGCTGGAGGAGACCGCCTGATGGCCCAGATCACGATGACCCAGGCGCTGAACCTCGCAATCGACGAGGCGATGGCCGAGGATGACGGCGTGTTCTGCCTCGGCGAGGACGTTTCCGCCAAGCAGGGCGGGGGCGTGTTCAAGGTCACCCAGGGCTTGACCGAGAAATATGGCGAACACCGCATCCGCGCGACGCCGATCTCGGAAACCGCGATCATCGGCGCGGCGGTGGGTGCCGCTCTGGCGGGCCAGCGTCCGATTGCCGAGATCATGCTGATGAACTTTGTCGGCGTGTGCATGGACCAGATCGTCAACCACGCGGCCAAGCTGCGCTTCATGAGCGGAGGGCAGACCCCGTGCCCGATCGTGATCCGCACCACCACCGGCGTCGGAGTCGGCTTCGGCGGGCAGCACTCGGACATGCTTGAGGCGTGGTTCGCCCATGTCGCGGGCATTCACGTGGTCACGCCGTCGAACCCCGCCGACGCGCGCGGGCTGATGCGGGCGAGCATCGACGCCAACGATCCGGTGATCTTCATCGAGAACATCCTGTGCTATGGCCTCAAGGCCGAGGACCCCGGCCCGGGCTACCGCGTCCCGCTCGGCAAGGCCGCGGTGGCGCGCGAGGGGACCGACATCTCGATCATCACCTATGGCCGCACGGTGCTCGATGCGCTGGCGGTGGCCGAGGACCTCGCCAAGGAAGGCATCTCGGTCGAGGTCGTCGACTTGCGCACCATCGCCCCCTACGACGAGGCGACCGTGCTCGCGAGCGTGCGCAAGACCGGCCGCGCGCTCACCCTGCACGAAGCCGTGCGCCCCTTCGGCACCGGCGCGGAACTCGCGGCGAACATTCAGGAAAAGTGCTGGCACGACCTCAAGGGCCCGGTGCGGCGCATCGGCGGGACCTTCTCGGCGGTGCCCTTCGCCTCGCATCTCGAACAGGCGTGGATCCCGACCAAGCCGCAGATCGTCGAACAGATCAAAGCCGCGATGGGTAAACTCTAGATGGCATCCGAAATCCGCATCCCTAAGCTCGGCATGAGCGCTACCGAAATGACCCTCGTCGAATGGATGTTTGGGCCCGGCGAGCGGGTCGAGAAGGGCGAGATCATCTACACGGTCGAGACCGACAAGAGCACCACCGAGATCGAGGCGCAGGCCAGCGGGATCATCCATCCCACCGGCGAGGAAGGCGCGGTCTACAAGGTCGGCGATCTCATCGGCACGATCGAATAGGCGTGCGCCCTCAGCCGCGCGCATCGAGCCAGGCGCGGCTGGTGCGGGCGACTTCGCGGGCGCGTTCCTTCAGGTCGGGAAAGGCCTCGCGCAGGGCGGCCGAGCGTTCCTCGACCGCCAGCGGCAGGTGTGCGGGCAGGGCATCGAGCATTGCCCCCAGGTCCAGCCCGCCTTGCCCGAGCGGCATCCGCCGGTTGATCGCATCGTCGATGATCGCGTCGAAGTTCGTGAGGTCGGGCGGATCGGCGGGCGCATCGCAGGGTTGGCAATAGGACAGCCATTCCTGCGGAATCGCCGCAAGGTCCTCCGCCGTCCCGCCCGAGCGCGCCCAGTGCAGCGTATCGACCAGCAGCGCCTTCGCCTCGCCCTCGACCTGCTCGAGAATGCCGCGTGCCATGTGGATCGTCTTGACCTCGGTGAAGATCCCGAATTCGAGATTGACCCTGACCCCGGTGCCCTTGGCGCGGTCGACCAGCGTCTGGAACTTGGCGGTGGTGGCGGCCGTGTCGGGGTCGGAGGAGACGCACAGCAGGTTCCTGGCCCCCAGTTCGGCGGCGATGTCCACCAGCTGGGCCAGCCATGGATCGGGTGGCCCCGGCATGATCCACGCGACCTCGAGGTCGAGCAGTTCCACCCCCGCATCGCGCGCCTGTTGCCGGATCGCGCGGGTGGTGGCGGGCGTCCACGTGTCCTTTTCCACCCACATCCCGCCGAAGTCGAAATCGGATCCGGCGGCGCATTCGATGAGCTGTGCCGGGGTCGCCTCGGGCATGATGCCAGCGGCAAGCGAGATTTTCCGGCGCGTCACAGCGTCTGCCCGTCGTCGAGCACGAAGTCGGCTCCGGTGACGAACTCGGCGGCGTCCGAGCACAGGAACAGGATCATCGCGTCAAGTCCCTGTTCCTCCATCAGCCGGCGCTTGGGAAAGCGGGCGATCTGCTTCCGGCCTGCTTCGGTGTCGAACCACGCGTCGTTGATCGCGGTGCGGATATAGCCGGGCGAGACCGTGTTGACGCAGATGCCATGGCGCGCCCATTCGCGCGCCAGCGTCCGGCCCGCCTGCACCACGCCCGCCTTCGACGCGGCATAGGCGACGAGGCCGGGGGAGGGTTCGAAGGCGGTGATCGAGGCGATCATGACGATGCGCCCGCGCTCGACCTTGTGCGCGATCATCCGCTTCGCCCCCTCGCGCGCGGTCAGGATCGCACCCTTGAGATTGATCGCCAGCGTGGCTTCGATCTCCTCTTCGGAGATGGTGGTCGCCATGCCCGCGCCGTCGACGCCGGCATTGGCGATGACCGTGTCGACCGGGCCTGAGGCCGCCTCGGCAGCGTCGAACCCGGCGATGATGTCGGCCTCGCGCGCGACGTCCATCTGAATCGCGGCGGCATTGGGACCGATCTCTGCGGCAAGCGTCTCGAGCCGGTCCTTGCGCCGCGCGCCCAGAGCCACATGCGCGCCGCTCGCCGCGAGAATGCGTCCGAAGCGCGCGCCGAGGCCCGAGGATGCGCCGGTGACGAGCGCGGTGCGCCCGGTCAGGTCGAAGGAGAACCCCATCGCGCTCACTTGGCGGCGGGCAGTTCCCCATCGATATATTTCCTGAGCGTGGTCTGGAAATGCCGCACCCGGCTGTCCTGATAGTGGCCGAGTTCCATCATTCCGTCCTTCATCGCCTTCATGCCTTCCTGCACATAGGGAAGGTTCGCCATGTCCTGATCGAACACGTTGGCGAGCTGCGGGCCCATCTTGTCGGCGGCCCAGGCGAAGGGCTCGTCGTCCGGAATCCGGGTCGGCTCCACCGCGCGCGGGCGCTGCTCGCCCTTGGGCGTGGGGAACAGCAGGCGGATTTCCATGATGCACCAGTCGGGGGTGTCACCCGGCAGCCAGCGGTACACCAGTGTCGGCAGGAAGCCGATCCACGGGGAGAAATTGGGGAAGATGTTGTAGGTGAAATTGTCGAGAATCTCGGCGTCCGAGGCGTCCGAGTAGTCGTGGCCGTATTGCTCGGCGAAGCCCTTGCGCCCGGCCTCGGCGAGCAGCTTGCGCGCGCCCAGCGGATCGTCGGCCTGGTAGCCTTCACCCGGGCCATCGCTGGCGGAAAAGCGCCGGTTGGTGCGCGCGTCCTGCCCGCCGGAGAACTCGTTCATCTTCTCCAGCACGTAGTCCGAGTTCTTGCCCTTAACGTGCGGGCTGAGCACGCCTGAGGGCGTGATCGCGCGGTTGAAGTGATCGCCGATCAGGTCGTAGCGGGTGTTGGCATCGCCGAGGAAGCCGAGCAGCTGCGGGTGGGTTGTGATCGAGTGCCAGGCCTCCATGAAGGCTTCCGCAGTCGCCTTCCAGTTGGCCGGAATGCGCTTCTGCACCCACATGCCGGTGTAGCGGTTCTCGAAGTCGTAGCGCTCGTAATGCGACGCCGCCGGGCCGAGCCAGGTCTTGAAGTCGGGCAGGTCGTGGTTCTCGGTCAGCATCACGAAGCCCTGCCACAGCTCGACCCGCGCCTGCGGCAGGTCCATGTCCTTGCCCTCGAGGTGCTTGAAGTCCCACGCGCAGGGGATTTCCTTGAGGCTCCCGTCATTGCGCCAGGTGAAGCCGTGGAACGGGCAGCGCAGCTGCACCGAATTGCCGCTCTCGGTGCGCAGCTTGCGGCCGCGGTGGAGGCAGGCATTGTAGAAGGCCTTCACGCTGCCGTCCTTCTGGCGGATCAGCAGGAAGCTCTTGCCCGCGATGTCGAACACCACCGTGTCGCCCGCGTCGGGCATCTCGTCCTCGCGCGCGGCGAAGAGCCAGACGTTGGGCCACATCTTCTCGCGTTCCAGCGCCGCGAATTCCTCGGAGATATAGGGCGCGACCGAAAGCGGCTCGTCGCCCATCTCGATATGGGTTTCCTCGAAGAGATAGTCGGGCGGACGCCGCGTGTCGCCGTTGAGCATGTCGGTGTAGCTGATCCCAGGGCAGCGGTCGCCGCGGGCAATATCCTTGATCTCGTTCATCGGCCTTACGCGTCCTTCCGGGGGCGAGCCCCGCCTCTCTTCCTCGCACTTTGTGCAGTGTCTCCGGGACAGAATATCACACAGCTTGGACGCAGGGTCACCCTAGCGGATTGGAGAGGAACATGGCGCTGGACGGCAAGATTGCGGCTTTGGGCGAGGTGATGCAGCTGGCCTTCGTGCCCGAGGACTTCGACGCGGCGGTGGAGCACTGGACGCGGGTGATGGGCGTCGGGCCGTTCTTCCTGATCGAGAACATCCACCTGGAAGGCATGAAATATCGCGGCCAGCCCACGCAAGCGGTGTTCGACCTCGCGCTCGCCTATTGGGGCGACATCCAGGTCGAGCTGATCCGTCCGAAGGACGATTACCCCTCGATCTATCGCGGCGAATACGGCTCCACCGGCAACGGGCTGCACCACGTGTGCATCCTGGTGGACGACCTCGCCGAAGCGCGCCGCGTGTGCGAGGCCGAAGGGGCCGAGGTGGTGATCGAGGGCCGCTTCGGCACCAGCGAGGTGATCTATGTCGATCCCGGCACCGGTCCGGGCACGCTGGTCGAGATTCTCCAGCAGGCCAAGGAGGGGCCGGACCTGTTCGGGATGATCAAGGCGGCAGGCGTGGGCTGGGACGGGAGCGAGCCGTTGAGGCGGCTGGGGTAATCGCCGCTCACAATGACGAATTCAAGAGCTGGTTCGGGCCGAAGGCCCGCGAGGCCGACCGGCCGCCCGCAGGTGCTCCGTAGCGAAGCGAAGGAAACAGCACTGAGGACGGGGGCGCGGAGGCGCCCCCGCACTCAATCGCTCGCTCCAAGGTATCCGAGCTGCCCGGCCTTGAAGATCGTCTGCGCGCGGTTGACGCTGTCGAGCTTCTCGCCTGCGCGGTGAATGTGGTAGCGGATCGTAGCGTGCGACCGGTTGAGGATCATGCTGATCTCCTTGTCGGTCTTGCCGATCGCCGCCCAGCGCAGGCACTCGACCTCGCGCTTGGACAGCACGCAGTCCGAGGGGATGCGCCGCTTGGTGCGGTTGGCCTGGACGTAGCCGGCGACGAAGCAGCGCGTCACCATCGCGAAAAGCGCGCCATATTCGGCGAATTCGGCCGTCAGGTCTTCCTTCTCGCGGTCCATCGAAATGAAGCTGCTGGCGGAAATCTGGCCGAAGGGCAGGTGCACCGGAATGACGATCGCCGCTTTGCACAGCGCGCGGCGCTCGAAGTCGGCGAGGTCGATCTCGTCGAGATAGGAATTGCGCCAGCGGGTGTTGAAGCCGTGCTGGTTGACCCAGAAGGGTTCGCTCTCGTAGCGGCAGGCGCGCGGCAGCGGCGAATGCAGCGCGAGGCGGTGATCCTCCCACCAGCGCGCGCCGTCGTCGAGCCAGCGGAAGATGTCGGCATTGAGGATCGTGCCGTCGGCATCGACCATCGGTTCCTTCGAGGAAATGTCGTCGCACACCGCGATCTGCATTCCGCGTTCCTGGGCGATTCGCGCGAGGTTGACGGCGGCATCGTGAATGTCCTCGGGACAGGTGATGGTCACCTGTTCGAGAAGTTGTTCAAGCGATTCACGACCTTGCGGCGTCCGCAGCTCGACAACATTATGGGCCATTGTCAGCCTCGCTCCTCTCGTTTGTTTTCTCGTGAGGGACCTTAGCGCAATCTCGCGCAATGTCCTCTCCATTTACGTAGGGGAAAGCGGGCGCAGGCGGGGCTAGCGAAAATGAGGAAGGAGAGCGGGCGGATGCAGTTTGCGGGCGCGAATTTCGGGGTGGCGCTGAAACGGCTCGCGCAGGCGATCCCGCCCGATCGGCCCGCGCTGGTCCACGGGGACCGGGTGGTGCGCTGGGGCGAACTCGACGCGGTGACCGATGGGATCGCGGCGGGCCTCGCTGCGCGCGGCTTGCAACCGGGCGACATCGTCGGCCAGATGCTGCGCAACACGCCGGAATACCTGCTCGCGTGGTTCGGCTGCGTGAAGGCCGGGCTGGTGCCGGTCAACGTCAACTACCACTACAAGACCCGCGAACTGGCCGACATCTTCGCGCGCTTCGGCCTGAAGGTGCTGTTCGTCGAGAGCGACTTCGCCGAACTGGCGGGCGAGGCGATCCCCGAGGGCGCGCTGACGGTGGATGTGGGCGGCGCGGAGTGGGCGGCGCTGTGCGAGACCGACCTGCCGGAAGGCTTCGCCATCCACGACGACCGCGAGGCGCTGTTCCTCACCGCGACCGGGGGCACCACGGGGATGCCCAAGGCGGTGATGTGGCCGATGGTCGAAGCCTGGGCCGCGTTCGGCATCGGCGTGTGGCAGCAGGGTCCCGGCAATCCGCCGCTGGTGACGACCTCGCTCGACGAGCAGGCCGAGCGGGCGGCGGCGATCGGCCCCGATCATCCGGCAAGCACTTCGCCGCTGCTGCTGCTCTCCCCGCTGATGCACGGGGCGGGGCAGTTCACCGGATTGATCCACCTGCTGAAGGGCGGCACGCTAACGCTGCTGCCTGCGCCGAAATTTGACGCCGATCTTGCGCTCGACGAGGTGAAGCGGCTGGGCGCGCGGGGGCTGTTCATCGTCGGCGACGCCTTCGCCCTGCCGCTCGCCGACCGGCTCGATGCGCGGGGAGACGGGGCCGAGGTGCTGGCGTCGCTGCGCTCGATCACCTCCTCGGGCGCGGTGTTCTCGCCTGCCCTGAAACAACGGCTGATCGCGCATCATCCCGCGCTGATGATCGTCGATGCGCTCGGCTCCTCGGAGAGTTCGGGTACGGGCATCGTCGTCACCACCGCGCAGGGCTCCACCGGCGGAGGCAAGTTCCAGCCGCTGCCGGGCCGCGAGACCAGGCTGTTCGACGAGAACCTCAAGGAAATCCCGCCCGGCGCGGAAGGCGTCGGCATCGTCGCGCGCACCGGGCCGCTGCCGCTGGGCTATCTCGGCGAGGACGAAAAGAACGCGGCAACCTTCCCGGTGATCGACGGCAAGCGCTGGCTGATGACCGGCGACCGCGCGCGCTGGGCGGCGGACGGGAGCCTCGAATTCATCGGCCGCGACAACATGTGCATCAACACCGGCGGCGAGAAGGTCTTTCCCGAGGAGGTCGAGGCGGTGCTGATGGCGCATCCGGCGGTGCATGATTGCCGCGTGGTGAGCCTCCCCGATCCGCGTTTCGGGCGCAAGGTCGTGGCGGTGGTGCAGCCCGAGGGCGACGAGAAGGACGGGCTGGAAGAGGCGCTCGATACCCATGCCCGCGCAGGGCTGGCGGGCTACAAGATCCCGCGGCTCTACGTCTTCAGCAGTCGCTCGCTCAGGCTCAACAACGGCAAGCCCGACTACAAGACCGCGCAGGCACTGGCGGACGCGGCGGGGTAGTTGCGGGTCTTTGCGGTGCGTGCGCGGGAGCACGGCTGACCCCGCCCGGTGAACGGTTCACCCCGATATTCATGGGCCGCGCTTGCGGCGCTCCCCTCGGTACGGAGCAATGCCTGCACTGTGCATTTGGGGGGGATGTCAGCATGCTGGAGAGCGATCCGTTCAGCCCGCTGGTCTACTGGCCACACGTTGTTCTCGGGATAACCTCGGTATTCTTCGCGGCGATCGCCATCGCTGTCCGCAAGGGGAGCGCCCGGCACCGTCAGGCCGGATGGGCCTTCAGCGCCGCGATGAGCGTCGCCGCTGTGACGGCGATCGCCTTTTCCTTCGTCCGCTTCGCCCCGCCCGCGCTGTTTTCATCGAGCGTCGTGCTTTACGGCGTCGGGGCCGGCGTGCTTTCGCTCCGCAGGCGCGAAGGATCGCTGCGCCTGCTCCAGCGCGCTCTGTCCTTCGTTCCGATCCTGATCGCGCTCGCGGCCCTGGCCGCGGCCGCCGCCCTCGCGCTGGTCCCGCCCCCGCCCGAGGTCGAGGTGCCGCTCCCGCTGCTGATCGCCGGGCCCTTGCTGTTCCTGGCGGTCGCCGCGCTGTTCGCGGCGCTGGCGCGCGGCGATTTCCGCTTTCTGCGCGAGCAGACCCCCGGCAAGCCGCGCCGCTACCGCCGCCATGCGCTGCGCATGGCGCTGGCGGTGACGGAGGTGGTGCGCGCGCCGCTCATCAGCTTCGGGCCTCCGCTGGGCGAGGACGGCATCCTGTCCTTCCCGGTCTACTTCTTCGGGCCCTTCTTCCTGATCCCGCTGATCTATTTCCTCGCCATGCCGGCGTGGCTCAAGTCGGGGGAGGCGGGCGGGGAACCGCAGCTGTCGGGGCTCGCTGCCGAATAGCGCGCCCGGCGGTCACCCCGTCGTGCGATCGGCCTTGTCCTTTTCGTTGGTGCCCTTGATCATCGCGCGCATCGCGTCCCACTCGGCATCGCCGAGGGCATGGAGGACGGGATAGAAGGTCCCGCCATTGGCCTGATAGCCCGCGCCGTCGATCGCGATGGTCTGGCCGTTCACATATTCCGCGCCCGGGCCCATCAGGAACACCGCGAGGTTCGCCAGTTCGTGCATCTCGCCCGCGCGGCCCATCGGGTTGAGGTCGTTCTTGGAATTGCCGCCCTGCCCGCCGGGGGAAAGCCGCGCGCTCATCCCCTTGGTCGGGAAGAGCCCCGGGGCGATGGCGTTGAACCTCAGGCCATAGCGGCCCCATTCGGTCGCGAGGCTCTGGGTCATGGCGTTGATCGCGGTCTTGCTCATCGCGGAAGGCACCACGAAGGCGCTGCCCGACCACACCCAGGTGGTGAGGATCGAGAGGAAGCTGGCGCGCTTCTTCTCCGCGATCAGCCGCTTGCCGATGTCGAGCGTGACGTAGAAGGTGCCGCGCATCACGATGTCGGCAATGGCGTTGAAGCCGTTGACCGACAGGTCCTCGGTGCGGCTGATGAAGTTGCCGGCCGCGTTGTTGACCACGCCCGTCAGCGCGCCGCCATCGGCCCAGATCGCGTCGACCATCGCGTGGATCGCGTCCGGATCGCGGATGTCGCAGGCATGGGCGACGACCTTGCCGCCGTGCAGGCCCATCAGTTCGGCGGCGGTGTCATCCAGCTTGTTCTGCCGCCGCCCGCAGATATAGACCGTCGCGCCCAGCTTGAGGAAGCCTTCCGCCATCTCGCGTCCCAGCCCCGTGCCCCCGCCGGTGACGAGGATGCGCTCGCCCTCCATCAGGCCTTCGCGGAACATCAGCTTCGATACGTCCATTATCCGTCCTCTCAAAGCCCCAGCACGGTCTTGGCGATGATGTTCTTCTGCACCTCGTCCGAACCGCCGAAGATCGTCGCCGCGCGGTTGTTGAGGTAGCGGCCCATCGCGGTCTGGGCATATTCGCTGCCGACCGGCTCGGGCGCCTCATTGCCGTAGAGCGGGCGTTCCAGCGGCAGTTGCAGCGCGTCCGGGCCGAGCAGTTCCAATCGCAGCGTGTCGACCTTCTGGCCGATGTTCGAGCTCAGCAGCTTGACCAGCGAGGTCTGCGGCCCCGGCGCCTTGCCCTTGGCGAGTTCGGCGAGGATGCGCAGCTCGGTTACCTCCAGCGCCTCGGCCTCGAGCCGCACGCGCGACAGGCGGTCGCGGAAGCGCGGGTCGTGCGCCAGCGCGCCGTTGACGCCCGAGGGCTGGGTCCGGGCGAGTTCCTCGAGCCGGTCGATCGACTGGAGCAGGCGCGGGGCAAAGCACGAGCCGCCGCGCTCGTTCTCGAGCAGGAACTTGGCGATGGTCCAGCCCTGCCCTTCCTCGCCGATGCGGTTCTCGGCAGGCGTGCGGGCGTCGGTGAAGAACACCGCGTTGACCTCGTGATCGCCCGACATCGAGTGGATCGGGGTGACCTCCACCCCCGGCTGGTCCATCGGCACGAGCAGGAAGCTGATCCCCTGCTGCTTCTTCACCGAGGCGTCGGTGCGCACCAGCGCGAAGATCCAGTCGGCGTGGTGCGCGTGGGTGGTCCAGATCTTCGAGCCGTTGATGACATATTCATCGCCCTCGAGCCGCGCGCTTGTCTTGAGGCTGGCGAGGTCGGAGCCGCTGCCCGGTTCGGAATAGCCCTGGCACCAGTAATCCTCGCCCGAGAGGATGCCGGGCAGGAAGCGCGCCTTCTGTTCGGGGGTGCCGAAGGCGCAGATCACCGGTCCGACGAGACGCAGGCCGAGAATCGCCAAGGAGGGTGCGCCGGCAAGCGCGCATTCCTTCTCGAAGATGAACTTCTGTGTCGGGGTCCAGCCGGTGCCGCCGTCCTCCTTGGGCCAGTGCGGCGCGACCCAGCCCTTTTCATAGAGGATGCGGTGCCATTCCATCCCGATGTCGGGCTCGACGAAGACGCCCGGCGTGCGCCGCGCGCCGTCGCGCAGCCGTTCGGGCAGATTGTCGCGCAGGAACGCGCGCACTTCCTCGCGGAAGGCGATGTCCTCGGCCGAGAAGTCCATGTCCATGTCAGTCAGTCCCAGTTCGATCCCGTGAGATACGGTTCCCCGGCCGCATCAGCTTCAATTCCCCTCGCGCATCGCCCAGGCGATGGTGCGGCGCAGAAGGTCGTAATAGACGTCGTAGTTCCACGCGCACATTTCCTTGTGCGGGTAGAAATCGACCATGCCCGGAAGGTCGTAATGCCCGCGGCAATGGCCGAGCGCATTGTAGACGATCCGCCCTTCGCCGATGTCGCGGGTGTAGACGATCGGCACGGTCGTCTTATCCCACTGGCTTTGGGTGAAGCCGGTCGCCTCGCCTTCGAAGGTGGTCTGCATCAGCGTGTCGATCGGGGCCGTGGTCTTGGAGAGGTAGAGCTCGTCGACCACCTCGAAGTCCGCGATGCCCCTTGTGAGCTCGTGGTCCTTGTTCACCACTTCGACCGGGAACTTGTCGATCGGCGGATGGGCGACGAACTGCGTGCCGAGCATCTCCATCACGTCCGGCCGCTCATCCGGCGCATCGACGAGGCCGTCTGCCGTGAACACGAGGATCGAGTTGGTGCCGTGGAGCGCCATCCACTTGCCGCCCTTTTCCATCCACGCCTTGAGCTGCTTGGCCTGTTCCGGGGTGGGCATCAGGTCGCAGGTATAGGTGATGAGGAAGCGGCACGCATCGAGCCGCTCCAGCCCCGAATAGTCGGCAGCGACCGTGGTGCGGATGTGCGGGTGTTCGGCCAGCAGCTTCAATATCTCGAGCCGAGGAAAGTCGATGTCGTGATACTTGCCCGCGGCGATGAAATGCGCGTCGATCCGGGTGGCGGGTTGCTCTGCCATGTCAGCTCCTGATGCTGCCGCCGCCGTCGACGGTGAAATCGACCCCTGTGGTGAAGCTCGCCGCGTCGCTGGCGAGGAAGACCACCGCGCGGGCGACCTCCTCGGGCTCGCCGATGCGATTCATCGGGTGGGTGGCGGCGAAACTCGTCTCGATGTTCTCCGGCGTGTCGGCGCCCGAATGCTTGTAGCGGTTGTACATCGGGGTGCGGATCGCGCCGGGGTGAACCATGTTGACGCGGATCGGCAGGCCCCGCTCGGCGAGGTCGAGCGCGACCGATTGGGTGAGGCCGCGCAGGCCCGCCTTGGAGGCGGAATAGGCCGCCACGAAGGAGGCCGGGCGCATCGCGATCATCGAGCCGATGTTGACGATCGCGCCCGGCTCGCCGCTCGCCTCGATCGCCGGGATCGCGGCGCGCATCCCGTAGAAGGGGCCGTGGAGATTGATGTCGATGGTGCGCTCCCACACGTCGAGCGATCCGTCGGGGACGTTGCCGGGCTCGGAAATGCCGGCGATGTTGCACAGCACGGTCAGCTTGCCGAACCGCCCGCGGGTGGCGGAGACGGCCGCTTCCCACTGCTGGAGGTCGCGCACGTCGAGTTGCACCGCGTCTGCCCGCTCGCCCAGTTCGGCGGCGAGGGCTCGTGCCTTTTCCAGCTGGATATCGCCGAGCATCACGCTGCCGCCCTCGGCCACGATCAGCCGCGCCACCGCCGCGCCGATACCTTCCGCGCCGCCGCTGACCAGCGCGACCTTCCCCTCCATCGACCCGCTCATGCGCGCTCCAGGATCGCGACGGCGGAGAGCCCCGGCGCGCCGTAGACGTGGCTGTAGCCGAAGCGCGGTCCCTTGCCGTCCCTGCCCGGCACCTGCCGCTCGCCCCCGCGTCCGCGCAATTGCTGGACGTTCTCGTAGACCTGCCTGAGGCCCGAGGCGCCGATCGGCTCCCCGCAGGCGAGGCAGCCGCCGTCGGTGTTGACGGGAAGCTTGCCGCCGATCTCCGACCAGCCATTGGCGAGCCATTCCTCCTGCTCGCCGTCCTTGCAGAAGCCGTTTTCGGCCATGTGCATGATTTCCGCGCCGCTTTCGGTGTCCTGCAACTGCGCGACCTCGATGTCCTCGGGGCCGAGCCCGGCCTTCTCGAAGGCGGCCTTGCTGGCGAGCACGGTGGGCTTGCCGCCCTCCTTGATGCTGACGCCGGGCTGGAACACCTCGAAGGAGTCCGGCGGCCGCGTCTTGACCGCGAGGCTGCGCACCTTGACCCCGTCGGCGCCCAGCTCCTTCATCTTCTTCTCGCTGGCGAGGATCAGCGCCACGCCCCCTTCGCTGGGCGAGCAGAACATGTACTTGGTCAGCGGGTCGTTGATCATCGGCGCGTTCATGATCGTGTCGAGATCGATAGGGCTGCGCCGCCACGCATGCGGCGTGAGCGTGCCGTTGCGGAAGGCCTTTTCCGCCACCCGGCCGAGCGTTGTGCGGCTGATGCCGTAGAGCTGCATATAGCGCTGGATCTTCAGCGCGAAGAACTGCGTGGTCAGCATCATGCCCGTCTGGCCGTACCAGTCGGGCAGGCCATAATCGGCGGGCTTGGCGTTGAAGGCCCCGCGCGGATGCTTGTCGAAACCGGTGGCGAGCGCGAGGTCGTACATGCCGCTCGCGATCGCCTGCTGCGCGGCCGACAGCGCGCTGCCCCCGGTCGCGCAGCCATTGGCGACATTGGTGAAGGGCAGGCTGGTCAGCCCCAGCTCGTTCACCATGATGTCGGCATTGCCCGCCGCCGCGCTGCCGCCATAGGCGCATTCGATGTCGGGCCAGTCGAGCCCTGCATCCTTGAGCGCCTCGCGCACCGCATAGACCCCCTGCTCGCGGCCCGAACGGCCGTCGGTGCGCCCGAAGGGGTGGATGCCCGCGCCGATGATGTAAACGTTCTCGCTCATGCCGCTTTGCTTTCCTGTGCAGCCACGGGCCGGAAGGCGTAGGTGTCGTGGGTGGCGTTGAAGGGCACCACGCAGAACTCCATCTCCATGCCGAGATGGAGGTCCTCGAGGCTGCAATCGACGATCCGGCTCTCGACGATCACCTCGCCGGGCAGCTCGACATAGCCCAGGAGGAAGGGCCGGAAATCGGGCGGGCCTTCGCCGGGGCCGCTGCCGGGGCCTTCATAGGGTTCCTTGGGCAGGAAGCCCTGGCTGGTCCACGACCACAGCTTGCCGCGCCGCGACAGCCTGACCGGCTCCACCCCCTGCGCCGCGTCACCCGTGGGCATGGGGAAGACGATCTCGCCCGAAGGCAGGCGTCCGCCCATCAGGTGCGGCTCGGGGCCGTCGCTCCACAGGTCGGGGTCGATCTTCTGTCCCATTGCCTCTCCCCTCAGGCCGCCAGCGCATATTCGGCGAGCACGGTGTCGGCATCGCCGAACAGCCGCGCCAGCAGCAGCACGCGCTTCAGGGCATGGCCGATCGCCAGTTCGTCGGTGATCCCCATGCCGCCGTGCATCTGCACCGCCTCGCGGGCGATGGCGTCGACATTCTCGCCGATGAAGGCCTTGGCCCCGGCGGCGGACCGCTGCCAGCCTTGCGCATCGCCGCGGTCGGTGAGCGCGGCGCGGTAGAGCATCGAGCGCGACTGTTCCGCCCGCGCGTAGCAATCGACCAGCCGGTGCTGGAGCGCCTGGAAAGAGCCGATCGCGACGCCGAACTGCTCGCGCTCCTTCACGTAGGCGAGGGTATCGTCGAGCAGGCGCTGGCCGAGGCCGACCATCTCGGCGGCGGCATAGAGGCGCATGTCGGCGGCGACGGCGGCGAGCCCCGCGGCATCGAGCGCAAGCCTGGCGCCCGCGGGCACGCGGGTCAGCCGCAATTCGCCCGCGATGCTGCCGTCCGCGAGGCGGTAGTGCCGCACCTCCAGCCCCGGCGCATCCTTGGGCACGAGGAAGCAGGCGGTCTCCCCGCTGAGGTCCGCAGTGACGATTAACAGATCGGCGAGCGCCGCGCCCATCACCATGGTCTTCTCGCCCGACAGCACGAAGCCGTCCGCGCTCTCCTCAGCCTTCATGCCCTTGGCCTTGAGGCTGTAACGCTGGCCGCGTTCGGTCCAGGCGAGGGTGGCGATGGTCTCGCCCGACAGCACGCCTTCGAGCGCCTCGGGGGCACCCCCGCGTTCGAGCAGCAGGGCGGGCAGGATGCCGAGTTCGAGCAGCGGGTCGGGCGCGTTGGCCTTGCCGAGCGCCTCGAGCACCAGCGCGAGATCGACCGCCGATCCGCCCATCCCGCCCGCGTCCTCCGACGCCGCCAGCGCGATCAGGCCCATCTCCGCAAGGCTCTGCCAGCGCGCGCGGTCATAGCCGCCCGGTGACTGGCGCAGCCGCCGCCGCGCCTCGACATCGACCGGCGCGGCGAAGCGCTGGGTCGAGGTCACGAACATTTCCTGTTCTTCGGACAGGTCGAAATTCATGGGCGTCAGGCTTTCCGGCTGAAGGTGATCGGCAGGCGGGTGACGCCGCGCAGCAGGATGTTGGGCAGGATGCGGATGCCGTCCTTGTCGGCCACGGCGAAGTCGTCCAGCCGCTCGAGCAGTTCGTCGAAGGCGACCAGCATCTCCTTGCGGCTCAGCATGTTGCCCACGCACATGTGCGGGCCCTTGCCGAAGCTGAGGTGGGTGCGGGCGTTGGGCCGCTCGATATCGAACCTGTCGGGATCGGGGAACTTCTTCGGGTCGCGGTTGGCCGCGGCATAGCGCAGCTGCACCACGCTGCCCGCCGGAATCTCGGTGTCGCCAAGGGTGGTGTCCTGCTTCACGATCCGCCACATCCCCGCGGTGGGGGTTTCGTAGCGCAGCGCCTCCTCGACGAGATTGGTGATGACCTTGGGATCGCGCCCGCCCGCGGCCGCTTTCGCCTTGGCCATCTGGTCGGGATTGCGGATCAGCTGGAGCAACCCGCCGGCGAGCGTCGAGGTGGTGGTCTCGTTCCCGGCGACCATGAACTGCTGCATGATCGACATGATTTCCGGGTCGGTGAGCGGGGTTTCCCCCTCCACCCGCGCCTCGACCAAGTCGGTCAGCAGGTCGTTCCCGCCATTGGCGCGGCGATCGTCGATCTTGCCCTTCATGTAGTGCTGGTATTCGACGAGGCTGCGCGCGCATTCCTTCTTGCGCTCGTGATCGACCATCTGGCTGAAGCGGTCCACCGCGGCGTCGGACCATGCCTTGACCTGCCCCGGATCATTGTCGAGCCCGATCTGCCCGGCGATCATCGCCACCGGCAGCGGCACCGCAAATTCCTCGACGAACTCGCATTGCCCCTTGTCGGCGAAGGCCTCGATCAGCTCGATCGACTTGGCGCGCATCTCGGCCTCGATGGCGTTCACGCGCGGAGCCGAGAAGGCAAGGTTGACGAGCTTGCGGTTGCGGGTGTGGACGGGCGCGTCGGCGGTCAGCAGGGTGGGCACGTCGGGCCAGCCCTCCGCAAGGATCGCCTGGATCTCCGCGTCGCCCTCGCGCCCCATCAGCGCGCTGAAATCGTTCGAGAAGATTTCGGGCTTGGTGTTCGCCTCGCTGCACAGGTCGTAGCTGTAGACGACATAGGTGTTCATGCCCGGGATCAGCTCGATCTCGACCCCGGCAGCGTGCATCGCGGCGTAGTGATCGAACGGATCGAGCAGCGTTTCCGGGGCAAACAGATTGCCTTCGGGCTTGTTCATGGCGGCAGGCTCCAACCCTTGCAGATTACGAGGCAAGCCTAGCCACGATGCCGCGCCCGACGCGATGCGCGAATGTGTTAGGGTGGGCTCAGCCGGTGGCGAATTCGCGGGCGAACTCGGCCATGTCGAAATAGTCGCGCCAGGCGGCGATGCGGCCGTTCGCATCCAGCGCGAAGGTGCCCATCACCCGGATCGCGGCCTTGCGTCCGTCCTTGAACACGAAGCCGTCGGTGCGTTCGGTGAGGACGACATTGCCGTTCGCCGCGATCGCGTGGGTCTGCCATTCGCAGCGGGCAATGTCGGCGAGGAAGGTTTCGACCATGGCGCGCATCGCGGTGGTGCCGTGGACCGGCTCCATCGGGATGTTGTGATAGACGATATCTTCCGCGCACAGCGCCATCAGCGCGTCGATGTCGCAGGCGTTCCAGCGGGCGATGAAGGCTTCGACGGTCGCTTGCGGGGTCATGGCGTTGCTCCGGAGGTGTAATCGAGCGCCTGTGCGAGCATCCGGCGCACGGCGGGGTTGGCATAGGTGGCGGGGCCGTCGCCGAACTGGAGATAGACGAGGGGCGCGGGGCAGGTGCGGCTCTCCCACGCGACGCAGTTGCTCCCCGGCGGATGCTCCCAGCCCTCGTTGCTGAACATCGCGCCCGCGACGGCATTGGCGGCGGAGTAGAAATTGCCGGAGTTGAAGGCGAAGCCCTCGGCGCGCACCAGCGGGGTGAGGGCGCTTTCATCGACCGGGCAGAGGTAAAGCTCGTCGGTGACCGGGAAGCTGGCGGGCAATCCGCGCGTCACCGGGTGATCGGCGACGATGCGCGCCTCGTAGGTGACGTCGTGGCGATAGCCGGAATCGGGGCCGTGAGCGCCCGGCTGGTAATGGAACTGCCCGCCGAGCCAGTCGTGCCATTCCGGCCATTCCGCCCATCCCGCAATCGCATGGTGCATCGCCACCGCGCCCTTGCCGCTGGCGAAGCGGGCGGTGATGGCGGCGCGTAAGGCGGGCGAGGGCGCTCGGGTTGTGACTGAGCCCTCGCCGAAGCTGTAGCCCGCCATGTCGTAGAACAGCAGCGCGTCCGCCGCCCGGATCGCCTCCGCGGCGTCGGCCTCCCCGCCCTCGGGATGGACGAGGTGGGTCACCTCCCCTGCGCCAAGCGCGCCCAGCAATTCGTCGAACGGTCCGGCCTCGTAGGGGTGGCCGCCCGAGAGGACCAGCAGGGAGCGCATCAGGCGATCTTGAGGATCATCTTGCCGTCATTCGTCCCCGCGAACAGCCGCATGAAGCTGTCGAAGGCGTTCTCCAGCCCCTCGTCGATATGCTCGTCGATGGTGAGCCGCCCTTGCGCTGCCCAGACGCCCATTTGCTGCGCCCCTTCGGCGAAGCGCGGGACAAAGTCGGCCACCAGCAGGCCGCGGATGTGGGCGCGCTTGACGATCAGCTGCCACAGGTTGCGGATGCCGCGCGGCTCGGTGTTGTATTCGCTGATGAGCCCGCACAGCCCGACGCGCGAATGGAGGTTCAAATTCATCAGTCCCGCATCGAGGATGATGCCGCCGACATTCTCGAAGATCACGTCGACTCCGTCGGGGCAGGCCTCGGCAATGGCGGCGGTGAGCGCGGCTTCGTCCTTGCCCTTGTAGTCAATCGCGGCGTCGAAGCCGTATTTCTCCGTCAGCCGCGCGCACTTGGCAGGTCCCCCCGCGATGCCGACAGCGCGGCAGCCGTGGATCTTGGCGAGCTGGCCCACAAGGCTCCCAACCGCGCCGGCCGCGCCGCTCACCAGCACGGTCTCGCCCGCCTTGGGCTCGCACACTTCGAGGAAGCCGAAATAGGCGGTCATGCCCACGGCGCCGAAGATCGAGAGGTAATTGGTGACGCTCGGCACGAGATCCGGGTCGATCGGCTGGGTGAACCCGCCGGAAACGCCGATGGAGTAGTCCTCCAGCGCATTCAGCCCCATCACCCACTGGCCGGGTTCGAACCCTTCCGCGCGGCTTTCCTCGACCACGCCGATGGTGCTGGCGCGCACCGGATCGCCCAAGGGGATCGGCGGCATGTAATTGCCCTCTGCGTCCATCCACCCGCGCATCGCCGGGTCGAGCGAGGCGTAGTGGTTGCGGATCAGGAACTGCCCTTCCCCGAGCGCGGGGGTCTCTTCCGTGACGAGTGCGAAGTCCTCGCGCACGGGCGTCCCGTCGGGGCGGCGTTGCAGCAGAAAGCGGCGGTTGGTGGGCATGGATGTCCTTGGGTCGAGAGGGAATCAGGCCGGTTCGAGCTTCACCGGAATGGCGCTTTGCAGGCTCTGGCCGGTGATCGGATCGTAATCGACCACCTCGCTCACCAGCCGGTTGGTCGAGGAGCCGCGTGTCCGCACGTCGTCCTTCCCCGCATCGGCATCGCCATAGGCGTGCGCCATCGAGACGATCCCGCGCCGCACCTTATCGCTCGCCTTGACCACGCCGTGGATGGTGGCGTGGGGGCTGGTGATCGCGACCAGCCCGCCTTCTTCCAGACCGAGGGCCGCGATGTCCTCGGGGTGGATATAGGCGGGATTGGTGGTGGTCTTCTCCTGCAATTTCTTGAGCGGGTGGCCGATCGAATTGAACCGCGTCTTCGAGCGGCGGCTGATCAGGCGGAAGTCGAAGCCCGCCTTGCTCGCCGGGTTCTCGGCATAGCGCAGGATCTGCGCAGGCATCGCCCCCGCGGCGAGGTCGAAGCGGTGGAACTGGCTTTCGTCGAGCGGCTGCACCAGCGGATGGACCTCGGGATAGATCATCGCCGCGCCGCCGTTGGCCTGACAGTCGCGGCGCACGTCGGACGGCTTCTTGAGGCTGCCCGCCACCATCAGGTCGAGGAACTCCTGTTTCGACGGCTTCCTGTCCATCGGCAGCGGCCCGCCGTTCAGCACCATCGTCAGGCCCAGGTGGTGGGCGAGGGTCCAGAACATCTCGTATTCGTCGATGCAGTCGCCCGGCGCCTGCACCACCGCCTCGGTGTAGCGGGCATAGGGTTCCTCGTGCCACCATTCGGAAAGGTTGGTGATGTCCTCGCGCTCAAGACATTGCGAGGGCGCGAGGACCACGGTGGCGCGCTTGGCGCTGGCGCTCATCCACGGGTCGATCTGCACGAACAGCTCAAGATCATCGAGCGCGCGCACCATCTTGGCCTGGTCGGGGAAGCCCACCACCGGATTGCCGCCGACCGAGATCAGCGCGCGCACCTGGCCTTCGCCGGGGGTGAGGATCTCGTCCGCCAGCACGTTGCAGGGCATTTCCCAGCCCAGATGGCCGAGGCCGCGGAAGCGCGACTTGGGCATCCCTTCCGCGCCGAACATCGGCACCGGCGGGGCGACCTGTGCGCGCCGCGCGGTCTGGTAAGGGCTGAACACGCCGGGGATCGCGGCCTTCTCGCCCTCCTGCTTGAAGCGCGCGCAGATCGTGTTGAGGCAGGTGACGAGATATTCGGTCAGCGTCCCGTGGCCCGCCATTTCGGGGCCGGTGCCGGTCGTGGCGCAGCCTTTCGATCCGCCCGCGAACATCCGCGCCGCGGCGACCAGCTGGTCCTCGTCGAGCCCCGCGCGCCGCGCCGCCACCTCGGGCGGGAAGGCCTTTACCGCCTCGGCGAGCTCGTCGAAGCCGTCGACATGCGCGGCGACGAAATTGCGGTCGTAGAGCCCTTCGGAGATGATCACGTTGAGCATCCCCGCCAGCATCGCCGGATCCTCGCCCGGCTTCACGGGGAGGTAGATGTCGGCGAGCCGCGCGACGTCGCTCTCGCGCGGGTCGGCGACGATCAGCTTCAGCCCTTCCGCCTTTTTGTCGCGGATGCGGCGTGAGGGGCTGAAGGGCGGCACCCCGCCGACGGGGGCGTAGTGCGAGACCACCGGGTTGTTGCCGATGAAGAAGGCGACGTCGCTTTCGGAGAAGGTGTTCGGCCCCGCCATCCACTTGCCGTAACGCTGCGTGGTGAAGACCTTGGCGGGCTGGTCGAGTGTCACCGAGGTGTAGAAGTTGCGGCTGCCGACGGCGTTGGCGAAGGACAGCGAAGCGGCCATCGCGGCGGAGTTCTGGAAGCCGCCCGAGCCCATGAACACCGCCACCGAATGCGGGCCGTGGGTGTCGATGATGCGCCGCAACTCGCCCGCCACGTGGGCGAGCGCCTGATCCATCGGGGTCTCGACGAATTCGCCCGCTTCGTTGCGGACCAGGCTGTGGTGCAATCGGTTCTCCGAGTTGTGGCTGTCGGGCAGCTCGCGCCCCTTCATGCAGGTATAGCCGCCATAGGCCGGGTCCGCCGGATCGCCGCGCACCTCCACCACCTTTCCATCGGCGACATCGACCTCCATCGCGCAATTGGCATGGCAGAAGCGGCAGAAGGTCTTGCGAGTCTCGACACCCATCATTGCTCTCCCCGGACGTCTTGCGAGACTACCACAGGGGCGGGGGCGCTCGACTGACACTTTTGTCCGTGGAGGGGCGCGGCACGCCTCCGCAATAGGACGACCAGGAACAAGGAGAAGCGCGATGCCCACGACCACCCGCCAATGGCTGCTCAACGGACACCCGCGCGGCCGCGGGATCGATCTCGACAACGATTTCCGTCTGGCGAGCGCCGAACTGCCCGACCCCGGCCCGGGCGAAATGCTCTTGAAGACCCACTACCTCGGCTTCGACCCGGCGCAGAAGGGCTGGATGGAGAACATCGCCGATTACGTCGCGCCGATGAACATCGGCGACGTGATGCGCGGCTCGGGCATCTGCGAGGTGGTCGCCAGCAACAACGGGCGCTTTCAGGTCGGCGACATGGTGTTCGGCACCACCGGCTGGACCGAATACCTGGTCACCGACGGGAAGGAGCTGACCAAGGTGGAGACCGATCTCTCTCCCACCGCCGTCCTCTCGGTGCTGGGGACGACGGGGCTGACGGCCTATTGCGGGCTGTTCAAGGTGGGCAGGCCCGTCGCGGGCGATACCGTGCTGGTCTCTGGCGCGGCCGGGGCGACCGGGAGCATCGTCGGCCAGTTGGCCAGAATCGCCGGGTGCCGCGTGGTCGGCATCGCGGGGGGACCCGACAAGTGCGACTGGCTGGTGCGCGAGGCGGGCTACGACGCGGCGATCGACTACAAGGCGGGCGGGGTGAAGGAGCAGATCCGCGAGCACTGCCCGCGCGGCGTCGATGTCATCTACGACAATGTCGGCGGCAAGATCCTGAACGACATGCTCGCCTGCATCGCCACCGGCGCGCGGGTGGTGATCTGCGGCGGGATCAGCCGCTACGAGACCGGGAGCCTGCCGGCGGGTCCGGAGAACTATTTCAACCTCGTGTTCCGGCGCGGCACCATGGCGGGCTTCATCGTGCTCGACTGGGCGAACGAGTTCCCCGCCATCCGCAAGCGGCTGGAGGGCTTCGTCAAGGACGGCAGCCTCAAGTATCAGGAAGACATCCAGCACGGCTTCGAAAACGCGCCGCAGACGCTCCAGCGCCTGTTCACCGGACAGAACCGCGGCAAGCAGATGCTGAAGCTTTAGGGCAGGTCCTCGGGTGTGTTCACGTTGAGCAGCGGCGGGTCGAAGCCGATCCGCCGCGCCTCGACCCTTTCGGCAAAGCCGTAGAGGGCGCGCCCGCCGCTTTCGAGGTATTCGGCCAGCGTTGCCCCGATTTCGGCCGGCCACAGCCCCACCACGGGCTGGCTCTGGACGATTGCGGGACCCTCTCCGGCGAGCGTCGCAGCGAGGTCGGGCGGCAGGTTGGGCGCGTCCACCCCGCAGCTCAGCACGCGGGCAAAGCCTTCGCGCGCGGCATGGGCGAGCGCGGCGTTGAGCCCGCCGAGCGGCCCGAGCCCCGGGCCGGGCAGGTCGGGTATGCAGGTGAAGCCTTCCTCCTCGCGTCCGCACACCACGATCGCGTCGCACTGCACTGCGAGCCGGTCATAGACGAGGTCGATCAGCCGCCAGCCCTCGAGCCGCGCGTGCGCCTTGTCGCTGCCGAAGCGGCGCGCCTGCCCGCCGGCGAGGATGGCGCCGAGGATACTCAGTCAAACGCCTCGGTGGCGAGCCCCTGGTCGTTGTAGACCGGCGCTTCGGCATCGACCCGATACTTGCGGCTGGCGGCGGCGGTCAGCCCGAACTTGCCGATATGATCGCGCATCCCGGCATAGGCGGGGTCCTTGAAATGCGCCGCGAGCGCTTCCTCGCTCTCCCATTCCTCGAACACGTTGACCCGCGCGGGGTTCATCGAACAGGCGCTCCAGTCGTAGTGGATGCAGCCCTTCTCGGCCAATGCCGCCTCGATATGCGGGCGCGCGCTGCGCAGCGCCTCGTCGCGCTGTGCGGGATCGAGGTCGATCTGCGCGGAAATCAGGATCTTCGCCATCTGGTCAGCCCTCCGCCCCGAACTCGGCGACGATCCGGAAGATGCGGCTGGTGAACACCCAGCGCCCGTCCACCTTCGCCAGTTCGTCCTCGTAAAGCCCGCCGACATGGCGCGCCTTGCCGTCCCTGGGCTTGAGGATTTCCTGCGTCTGCACCCGCGAGACGGCGGTGTCGCCGGTCACCTGAATCATGCAGGGCACGCATTGGAAGCTCACCGCCTCCAGCCCGCCCATCGCGCCGTTCCAGAAGGCGACGATCGCCGTGCGGCCCTTGGACTTGTGGCCCATCAGGTCCCAGTCGGCATCCTCGGCCCAGACGCTTCCCCAGGTCTCGGGATCGCTCCGCACCACTCCGTCGGCATAGACGCCGTTCAATTCCGCGATCGCGACGCGATCCTCCAAGGGCCCTGTGAACATGGCTCGTCTCTCCCCTTGCCTGTCGCTTTCGCTATCGAGCGCGGGCGCGGGGCGGACAATGGACACTTTTGGGAAGGGTGGCGAGGCCGCGCCCCGTGCTACCCGGCGGGGCGAGAGGAGAGAGGCGATGGGACAACTCGAAGGCAAGAGCGCGGTCATCCTGGGGGCGGCTTCGGAGGGCAACATGGGGCAGGTCACCGCCCGGCTGTTCGCCGCCGAGGGCGCGAAGGTGATGGTCGCGGGCCGCAAGGAAGCCCCGCTCAAGGCGCTGGCCGAGGAGATCGGCGGCGAATACGCGCTGTGCGACATTTCCAGCCACGAGCAGGTCCACGCGCTCGCCGACAAGGCCGTCGCCGCTTTCGGACGGGTCGATGCGGCGATCAACACCACCGGCTGGGGCCTGCTCGCCAACACGCTCGAGATCACGCAGGAACAGCTCGACCGGATCACCGACCTCCAGTTCAAGGGCGTCCACCACTTCGTGCAGGCCTTCGTCCGGGTGATGAGCGCGCAGCAGCCGACCGGCGGCTCGATCATCTCGCTGAGCTCGGCGACGACCAAGGCGGTGATCAACAACCACATGGCCTATATTGCTTCCAAGCGGGCAGGCGAGGCGATGATGGAGTGCGTCGCGAACGACTTCGGGCACCTCGGGATCAGGGCGAACACCGTCTCGCCCGCCTTCACCCATAGCCCGATGACCGCCGAGAGCTTCCAAGTTCCCGGCCTCGTCGATGCCTTCCTGCCGCGCTATCCTCTGGGGCGCCTGAACACCTCCGAGGACGTCGCGCATGCCTGCCTGTGGCTGTGCAGCGACCATGCCTTCGTGACGGGCCAGAACATCCAGCCCAATGGCGGCCTCACCCTGCGCGGCAACCCGCAGGCGCGCGATATCGAGGCGGCGGTGGGCGCGGCGATGGCGAAGGCGAACGGGGGCTGAGCCGCCCGCTTGTTCCACGTGAAACAGCGGCCAGACCGGGTCTGGCGCGGGCTAGACCGGGGCCAGACCGGGCTAGTACTGCGCCGTCCCGCCGTCGACGCTGATCTGCGCGCCGGTGATGCCCGCGCCCGCCTTGCTGGCGAGCAGCACCGCGACCGCGGCGATCTCCTCGATCTCGTTGGGGCGCTTGATCGCGGCTTCCTGCGCGAACAGCTCGATCATCTCCTCGAACTCCATGCCCATCGCCTTCGCGGTGGCGGGGCCGTTGTTGCGGATGATGTCGGTGATGACGAGGCCGGGGCAGATCGCGTTGACCGTCACTCCCTGCGCACCCACCTCGCGCGCGAGGCTCTTGGTCATGCCGTTCACCGCGTGCTTGGCGGCCGAGTAGGCCGTCAGCACCGGCTTGCCGTGCTTGCCCTCCATCGAGGAGATGTTGATGATCCGCCCGTCGCCTTTCTCGAGCATGGTCGGTAGCGCGCGGCGGGTCGCCCAGAAGGTCGAATAGACGTTCCACTTCATCGCCTCGTCGAAGGCATGATCGGACAGGTTGACGAGCGGCTGGAGGTCGCCCGCCCCGCCGGCGTTGTTCACCAGAATGTCGAGCGTCCCGAAATGTTCGATCGTCCAGTCGATGAAGCCTTCGAGCTCGCGCTGCTCCATCACGTCGCCGGAGACGAACAGGCCCTTGTCGCCCGCGCCCATCTCCGCGAGCACCCTCGCGCCCTTCTCGGCATTGCGGGCGAACAGCGCGACCTTCGCCCCTTCCGCGAGGAACGCCTCGGCGATGCCGCGCCCCATGCCTGCCGTGCCCCCGGTGATGGCGGCGACCTTGCCTTCGAGTTTCATGGCCCATTCTCCTTTGGGGGTGAGGTAGCTGGACCCGCGGCCCCGTGCACCTTGCCAAAATGACGGGTTGCCGAACGGGCGGCGCGCCGCGTCTATCGGGGCATGAGCGATGTCGACGTGATCGTGCTGGGGACGGGGGCGGCGGGGCTTGCGGCGGCGCTTGCCGCCAGCGAGGCGGGGGCGAGCGTCGCGCTGGTCGAGCGCGGGGACCGGATCGGCGGCACCTCGGCGATTTCGGGCGGGGTGATCTGGGTGGCGGACAACCCCCGGATGCGCGCCGCGGGCATGGCCGACAGCCGCGAGGAGGCGCTCGCCTATTTCCGCAGCCTCGATCACGGCGATCTGGTGGACGAGACGCTCGAGGCCTTCGTCGACCGCGCGCCCGAGGCGCTCGCCTTCCTTGAAAGCATCGACGCCCTCAAGGTCGCGGTGCTGCCGGGCTATCCCGACTATTACCTCGACCGGCCCGGCGCCAAGCCGCAAGGTTCCCGCGCGCTCGACCACGACCTGTTCGATCTGCCCGAGTTGGGCGAATGGGCGGCGCGGATCTACGCCGTCGAGGAACCCAAGCCGCTGATGCTGCGCGAGACGCCGCTCGGCGGGGCGAGTGCCCTGCCGCCGCCGGAGGTGCTGGGGCAGCGCATCGCGGCGCGGCAATGCGGGTTCGGTCAGGCGATGGTGGCGCGGCTCTTGAAGGCCTGCCTCGCGCGCGGGATCGAACCGCTGCTCGGGGTCGAAACGCGGCGGCTGGTGAAGGGCGGCGGGCGGGCCACCGGGATCGAAGGCGTCCGCGACGGCGCGCCCTTCGCGCTGCCCGCCCGGCGCGGGGTGATCGTCGCCACCGGCGGGTTCGAATGGGACGCGGACCTGCGCCAGACCTTCCTGCGCGGCCCCGTCACGGCGCCCGCCAGCCCGCCGACCGCGCGCGGCGAGGGGCTTGCGCTGGCGATGGCGGCGGGCGCGAAGCTCGGCAACATGACCAGCGCCTGGTGGGCGCCGACGCTGGTGACGCCCGACGCGCCCTGGCCGGGCGGCGAGAGGCGCGCGCAGATCATCCTGATCGAGCGCACCGTGCCGCATGCGATCATGGTCAACCGGAGCGGCAAGCGCTTCTGCAACGAGGCGGCGAATTACTCGGCGCTGGGCGGCGTGTTCCACCAGTTCGATCCGGCGCGTTACGATTATCCGAACCTGCCGTGCTGGCTGGTGTTCGACGCGCAATATGCCGCACGCTATCCGCTGGGGACGCGCCAGCCGGGCCAGCCGCTGCCCGACTGGGTGCTGCGCGCCGACACGCTCGAAGACCTGGCGGCGCAGATCGGGATCGACCCGGCCGCGCTCACCGAGACCGTCGCGCGCTTCAACATCCATGCCGATGCGGGCGAGGACCCCGATTTCGGGCGCGGGACCAGCGCCTATGACCATTTCTACGGCGACCGCAGCCGAGAGGGCACGGCGGTGACATTGGGCGCGATCCGCGAGGCGCCGTTCCATGCGGTCGAGATCGCCTCGGGCCTGCTCGGCACCAACGGCGGACCGCGCACCGACGGCGAGGCGCGCATCCTCGGCCATGACGGCGAGCCGATCCCCGGCCTGTTCGGCGCGGGCAATGCCATCGCCTGTCCGACCGGCGGCATCTATGCGGGGGCGGGCGGGACGCTCGGCCCGGCGTTGACCTTCGGCTATATCGCGGGGCGCACGGCGGCTTTGGCGAACGGCTAACGCTTCCTCGCGACGAACGCGATGTTCAGCTGCTTGAGGCTCCGCAGCAGGAAGTGCGGGTGGTAGCTGAAGTCGTTCTCGCCTTCGGCGAACCACATCTCCTCGAAGCGGTCGACCACTGCCTGAAAGCCCCAGGTGAGTTCCCGCCGGGCGAGCGGCGCGCCGAGGCAGTGGTGGGTGCCCGAGCCGAAGGCCATGTGCGCGCCCGCGCGGGGACGGTCGAGATCGAGCTTCTCGGGACATTCGAACGCCCGCTCGTCGCGGTTGGCCGCGCCGTAGCGGACATTGACCACCGAGCCCGCGGGGATCGTCACCCCGGCGAGTTCGACATCCGCGTGGGTGAAGCGCATCAGGCTCTGCACCGGGCTTTCCAAGCGCAGCACCTCCTCCACGAAATTGCGCATGTAGCGATCGGGATCGGATTTGAGTTTGTGCCAGACATCCTTGTTCTCGATCAGCAGCTTCATCCCCGCTGCGAGCGCGTTGGTGGTGGTCTCGCTGCCGCCGACGAAGGTGTCGGCCATCATCTCGGCGTGAAGTTCCTCGTCGTTCAAGGGCCGCCCCCAGCCCTCGATCACGGTGTTGACCAGCACCGAGATGAGGCTGCCGTCGGGCTCGGCGCGCAATTTCTCGAAGATCGGCTGGAAATAGTGCTGCGCCTCGATCTCGCGGTCGACCATTTCGAGGTGCTTGTCCTCGGGCAGCATCAGCGAGATGCGGTGGAAGAAGGCGTCGGTCCACGACTTGATGCGCCACATGTCCTCGCGTTTCGCGCCCATCTGCTCGCCGATGATGAACAGCGGCAGCGGCACGCAGAACTGGCGCACCCAGTCGCATTTCCCGTCATCGAGAAAGGCGTCGATCAGCTCGTAGGCGAGGGTCTCGACGCGCGGATCGATGTCCTTGATGCGGCTCGGCTTGAAGGCCTCGTTGAACATAGCGCGCATCTGCTTGTGGTTCGGGTCGTCGCGCCCGGCGAGCGTCGGCGCGGGGAGCCAGCCCTTCTCGCGGAAGCGCGCGGCGACCTTGCGCCCGCGCTCCATGTCGACCGGGGAAGCGCGCATCAGCTCGTTCTTCGCGGTCGAGGGGAAGCGCGCCGGGTCCATCAGCACCTCGCGCACGTGGTCGTAGCGGCTGACGACGTAAATCTGCGTGCCGGGGATGTTGTAGACCGGCGCCTCGTCGCGAAGCTGCTTGTAGGCCGCATAGGGGCATTGCTGGAGCGCGGGGTCGAAGAGATTTATCGCGGGCGCGCCTGCCTTTGCCGCCTCCCTTGCCATTGCACCCTCACAATTTAGCCCGTTTCCGTAAGGGCGAGGCTGCGGGACAAGGCTCAGAGGAGCAATTGGCGGATTCGCTAAGCGGGAAAGAGGCGGCTTTGCAGCAAGACGCACCGCGCACCTTGGAGGAGGTCGATCTGTTCGCCCCCGGCGCGCAGGAACACTGGTATGCTGCCTATGCTATCCTGCACGATGAGGCCCCGGTGCAGCGCCTGCCGGGTGAGGGGCTGACGCCCGGCAGCGATGCCTTCGTCCTCACCAAATACGCGGACATTTCGCGCGTGGTGAAGGACTGGGACCGCTTCCCGCCGACGCTCTCGCTGTTGGTGGCGCAGATCATCGCCTCGGGCGAGATGCCGAGCCACATTCCCGATATCGACGCGATGGTCGCGAGCATCGTCTCGCTGCGCCCCACGCCCGAATTGTGGCGCGCGCACCGGAAGGAGCTGACCGATTCGTGGGTCGGCCCGGGCTGCACCCGGCACGCGGGCATGATCGCGGGCCATGTCGATGCGCTTGTTGCAGGGATGCTCGAGAAGGCCCGCTCGGGCGAGCCGGTCGATTTCGTCGCCGACTTCGCCCGCCCCCTCCCCCAGCGGGTGATGGCGAGCGTGCTGGGCTTCCCGCAAGGCGACATCCCGCGGCTCGAGCAATGGGGCAATGCGCAGGTCATGTCCTATGTCCACGGGCGCACGCACCGGAACATCCTCACCCCAGAGCAGAGCGCCGAGAAGTTCCGGCTGCTGGCGGGGATGAAGGAATATGTGGCGGAGCAAACGCGGGCGAAGCGCGCCAATCCGCAGGACGACATGGTGAGCTTCCTGACGCAGGTCGAGTATCAGGCCTTGGGGCGCAAGCTGACCGACGACGAGATAAACGGCGTGGTCTACGCGATGGTGATCGGCGGGCTGGAGACGACCCAATATGCCCTCGCCGAACAGACGCAATTGCTGTGCGAGCGGCCCGGCACCTTCGCGGCGCTGCGCGATGACCGCAGCCTCATCCGCACCTTCATCGAGGAGGGGATGCGGCTGCGCTCGCCCACCCAGGGGCTCTCGACCCGCATCTGTGCGCAGGACGAGGTGTTTCAGGGCGTGCCCGTGCCTGCCGGGTCGATGCTCCACCTGCGCTGGGCCGCCGCCAATATCGACCCCGACGAATTCGAGGACCCGCTCGAACTGAAGCTCGACCGCAAGGCGGCGACGCGCCATCTCGCCTTCAGCCAGGGGCCGCGCTCCTGCCCGGGATCGAACCTCTCGCGATTGGAGCAGACGATCGCGTGGGACCGGCTCTGCGATGCCTTTTCCGACCTCGCCTTTGCGCCAGGCAACGATTTCCGCCACCAAGGGGGCATCATGCTCGGCATTCACCGCCTGCTCTTGAACCTCACGCCCACGGAGACGCGCTGATGGCCACATTGCTCGCCCATATCCGGATCAAGCCCGGCAAGGAGGAGAAATGGGAGGCGATCATGCGCGACATGGTCCACCGCACCTTCGGCACCGAGGAAGGCGTGATCCGCTACGAATACTGGAAGGGGCAGGAGCCGCTCAGCTACTACTGCCTGCTGTCGTTCCGCGACAAGTGGGCCTTCTATCACCACCAGATGTCCGACCACCACGAAGGCCACGACTTCGCCGAGGTGCTGGCGGACATCCGCCTCGAATATGTCGATCCGGTGGAGGGCGCGGGCGGGGGGCTGCCGCATACGTCCGACCCGGCGCTGCCCGAAGATGCGAGCGATGCCATGAAAACCGCGCAGGACCGCTTCCCGCTTGCGATCCCGGCATGGTGGGAGACCCGCGCATGAAGCTGCCGGAGATTCAAGAGCTGCTCGACAAGCAGGCGATACAGGAACTCGTGGCGCGCTATTCGCGCACGCTCGACTGGCTCGACGACGCGGGGCAGGCGAGCTGCTACTGGCCCGATGCGCATATCGACTACGGCTTTTTCAAGGGCAGCGCGGCGGAGTTCGTGCCGGTGGTGATGCAGGTCGAACGCTCGACCGGGCGGCGCTGGCACATGCTGTCCTCGCTTGCGATCAAGCTGACCTCGGCGACCACCGCCGAGGGCGAATGCTATGGAATCGCGGTGGGCCTCAGGCGCGAGGGGGAGGAGCCCTACAAGGGCAACATGTATGGCGGGCGCTATCTCGACAGCTACGAGAAGCGGGACGGTGAGTGGCGCATTTCCAGCCGCCGCTACGTGATGGACTGGACGCTCCCGATGCCCGACCAGCCCGATGCCTCCCCGCGCGCCGATTTCCCGCTGCCGATGCTCGACCTCACCGAAAGCGGGCACCCGGATTACCGGCCGATGTAGGTCACTCCGCCGCCGGGTCCATGTAGTCGCGGTAATAGGTGAGCTTGCCGTTCTCGACCTTGTAGATGCCCACGCCCCCGCGCGGGGCCGCGCCCTCCATGTGCATCGTCCAGCGCGCCCACACGGCGTGGGTGTCGCCGCAGATCTCGTCGACGGTGAAATGGACTTTGCGGTCCCCCATCTCCTTCACCATCGTAGTCATGAAGCCCATGATCGCCTCGCGCCCGCGATATTGCCCCCAGATCGGGTCTTCGAGGAAGGCGTCCTCGGCGAAGAGATCGACCAGTTTCGTGTAGTCGCCCTCGTCCTGGATGCGCCAGAACTGCTCGATCACGGCTTGCGCTTCGCCCGGCATCGTCTCGTCTCCCTTGCTGGCGGCAATCTGCCATGACGGCGCGCGCCGACCCCCTGTGAAAATCGCGAGGGCCGGGAGGGGCGGGGCGGCTGTTATCCTGTGCGGCGAAGGAGAGGCCTGATGTCGACCATCCCCCGCGTGTCCTCGGCGGTTCCCGGAGAGCCGGCGCATTTCGGGAGCGTGCTCGCGCACCAGCCCGAAATCGCCGCCAGCTTCTTCGCGCTCTACGGGCGCTTCTGGCAGTCCGAAGTGCTCTCCGCGCGGATCAAGGAGGTCGCGCGGATGCGCAATGCACGGGTCACCCAATGCGGCTTCTGCCGCAATGTCCGCTTCGACAAGGCCGTCGCGCAAGGACTGGGCGAGGACGCGGTGGACGACATCGCCGATGGCTACGAGACCTCGGGCCGCCTGACGCCAGCCGAAAAGGCGGTGCTGAAGTTCACCGATGCGCTGATCCACGATCCCGAACTGCTGACAGGCGATGCGAAGGCGGCATTGCAGCGCCACCTCACGCCTGCGCAGATCGCCGAATTGGGGCTGGGGGTGACGCTGTTCCTCGCGCTCGCCAAGGCGCTGATCACCATGGGGCTTGAGCCCGAGACGATGGACCGCACCGTGCTGCCCACGCCCGCCGTGCTGGAGGCCGCGGAATGACCCCGACAGGGGGCAGCGCCGTGCACGCCGCGCTGGCGGGCGATGCGGTGCTGGCGGAGCACTATGCCGCCTTCCGCGCCAGCACCGAGGCCGCGCTCGACCCCGCGCTGGTCGCGCTGGTGCGGCAA
The DNA here is from genome assembly GCA_016125555.1 of Porphyrobacter sp. Classification (GTDB taxonomy): domain Bacteria; phylum Pseudomonadota; class Alphaproteobacteria; order Sphingomonadales; family Sphingomonadaceae; genus Erythrobacter. The sequence continues at coordinate 43,024 of WGLN01000008.1, forward strand.
GGGGTGGCGGCGGTGCACGGGCTGGAGAGCGCGCCCGACGAAAGCGGCCTCGACGAGGGCACCCGGGACTGCCTCGCCTATGCCCGCCGGATGCCGTTCGAGCACACCGCGATCGAGGATGCCGAGGCGGCGGGGGTGGTCGCGCATCTGGGCGAGGCGGGCTTCGTCGCCTTCTCGGTGCTGGCGGCGCTGGCCGATGCGGAGTGCCGGGCGGCGCTGGTGGACTTGCCGGGGCTGGCGGGGAGCTAGCCCAACTCCCGCAGCAGATCGCGGCCGTCCCAGCCCTGCGCGGCGCCGGCCACGAAATCGTAGAACCCGGTCAGCTGCGCGGTCGGCTCGTAGAGTTCGAGCATGTGCCCGAGGCTCTCGCGGGTATCGACGAAGGCGAAGGCGGTGCCGGTCCGCGTCACCGATAGCTGCGCGAGCGGCGCGCCATCGCTTGCGAAGCGGGCAATCGCCGCGTCGAGATCATCGACGAACAGCGCCGCGTGATGCAGCCCCTCGGCCCCCGAGCCATGCGGGAACATGTCGTGCAGCGCGGATGGCTCGGGATTGTGCTGCACCACCAGCTCCACCATCACGCTGCCCCATTGGCCATAGGCGCTGGAATGGTCGAAGGGGCGCTCGACCCCGCGATGCTGCGAGGACGCGAGCGCCACGTGGCGCAACACGAAAAACGGTCCCGAGCCGAACCGCCGGTGATGCGCCTGCGCCGCCGCTGCGAGGTCGCCGACCTTGTAGGCCAGCTGGCGAACGGGCAGCACCCTAGTTCACCGCGCGGTCTTTCCCCGCCCAATAGGGCGCGCGCAACTCGCGGCGCAGGATCTTGCCCGAGGGGTTCCTCGGCAGGGCGGGGATGAAGTCGACCGACTTGGGGCACTTGTAGCCCGCGATGTGCTGGCGCGCGTGGGCGATGAGTTCGGCCTCGGTCAGGCTCTCGCCCGCCTTCACCACCACGCAGGCCTTCACCGCCTCGCCCCACTTGGCGTCCGGCACGCCGATCACCGCGACATCGGCGACCGCGGGGTGCGAATAGAGCGCGTTCTCGACCTCGGCCGGATAGACGTTCTCGCCGCCCGAGATGATCATGTCCTTCACCCGGTCGTGGATGTAGAGATAGCCGTCCTCATCGAGGTATCCGGCGTCCCCGGTGCGCAGCCAGCCCTCGGCATCGATGGTCGCGGCGGTCGCCTCGGGATTGTTCCAGTAGCCGCGCATGTTCTTGGATGAGCGGGTGGCGATCTCGCCGACCGTGCCGGTGGGGACGTCGTTCCCCTCCTCGTCGATGATCCTGATCTCCACCCCGGCGAGCGGCTTGCCGACCGAGCGCATCTTCGGGCTGCCTTCGGGAACGTGATCCTCGGGGTCCAATGCGACGATGGTGCCGCTGGTCTCGGTCATCCCGTACATCTGCACGAAGCCGCAGCCCAGCACCCGCATCGCCTCGCGCATCAATTCGAGCGGGATCGGCGAAGCGCCGTAGGTGACGTATTTGAGCCGGCTGAAATCGACCTCGTTCACCCGCGGGTGGTTGAGCAGGATCTGGATCGCTGCCGGAACGAGGAAGATCTTGGAGATGTTGTAGTTCGCGATCAGGTCGAGCGCCCTGGTCGGATCGTATTCGGGCAGGACGATCGCATTTGTCCCCGCCACCATCGTCCCGATGCCGGTGCCGGTGCCCGAGATGTGGAAGCACGGCATGGCGAGCAGCGTCACGTCGCCCGGGATCGGCTCCTGCCATTGGCGCATCGCCTCGCCGTTCGCCTTGGCATCGCGGCTGGAGAGGATCGAGCCGTGGGTCATCACCGCGCCCTTGGGCTTGCCGGTGGTGCCCGAGGTGTAGAGCTGCAGCGCGTCGTCCTCGGGCTTCACCTTGTGCGCAGGCGGCGTGGCGGGAAAGCCGTCCCGCCAAGTGCGGTAGTCGGTGCCGGCAAACTCGGGCGCGTCGATGCCGATCACCTCTTCGACCTGCGGCACATCGCCGCGCACCTGGTCGATCATCGCGGCGAACCCCTCGCCGACGAACACCACGCGCGCCTGCGAATTGTCGAGGATATAGGCGACCTCGGGCGCGGCGAGGCGCCAGTTGACCGGGGTCATTACCGCCCCGATCCGCGCGGCGCCGACCAGCGCCTCGAAGTAGAGCGGGTGGTTCTTGCCGAGAAAGGCGACCCGCTCGCCCGGCTTGACCCCCAGCGCGGCAAGCCCGTTCGCCACCCGGTTCGCGCCTTCGTCCAATGCGGCGAAGGAGATTTCCTCTTGCGCATAGGTGAAGGCGATCACCTCGCCCTGCGCCCGGGCGTGCTCGGCCACGATGTCGCAGAAGGATGTCGCGAGCGTTTCTGCCATGTCTCCCATGGCTGGGGGAGATAGCCCGCGCGCGGGCGCGCTGTCATTGGCACAATTCATAGCGGCGCGCAGGCGAGGGCGGGCTAGGGTGGGCGCATGGATATCCCCTTAGGCTTCACCCCCGCCGGCTTCAGCCCCGGCTTCCTCGATCACGGCGGGCCCTATTTCCTCGGCCCTGCGGTGGAGGGGGTGCGCGTGGTGGGCCTCGGCATCATGCCGCACCACATCAATTTCGAGGACGCGGCGCATGGCGGGGTGATTGCGACCTTTGCCGATGTCGCGCTCAGCCATGCCGTCTACGACGCCGAGCGGCCCCGGCTCGCGCCCTCCACGGTGACGCTGACGGTCAACTACCTCGCCGGCGTGAAGCGCGGCGACTGGCTCGAGGCGCGCGTGCGCATCGACCGGCTGGGCGGGCGCACCGCCTACACCTCGGGCGGGATCTTGCGCGGGGAGGAGCAGGTGGCGACGATGAGCGGGGTGTTCGCCTTCCGGCGCGGCTAGCCCAGCCAGTGCCGCATCGCCGCCGTCGAGGGATCGCGTTCGTCATGGTAACCCGCCGCGCCCTCGGGCGTGTCGGACAGGTCGACGCCCTCCACCACCCGGAACTCGCGCCAGTCGTAGAGGCCGGTGCGCTGCGCCAGCCGCCACTCCGCCCCGTTCGGGCCACCCCGCTTCTCGAAGCGGTCGACATAGCGCCCTGCGACGATCGCCGAGTAGACCATGCCCTTGTCGGGAAACACCGCCGCCAGCGGGTAGCCGGGCGGGATGGTGTGCATCGCGGTCATGTAGGTTTCGGTGTGGCAGGTGTCCGCGCCCTCGAACCCGAACAGGGTCTGCCCCAGCTGGTGCTGGGTCGCGAGGCAGGGGTCGATAACGCTGCGCGCCTGCTCGACGAAGTCGCGCCAACCGCCTTCGATCACCCCGAAACGGAAGGTCGCGTCATCATGGAACAGGCGCTCCATCATCCCCCAGCGCCGCCGATCGATGGCATGGGCATAGGCGGCGAGGATGTCGCGGATCGCCTCGCGGTCTTCAAGCGTCCCTGTCATGTGCCCAGCTCCACGATCACCTTGCCGATATTGCCGCCGGTGAACAGCTTGGCATAGGCGGCCAGCGTGTTTTCGAGGCCCCTCGTCACGTCATAGGGCATGACGAGATCGCCCGCCTCGTGCCACGCGCGCAGGCGTTCGGTCAGCACCGGGCCTTCGTGCATGAAATCGGGCGAGAAGAACCCCTCGACGCGCAGGCGCCGCATGAGCACCTGGTCGAATTCCTTGGGCGCGGTGCGATTGCCTGAGGAATAGTCGGCGAGCAGCCCGCACACTGCGATCCGGCCGTAGTGGTTCATGCGGGTCAGCACCGCGTCGAGCAGCGGTCCGCCGACATTGTCGAAATAGACGTCGAAGCCGCCTGCCTTGTCGAGCTGCGCGCCGACGTCCCCCGCCTTGTAATCCACCGCCCCCGCGATCCCGAGTTCATCGGCCAGATAGGCGCACTTGGCCGCGCCGCCCGCGATGCCCCACGCCTCGCAGCCGAGCAGCCGGGCGATCTGCACCGCGAGGATGCCGGTCGCCCCGGCGGCCGCGGAGACCAGCACCTTCTCGCCCGGCTTGGCCGCGCCGGTGCGCTCCACGCCCCACAGCGCGGTCCAGCCGTTCATGCCGAGCGGGCCGAACCATGCGCGGCGGTCGCTCACCGAAGGGTCGAGCTTGAGCGCCCCCGACATGACAGCATCGACCGTCGACCAGTCACCCCATTGCCCGAAGGCGCGCACCAGATCGCCCGGGGCAAAGCCTTCGGCGCGGCTCTCGGTCACCTCGCCCAGCACCAGCCCCGTCATCGCGATGCCGAGCGGCAGCGGCGGCTGGTAGCCATCCTCGCGGCTCGTGAGCCACAGGCGGGTGCCGGCATCCATAGAGAGGTGCGAATTGCGGATGCGGACCTCGCCTTCCGCCAGCGGGGCGAGCGGCGCTTCCACCAGCTCCAGCGCGGCGGCGAAGTCATTGCCCTCGGGGCGGCGCGCGATGCGCCAGAAGCGGTTTGCCATGCCCTGCTTGTCCGGCGCAGGCGCCGCTACGGCAACCCCGCCATTTCGCTAGGCCGCTATCACTTTGGCGCGGTGCGCGGGGTGAGGGCGCTTCCTAGTCTCGCGCCCAAACAGACCACGAGGGGAGAGACATTCATGGCACTCATCACGGTGATCGGCGCGAGCGGGCGGCAGGGCCTTGCGCAGGTGCGCCAAGCGCTCAAGGCAGGCTACGACGTGCGCGCGATCTCGCGCCGCCCGGACGCCTTCGAAGGCGCCCCGGTCGAGGGGATCGAGCGGGTGGAGGTGCGCCCCATGGACCTTTACGACACATCCACTTTCAAGGACGCGCTCGAAGGCTCGGACTACGTCTTCTATACCCATCCGCTGCAGGCCCGCGCCGACCGCGCGCATCTGGTCGGCGAGGTTGGCAAGGTCGCAGCCCACCTCGGGGTCAAGCGGGTGGTGTGGAACACCTCGAGCTGGATTCCCGATCGCCCCGGCGATCCCTTCACCTATGGCGAGAACACCAAGGGCATCAACGCCCTGTGGCGCAGCGGCGCGCCGGGGACGGTGTTCGGATCGGTGCTGTTCATGGACAACCTGCTGACCAACTGGGCGCGGCCCTTCATCGTCAACGAGGGCCGCTACGTCTATCCGCACAAGCCGACGCTGGAGGCCAACTGGATCAGCCTCGACGATGTCGCGCGCTTCATGCTGGCGAGCCTCGAACGGCCCGACATGGAGGGCGCGTGGCTCAATATCGGCGGGCCGGAGCGGCTGGTCGGCAAGCAGGTGACGCAGTACCTCTCCGAGGCGCTGGGCAAGGACATCACCTATGATCCCTGCACGCCCGAGGAGTTTGGCCGCTACCTCGTCGAGGCGGCGGGGGATTCGATGCCCCCCGAGATGCGCGTGGACTTCGCGCGAGGCATCCAAGCCTTCTACGAATACAACAATGAGGCGCCGACCAAGCCCTTCGAAGTCGACATGGAATATGTCTACGAACGCTTCCCCGAACTCGACGGCAAGCTGGAAACGCTGGGCGAATGGACCAAGCGGCAGGACTGGGGCGAGAGCAACTACCGGCCCGCTTTTGGTTGATTGCGGGAGCGCCTGCGCGCTCCCGTCCTCGCTGGATGCGCAGCAAAGCTGCGCCCGCTGCGGGCGCGCGGTCGCGCTTGCGACGCCTGCGGCGTCGGCATGGCGCGACGGTGTGTGTCCGTGGATGGGCCTCGGTCGCGTCAGCGGCCGCAAGGCCAAGCGGCCGCCCATAGGCGCGGCGCGTTGTGCCGCGTGTCGCCCGAAGGCTCCTGTTGGAGACACATGAGACACTGTCCAGAGAGCGAAAAACCCTCCGCTCTCCATGCGCCGTTCATGCGAGGCAACCGGGCGGCGCGAGGGGCGATGGGAGCAAGTCACGCGGCCGATGCTGACAGGTGCAGCGCGGGTAGGAAAGAAGGTCGGCTTTGGGCCTGCTCGCGACGGAAGCTGCCGTTCAGCTATCGACCCCAGAGCAGACGTTTAGCTATAGGCCATCTTCACGGTTAGACAGCCAGCCCGAGAACCGGACCTTGAGGGCCTGAGCTTCTTCTAACGATGATAGAAAGAGATCGAAGCCACCGGCGTATGGCGCATAGATCCGTCCGTTCTCCGGCTCGAACCATGTAACGTAGGGACCGGCATCGTTGGCCAAATCCTTCAGTGAGTCATCGAACTTGCCGTTTGCCCACGTTTCGTCGCGGATAAAGAACTTCCATACTAAGCTCTCCGGATCACTCTCATCTTCTGTCCACCCACCAGCGGGAACTCCCGGTCCGGCCTCGCCGTCACACCTTGACGTGATGATCCAGCACTTCTGCGACGGTTCGAGCAGTGCACTCGCGAGTGTGTTCCCGCGGGACAGGATGATTTCGGACTCCTGCTCGGTCTCGGCATACCTCTTCGAGGCGGGCAACGCATGAAAGCGCACCCATGGAAGAGAACCGTCTTGCCGGAGCACATACCCTAGTGGTTGACGCCCTTTGTGATGCTTGTCCCAGTCCAGCCAGAACTCTCGGGCGTCTACGATGCCTGTGGTATCCATGCGGTCACGGATACGCAGAGATGTGTCTCTTTTCCACCCACGAGCGGTCACAAGCAACAGCCGCCGAACTTCCCGAAAGCGGTCGTTCCAGACGCGGCCGTGAACCCCTACTCCGCCGCCTGCCGCTGCTCGGCGGCGAAGATCTCGACCAGTTCCGCGTCGCTGGCGTTTGTCAGCCGCTCGACCCATTGGTGGAAGACCTGCCCGCCCTTCTCGTTGCGGCCGAACAGGACCTCCTTCATCAGCCCCGATTGCAGCGCCTGGTGCTGGCGCCTGCCGGTGGCGTAGTCCTCGTCGCGCACCACCACTTCGAGGAAGTCGAACTGCTCGTGCGCGGACTTCACGTCGGCCTCGGTCTCGGGGCGGTTCTCCATGACGTAGAACTGGGTGGTGAAGCTCTCGCCCACGCTCTCGCCCGGGAACAGCTGGCTGATCATCGCCCCGCGCTGCCCGCCGCCGTAGAAGCTGGCGATCGAGATGTGCGGGAAGATCGTCCACACGCCCTGCACCAGCGCGTCTTGCGGCAGCTCATCGTCGGCGAGCTGGGCAAGGTCGAGCTGCTGGTCGTCATCGCCCGAAACCTTGATCGCGAATTGCGACGGGGTCGAGAGGCGCTGGTGGGGGCCGAAGGCGAAGTAGTTGGCGCGGTTGTAGAAATCCGCGCCGAAGGTGTCCTTGTGCAGCACCGGCAGGTGGTAGAAATCGAGATAGCCGTCATAGGCCGTCTTCCAGTTCGGCCCCTTGAGCGTGCGCTGCGCGAACAGCGTCCAGCCGTCGAACCCGAAGGCTTCGAGCAATTCGTCGTAGCCGCACAGGTAATCGGCGATGGAGAGCGTGCTGTGGGGATCGAGCGTCACCCAGATCAGCCCCGCCTTCTCGTGCACCGGGAACTTCGTGAGGCAGTGCTGGCTCTTGTCGATTGCGCCGAAATCCTGCGGGCTGGCGACGCCGATGAGGTCGCCGTCGGCCTTGAAGGTCCAGCCGTGATAGCCGCAGGTGAAGCGGCTGGCATTGCCGGTGCCGCTGGCGAGCGGGTTGCCGCGGTGGGTGCACATGTTGAGGAAGGCGCCGATACTGCCGTCCTTCTGGCGGGAGAGCAGCAGCGGAACGCCGCAGATGTCCATCGCCTTGTAATCGCCCGGGTTGGGCAATTCGCACGAGGGCGCGACCATCAGCGGCAGGCGGCGGAAGATCTGCCTCTTCTCGCGCTCGAACAGCGCTTCGTCGGTGTAGGCACTGGCGGGCACGCGCACGATCTCGTCGGCATATTCCATCGTGTCCGCCGCGCCGTGGGCGACGAGGTTGCGGGTCATGGCGACCAGCGTTTCGCGTGACATGGGGTTCCTCTCCGTTCCTGCCGCGAGTGTCCGCCCTCGCGGCGTGCACGGCAATGCTCACTTTTGGCAGAGCGGCCATGCGAAAGGGGCGGACCGTCGCCGGCCCGCCCCCTCGTTTTTGCTGCAAGAGCGATCAGAACTTGAAGCTGGCCTCGACGAAGACCTGGCGCCCGCGGTTCTGGGTCATGATGAAGTCGTCGCCCACCCCCGGCTCGAGGAACGGCCGGCCCCCGGTGGTGATGGTGTAGATCTTGTCGGTGATGTTCTGCCCGATCAGCGAGAGCTTCCACTTGCCGTCGGGGTCGCCGACCGAGACGTTGGCGTCGAGCAGCCAGAAGCTCGGCTGGACGTAGTCGTTGAGCGAGGTCTCGTCGGTGATGTAGCCATCATTGTAGGCCGCGTTGCCCGACAGGAACAGCTCGAGTCCGTCGCTGATCGGGATCGACCAGTCCGCCGCGATGTTCCCCGACCATTCGGGCGACTGGCTGGCGCGGCGCCCGTTGAGGTCGACAAAGCCGCCCTGGCCGCCCGGCTGCAGGAACTGGTCGGTGTACTTGGCATCGAGATAGGACAGGTTGGCGGTGAGGTTCAGCCCTTCCACCGGGGTCCGCCAGCGGGATTCGAGATCGACGCCCTTGGTGGTCAGCTCGCCCGCGTTGCTGGTGATGAACTGCACCGTCACCGCGTTGAAGTTCTGCACCTGCAGATCGGTGAACACGTAGTAGAAGGCGGTCGCGTTGAAGGTGAAGCTGCGCCCCGCCCACTGCGACTTGAAGCCGACTTCACCGCCCTTGGCCTTTTCCGACTTGAAGATCAGCGAGCTGAAATCGCCCGTGGCGGCCGCCTGGCTGAGGCTGTTGGACGGCAGCGCCGAGTTGTCGATCCCGCCCGACTTGAAGCCGGTCTTGTAGGAGGCGAAGAAGTTGATGTCGTCGGTCGCCTGGTAGCGCAGCGTGACTTCTGGCGAGAAGTTGTCGTCGTTGAAGTTGATCGGCCCCGAGAAATAGCCGCTCTGCAGGAAGGCCGGGCTCGGCAGGAAGGTCCCCGGGTTGTTGGGATCGGGGACATAGGCCAGCAGGTTGTGGACGTAGGGCACCGAGATGGTCTGCACCTTGCTTTCGTCCGTCCAGCGCAGACCGCCCGACAGCTGCAGCTGATCGGTCAGGTCGATGCTCACGCTGCCGAAGAAGGACAGCGCCTCGGTCTTGGTGAGGTGGGTCTTGTCCCAGTCGTAGGTGTAGCCCGTGCCCTGCGCGATGCCGCCGGGGTTGATGGGCGAATCCGGCGAGATCGGCAGGCTCGGGTCGGGCCCGAGGAAGGAGATGTTCACGCCCTGCTGCGCGGTGTCGAAGGTGAAGGTGCGGTCTTCGTAGAACGCGCCGAGCATGAAGTTGAACGGCCCGTCATAGTCCGAGGCGAGGCGCAGTTCCTGGCTGTATTGCTCGAGCTTGTTGATCGGGTCCGAAGACCCCGCGCCGCCCGGCAGGAAGGTGCCGTTGGGGCCGGGGAAGCGGCCGCCGTAGGAATAGCTGTCGAAGTCGACCGCATCGAGGTTGAGCAATCCGCTCACCGAGGTCAGCTTGAGCGCGTCGTTGAGATCAAGCTCGAACTGCAACCGGCCGAACCAGATGTCGGTCTTGCCGAAGGGCACCCCGTTGCGCCCGGCCGCGGCCGAGGGCAGCGGCACGCTGGCGGCGAGCGGCGCGGCGGCATCGGTGAGGTAGTAGCGCTGGTCGTAGACGTTGCAGTCGTAGCCCGCCGGGATCTGCAGGCCGCCCTGCAGCAGGTAGACCGAATCCGCCACCCCGTTGGCGCCGCAGTTGACCTCGGCGGTGCCGATCGCCCCGTCGTTCTCGTTGCGGGTGTATTGCAGCTTGAAATTGGCGTGGAATCGGTCGGTCGGCTGCCAATCCAGCGTGCCGCGCACGATCAGGTCCTTCAGCCCGCGCTTCTGGTTCACCGCGGGGGTGTTGTCCTGCAGCAGCTGGAACTCGTCGATGTCGTTCCACTGCGCGGCAAGGCGCACGCCGAGCGTGTCGGTCACCGGGCCGGAGATGTAGCTGCTGAGCAGATAACCCTTCTCTTCGAACTCCCACGAGGCACGCCCGCCGATCTCCCAGTCGGGCGTCGGGTTGGCCGAGCGCAGCGACAGCACGCCGGCGGTCGCCGATTTGCCGAAGAACAGCGATTGCGGGCCGCGCAGCACGTCGACCTGCTCGACGTCGAAGAAGCCGGCCTGCACCATGCGCATGGTCGAGACGATCACCCCGTCATATTCGAATGCGACCGCCGAATCGAAGGCCGCCGAGATGTTCGACGAGCCGACGCCGCGCAAGCTGAGCTGGCCGCCCGAACCCGAGCCGCCGACCTGCACGTTGAGCGTCGGCACGCGGCTGGTGATGTCGGCGACCTGGTCGATGTTGTACTTGTCGAGCGTGTCGCCGCCGATCGCGGTGACGGTGACGGGAACCTCCTGCAGGGTCTCGTTCTGGCGGCGTGCCTGGACGATGATGACCGGCTCCGCATTGCGGGCCTGGTCGTCTGCGCCGGCATCGTCCTGGGCATGGGCGACGCCTGGCAAGGCGAGCACCCCGGTGAACGCCGCGCCGCTCATCAGGACTGTCCGCAGGCCGCTCGCACGGGCGCGGGATGCAATTCGGGCATCAAGTTTGGTCATGCTTCTCTCTCCCCTGCGGGCGGCAGCGCCTGCCCCCCTGGTTCCCCTGGCCGTGACGCGTTTCGCCGCGCCTATCGGTAGGGCGTGAAGGTGTATGGAGTGCAGGCCTTCGCGCTATCAGCAAAAGCGATAGTGACCCGGCCAATCTGCGACAAAAACGTCACAATGGCCCGCGAAAGCGCACCTTTCCGTAGCGTCACGAAGCCATCGCGGCGTGCTCGCGCTCCATCTGGGAGAGGCGCGGCTCGGCGGGCCACACCCACTCCGGTCCGATCACCGGCTCGGCCCGGAGGTCCTCGGGCACGCGCCCGGTTCCGATCATCGCATCGAGGCTCTGGTGGAAGGCATAGATCCGCGCCTCCTGGTTTGACAGCGGCACCGAGCGGAACGCGGCCGATTGCATCGCCTGCTGGATTGCCTCGCCGAACTGGGTGTCCTCGAGGATGATCGGGCTCATCCGCCGCCCGTTTGGCTGCGAGGCATCCGGCACGGTCCACAGGTCGGGCGCGGGCGCGTCGCCCCAGTCCAGTGCCATGGTCACCAGCTCGAGCCGGGTGGTGGTCAGCGAGGTCGGCCAGAACACCAGCGGCGGGACGAAGTAGTTGGACAGCGGGCTGACCCAGTTGGGGAACAGCGTGTAGCTCTGGGTGCAGGTGCGGCCGAGCTCGCCGACGCTGTCGATCTGCTGCCAGCCGGGCGGGGAATCGATCGCGCGCACGTGCTCGCGATTGGTCTGGCGCGGCGGCGGGGCGAGCATCCGCGCGTGGCCGTTGGGATAGAGCGTGTTGAGATTGCGGGTCGAATCCACCAGCGGCGCGACCGTGTCGGGGTGGATGAAGGGAACATGGTAGACCTCCATGTTGGCCTCCATCGCCACCTTCCAGTTGCACTGGAGGTCGAAGCTGTGCCGCGCCGCGAGGCGGATGCGGCCAAAGGCGAACTCCTCCCACTCGCGCGCCAAAGGCCCAAGCCAGTCGAGCAGCGGCATGGCCTCGAGGTCGAAATTGACGAAGATGACCTTGCCGAAGAGCTCGCAGCGGACTGGCAGCAGCCCGCGGCACGACAGGTCGAAATCCGCCGGGAAGTCGCGCCGCTCGGGCACGCCCACAAGGCTGCCGTCGGTCTTGTAGGTCCAGTTGTGATAGCTGCACATCAGGCGGCTGGACTTGCCGCTGTCCTCGGTCACCACCGGCGCCCCGCGGTGGCGGCAGGAATTGTGGAAGGCGCGCACCACCCCGTCCATGCCGTGCACGATCACCAGCGGATCGCCGGCATTGTGCCAGCGCATCCAGCACCCCGGCTCGGGCACTTCATCGAGGTGTCCGGCGAACAGCCACGACTTGCGGAACACGTGTTCCTGTTCGAGCGCGAAATATTCTGGCGAAGTGTAGCGCGCGGCGGGCAGGTCGGGCAGCGCGGGGAACCCCTGCGGCGGGGCGGTGCGCGTGCCTTCCCATTCCATCAGCGCCTTGAGCATCGCGATCTCTTGCGCGTCCATCATACCGCCTCTCCCTCGATTGGAGGATAGGCCCGGCCCGGCGCCGGTGCGAATGCGCGCTTTCGACAGTGGCACGGGTCCGCCCGCCCGATAGGCTGCCGCGCACAACACGGCTTTTGGGAGAGAGCAGATGGCGGGAAGGGTCGCGGGCAAGGTCGCGCTCGTCACGGGCGGGGCGATGGGGCTGGGCAAGGCCGATTGCGAGGCGCTGGCGCGCGAGGGCGCCACGGTGATCGTCACCGACCGCGAGGTCGAACTGGCGCACAAGGTCGCGGAGGACATCGGGGGCGACGCCCTGGCGCTCGACGTCACCCGCGAGGACCAGTGGATCGAGGTGATGCGCGCGGTGAGGGAGCGCCACGGCGGGCTCGACATCCTCGTCAACAATGCCGGCAACGTGATCTTCGAGAGCATCGAGGAGTGCAGCCTCGCGCACTTCAAGCTGCATCTCGACATCCACGTGGTCGGCACCTTCCTCGGGTGCAAATACGCCGTGCCACTGATGAAGCACCGGCACGAGAAGGTGGGCGGGGGCGGCTCGTCGATCGTCAACATGGCCTCGACCGCAGCCTTCCTCGGCTATGGCAACATCCCCGCCTATGCCGCGTGCAAGGCGGGGATCGCGGGGATGACCCGCAGCCTCGCGATGGATTTCCAGGACAAGGGCTACGGCATCCGCGTCAATGCGCTCGCGCCGGGCGGGATAGAGACCCCGATGGTGATGGGCGTCTCGGGCCGGGCGGGGCAGGCGCCGATGGCGATCCCCGAAGGCCCGCTGCCCGCCGATGCGCTCGGCGCGCCGAAGGACGTGGCCGGCTGCGTGCTGTTCCTCGCCTCGGACGAGGCGCGCTTCCTCAACGGGCTGACGATCCCGGTGGACAATGGCCTCACCGCGCGTCCCCATCATTAAGGGGCGCCCCACCGAGCCCGGGGCCGAGGCGCCGGGGGCCTACCGATGGTACGTCCTCGCGCTGCTGACGCTGACCAGTGCCTTCAGCGTCGCCGACCGGCTGGTGTTCGGCATCCTCGTCGAGGACATCAAGGCCGAGTTCGCGCTCAGCGATCTCCAGCTCGGGCTCCTCGGCGGGCTGGCCTTCAGCCTCGTCTACGTGCTCGCCGGCTTTCCCGCCGCGCGCCTTGCCGACCGCTCGGTGCGCAAGAACATCGTCGCCGCGGCGATCACCTTCTGGAGCGTGATGACCGCGGCCTGCGGGCTTGCCGCCGGGTTCTGGACGCTCTTCGCCGCGCGCACCGGCGTCGGGGTGGGGGAGGGCTGCTCGGGCCCTTCCTCGCAGAGCCTCGTCGCCGATTTCTTCGCCCGCGGCGAGCTCGCCAAGGCGATGGGCTTCCTTACCATCGGGGCGAGCATGGGGACAGCCGGCGGCCTGCTGATCGGCGGGCAGCTGGCCGAGATCTTCAACTGGCGCTGGGCCTTCGCGCTGATGGGCGTGCCGGGCCTGCTGCTGGGCGGCCTCATCTATTTCACCGCGCGCGAGCCGCTGCGCGGGCGCTTTGCCCCGGCGGGGACCGACATGGCGCAGCGCCCGCTGGGAGAGACGATCCGGAGCCTCACGGGGAACCGCGTGTTCATGGGGCTGGCGCTGGGCTGGGCGGTGCAGATCATGATCGGCTATGCGCTGGCCTTCTGGATGGCGGCGGTGATGCTGCGCCAGTTCGCGGTCTCGACCGGCGAGGTCGGCATCTGGCTGGGCCTGACCTTCTTCCTCGGCGGCATCCCGGGGCCGATCCTCGGCGGCTACGTCACGCAGTGGCTGTGCAAGCGCGACGAGCGCTGGCGGGCGTGGCTGCCCGGCGCGGTCAGCCTTGGCTGCGTTGTGCCGCTGGCGCTGAGCCTGTCCTCCAGCGATTTCGGGGTGTTCCTGGGCTGGTTCGGGGTGGCCTACGCGATCTACGTCGCCAGCCAGGCGGGGATCCTGTCGGGGATACAGGCCGCGGTCGAACCGGCGAGCCGCGGCTTCGCGGTCGCCATCGCGCTGTTCTTCAACAACCTTGTCGGGCAGGCGCTGGGCCTTGCGGTGATTGGCGCGGTCAGCGACGCGCTGGCGCCCAGCCGCGGCGAAAGCGCACTGGCGCTGGCGGTGTTCGGCGTGTGCCTTGCCTCGGGCCTGCTGGCGATGGCGGTGTTCGCCTGGACCGCCGCGCAGATGGGGCCGAGCGGCTATCTGGCGAAGATGCAGGGCGATTAGAAGCGCCGTCTAGAAGCCGGGATGGATCGATAGCGCCGCGCCGTCGACCAGCATCTCGGCCCCGGTCATGAAGGGGCATTCGTCGCTGGCGAGGAAGGCGATCGCAGCGGCGGTCTCCGCCGGATCGGCGAGGCGATTGAGGGGCGAGGTCGCGGCCACCGCCGCCATCAGCCCCGGCATGTCCTGCTCCGCCGCGTCGAGAATGCCGGTATGGGTCGCGCCGGGGATCACCGTGTTGCAGCGGATCGCGAGCCCCTGCTTGGCGCACCATGTCGCGACCGATTTCGACAGCATTCTGACCGCGGCCTTGCTCGCCGAATAGCCGACATCGGTCGGCAGCGGAGCGATCGCGGTGGTCGAGGCGATGTTGACGATCGCGCCTTTCGCGCCGCCGGGGTTCTCCCGCATCGCCGCAATCGCCGCGCGGCAACCCGCCATGGTGCCGGTGAGGTTGACCGCCAGCACCCGGTCCCACGCGGCGAACATCGCCTCGTCCTCGAGGTCGCCGATCCCCGCGCCCGAGACCATCCCGGCATTGTTGACGAGGATGTCGAGCCGCCCGAAGCACTCCACGGCCTCGCCCACGATCTGCGGCCACAAGGCGCGGTCGGAGACGTCCTGCACGGCGAAGCGCGCGCCGACCTCCTCGCACAGCGCCCGGCCTGCCGCCGCGTTCACGTCGGTGCCGAACACCCGCGCCCCGTCCGCGACGAAGCGCCGCAGGGTCGCCGCGCCGATCCCGCTCGCGCAGCCGGTGACGATCGCGACCTTCCCGGAAAGGTCGGGCATCCTATTCGGCCTCTTTCCAGATTGCGGCGCAGGCGCGCTGGTTGTGGGTGTCGACGAAGCGCGCAAGGTTGTCGGTGCCCTCGGGCAGCTTCCAGCCCACGGTGAAGCCGAAATTCGCAAAGGCGAAGATCATCAGATCGGCAAAGGTGAAGCGCCCCAGCGCGATGTGGTTGCTGCCGCCCAGAAACGCGTCGAACATCCGCCACTTCTCGTCCGCCATGGCCGAGAGTTCCGCCCCCGCCTCGGGCGAGACCACCGCCATGCGCGGCTCGAACATCGGGCGGCCCGCGCCGGCGCGGAAGCCCATCGTCATCGGCACCACCACTTCCTGATCGAACAGCCGCGCCCACTTGCGCACCGTCGCGCGCTCCACCGGGGTCTCGCCGAACAGGTTGGGCTCGGGATGCATCTCCTCGATATATTCGCAGATCGGCCAGCTTTCGGTCAGGCAAGTGCCGTCGTCGAGTTCGAGCGTCGGGGTGGTCCCCATCGGGTTCTTCGCGACGTAGGCGGCGTCCTGGCGGTTCTCGCCGGTGATGATGTCGTAGTGCACCCGCTCGAAATCCCGGCCTTCCTCGAGGTCCTTTTCGACCATGAACATGCGCACCAGGCGCGGGTTGGGGCCGAGGCTGGAATGGAGCTTGGTCATGCGTCTCTCCCGGATGTGATTTTCGCGCGAAACTCTATGCGGCAGGGGGCTTGCGCGCCAGCCTCACAAATGCGCTAGGGGACGGCAAAGCCACGACAGGGGATGGAGCCGGCCATGAACTTCCAGCTGACCGACGAGCAGCGCGAGCTGCAGGAAACCGCGCGCAAGTTCGCGCAGAAAGAGCTGCCCGCGCTGGCGCGCGACATGGAGGAAAAGGACTACCCCGTCCCGCACGACATGCTGCGCACCTATGGCGATATGGGCTTCCTGGGCGTCAACCTGCCGGCCGAATATGGCGGCCTCGGCCTCGGCCATCTCGAGGCGCTGCTGGTGCTCGAGGAATTCGCGAAGATCTCCAACGCGGTCGCCTTTCCGGTGTTCGAAGCCCTCGTGGGCCCGGTGCGCACCATCGACAAGTTCGGCTCGGCCGAAATGAAGGCCAAGGTGCTTCCCGAAGTGATCCGCGGCGAGAAGGTGGTCGCGGTCTCGATGTCCGAACCCGACGCGGGGACGGCGCTCACCGATCTGAAAACCCGCGCGGTGCTCGACGGCAACCACTATGTCGTCAACGGCTACAAGCGCTGGACCTCCGGGGGCGGGCATTCGGACTACTACGTCACCTATTGCCGCTTCACCGACGAGCCCGGCGCCAAGGGCATCGGCGCGATCCTGCTCGAGAAGGACCTGCCCGGTATGCAGTTCGGCAAGCGCGAGGAGCTGATGGGCTTCCGCGGCATCGCCACCGCCGACTACGCGATCGAGGATGTGCGGGTGCCCGCGGAGAACGTCATCATCGGCGCGGGCGGCTTTGCCAAGCTGATGAGCGCCTTCGGATTGGAGCGCTGCGGCAATGCCACCCAGTCCTTGGGCGTGGCGGCCGCAGCGCTGGAGGCCGCGACCCAGTATGTCCAGGAGCGCGAGGCCTTCGGCAAGCCGATCGTCGAGTTCCAGGCGGTGCAATTGAAGATCGCCGAGATGGCGATGAAGGTCGAGGCCGCGCGGCTGCTGATCCACCGCGCCGCCGCCAATGCCGCCCACCAGCCCGACGGGCTGCCGACCGTCTACGAAAGCTCGGTCGCGAAATGCTACGCCAACGAGATCGTGCGCGAGGTGGCGGCGATGGGCATGCAGGTGATGGGCGGCTACGGCTATCACAAGGACTACGGCATGGAGCAGCGGCTGCGCGATGCCTATGCCTGGGGCATCGCCGGCGGCTCCATCGACGTGCAGAAGACCAACATCGCCGCATCGCTGGTGGGCCGCCGCTTCGACCAGCGCCGCTGAGCCGCGCCCCGGCGAAAAGTCTTGCGCGAGGGCAGTGTGTTGCGCCACTAAGGCACCATGGACCAGACCCTTGCGCCCAGCCCTGCCGCCCCGCCGCTCGCCGAGGAGGGCGAGCTCACGCGGCTGCATCCCAACTACACCCACGCAGTGCGGCTGCGCACCACGCTGGCGGCGATCCCCTTCCTGCTCGCCGCGCTGGTGGCCGAGGCGATCAGCGGCGATGCCGGGCTGCTGCCGCCGGGCGTGATCGGCGGGCCGGTGCTGCTGGTCGCGCTGGCGCTCATCATCCGCGTGCCGATGCGCCGCTACAGCGCGCGCGGCTACCAGATGAGCGCCGACCGGCTGCGGGTGGTCAAGGGCCTACTGTGGCGCTCGGACACCGTGGTGCCCTTCGGCCGGGTGCAGCACATCGACGTGAACCAGGGCCCGCTCGAGCGCTTCTTCGGCATCGCCACCATGACGCTCCACACCGCGGGCAACCATAATGCCAGCGTCAAGCTGCCGGGCCTCGGCGAGGAGCTCGCGCGCGAGATGCGCGAGGATATCCGCGCGCATATCCGCCGGGAAAGCATGTGAGCGAGCCTCGCCACACTGCCCCGCTGAGCGTCCTCGTCGGTGCGCTGAACGCGATACGCAGCGCCATCGTGCCGGCCATCGCGGTCGCCTTCTCGGGGATCGGCGGCTCGGGACGAATCCTTGTCGCCCTCGGAGTGGGTGTGGCGGCGATCGTCATCGGCTCGGCGATCAGCTATGTCGGCTGGCGGCGGCTGACCTACACCGTCGGCGCGGCCGACATCCGGGTCGAGAGCGGCATCCTCGGCCGCGCGGCGCGTTCGGTGCCCTACGAGCGGATCCAGGACGTCAGCCTCGAGGCGAAGCTGCTGCCGCGCCTGTTGGGGCTGGTCGCGGTCAAGTTCGAGACCGGGGCGGGCGCGGGCGAGGATATCAGCCTTCAATACCTCACCGCCGCCGAGGGCGAGCGCCTGCGCCGCCTGGTGCGCGAGCGACGCGACGAGGAGCAGGCGGCGGCGGCGCCGACCGATTGCGAGGCCGCGTCTCCCACTGCGGAAGAGGACGAGGGCGAGGTGCTGTTCACCCTCCCGCCGCGGCGTCTCCTGACCTTCGGCCTGTTCGAGTTCTCGCTCGCGGTCTTCGCGGTGCTCGGCGGCGCGCTGCAATATGTCGACAACTTCACCGGCATCAACATCTGGAATGTCGCGCTGTGGCGCGATTTTCTCGAAGAGCGCGGGGTCGACTGGATGACGCTCGACGCGCGGCTGCAGGCGCTCGGGGCGCTGACCGGGCTGCTCGGCCTCGTCATCATCGGCTTTGCCACCGGGATCGCGCGCACCGTCACGCGTGAATGGGACTTCGTGCTCACCCGCTCCGCGCGGGGCTTCCGGCGGCGGCGCGGGCTGTTCACCCGCACCGACGTGGTGATGCCCGTCCACCGGGTGCAGGCGTTAGAAATCGGCACCGGCCTGCTGCGTTACCGCTTCGGCTGGCACGGTCTCAGCTTCGTCAGCCTTGCGCAGGACGCGGGCGATGCGAGCCACGTGGTCGCGCCCTTCGCTAGGATGGAGGAGATCGCCCCGATCGTCGCCGCGGCGGGGTTCCGCCTGCCGGATGCGGCGACGCATTGGCACCGGGCGAGCCGGAATTACCTCGTCGACCGCATAGTCATCGAAACCGCCATTCCGCTGCTCGCGACCATCCCCGCGGCGATCCTCGCCCCCTTCGGGGTGGCGCTGATCCCGCTCGGGCTGGCGGTGCTGCTCGCCGGGGCGAACCTCTATGCCTGGGAGTTCCGCCGCCACGCCATCGACGAGACCCAGGTCTACACCAGCCACGGCTTCCTCTCGCCGCAGCAGCAGGTCGCGACGCGGCTGAAGCTCCATTCGGTCGAGATCGCGCAGGGTCCGATCGCACGCTGGCGCGGCTATGCGACAATCCATCTGGGGCTTGCGGGCGGGACTTTCGCGATGCACGGCGTCCCGATCGAGGAGGCGCGCGCGGTTCGGCGCGCGGTGCTCGCCACCATCGCCGCGACCGATTTCTCGCGGCTCGACACGCCGCCCGCGGCCGAGGTTCAGGCCCTGAGTTCGGCCCAGTCGGGGTTCTCCTCGAACTTCGCAGCGACATAGGAGCAGTCGGGGCGGACCAGAAAGCCGATCCGCCGCGCGTCTTCCACCAGCCTGTCGACCAGCTGCGCCGCGACCCCGCGCCCGCCGATCTCCTTGGGCACCACGGTATGCGCGGCGATGCGCACTTCCTTGGCGCCCTTGCTGCCGCCCGGCTCCCACTTTAGGTAGCCTTCCTGCGGCGCGCCCGCGACCGTCGCGACATAGCTGCCGCCCTGTCCCTGGACGTGGTGGGTGATGCTGATCGTGTCGCTCATCTGTCGTGCTCCCGCTTGCAACCGCCGCGCGGCGCTCTAGAGGCGTCTTGCCATGACCCTCGCCAAGCCCTTCCTGTCCGACAACGCCGCCGCCGTCCACCCCCGCCTGTGGGAGGCGATGCGCGCAGCCGATGAGCCGGACAATCCCTACGACGGGGACCGCCTCTCAGCCGAGCTCGACGCCCGCTTCACCGCACTGTTCGGTCGCGAATGCGCCGCCTTGTGGGTGGCGACGGGAACCGCGGCGAACTGCCTGGCGCTGGGCACGATGGTCCAGCCGCACGGCGGAGTCGTATGCCACCGCGAAGCCCATATCGAGGTCGACGAGGGCGGGGCACCCGGATTCTTCCTGCACGGCGCCAAGCTGATGCTGGCCGAAGGCGAGGGCGCGAAGCTGACGCCGCAGGATATCGCCGCGCTGGTCGATCCGATCCGCGACGACGTGCACCAGGTCCAGCCCCACGCCATCGCCATCACCCAGGCAAGCGAATACGGGCGCAGCTACAGGCCCGATGAACTGGCGGCGCTGGGCGACTTCGCGAAGGCGCGCGGTCTCGGCCTCCACATGGACGGGGCGCGCTTCGCCAACGCCGCGGCCTTCCTCGGCGGCTCGGCCGAGGCGGCGGCGCGCGCGGCGAGCGGCCCGGTCGACAGCCTCGCCTTCGGCTTCATCAAGAACGGCGGGATGGGGGCGGAGGCCGTCATCCTGTTCGATGCCGAGGCGGCTGCGCAGGTGCGTTATCGCCGCAAGCGCGCGGGGCACCTGCAGTGCAAGGGCCGCTATCTCGCCGCGCAGATCCTCGCGATGCTGGACGGCGACCTGTGGCTCGCCAATGCCGCCCACGCCAATGCCGCCGCGAGAGAAGTGGCTGAGGGCTGCGGGGAGCGGCTGATGCACCCGGTCGAGGCCAACGAGTTGTTCGTGCGCCTCTCGCCAGAGGAACGCGCGGCTCTCAGGGCGCAGGATTTCGCCTTCTACGACTGCGGCGCCGATGCGGCGCGCTTCGTGACCGCGTGGAACACCAGGGCCGAGGACGCCGCCGCGCTCGGCAAGGCCATCGCCGCCCTATGAGCGAGGTGTCCGCGCCGGGCATGCTCAGCCCGAAAGTGCTGATCCCGTTCCTTCTGACCGGCACGATCTGGGGTTCGACCTGGTTCGTCATCACGGGGCAGATCGACGTCGCCCCCGCGGCATGGAGCGTGTTCTACCGCTTCCTGATCGCCTGCCCGGCGCTGTTCGGCGTCGCGGTGCTGATGGGCAGGCGGCTGCGGCTGACGGGGCGGGAGCAGTTGCTCGCGCTGGGGGTCGGGATCGCGCAGTTCTCGGGCAATTTCCTGTTCGTCTACCATGCCGAGATGTATATCACATCGGGCATCGTTGCGGTGATGTTCGCGCTGCTGATGGTGCCCAACGCGCTGTTCGCGCGGGTGTTCATCGGCGAAAAGGTGCAGGGCGGCTTCATCGGCGGGAGCCTGGTGGCGATCGCCGGGGTGGCGCTGCTGCTGGTGCACGAATGGCGCGCCGCGCCGCTCGGCGGGAATGTCTTGCTGGGGATCGCGCTCGCGGTGTGCGGGATGCTCTCCGCCTCGATCGCCAACGTGGTGCAGGCCAATCCGACCGGGCGCGGGGTGCCGATGGTGAGCCTGCTTGCGTGGGCGATGCTCTACGGCACGGGCCTCGACCTGCTGTTCGCGCTGGTCACCGCCGGGCCGCCGCCGCTGCCGCAGGAATGGCGCTTCTGGGCGGGGACCGCCTATCTGGCGCTCGTCGGGTCGGTTGTGACCTTCCCGCTGCATTACAACCTCGTGCGCGAGATCGGTGCCGGGCGCACCGCGTATAACGCGATCGTGACGGTGTGCGTGGCGATGCTGCTCTCGACCCTGTTCGAAGGCTATCGCTGGACCACGCTCACCGCGAGCGGCGCGGCGCTGGCGCTGCTCGGCATGGCGCTGGCGCTGCGGGCACGGCGGGTGAAGGCGGTGCAGGTGCAGCAGGGCGGGGCGCTGAGGAGGTAGGATGTGGGTCGGCCTGCCGGGCCGTTCCAGCGCGTCTACAGCAGCGCCGCTAGCCCTTCCACATAAGTCGGATATTTCGGCGACCACCCCAGAACCCGCTTCGCCTTGCCGTTGGCGACGCGGCGGTTCTCCATGTAGAAGCCGCGCGCCATGTCCGAGAGATTGGCCTCCTCCAGCGTCTCCAGCGGCGGCGGCTCGACCCCCAGCAGGCGGCAGGCGTGTTCGGTCACTGCGTTGCCGGAGCACGGCAGGTCGTCGCCGAGGTTGTAGGCGCCCGGCGGAGCATCCTGCACCAGTGCGGCGACGACGCCGCTGGCAATGTCATCGACATGAACCCGGCTGAACACCTGCCCCGGAAGGTCGATCCGCCGCGCCTTGCCCTCTCGCACCCGGTCCAATGCACTGCGGCCCGGCCCGTAGATGCCGGGAAGGCGAAACACCCGCGCGCCGAGGTTCAGCCAGGCGAGATCGGCCTCGGCGCGCGCATTCCTGCGGCCCTCGCCGCCCTCGGCGATGGTCGGCGTCGCCTCGTCCACCCATGCCCCCGCGCGGTCGCCGTAGACCCCGGTGGAGGAGAGGTAGAACAGCGCCCGACCCGTCAGCGCCGAGCCATAGGCATCAAGCACCGGGTCGCCGCCGCTCGACCGGTCGGGCGGCACCGATGAGAGGATGTGGCTCGCCTCGCCCAGCGCCGCCAGCACGCCCGCGCGGTCGGCAAAGGCGATGTCGCCCGCGCTTCCCGTCGCGCTCACCTCCCACCCGTGCGCCTTCATCGCACCGGCGATGCGTCCTGCCGTGTAGCCCAGCCCGAAGATCAGCAAATGCCCCATGCCGCGAACCTAATCATTGGACCCGCGCCCGAATCAACCTAAATCGGGCCGCATGGATATCGCGACCACCCCGACGAACCCCGAAGGCAACCCCGAACTGGCCGACGCCGCGCCCACCCCGCACGCGCCGCCGATCATCCTGCGCGAGAATTACCGCCCCTTCGGCTGGCTGGTGCCGGAGGTGAAGCTCGACTTCGATCTCGGCATCACCCGCACCCGCGTGCGCAGCGAGCTGACCGTCCAGCGCAATGCCAAGGCCGAACGGACCGACACCATCCGCCTCAACGGCGACGGGCTGAAGCCGATCTCGGTGCATGTCGACGGCGCGGCGGCGGACTGGCACATGGACGGCGCCGACCTGATCGTGCCGCTGCGCGAGGATGCGCACCTCGTCGCGATCGAGACCGAAATCGACCCGGCGGCGAACACCCAGCTGATGGGCCTCTATGCCTCGGGCGGGATGCTCTGCACCCAGTGCGAGGCCGAGGGCTTTCGCCGCATCACCTTCTTCCCCGACCGGCCCGACGTGCTGTCGGTCTACACGGTGCGCATGACGGGCGAGAAGGCGCGCTTCCCGATCCTGCTGTGCAACGGCAACCGCGTGGCCGAGGGCGAGAATGGCGACGGCACCCACTGGGCCGAATGGCACGATCCCTGGCCCAAGCCGTCCTACCTCTTCGCGCTGGTGGCGGGCGATCTGGTGGCCAATTCGAAGCCCTTCACCACCCGCTCGGGCCGCGCGGTCGAATGCAACATCTGGGTGCGCCGCGAGGACCTCGAGCGCACCGACCACGCGCTCGAATCGCTCCACCGCGCGATGCAATGGGACGAGGAGACCTTCGGGCGCGAATACGACCTCGATCTCTACAACATCGTCGCGGTCAGCGACTTCAACATGGGGGCGATGGAGAACAAGGGATTGAACGTCTTCAACACCAAATACGTGCTGGCCGACCCGGACACGGCGACCGACGCCGATTTCGACGCGGTCGAAGGGGTGATCGCGCACGAATATTTCCACAACTGGTCGGGCAACCGGGTGACCTGCCGCGACTGGTTCCAGCTCAGCCTCAAGGAAGGTTTCACCGTGCTGCGCGACCAGTTGTTCAGCCAGGACATGCGGGGTGAGGCGGTCAAGCGGATCGAGGATGTGCGCATCCTGCGCGCCGCGCAGTTCCCCGAGGATGCAGGCCCGCTCGCGCACCCGATCCGGCCCGATTCCTACCGCGAGATCAGCAACTTCTACACCGCGACCGTCTACAACAAGGGCGCCGAGGTGATCCGCATGATGCGCCAGCTGGCAGGCGTGGAGCGGTTCCGGCAGGGCACCGATCTCTATTTCGAGCGCCACGACGGCGAGGCGGCGACCTGCGAGGATTTCGTCAAGGCGATCGAGGACGGGGCGGGGCTCGACCTGACCGCCTTCCGCCGTTGGTATTCACAGGCCGGCACGCCGCGCGTCAGCGTGGCGCAGGAGGTCGAGGGCGAGACGCTCAAGCTGACCCTGCGCCAGACCGTGCCTGCCACCCCCGGCCAGAGCGACAAGCTTCCCATGCCGATCCCGCTACGCATCGCGGTCCATTCGCGTGGCGGCACGCTCGGCGAGGAGCGGCTGGTGGTGCTCGAGCAGGCCGAGCAGAGTTTCGACCTCCCGCTGGCAGGGCCCGATCCGGTGATCTCGATCAACCGCGGCTTCACCGCCCCGGTCATCATCGAACGCGAGCTGGCGCGCGAGGACCTCGTGTTCCTCGCCGCGCATGACGACGATCCCTTCGCCCGCTCCGAGGCCTTGCAGGAACTCGCGGTCGGCCATCTGGTCGGCGCCGCCAGCGGGAGCCTGTCCGCAGAGGAACGGGCGGCGGGCGAGGCGGCGATCATCGGCGCCTTCCGCTCCAGCCTCGCCGACAACGCGCTCGACGAGGCGATGCGCGGCGAATTGCTGGTGCTGCCCTCGGAAACCTACCTGTTCGAGGCCATGGCGACGGGGGAGCGCAAGGCCGATCCCGGTGCGATCCATGCCGCGCGCGAGGGGCTGAAGGCGGCCATCGGCAAGGCCTTGGCGGGCGAGTTGGCGGGCCTCCATGCCCGCGCCTCGACGGTCGCGCATGACGATCCCGAAGGGCGCGGCGCGCGCAAGGTCAAGACCATCGCGCTCGGCCTCATCGCCGCTGCCGACCCGGCGAAGGCGGCGGCGCTGGCGGCGGCGCAATATGATGCGGCCGACAACATGACCGACCGGCAGGGCGCGCTGATGGTGCTGTGCGGGCTCGAGTGCCCCGAACGCGCGGCGCGGCTGACGGCCTTCCACCAACGCTATGCCGACAATGCGCTGGTGGTCGACAAGTGGTTCAGCCTGCAGGCGCTCTCGCTTCACCCGGATGTGATCGCACAGGTGCGCGCGCTGGCGGAGCATCCCGACTTCACGCTCAGGAACCCCAACCGCGTGCGCGCGCTCTACATGGCCTTCGCCGGCAATCCGCAGGGTTTCCACGATGCGAGCGGCGAGGGCTACCGGATGATCGCCGACCTGATCCTCGCATTGGACCCGATCAACCCGCAGACCGCCGCGCGCTTCGTGCCTTCGCTCGGCCGCTGGCGGCGGATCGAGCCCGCGCGCGCGGCGCTGATGAAGGGCGAGCTCGAACGGATCATGGCGGCCGGCAACCTCTCGCGCGACACCTTCGAGCAGGTCAGCCGCTCGCTCGAAGGCTGACGCCGGTGGACTTCGCGATCGAGACCCACGCGCTGCTCGAAGGCGTGCCGCACGGCTTCTTCGGCAGCGCGGGCGGGGCGCACCAGTTCGGCTTCGGCGGCCCGGGCGATCCCGCGGATGTCCGCAAGCTCAGGGCGGCGGCGGCGAATGCGATTCTCCCCGGCGGGCGACTCGCCGCGCCGCACCAGGTCCATTCGCCCGATGTGGTCACCGTTTCGCAAGTCTGGGACGATGCCGCCGAGGGTCGCCCGGTCGCCGATGCAGTGGTGACGGCGAGGCCCGGCATCGTGCTCGGCATCGTCACCGCCGATTGCGGACCCGTCCTGTTTGCCGACCGGGAGGCCGGGGTGGTGGGCGCCGCCCATGCCGGCTGGCGCGGCGCTGTGGAAGGCGTGATCGAGAACACGGTGGCGGCGATGGAGGCGCTCGGCGCGCGGCGGGAGGCCATCGCGGCGGTGCTCGGACCGACCATCGCGCAGGCGAGCTACGAGGTCGACGCGCCGTTCCGCGCGCGCTTTGCCGCTGAAGACGAAGGGTTTTTTGCGCCCGCCCCCGAGCGCGAAGGGGTTGCCCGCTGGCACTTCGATCTGCCCGGCTACATTCTCGCACGGCTCGCCGCGGCGGGTCTTAGCAAAATTGCTGATCTGGATCGGGATACATTCTCACATCTCGCGCGTTATCACTCCCATCGCAGGGCGACCCAGGCGCGCGCGGCGGACTACGGGCGACAGATCAGCATGATCGCGCTGCCCTGACCCCGCCTTGCACGAGGGCGAACAGGCCTTGCTCAAAACACGGTTTGATTTTCGCTGGATTGCCGTTAATTGCCGCCGCGAGTTTCGGGCGAGTTGCGCCATCGCCGCATTTCGTTCCGAAGCGGGGACCAATCGACGGATGCATCATGGGGCAAAAGCCCCGCGACCGAAACACCACGCCGCGCAGGCCGTTTCCCCGGCGCGGCAAGACGAGCAGGGTAACACGAAATGGCTTCTGACACGGCCGCTATCACCGCAACGGACACCGAGGACGGCGTCCGCCGCCGCGACTGGATTCATATCGCCGCGCTCGGCACGGCGGGCGTCGGCGGGGCCGCGCTGCTGATTCCGCTGGTCAGCCAGATGTCCGCCTCGGCCGACGTGCTCGCCGCGAGCACCACCGAAGTCGATGTCAGCGGCATCGCGGCCGGTCAGGCGATCAAGGCGGTGTTCCGCAAGCAGCCGCTGTTCGTCCGCCGCCTCACCCAGACCGAAATCGACGAAGCCAACGCGGTCGACATCTCCTCGCTGCGCGATCCGCAGACCCTCGCCGAACGCACCAAGGAAGGCCATCAGGACCTGCTGGTGACGATGGGCGTGTGCACCCACCTGGGCTGCGTGCCGCTGGGCGCGGGCGAGGGCGAGAACCGCGGCCCCTTCGGCGGCTATTTCTGCCCCTGCCACGGCTCGGCCTACGACACCGCGGCGCGCATCCGCCAGGGGCCGGCCCCCAAGAACCTCGTCGTTCCCGACTACGAGTTCAAGAGCGAAAGCGTCATCCGCGTCGGCTGAGCTCTCGTATCTGAAAAGACAACGATAATCGTCCGCTTCACCAACTTCGACAAAGCCGAGAGAACGCCATGAGTTTCGCCTGGGCCAAGCATTACGAGCCGAAAACCCCGCTGACCAAGTGGCTCGACGAGAAACTGCCGTTGCCGCGGCTGGTCTACAACGCGGTGGGCGCCGGCTATCCCGTGCCGCGCAACCTCAACTACATGTGGAACTTCGGCGTGCTCGCCGGCTTCTTCCTGGTGGTGCAGATCGTCACCGGCGTCGTCCTCGCGATGCACTATGCCGCCAACTCGCAGGTCGCCTTCGCCACGGTCGAGCACCTGATGCGCGACGTGAACTGGGGCTGGGCGCTGCGCTATGCCCACGCCAACGGGGCGAGTTTCTTCTTCATCGTCGTCTACCTGCACATCTTCCGCGGCCTGTTCTATTCGTCCTACAAGGCGCCGCGCGAGATGATCTGGCTCCTCGGCGTGGTGATCTTCCTCCTCATGATGGCGACCGCCTTCATGGGCTATGTGCTGCCCTGGGGCCAGATGAGCTACTGGGGTGCGCAGGTGATCACCGGCCTGTTCAGCGCCATCCCGCTGGTCGGGGAGCCGATCCAGCACTGGATCCTCGGCGGATTCGCCCCGGACAATGCCGCGCTGAACCGCTTCTTCAGCCTTCACTTCCTGCTGCCCTTCGTGATCGCGGGCGTCGTGATCCTGCACATCTGGGCGCTGCACATCCCCGGCTCGTCGAACCCGACCGGCGTGGAAGTGAAGAGCGAGAGCGACACCGTGCCCTTCCACCCCTACTACACCGCCAAGGACGGTTTCGGGCTGGGCGTGGCGCTGATCTTCTTCGCCACCATGGTGTTCTTCCTGCCCAACTACCTCGGGCACCCGGACAACTACATCGAGGCGAACCCGCTCTCGACTCCGGCGCACATCGTTCCCGAATGGTATTTCTGGCCGTTCTACGCGATCCTGCGCGCCTTCACCGGCGACCTCACCATCCCCTTCACCGGCATCACCCTGATCCCGGCGAAGCTGCTGGGCGTGATCGCGATGTTCGGCTCGATCCTGCTGTGGTTCTTCCTGCCCTGGCTCGACAAGAGCCCGGTCCGCTCGGGCCACTACCGTCCGCTGTTCAACAAGTTCTTCTGGTTCGGCCTGATCCCGACCATGGCGGTGCTGTTCTACTGCGGCGGCGCCCCGGCGGAGGAGCCCTATGTGATGATCAGCCAGGTGGCGACGGCCTATTACTTCCTGCACTTCCTGGTGATCCTGCCGATCGTCAGCCAGATCGAAGTGCCCAAGCCGCTGCCCTTCTCGATCACCGAGGCGGTGCTCGGCACCGACAAGCCGGGCAGCACCTCGGGCGCCGGGGGCATCGCTCCCGAGACCGTGGTCGGGGACCTGCCCGGCTCGACGCCCGAAGGCACGCCGCAGCCGGCCGAGTGACCGGCTGCGCGGATCGCACCTAATCTGAACCGATAACGAGAAAGAGTTCGGTCATGTCTATTCGTCTCGGAGGCATCATCTTCGGCCTCGCCATCGCCGGCATCCTGGTGCTGTGGTCGCTGGTCCCCGGCGTCAAGAACTACGCTTTCGGCCCGCCGGCCGAAGTGCAGCCTGCGACGGTCTTCTACGAGCATGGCGAAGGGCCGGAAGGCGGCTATGCCTTCGACGGCCCGCTCGGCCGGTGGGATTATGCCCAGCTGCAGCGCGGCTACCAGGTCTACAAGGAGGTCTGCTCGGCCTGCCACAGCCTGAAGTTCGTCTCGTTCCGCAACCTCGCGCAGCTCGGCTACACCGAAGCCGAGGTCGACGCCGAGGCGGCGAGCTGGACGGTGCCGGGTATCGACCCGCAGACCGGCGAGACCACCACCCGTCCGGGTGAGCCGACCGACCACTTCCCCTCGCCCTATCCCAACGCGATCGCCGCGGCGGCCGCCAACAACAACGCCATTCCGCCCGATCTCTCGCTGATCACCAAGGCGCGTCACGGCGGGGCGCGCTACGTCTATTCGATCCTCACCGGCTACGGCGAACCCGATCCCGCGCTGGCGAAGAAGGTCGGCTTCGAGACCCCGACCGGCCTCTACTTCAACAAGCACTTCCCCAATGTGAATATCGCCATGCCGCCGCCGCTGGTGCTCGACGGGCAGGTCTCCTATGCCGACGGCACCAAGGCGACCATCCCGCAGATGGCCACCGACGTCTCGGCCTTCCTGACCTGGACCGCCGAACCCTCGCTGGTGGCGCGCCGGCAGACCGGCTGGTTCGTGATCGGCTTCCTGCTCTTCGCGACCGCGCTGGCCTTCCTGTCCTACAAGCAGATCTGGGCGGGGATGAAACCGAAGAAGAAGTAGGCTTCATCCGCCTATCGACCTCGACCGGCGCCCCGTCCTCCCTTGCGGATGGCGGGGCGTCGGTGCATTGACCGCGGCAGAAGGGGCCGACCGAACGACATGAGCGCGCAGCATCTTTCTCCGCAGGAGCTCAAGGCGCTGGTGCGGACCGTGCCCGACTTCCCGCAGCCGGGCATCCAGTTCCGCGACATCACCACGCTGATCGGCAACCATCGCGGCATGGCCGCGAGCGTCCACCACCTCGCCGAACGCGCCGCGGCGGCCGGCGCGGAGAAGATCGCCGGGATGGAGGCGCGCGGCTTCATATTCGGCGCGGCGGTGGCGGTGCAACTCGGCATCGGCTTCGTGCCCGTGCGCAAGCCCGGCAAGCTGCCGATTGCGACCATCGGCATCGACTATGCGCTCGAATACGGCACCGATCGGCTCGAGATCGATCCGCAGGCGATCGCGCCGGGGCAGAACGTGGTGATGGTCGACGACCTGATCGCCACCGGCGGCACCGCGCTGGCCTCGGCAGAGCTGCTGCGCATGGCCGGGGCGCAGGTCAGCCACGCCTTGTTCGTCATCGACCTGCCCGACCTTGGCGGCGCCGAGCGGCTGCGCGCCGCTGGCATCGCGGTCAGCACGCTGATGGAGTTCGAGGGCGACTGAGCCGCGCAAGGCGGCGCTGCGGCTTGTCCAAGCGCCCCGCCCTCGTCTATGGCCAAGCAAGCGCGCAACACGCGGGCCGCACCGCCCACCGCGGCGGGTCGTTCTTGAACAGGGGAAGCACCGGAACCGCCAATGGCGAATGCCTTGACGCTATACCTGCTGGTGGCGCTTCCCTTCATCGCCGCGCTGCTGATCGCGCTGGCGGGCCCTGCCGCGCGGGGCGTCCATGCCGGCATCGCGGGCGCGGCGAGCGGCGCCGGCCTGCTGCTGCTCGCCACGCTGGCCGGCCCGGTAATCGGTGCGGGCGCGGTTCCCTCGGCGAGCGTCAGCTGGGTGCCCTCGCTGGGACTTGCGCTCACGCTGATGGTCGATCCGCTCGGCTGGATGTTCGCCGGGCTGATCCTCGGCATCGGCCTGCTGGTGGTGATCTTCGCGCATTTCTATCTTCACGAGGGCGAGGCGACCGCGCGCTTCTTCGCCAGCCTGATGCTGTTCCAGGGCGCGATGCTGGGCATCGTGCTGGCGGGCAACGTGCTGCTGCTGCTGGTGTTCTGGGAGCTGACGAGCCTCTCCTCCTTCCTCCTGATCGGGTTCTGGCAGCACAAGGCCGAGGGGCGCGAAGGCGCGCGCATGGCGCTGGCGGTGACGGGAGGCGGGGGCCTCGCGCTGATCGGCGGGATGGTGCTGCTGGGCACCGTTGCCGGCTCCTTCGATCTTGCCACGATCCTCGAGCGCGGGGCGCAGGTGCAGGGCTCGCCGCTCTACCCGGTGATCCTCGCGCTGATCCTGGTGGGCTGCTTCACCAAGTCCGCGCAGTTCCCGTTCCACTTCTGGTTGCCCCACGCGATGGCCGCGCCGACCCCGGTGAGCGCCTACCTGCATTCTGCGACGATGGTGAAGGCGGGGGTGTTCCTGCTCGCCCGGCTGTGGCCGGTGCTGGCGGGAACCGAGGCCTATGCGCTGATCGTCAGCACCACGGGCCTGGTAACGATGATCTTCGCCGCGCTGGTCGCGCTGTTCCGTCATGATCTCAAGAGCATCCTTGCCTATTCGACGATCAGCCAGCTCGGCCTGCTGGTGATGCTGCTGGGCTTCAGCCGCGAGATGGCAGTGGTCGCCGCGGTGCTGCACATCCTCAATCACGCGGCCTTCAAGGCGGCGCTGTTCATGGCGGCAGGGATCGTCGACCACGAGACCGGCACGCGCGATATCCGGCGGCTCGGCGGGCTGGCCAAGGCGATGCCGGTCACCGCGCTCGTCGCCACGCTCGCCGCGGCCTCGATGGCGGGGCTGCCGCCGCTCGGCGGGTTCATCTCCAAGGAGATGATGCTCTACGAAACCCCCGAGATCGCGCTGTTCGGCCCGGCCTGGGTGGTACCCGCGCTGGCGACCATCGGCGCGGCCTTTTCGGTCGCCTATTCGCTGCGCTTCGCCTGGCAGCTGTTCTTCGGCCGCCCCCGCGATCCCGAGCCCTTCGCGCGCGCGCATGACCCGGCCGCCGGGATGTGGGCGCCGAGCGCGCTGCTGACGCTGCTCGCTGTGCTGCTCGGCCTCGTGCCGATGGCGCTTGCCGCGCCGCTGGTGGGGGCGGTGACGCACGCGGTGACGGGGGCGCCCACGCCCGAGTTCGAGCTCGGCCTGTGGCACGGCGTCAACATCGCGCTGATCCTCAGCACCATCGCGGTCGCTGCCGGGGCGCTGCTGGTGTGGCGCCACGCACGGCTGCTGGCGAGCTGGGAGCGCGTGCGCCACCTCGATGCCAAGCGCATCTTCGAAAGCGCGATCGCCTTTGCCGACAAGTGGGTGCGCAAGTTCTACGTCGCCACCCACGAACCCTCGCTCCAGCGGATGCTGCTCGCGACCTTCGCGGCGGTGGTGGTGCTGGTGCTCGACGGGGCGTTGGCCGGCGGAGGCGCGATTACGGGCGCACGTCCCGGCATTCCCGCGCCCCTGCCCGCGGTGATCGCCTGGGGGCTGCTGATCGCGGCGGTCGCGGCGGTGATCAACGATGCGCGCCAGCGGCTGCGGGTGCTGATCTATGTCAGCGTGATCGGCCTGGTCACCAGCCTCGCCTTCGTGCGCTTCTCCGCGCCCGATCTCGCGCTGACCCAGATCTCGGTCGAGGTGGTGACGATCCTGCTGCTGCTGCTCGCGCTGAACCTGTTGCCCAAGGCGCCCCCGGTGCTTTCCAGTGCCGCGCGGCGCTGGCGCGACGGGGCGCTGGCGGTGGTCGGGGGACTGCTGGTGGGCGGCATTTCGTGGGCGATGCTGACCCGCGAGCCGGGCGCGAGCATCTCGGCCTTCCACCTCGCCAATGCCAAGCCGGGCGGGGGCGGGACCAACGTGGTCAACGTCATCCTCGTCGACTTCCGCGCCTTCGACACGCTGGGGGAAATCATCGTGCTGGGCATCGCCGGTCTCGCCATCTTCGCGCTGCTCGACACCGCCGCGCGCGGCGCCTCGGGCGCGCGGCTGGCGCGCTGGCAGGAGGACATGCCGCACTCGCCCGAACAGCACCCGATGATGTTCGTGATGGCGAGCCGGATCGCGCTGCCGCTGGCGCTGACCGTGGGGATCTACCTGTTCCTGCGCGGCCACAACCAGCCGGGCGGCGGGTTCATCGCCGCGCTGGTGATCGCGATCGCCTTCCTGCTGCAATACCTCGCCGCGGGCTACGACTGGTCCGACCGGCGGCGCCGTTTCGGCGAACACCAGATGATCGCGACAGGGGTGCTGGTGGCGATGGCGACCGGGATCGGCGCGATGCTGCTGGGAAGCAATTTCCTCACCTCGGCCTTCGGCTATTTCCACCTGCCGGTGATCGGCGAGTTCGAGCTGGCGAGCGCGATGCTGTTCGATACCGGCGTGTTCCTGACCGTGTTCGGCGCGGTGACGCTGGCGCTGGCGCAATTGAGCCACATCGCCCAGCGCGCCGCGCGCGCCTATGCCGCGGCCCGAGCGGCGGAGGAGGCGCGATGATGAGCTACGAATTCCTCGTCGCGAGCGCCATCGGCGTGCTGGTCGCGGGCGGCATCTACCTGACCCTGCGGGCACGCACCTTCCAGGTGGTGCTGGGGCTCACGCTGTTCTCCTATGCGGTCAACCTGTTCCTGTTCGCCAGCGGACGACTGGTGCTCGACCGCCCGCCGATCTGGGAGAAGGGCGTCACCCAATATACCGATCCGCTGCCCCAGGCGCTGGTGCTGACCGCGATCGTCATCACCTTCGGGATGACCGCCTTCGTCGTGATCCTTGCGCTGCGCAGCTATCTCGAGACCGGCAGCGACCATGTCGATGGCGAGAAGGTGCCGTGCAGCGGCGATGAGCTGTCCGCGGGGAAGGGCGAATGAGCCTGCTCCAGCACCTCCCGATCCTGCCGATCGCGGTGCCGGCGCTGGCGGCGCCGATCACGCTGCTGCTGATGCGCCGCCACCCGGCCTGGGCGACGGGGGTCAGCTTCGTCTCGGGCTTCGTGATGCTCGCCTGCGCGCTTGCGCTGCTGCGGCTGGCCGGCGACGGGCAGATCCACGTCTATGCGCTGGGCGAATGGATCGCGCCCTTCGGCATTGTGCTGGTCGCCGACCGGCTGGCGGCGATCATGCTGCTGCTGGCAGCGAGCCTTTCGCTGATCGCGCTGCTCCACGCGGTCGTGACGGGCGCGGATCGCAAGGGCTGGCATTTCCACCCGCTATTCCAGTTCCAGATGATGGGTCTCAACGGCGCCTTCCTGACCGGCGACCTGTTCAACCTGTTCGTGTTCTTCGAGGTGCTACTGATCGCCTCCTACGGTCTGCTGCTCCACGGGCAGGGTTCGCCGCGCCTGAAGGCGGGGGTGCAATACGTGGTGGTCAACCTCGTCGGCTCCTCGCTGTTCCTGATCGCGCTGGGGCTGCTCTACGCGCTCACCGGCACGCTCAACATGGCCGACATGGGCCTGCGGGTGGCCGAGATCGCGCCGGCCGACCAGGGGCTGCTGCGGATTGCCGCGCTGCTGCTGGCGAGCGTCTTCGCGATCAAGGCGGCGGTGGTGCCGCTCCACCTGTGGCTGCCGCGCACCTATGATGTCGCCACCCCGGCGGTGGCGGCGCTGTTCGCGATCATGACCAAGGTGGGGGTCTACTCCCTGATCCGCGTCGTGCCGCAGGTGTTCGGCGAAGGTGCGGGAGCGGCGGCGTGGGCGCCCGCGCCCTTCCTGTGGCCCGCCGCGCTGATCACCGCCGCGGTGGGTTTTGCCGGGGTGTTCGCGGCGCGCAGCCTCTCCGAACAGGCCGCCTATGCGGTGATCGGATCAACCGGCACGCTGCTGATCGCGGTGGCAGGCTGGCAGCAGGCGACGCTCGCCGCGGCGCTATACTACCTCGTCCACTCGACCCTCGCGGGTGCGGCCCTGTTTCTGGTTGCCGACGTGATCGCCCGGCGGCGCGGCGGCGCGAACGACAACACCGCGCCCGCCAGCGACTTCGCCGATCGCCAATGGACCGGGCTGATGTTCATGGCCGCCGCCGTCGCCGCCAGCGGCTTGCCGCCGCTATCGGGCTTCATCGGCAAGCTCTTGATCCTGCAATCGGCGACCGCACTGCCCGATTGGGGCTGGGCGTGGGGGGTGATCCTCGTCACCACGCTCGTCGGCGTGATCGGCTTTGCGCGGGCGGGCAGTGCGGTGTTCTGGAAGGCTGCCGCGCATGGCGGCGCGACTCCGCCCGCGCCCGCCCCGCGCGCGGATCTGGCCGCGCCGCTGATCGCGCTGGCGCTGCTCGCCGCGCTGTCGGCAGGGGCGGGATGGGCAAGCGCCTATGCCGGGGCGGCAGCGGGCGAGGTGCTCGACCCCGCGGTCGCAGCGCGCGCGGTCCTGGGGGAGCGCGCGCCATGATCCGCCGTCTCGTCCCCCATCCCGGCCTGTCGGTGCTGCTGGTGATCATGTGGATGGTGATGGTGGGCGACCTCACCGCGGGAGCGCTGTTTCTCGGCCTCTTGGTCGGCATCGGCGTGCCGCTGTTCACCGCGCCCTATTGGCCGGGGCGTCCGGAGGTGCGGTTCCTGCCCGGCCTCGCCTATGTCGCGCTGGTGGTGTGGGACATCATCGTCGCCAATTTCCAGGTCGCGGGCATCATCCTGTTCAAGCCCAACCACCGGCTGCAGCCGGCCTGGCTTGCCATCCCATTGGAACTCGACCGCCCCGAGGCAATCACCGTGTTCGCAGGCACGATCAGCCTCACCCCCGGCACGGTCTCGGCAGACGTTTCGGCCTGCGGGACCTGGCTCCTCGTCCACGCGCTCCACGCGCCCGATCCCGCCGCCGAGATCGCCCGGGCCAAGGCGCGCTACGAGGCGCGGCTGAAGAGGATCTTCGCATGATCGCCTATGCCCTCGCCTTCGGCTTCACCGCGCTCGGGCTGGCGCTGGCGCTCAACCTGTGGCGGCTGCTCAAGGGGCCGGGCGTGGGCGACCGCATCCTCGCGCTCGACACCATGGTGATCAACGCGATCGGGATGATCGTGCTCGCCGGGATCGCCAGCCGCGAGGGCACGGCATTCGAGGCGGCGATGTTGCTGGCGCTCGTCGGCTTCGTCGGCACGGTCGCCTATGCCAAGTTCATGCTGCGCGGGGACATCATCGAATGACCGCCGGATTTTCTTTTCCCGAATTGCTGGCGAGCGCGCTGATCGTGCTGGGCAGCGGCCTTGCGCTGATTGGCAGCTGGGGGCTGGTGCGCCTGCCCTCACTGATGGAGCGGCTGCACGGGCCGACCAAGGCCTCGACGCTCGGGCTGGGGGCGATGCTGGTCGGGTCGGTGGCGTTCTTCCAGCTGGTCGAAGGCAAGTGGACCACCCACGAGATGCTGGTCTCGGTGTTCCTGTTCGTCACCGCGCCGATCGCCGCCAACATGATCGCCAAGGTCCACCTCCACCAGCTGCGCTTCGGCAAGGAACCCGGCCCCGCCGGTCCGCCCGCCGCGCCCGGGCCGGACAGCCAGTGGGCGACCTACGAGGCGCCCCGCCCCGGCACCCCGGGCTGCTTCGCCGACGAGCCCGCCCCCGACCGCAGGGATTGACCGCCGCGCCTTGGGGGCGCCCGGCGGCTCGTGCGCGAGCGGAGTCCCCCTTCGGAAAACACGGGGGCAGCGGGCAAGGTCCTGTTCTCGTGCGGGGGCTTATCTGTTAGGCGCAGCTGTGAAGAATTGGCGGCACGCGCGGCACTTGCCCGCGGGCCTGCCGGGAAAAGGGAGCCGGACCCGACATCATGCCGCCGTTCCGCTTGACTCGCTCTGCCCTTGCGGGGGGTCTCGCGCTGGCGTTGTTCGCGCCCGCCGCGGCGCTCGCCAAGCCGCAGGAGGTGCGGGTGCGCAGCCAGGGCGAACTGAGTTTCGGGACCTTCATGGTGACCGGCCAGGGTTCGCGCACCGTCAGCATCACCGGCGCGGTCCTCGACACGGCGATCTTTCCGCTCGACGGCAGCCAGCCGCGTCCTGCGCGCTTTCTCGTCGAATATGATCGCGGGAACGAGAGCAAGCAGACGCTCGATGTCACCATCGAACTGGTCATGACGGTGCCGGGGAGTCTGCGGTTCGGCGGGGTCGATGCCCGGCTCTCCGCGCTGGAGACGGACCTGCCCGGCTATCCGCGGGTCGCTTCGGGCGAGGCCGTCACGATCCGCTTCGCCAATTGCCGGGAAAGGGTGTGCGCGACAAGTTTCGCGGTGGGGGGGCGGCTCGACGTGACCCGCAGCTTCGGCGGTGCGCTGGTCAACATCCCGATCGCCATCGACGCACGGATTGTTTCGCGGGAACGGCTGTGATCGCCCGCCGGGCGCCTGCCATGCGCTTCTTGCCGGCGTTGCTGGCGGCTGCATGGGGCCTCACCGCGCCACCCGCTCTGGCCGAGCCCGGCAGCACGACCGCCGCCACCGGCCGCGCCGAGGCCGAGGTGGTCGTCCCGATCACCGCCGTGTCGTTGGCGGACCTCTCCTTCGGGGCGATCGTGCTGAGCGCATCGGGCGAGGGTTCGGTCACGGTCGCTGCCGACGGATCCGCTCCGACCTATGCCAATGCGGCGCGGGCGGGCTGTTCGGGCCGGACCGACTGCGCGCCGCACCCCGCACGTTTCGGCGTCACCGGTGAGCCGGACCGCAGCTACCGGGTCACGCTGCCCGGCGCGATTGTCGCCTACGGCGTGCGAACGGGCGTCGGCCTGCCGGTGAGCGGGCTCGTGATGCGCAGTCTCAACGATCCGGGCGGGGCAGGGGAGGGGCGCCTCGACAATCGCGGGCGCGACACTTTCCAGGTGGGCGGAACGCTGCGGGTGCCCGCCGGCACGCGGCCCGACCTGTTCCGCGCCGACCTCTCGGTCATCGTCGCTTACAACTGATCGACGGCGGGCTCGCGCTTCGCCGGGCAGCTGCCCGAGCCTTGCCGTGCCCGTTAGGCAATCATGGTTAAAGGTATGTAACGCGCTTATACGGGGCTTTTTAACAAAGGATAGGTAGTTGCCCTTAGCGCAGGCACGCAGTCGCTGGCTTGCGTCCTGACGGCCGGCCTCGACCAGACCCGGCCGGACCAACAATTTCGAAGGGGACCATCTGTGAAGAAGCTCATCATTCTGGCTGCCGGTGCAGCCGCCATCTCGACGCCGGCGCTGGCCGCTCCCGGCGATACCTCCACCGCGCAGGGCGCCGCCACCGCTGAAGTGGTCGCTCCCATCACGCTGACCCATGTGAGCGGTGCCGCGCTGAACTTCGGCACCTTCACCACCGGCACCGCCGGCGGTGCCGTGGTCGTCGACCAGTCCGGCGCCGGCACGCCGAGCGGCGACGTCACGCTGCTGAGCGGTTCGGTTGAAGCCGCCGACGCTTTCGACGTCACCGGCGACGCCAACCGCAGCTTCACCATCGCCACCACCGGCGGCAGCGTGAGCAACGGTACCGACTCCATGACCTTCACCACCTCGGCGCCGACCAACGGGACGCTGGGCACCGCGGGCACCGCATCGTTCTCGGTCGGCGGCACCCTGACCGTCGCCGGCGGCGAATCGGCCGGGACCTACAACGGTTCCTACAACGTCACGGTCGCTTACAACTGAGACTGACGGGCGGGCGCAGGCAGCGGTGCGAGCCGCGCCGTCCTGCGCCCCCCTCATTCATCCGAACGAGCCATCATGCGCTATCTGAACCTGTTCGGCGGGGCTGCGATGCTTGCTGCCGCGGTGCAGGCCGTCCCGGCGGCCGCCGCACCCGGCGACAGCTTCCAGGGCTCCGGCACGGCCACCGCCGAGGTCACCGACCCGGCGACGATCCGGCGCGTTTCCGACCTGCGGTTCGGACGTTTCGCCTCTCCCGGCGCGGCGAGCACGATCCGGATCAACGTGGACGGTTCGTTCAATGCCACCGGCGAGGTGGCCTCCTCCACCGGCATGGCGCAACCCGCCAGCGGCCGGGGTCCGGCGCAATTCATCGTCGAGCAGGCGGGCAACCGCGGCGGAACGGTGTACATCCCGGGCACCATCATCATCACCAACGGCGGCGCCAACATGACGGTGAATTCGATCACCGCCCGGCTGGTGGTGACCTCCGGCGTCGGGCGCAACCGCATCTACCGGCTCGATCTCGGCGGGACCTTGCGCGTTAACGCAAATCAGGCGCCCGGCGCTTACCGCGGCGTCTTCGACGTCACGGTGATCTACAATTGATCTGCAGCCCGTCTACTAAAAGTTAACCATGTTCTTCGTAGAAGACCCTGGGTTTTTTCAGGGGGCTTTCAGGCAGAACGATGACGCGCCGCATTTACCATAGCATTGCCCGGACGCTGTTCGCACCGGTCGCATTGGCCGCGCTTTTCCTTGCCGGCCCCTCCGCGGCGCAGAGCCTCGCGCTCGAAGCTGCCGAACAGGCCGACCAAGAGGCTCCCCCCGCTCCGGCGCTGCCCGTCGTCAAGCCGGGCGAAGTTCCCGAAGGCTCGGTCGGCGGGATGGGCGACATCAACATCTATCCCCGGCGTATCGTGCTCGACCGGCGGCAGCGGGTCGCTTCCGTCGGCCTTTACAACAAGATGCCGGTCGAGGGGGAATACGAGATCTCGGTCACCGACATGCTGATGACCGACAGCGGGCGCATCATCCCGTTCAACAACCTGCCCGCGGATGCGGACACCAGCCGCGTCAAGACCGCCAGCGACATGCTGCGCTGGTCCCCGCGGCGCGTCCTCCTGCTCGGCAGCGAAGCGCAAACGGTGCGCGTCATGGCGCGGCCGCCGGCCGACCTGCCCGACGGGGAATATCGCGCCCATTTCACCGTCGTTTCCGTTCCCGCCGATGACGAGAGCCTGTCCATCGAGGACGCGCTGGGCGACGAGGCGCGCACCGCGGGCAAGGTCGGCGTGACCATCCGCCCCCGCTTCGGCATCTCGATTCCGGTGATCGTCAGGATCGGCGAGAC
This sequence comes from Porphyrobacter sp., assembly GCA_016125555.1. Lineage (GTDB taxonomy): Bacteria > Pseudomonadota > Alphaproteobacteria > Sphingomonadales > Sphingomonadaceae > Erythrobacter. Next base: position 81,866 of record WGLN01000008.1, read on the forward strand.
GACGCTCGACGTCGGGCTCAAGGACTTTGCGCTCGTCGAGGGCGAGGCCGGGCCGCAGGTCGCGCTCACGATCACCCGCGCCGGGACGCGCTCGGCCTATGGCGATCTCGTCATCACCGTCGCCGGTGAGGACAAGCCGCTGGTGGTTGCGCGCGGCATCGGCGTCTATCCCGAGATCGACTTCCGCACGCTGCGCCTGGCGGTCAATCCCGAATTCGACCTTGCCAGACTGCACTCCGGCATGAGCGTCGTGGCGACCTTCGTCGATGACGACGTTGCGCCCGGCGAGACACTGGCGAGGCAGACCTTCGTCGTGCCGTGACGATCCTGCGCAAGATCGGCTTCATTGCCGCGATTGCCGCTCTGCCCGGTATCCTGGCAGGGCCGCTGACAGCGCGGTCCCCGCACCTCGGACCGGGTCATGGCCCGCAGGTGTCGGCGCCGCTCGCCGGTGCCGGGCCGCCCGGTGCCGCGATGATGCCCACGCCCGCGCCCGTTCCCGCGCAGGAACCGGGGCGCACCCGCGAAGTGCAGGCCGCTCCGCCGGCTAACGTCGAGAATCTGCCCGCCACCGGGGGAGCCGCATTTGTCGCGCGCCCCGAGGCTGCCGCGCCGCTCGCCGAAACGACGCAATCTGCCGCTTGCGTCGGGGCCGGACGTCCTGCGCATCGGCGATCCGGGGCCGGCCGGCTTCCGCCTCCGGAAGCACCCGACCCGGCGCCCGCGCAGGACTCCGCGCCGGTTCATGCCGTTGCGCTTGCCGATCCGCTCAGCAGCGCCGGCCGCACCCGGCCGATTGCCGTCAGCCCTGCCGCGCCTGTGGCGAACCCCGAGGTTCAAGCTGCGACTCCGCGCGCGGCATCGCTGCCGGTCACCGCGCCGAAACAGGAGTTCGCCCAGCAGCAGCAGCAGAACCTCGATTTCCGTCCCGGTACCCAGACTTTCCCCGGCGACCCGGACCAGCCCGCCTTCACCAGCGACGACGAGTTGATCCTTCAGCTCAGGATCAAGGGGATCGACGCCAGCGACACGGTCGTCGCCTACGGCACGCGCGATGCGGTGTATCTGCCGCTCGGCGAGCTGGCGCGGATCCTCGATCTGGCGATCCGGGTCAGCGACGACGGCCATTACGCCAATGGCTGGTTTCTCGACGAAAGCCGCACCCTCACGGTGAACCTGCGTGAGGGGCGGCTGGTCACGGCGGGGGGCGAACGGCCGCTGGCGCCCGGCGAGGCGCAGGCCTTCGACGGCGAAATGTACCTGCGCCGCGAAGTCTTCGAGGAAATCTTCCCGCTCGAGGTGAAGGCGAACCTGCGCGCGCAGGCGCTCTATCTCGCCACGCGCGAACCCTTCCCCTTCGAGGAGCGCATGCGCCGCGAGGCCGAACGATTGCGGCTCGGGGCGCGAGACGCAAGACCCGATCAGGAACGGTGGCCACGGCAGGATACGCCGTGGCTTGCCGCATCCGCGCCGCTCGCAGACGTGGAGCTGCGGGCGGTGTCGGATTCTCCGCTGGGCGCGCGGCTCGAAGGCGACCTGCGGCTCGGCGCGGACCTCGCCTTCATGACCGCGCAGACCTATTTCAGCGCCACCACGCGCGACGGGCTGGTCGCCTCCCTGATCCAGATGGGCCGGCGCAATGCCGAGGCGGGGCTGCTCGGCCCCCTCGATGCGACCGATTTCCAGTTCGGCGACGTCGCCACCGCCTCGATGCCGCTCGGTCTGCGCGGACAGGCCGGACGGGGTGTCACGCTCACCAACCGACCCTTCCAGAGCGCCTCGGTGTTCGAGCGCATCGACTTGCGCGGCATCCTTCCCAATGGCTACGAGGTCGAGCTCTATCGCAATGATATCCTTGTCGGTTCCGTCGCACGCGCAGTCAACGACCAGTACGAATTCCTCGAGGTCCCGGTCGATTACGGGCTCAACGTCTTCCGCCTCGTGTTCTACGGCCCGCAGGGGCAGCGCCGCGAGGAAGTCCGGCGGATCACCGTGGGGGACGGGCGGCTGGCGAAGGGCCGGTTCGAATATGACGCAGGCATCGTGCAGCGCGGCGAGAACCTGCTGGGCGTGCGCGGACCCAATTTCAATCCGCTCGAGGGCTTCGGCAGCTGGCAGGCCACCGCGCAGTTCGCCTACGGGATCACGTCCGGACTTACGGCGGTGAGCAGCCTCGCCTGGTTTCAGGATCCGCAGGGCGCCGATCTGTCGGTGGCAACCGCCGGCCTGCGCACCGGGATGGGGGCGCTCGCCTTGCGTGCGGACGGGGCGCTGGGCAGCGACGGCAGCAGCGCGCTGGGCGCGGGGCTCGGCGGCCGCGCGCTCGGCGGCTCGTTCTCGCTGTCGCATTTCGAATATGGCGGAGGTTTCCGGGACGAGATCAGGAGCAATTCGCGCGATCCGCTGCGCCGCGCCACCGAGTTCGAGTTCAACGGCAGCGTCAAGCTGTCGGGCCAGTCGTTCCCCCTCGCCGCCCGCCTGCGCCGAATCGCCTTCGCCGACGGGCGCACCGACATCGACGCGGCCTTCCGCACCTCCTTCCGCCTCAAGGGCGCAGTGCTGTCGAACACGCTCGAATATTCGCGCGACGCTGCACCCGGCGGCGCGCGCTTTTCGCAGCTGATCGGGAACTTCGACCTTGCCACCTTCCAGCGCTCGCGGGTGCAGCTGCGTGCATCGGTGGGTTACAGCCTGCTGCAAGGCCCTGAAATAACGGACGGATCCATGCAGGTGGCCTATCAGGTCGACGACCGAACGTTGATCAGCGGGCAGGCGTTCCATTCCTTCCGAACGGGCGAAACCGGCTTTGGCGTCTCGGCGGTGCGCGAATTCGACCGCTTCACGCTCGCGCTCGACGGCAACTACGCCTTCGAGCAGCGCAGCTATGCCATCGCGCTGCGGTTCGGCTTCAGCTTCGGCCGCGACCCGCTGCGGCGCCAGACGTTCTTCGCGCCCCCCGGCCAGGCGTCCTCCGGCGCGGTCGCGGTCCGGGCGTTCCAGGACATGGACGGCGATGGCCGCTTCGGCCCCGCGGACACCCCTCTTGAAGGGGTGACCTTCAGCGCCTTCAACGGCACTGCGACCACCGATGCGCAGGGCATGGCGCGGCTGATGCGGCTCGGCAACGGCAATCCGGCCGCCGTCCAGGTCGATCCCTCCACCTTGCCCGACATCCTGATGGCCCCCGCCTCGCGCGGGCTGGAGATCGTGCCGCGCGCCGGCCGCATCCACGTGATGGACTTCCCGATCGTTGCCCTGAGCGAGGTCGAGGGCACCGTCACCCTCGAGGCGCAAGGTTCGGCCCGCGGCGTGTCCGGCCTGCGGCTGGTGCTGGTCGACGCCAAGGGAGAAATCGCCGGCACCGCCCGCACCGAGCGCGGCGGCGGCTATCTGTTCGAGCAGGTGAAGCCGGGGCGCTATCGGCTGGCGCTGGAGCCCGAACAGGCCGGGCGGCTCGGCATCTGCATGGTCGCGAATCCTGCCATCACCGTCGGTCCGACCAGCGATGTTCTGGTCCAGGATGCCGTCGTCCGGGAGTGTTCCTGAGGGCGGCAGGCTACTCTCGCCGTGGCGCACGCACACCCTCCAAAGAACGTATACCGAATAGGTAAACGGATTTTAACCTATATTTATCGTCACCTCGATTACCAATTCATCACCTGAGACCCACAGGTAAATGAAAGTAGCGAGGAAATTCGATATGAAGTATTTCAAGCGCATCCGTGACTTGTTCATGGACAATAGGGCTGCGACTGCCATCGAATACGGCTTGATTGCTGCCCTGATCGCGATGGCGATTGTGGCTGCCGTTCAATCCGTCGGTGCCAAAGTTGCAGCTAGCTTCGAAGCCACCTCGCACGCTCTGGAACAGTGACGCTGCCGAGCGCCTGGTGCCACCTGGGGCGCCGGGCGCTCGCGGCGAATGCAAGGACCTCCCTCATGCGCACACCTGTTCGCGACAGCCGCGAGAAAAGGCCCGGCCGCGCGGCGGGGGCAGACCTCGTCCCGGCGGCAAGGTGCACCGATCGATGAGGCGGCTGACCATTTCCGCGGGCCAGGCCCGCCACGGCGTCGAACGCCGGACGATGCTGCGGACCGCTCTGGGCATTCCCGCGAGAATGACCAGCGTTGTCGACGTGCAGGAGTGCGTGCTCGTCGATGTGTCCCTCAGCGGCGCTCTCGTCTGTGTGCCTCGCCCGTTGACGGTCGACGCCTGCGGCTATCTTCGCGCCGGTTCGATAGAGGCATTCGCGATCGCCGTCCGGGTCAGTCCGTTCGGCGAGACAACCACCGCGGTCGGGGTCAGGTTCGACGAAAGGCTGACGAAGGCTCAGATCATGTACCTGCGTTCCTATGCGGCGCAGCGCGATCTGTTCGAGAAACGGGCACTTCGCTCCGCCGTGCGGGACTGGGTCCGGGGCGATGCATGAGCGTCGCCAAGAGACGGACGGGCCGTTGCATAGGCATTTTAACAGGCGCAGCTTTAAGTCGGAATTCAGCATCATAACTGAATGACTACACCCGGATGGGTAGTTATTTCGAAACTTCCGAATTCGCTATGATTCGGAAAAAAGCAACTTCCAAAGAAAGCGCGCCGCGTGGAAAAGAACCGGGCCCTCTTGCAAGGCAAAGAGGGCGCAATTCCTTTCTTATCAATCCCCTGGTCGGGTATCGAGGGGGCGGGTGAGGGCGTGCTCAAGCTGCAGGAGCGCCTGTCGCACCTCATCGCCCAGACCACCACCGACGCTTTCGTTGCCATCGATCCCGAAAACCGGATCATCTATTGGAACAAGGGTGCCGAAGAACTTTTCGGGTGGCGTGCGGAAGACATTCTCGGCCAAAGTCTGAACCTCATCGTCCCGCAGGTCCATCATGTCCGGCATCTGGAGGGTGTGCGGCGGCTTTCGGAAGGGCACGCGCCGCGTCTGACCGGAAAGATGACCAGCGTCACCGCGATCCATCGCAATGGACGCGAGGTCCAGACGGAGCTTGCGCTGACCCACTGGATCAATCCCGAAACGGGCAGGCCGGCCGGATACGCCGCAATCATGCGCGACGTAAGCGCCCGCCTCGAACTCGAAGCCGAACGGGATGCTTACCAGCGGAAGCTGGAAGAACAGCTTGCCGCGATCGAGGCGACCTCCGACGGCGTGGCCATCACCGACGCCGAGGGGTTCTTCACCTATCTGAACCAGGCCCACTGCACGATGTTCGGCTACGCGGAGCCTTCAGGGCTGCTGGGAAGGCACTGGTCGATCATCTATTCGCCCCACGAAGCGCGGCGAATCGAGCAAGTCGCAATGCCCGAGGTCTTCACCACCGGCACGTGGCGCGGAGAAGCGCGCGGCCTGCATCGCGACGGCAGCATCGTCGAGCAGGAAGTCGCGCTTGCGAAAAGTCCGAGTGGCGGGCTGGTCTGCACAACGCGCGACATGGCGGAGCGACAGCAGGCGATCAGGGAGCGGATTCGCGCGCGCGAAAGCCTTTTGCTGGCGGAGCGGCAGGAGCTGGTCAGCCGCGCCGTATCCGGAGTCGCGCACGACTTCGCCAACCTCATGGCGGTGATCTCGGCTTCGGCAGTCAGTCTCGGCCGCGCAGGAAATTCGCGACCGCCCGAACTCGACCGGATCGAGGGTGCCGCCAATCAGGCGACTGCCATGCTCGAGCTGATCCTGGCGCCGCTGCGCAACGCCCGCGCCGATCGGGCGCTGGACGCGAGATCGGCGCTGGCGACCGTCGTCGACCTCACGGCGGTGACGCTGAAATCGCACCATTCGATCCATCTCCACGCTCCCGACGAGGGCATCGCGCTCAAGGCGGCGGGGACCGAATTCCTGCGGGTGCTGATGAACCTGTGCAGCAATGCGCGCGATGCGCTTCCCAGCGAGCGGCAGGGCTTCATCAACATCACGCTTGAGCGGCTTCATCCCAGCAGGCGGCTCGCGAAGCGGGTGGTCGGTGCAATCCCCGAGGAGCCCTGCGCCTTGATCACGGTTTCGGACAATGGCTGCGGAATCGCAGACGAGGATCTTGTTCGCATCTTCCAGCCCTTCGAGACGACCAAGAGCTTCGGCACCGGCCTCGGACTTGCGGTGGTCTCTGCAGTGGTGACCGAGGCGGGCGGCGCGATCTGCGTGCGGAGTGGTCGCCATGGGACCATGTTCCAGCTTGTCTGGCCGCTGGCCGAAGCGGGGCTCAACGATCAGCAGGCAGTTCTCGACGATCTGTGTCCCGCGATGCCCAGGGCGCGGGTTTTGGTGGTTGACGACAACCCCCAGGTGCTGGACCTGGTCGCCAGCGAACTGCACAAGGCCGAGGTGGTGGTGACCGCGCTTGCCAGCCCGGTCGAAGCCCTCGCCGTGCTTCGCGAAATTCCCACCGAATGGGACGCGGTGATCGTCGACTACGACATGCCCGAGATGAACGGGGCGGAGCTCGCCACCAGAATTCGCGGGATAGCCCCCCACTTGCCGATCATCCTGTGTACCGCGCTGCACGAAGCGGAGATCGACATTGCGGGCTCTCCCTTCGAGGACCGGGTCGTCAAATCTGCGATCACCACCGATCTCAACCTCGCACTGCGACGGGTGCTCGCCGTATCGAAGGAGCGCGGGTCATGATGCGCGTCCTGTTCGCCGATGATCACGACCTGTTGCGGGACACCTTCAAGGCCTTCCTCGAAGCTGAAGGCCTCTTCGCCGTCGAACTCGCAGCCAACGTGGCCGATGCGCTCGCGCTTATCGCCGAGAACGGGCCGTACGACCTTGTCCTGCTCGATTTCCAGATCCCCGGGATGAACGGCCTCCTCGGGCTGAGGCAGATAATCGCAGCGCAAGGCGAGCGCCCGGTCCTGCTGCTGACGGGGGTTGCGACGGCAGGCACCGCGACGGCGGCGCTTCGCTTCGGAGCCGCGGCCGTCCTGAGCAAGACCCTGTCGATCGACAAAGTGAAGCACGCTATGCTCTCGATCGCCAACGGTCACGTCATTCCGGCAAATCCGCAAACCGTGCAGAGCGATGGATTGCCCGACACTCCGACCTTGACGCCGCGCCAGGAAGAGGTGCTGCGTTGCATCTGTGATGGCTTGGCGAACAAGCAGATCGCCAGAAGCCTCAACTTGCGGGAAGCGACGGTCAAAATGCACATCAAGATGATCTTTGCAAAGCTCGGTGTGAATAGCCGTACCCAAGCGATCATCGCCTCGAAGAATTTCAATTTGATCTAGTACCGTGCAAGACACGAGCGTTTCGCGCGACTAGCTTCTGCAGGCTACATCCCTTTGGATGCATTGGCAGGCCCCAAAAAATTCTAACACAAGCAACAGGCTGGTTAGGAATTTCGGATGGCGTCTGTTTCATCTTCGTCGCGCGTGCTGCAAGACCCTAATGCGAAAACGACCGCACCGCTGAAGATCGCCGATCTCGGCGGGTTCGACGCAGTCGCCGATCCTGCCCCAGACGCGGATCTCGCCGCCCGATCCGACATTTCACGCGATCTTGACGGGCTTCGCGAGAAAGCCGGCGTTCCGTTGGAAGCCTGGCTGATTCTGGCGATCGTGATCGCAAGCTACATCAACGCTGCCGCCAGCCTGTTCGGCTGAGATCGTTTTCCAAGTTGCGTCCGTGAATCGGGGCGGGTCAGCGCGACGCGCCGAAACGGGCGATCACACATCCACGCTGATGCGCACCGACGAAGGCTCGACATTGAATGCCGTGGCGATGATCTGCCGGCCGGCGGCGAGCAGCGCGGCGCGATCATTCTCCTCGTGCCGCGAGAGAATCGCCCCTGTCCTGCCACGGTGCTCCATCCTGGCGGCCAGCGCGAGGTCGTAGCGGGTAACGCCCAGCGCCCTCGCGATATCGTCCCATTTGGCAGGAGCAGGGCGGGATCTGCCTTTCTCCCACGCCCAGACAGTCGGCTTCGACACGCCGATCTTGATGGCGAGTTCGGCGAGGGTCATGCCGGCTTCATAGCGCAGATCGCGCAGCAGGGCGGGAAGGCTCTTGGGGCGGCCCGCCACGCTGCTCGCCGCGGCGGCCGGAATGAAGCGCGGCAACGCGAAGTCGGCGTCCTCTTCCTCGGCAGAGAAGTCGGGACGCGTAATTCCATCTGCGAATTGATGACCGTCCATCCGGGCCGACCTCTCCAAAACGACCAATATCTGTGCAGGGAATACCCCACTTTCCGGGGGCTATCCAATACCTCTTTCGGGGGTATTCAATGCGATAGGCCCGCGCTTCACGGCATGCGCGAGGATCGCGGCGGCGACTGGCTGCGCGGAGTCTGCGGAACGGGCTGCGAGGATCTGGAGCGGGTAGCGGGAATCGAACCCGCATAGCCAGCTTGGAAGGCTGGAGCTTTACCACTAAGCTATACCCGCCCGCTCGGGCTTGCCCATGCCACCGAAGGCGCGGGTGCGTCAATAAGCTCTGGCGTTACCGCGCGGGGTTCACCGCCATGTTGTCGATCAGCCGCGTCCCGCCGATCCGCGCCGCGACCAGCAGGCGGGCGGGGGCTTGCCCGAGCGCCGTCAGCGGGGCGAGGCTCGCGCTATCTGCGAGTGCGGCATAGTCGACCCCGGAAAACCCCGCTGCCAGCAGTTCCGCCTCGAGCGCTGCCAGAGTGCCCGCTACCTGCGCGCCGGCTTCGAGTGCGGCGATCGCCTTGCGCATCGCATGTGGCAGCGCGGCGGCGGCTTCGCGCTGTTCAGGCGTGAGATAGCGGTTGCGGCTGCTCATGGCGAGGCCGTCCGCCTCGCGCACGGTCGGCACGCCGATGATATTGTCGACATGGGGCAGAGCGAGGTCGAGATCGCGCGCCATCGTCCGGATCACCGCAAGCTGTTGAAAATCCTTCTCGCCGAAGAAGGCCATGTCGGGCTGCACCTGGTTGAACAGCTTGGCGACCACAGTCGCCACGCCGTCGAAATGCCCGGGGCGGGCCGCGCCGCACAGTCCCTCGCTCACGCCCGCGACCGAGATGCTGGTGGCAAAGCCCGCCGGATACATTTCCTCGACCGCCGGCGCCCAGAGCAGCGCCACGCCCTCGGCCTCGAGCAGCGCGGCATCCTCGGCCAGCTGGCGGGGGTAGGCGTCGAGATCCTCGTTGGGGCCGAACTGCTTCGGGTTGACGAAGATCGAGGCCACCACGTGATCGGCCTCTGCCTTGGCGCGGCGCACCAGCGTCAGGTGGCCTTCGTGCAGCGCGCCCATCGTCGGCACCAGCGCGATCCGTCCGCCGCCCTCGCCCCGGAGCGCGGCCAGCGCATTTCTCAACACATCGCGCGTCGTCGCAATTTGCACGGGCCTTCCCCTGCCGATAGAACCGCCTGCACCCCTAGTCGCAAGCCGGCGGGGCGAGCAAGCAAGAGGTTTCGTAAACGTCATGGCCAGCAGCGCGCCCCCGCGGCGGATCCCCGGCAAGGCCCACCGCATCGTCTTCGCCAACGAGAAGGGCGGCACCGGCAAGTCGACCACCGCGGTGCACGTCGCGGTCGCGCTCGCCTATCTCGGCGCGCGGGTCGCCTCGCTCGACCTCGATCCGCGCCAGCGCACCATGCACCGCTATATCGAGAACCGGCTGGCCACGCTGGAGAAGCGCCAGCTGACCCTGCCGACGCCGGACTGCGAGGTGTTCCGCGGCGAGACGCCCGAGGAACTGCTCGCCGCAATCAGCCGGATCGAGGCGACCTGCGACTTCCTGATCATCGACAACCCCGGGCGCGACGACCCCTTCGCGCGCATCGCGGTCGAGAATGCCGACACGCTGGTCACCCCGATGAACGACAGCTTCGTCGATTTCGACCTGATCGGCCAGGTCGATGCCGAGACCTTCAAGGTCAAGAAGCTGTCCTTCTTCGCCGAGCTGATCTGGGAAGCACGATTGAAGCGCAGCCGCATGACCATCGAAGACCAACGCCCCGAGATGGACTGGATCGTGGTGAGGAACCGCACTGGCCATGTCGAGGCGAGGAACCAGGCGCGCCTGCACAAGGCGCTGACCGAGATGGCCAAGCGCGTCGGCTTCCGGGTGACGCAGGGGCTGTCGGAGCGCGTGATCTACCGCGAACTGTTCCCCTCGGGCCTGACGCTGCTCGACAAGGGGCATCTGGGCGAGCTCGGCACCAGTCACCTCGTCGCGCGGCAGGAATTGCGCAGCCTCGTCAAGGCCTTGAACCTGCCCGAGTTCGACCGCGCGCAAAGCGAGCTGGAGCTGGCCTGAGCCGGTGCTGCGCGCTCTCGTCCTGATCGCGGCGCTGTGCTTCTTCTGCCGCTGGGCCTTCGGCAAGTGGCCGTGGGAATACCTCGCCCCCGCACCGACCCGCGCCCAGGCGGTGTTCCGCGCGCGCAAGTTGCTCGGGGTCGAGGCCGGGGCCAGTCGCGAGGAGGTGATCGCCGCGCACCGCCGGCTGACCACGCTGGTCCACCCCGACCGCGGCGGCACCAATGCCGCGATGCAGGAGGTCAATGCCGCGCGCGACCTGCTGCTCGACGAACTGCCCGGCGGGCGCGACGGGGCGGGCGGCTGAGGCGAACCTAGGCGTCATCGCGGGATTGACACAATCGCGCGGCAGGGGTTTGGCCAAAGGGCGTTTCGTGCGCGGGTCCGCCGTGCAGCGTCGCGCCTCAAACGGGCCGTCCGCGGGCAGAACCCGCGGCCACATCACCCGCCCCGCAGCGCCGCAGTCCAGAAGCGGAAAGAGCGGGGCCGGCAAGGAGAAGCTCTCGTCATGCAACACCATTTCCACCCCACCGTGCTGCGCGAATACGACATTCGCGGGATCATCGGCGAAACGCTGGGCGCCGACGATGCGCGCGCGATCGGGCGGGCCTTCGGCACCCTGCTGCGCGCCGAGGGCGGCAAGACCGTGGCGGTGGGCTATGACGGGCGGGTCAGCTCCCCCATGCTCGACCACGCGCTGGTCGAGGGGTTGACGGCGAGCGGTTGCGACGTGGTGCGGATCGGGCTGGGGGCGACCCCGATGCTCTATTACGCCGAAGCCTCAAGCGAACAGGTGGATGGCGGCATTCAGATAACTGGCAGCCACAATCCCCCCAATTACAATGGCTTCAAGATGGTATTTCTTGGCCGGCCGTTCTTCGGCGCCGATATCCAGAAGCTCGGGAAACTGGCAGCAGACGGGGCCTTCGCCAGCGGCGCGGGCGAAGTCACCACGAAGGAAATCCTGGGCGAGTATGTCGAGCGCCTGCTCGAGGGACTGGCCGGGATCGAGAGCGCCAGTCTCGAAAGCCTGCGCGTCGGCTGGGATGCCGGCAACGGCGCCGCCGGCCCCGCGCTCGAGGCGCTGGCCGCGCGCCTGCCGGGGGAACACCACCTGCTGTTTACCGAAGTCGATGGACATTTTCCCAACCACCATCCTGATCCGACCGTGGAGGCCAATCTGGCCGATCTGCGCGCGCTCGTCGCCGAGAAGCAGCTCCATTTCGGGGTGGCTTTCGATGGCGACGGGGACCGGATCGGCGCGATCGACGGCGAGGGCCGGGTGATCTGGGGCGACCAGCTCCTGATGATCTATGCCGAGGACCTGCTGAAGGCCCGCCCGCGGTCGACGATCATCGCCGACGTCAAGGCGAGCCGCGCGCTGTTCGACCGGGTGGCCGAACTGGGCGGCGAGCCGCTGATGTGGAAGACCGGCCATTCGCTGATCAAATCCAAAATGAAGGAAACGGGCGCGCCGCTCGCGGGCGAAATGAGCGGCCACGTGTTCTTCGCCGACGAATATTACGGCTTCGACGACGCGCTCTATGCAGGTGTCCGCCTGCTCGCGGCGGCGGCACGGCTGGGCAAGTCGGTGACCGAATTGCGCGGCGCGATCCCGCCGATGCTCAACACCCCCGAGATGCGCTTCCAGGTCGACGAGACGCGCAAGTTCGCCGCGATGGAGGAAATTGCCGCGCGCCTCACCAGCAATCCCGGCCCGGAGGTCGAGGCGGTCAACACCACCGACGGGGTGCGCGTCAACACCGCCGACGGCTGGTGGCTGCTGCGCGCCTCGAACACCCAGGACGTGCTGGTCGCCCGCGCCGAGAGCGACAGCGAGGAGGGGCTCGCCCGCCTGCTCGCGCAGATCGACGCGCAGCTCGCCGCATCGGGGCTCGAACGCGGGGAAAGCATCGGCCATTGATGTCGCGCCCGCGCCGCGCCACATCGCGCAGGTGACCCTTCCCGACACGTCCCTCCCGCCCGAAATCGCCGCCTGGTTCGAGGCGCGCGGCTGGCGGGTGCGGCGGCATCAGCGCGAGATGCTGGAAAAGGCGCGTGCGGGGCGCGACGCGCTGCTGGTGGCCGATACCGGGGCGGGCAAGACGCTCGCCGGGTTCCTGCCGACCCTGTGCGACTTCGCGCCCTCCGCTGGCGCCCCGCCGCCTGATGGGCTGCACACGCTCTACGTCTCGCCGCTGAAGGCGCTGGCGACCGACGTGAAGCGCAACCTGCTCGCCCCGATCGAGGAGATCGGCCTGCCCATTCGGGTCGAGACGCGCAGCGGCGACACGCCATCCGACCGCAAGAAGCGTCAGCGCGAACGCCCGCCGCACGTGCTGCTGACCACGCCCGAGAGCCTCTCGCTGCTGCTCTCCTATCCCGAGAGCGCCGATCTCTTCGCCGGGCTCAAACGCATCGTCATCGACGAGGTCCACGCCTTCGCCACCGACAAGCGCGGCGATCTGCTCGCGCTCAGCCTCGCGCGGCTCCACGCCATCGCCCCGCAGGCGCGGCGCGCGGCGCTCTCGGCGACGCTGGCCAATCCGCTCGCCTTCCGCGAATGGCTCGCCCCGCAGCATCTCGATGCGACGGGCGAGATCGCCGCCGCCGACCTCGTGATCGGCGAGAAGGGGGCGGAACCGGAGGTCGAGATCCTGCTGCCGCAGGAGGAGCGGGTGCCCTGGGGCGGCCATGCCGGGCGCTGGGCGGTGCCGCAGCTGATGCAGGCGATCAGGGCCAACCGCACCACGCTGGTCTTCACCAACACCCGTTTCCTCGCCGAGTTCATCTTCCAGTGCCTGTGGGAGGAGAACGAGGGGAACCTCCCCATCGGCATTCACCACGGCAGCCTGTCCACCGAGGCGCGGCGCAAGGTCGAGGAGGCGATGGCGCGCGGGGAATTGCGGGCGCTGGTGTGTACCGCCAGCCTCGATCTCGGGGTCGACTGGGGGGACATCGACCTCGTCGTGCAGATGGGCGCGCCCAAGGGCTCGTCAAGGCTGCTCCAGCGGATCGGGCGCGCAGGCCATCGCCTGGATACGCCGAGCCGCGCGGTGCTGGTGCCGGGCAACCGTTTCGAGTTCCTCGAGGCGATGGCGGCCAAGGAGGCGGTCGACGAGGGCCAGCGCGACGGCGAGGCCTTCCGCCCCGGCAGCCTCGATGTGCTCGCCCAGCACGTGATGGCCTGCGCCTGCGCCGGGCCGTTCCACGAGGACGCGCTGCTGGCGGAGGTGAGGAGCGCGCTGGCCTATAGCTGGGTCGATGTCGCGACCTTCCAGCGTGTGCTCGGCTTCGTCTCGAACGGCGGCTATGCGCTCAGGGCCTATGACCGCTTCCAGCGGATCGTGCGGGGCAAGGACGGCGTGTGGCGGCTCGCCCACCCGGGCCAGGCGCAGCGCCACAGGATGAACGCCGGCATCATCGTCGATAGCGAGATGCTCACCGTGCGCTTCAGGAACGGGCGCAGTCTCGGCAAGGTCGAGGAGCGGTTCGCCGCGCAGCTTTCGCCCGGCGACACCTTCTTCTTCGCGGGCATGAGCCTCGAGGTCGAGGGCGTGAAGGACATGGACGTCACTGTCCGCGCGGCGAAGAAATCGGCGACGATCCCGAGTTACGGCGGCCTGCGCCTGCCGCTCACCACGCACCTCTCCACCCGCGTGCAGGCGCTGCTCGCCGACCGCGCGGGCTGGGGGCGGTTCCCCGACGATGTGCGCGAATGGCTGGAGATGCAGGACTATCGCAGCCGCCTGCCCGCGCCGGGCGAGCTGCTGGTCGAGAGCTTCCCCCATGCCGGCAAGCACTACACCGCCTATTACACCTTCGAGGGCTGGAACGCGAACCAGAGCCTCGGCATGCTGATCACCCGGCGGATGGAGGATCGCGGCCTGCTGCCCGGCGGTTTCGTCGCCAACGACTATTGCCTCGCGGTGTGGGGGTTGAAGCCGGTCACCGACCCCGCGCCCTTGCTGTCGCCCGACATCCTGACCGGCGAATTCGTCGAGTGGGTGACCGAGAGCCACCTGCTGCGCCGCGCTTTCCGCGAGGTGGCGGTGATCTCCGGCCTCGTCGAGCGGCAGCATCCGGGGCAGAGGAAGACCGGCAAACAGGTGACCTTTTCGACCGACCTCATCTACGACGTGCTCAGGAAATACGAGCCCGATCACGTGCTGATCGAGGCCGCCTGGGCCGATGCCCGCGCGCGGATGACGGACGTGGGCCGGCTCGCCGACCTGCTCGAGCGCTCGACACGCGAACTGGTCCATGTCGAACTCGATCGCGTCTCCCCGCTCGCCGTGCCGGTGATGACGATGATCGGCCGCGAGGCGGTGCCGCAGGGGGCCGTCGACGACGAGCTGCTGCTCGAGGCCGAGGGGCTGATCGCCGAGGCGATGCGGCCGGACGCGGTGCCGGAGGGGGACTAGGCCGTCCCCCGGCCTCACGCCTCAGAACTGGCGATACTTCTCGTTGCCGACGAAGGCGAAGCCTTTCGCGCCCTCCTCGCGGATAAGGGCGATGGTGCGCGCAGCGACGCCGTAACCGGCCTCGGCGTCGGGAGCGAAGCGCAGCAGCGCCGGTTCCTCCGATGCGGCGGCGGCGGCGACCTGGCTGCGCAGGGTCTCGGGCGAGACCGGCGCGCCGTTCCAGAACAAGCGGTCGGCGGCGTCGATGGCGATGGCGTTCTCGGCCAGAACCGGCAGCACCGGCTTCGGCTTGCCCGGCAGGTCGACGGGGGTGACGTTGACCGGCGCAGGAATGGCGAGGATCAGCATCACCAGCAGCACCAGCAGGACATCGATCAAGGGGGTGACGTTCATCCCGCCGATCGCGCGGCTGGGGTGAAGGCGAGTGCGGGGGGCGTAGGTTTTCCGGCGGGTAAGGGCATGCGGCATGGCGTGTCTCCTGACAGCCGCGGCGCGAGGGGTCCGCCCGCGACGAGAGGGATTGTAGCCCGAAAACAGGAGGTTGCCTAACGCGTACCGGTATGGCGGTTGCAACGCAAATTGTGCCCAAGACGATGTTCTGCAAATGTTTCACGTGAAACATTTCGGCCGCGCCTCCGGCACTGCAAACGAAAGGGGCGCCGCGATCCTCTCGCGACGCCCCTTGCTGTCGTATTCGCGCGGTGCGGACTACTTGCCGAACTGGCGGTATTTCTCGTTGCCGACGAAGCCGAACTTGGTGACGCCCGATTCCTTGATGATCCGCAGCACATGGGCCGAGATATCGTAGCTGGCGAGCGGTTCGGGTTCGAACTGCAGCTCGGGCTCGTTCGCCATCTGGGTGGTCTCTCTCAGCGTGGTCACCAGCTGGCCTTGGTTCAGCGGAGTGCCGTTCCACAGGATCACGTCGTTCTGGGTCAGCACCAGCTTGTTCTTGATCGGGTCGATTATGACGTCCTGCGGGGGCGGATTGCCCTGCGGGAGATCGATGTCGACCGAGTGCGTGGCCACCGGAATGGTAATGATGAACATGATCAGCAGAACGAGCAGAACGTCGATCAGCGGCGTCATGTTCATGTCCATCATAGGTTCGCCGTCGAGTTTGCCTCCGGACATACCCATGTCAGTTACTCCTCTTCCTCAGGCTCAGATGCCGGGCTCGACCGGGTTCGAGATGAACCCGACGGTCGGATAGCCGGCGGCCTGCACGTTGTAGATAGCCCCCGCCACGCAGCGCCACGGCGCGTTGACGTCGGCGCGGATATGGACCTGCGGGATCCGCTCCGGATCGGCCATCAGCGCCTCGGGTCCACCGGCCTGCCGGACGATCGCGTCGAGGCGGTTGAAGGCCTTGTCGTAGAGCTCTTCCGAGGTCACCGGGGTGATGTTGTTGAAGTACACCCGGCATTCTCCGCCGCGCGAGGCGCCTTCGAAGCCCGGTTCCCCGGCACTGCGGCCGCCGGTGTCGGTGGTGCTGACCGTGAGCAGCAGGTTTTCCACCTTGTCCTTCGATTCGACCGATTCGAAGACGGGGATTTCCAGCTTCTCGATCGTCTGGATCGCCACCGGAACCGCGATGAGGAAGATGATCAGGAGCACCAGCATCACGTCCACCAGCGGCGTGGTGTTGATGTCGGACATGGGGGTATCGGCCCCGCCTCCCGTCGAAATCGCCATTGTGAATTCCTACCTTGTCAAAACATTGACTTGAATCTGGTGCCCGGTGCCAGGGTCCGCGAAGGGACTTGGCGCCGGGACCGTCGGCGGGAGTCTCTGCACGAGAGGCTCCCGCCGTGGTGCAGCAAGGGCGATCAGGCCTTCGTGGGGGCCGCGGCCGGCTTGGCGGCGGGCTTGGCCGCCGGAGCCGCCTTCACCGCGGGACGCACCGCGCCGTCCGAGTTGATGTAGGCGAGGATGTCGGTCGCGAAGCCGTTGAGCATCTCGGCGATGCGACGGTTGCGCGACTGCAGCCAGTTGAACGCGAGCACCGCGGGCACCGCCACGAGCAGGCCGATCGCGGTCATGATCAGCGCTTCGCCGACCGGGCCGGCGACCTTGTCGATCGAGGCCGAACCGGCGATGCCGATCTTGATCAGCGCGCGGTAGATCCCGATCACGGTGCCGAGCAGGCCGACGAAGGGCGCGGTCGCACCGACGGTGGCGAGGAACGGCAGGCCGCCCGCGAGCACCGCGTTAATCGAGTCTTCCGAACGCTGCATCGTGCCGGTCATGTAGTCATGGGCTTCGAGGCTGTCGGTCATCTTGCCGTGGTCTTCCTGGGCCTTGATCGCGTCATCGGCGAGCTGGCGCCAGGCGCTGTCCTTGTCGAGCTTGGCGGCACCTTCGCGCAGGGTCGGGGCGCGCCAGAACGAGCTCTGCACGGTCTTGTACTGCTTCATGATCTTGTTCTGCTCGAAGAGCTTGGTGAACAGGATGTAGAACGAGCCGACCGACATGATGATCAGCACGGTGAGGATGGTCCAGGCGACCGGGCCGCCCTGCTTCATGGCGGCGATGAAGCCGAACTCGTTCTGGGGCACGTCGGCGGCGGCGGCCGCAAGGGTGTAAAGGTTCATTGCGAGTAGTCCTCTTGAAAGAAAGTTCCTGGTGGTCGCGGCCTCTCCTCAAGACCGAGACCGGATTGGTCCGTCAGTTCAAACGATAGGTGATGCGCGTGGAATAGGCACCCGTGGTCGGGTTGCCGGCATCATCGAGCGCCGGCTCGAAGCGCGCATAGCGCTCCATCCCCTGGCACGCGGCCGCATCGAGAATGTCCGAGCCGCTCGAGGCGGTCACCGAACAGCCCGTCGCACGGCCATCGGGGGTGACGGTGACGCGCACGCCCACGGTCCCTTCGATTTCCTCGCGCAGCGCGCGGGCCGGGTAGTTCTCCTGGATGCGCGCCGCCCAGCTGCGCTCGTTCTTGGTGCGTGCACCCCGGGCCTTGGACGGCGCGGGCGGCGGAGCGGGCGGAGCAACCGGAGCCGGCGGCGGAATCCGCAGTGCCGGCGGAGCCGGAGGCGGAATCGTCGGCTGCGTCTGAATCTGCGGCGGTGCCGGCGCGATGTTGATCGGCGGCGGCGGCGCAACCGGCGGCGGCGGCGCCACATCCTGCGGCTGCTCCGGCGGCGGCTCGTCCGGCTCCTCCGGCGGCGGCGGCGGTTCCTCGATGTCGATGGTGGTGACCCGTTCGATCTCTTTCTTGATGGCGGAGATGGTCAACCCGAAGACGAGCGCAAGCAGGATGCCGGCATTGATCGCGACCGCGATCACGATGCCGACGAGCTTGCTCCCGGTCATTTTTTGTTGGTCAGCGTAGGCCATCCAGTCGCTTTCTCTCCAATTTCACGCCGGACGATGCGTCCGACACAATTCCTGCCCACCGGCCAAGCGCACCGGCAGGCAGATCCCGTGGATTTCAGTCCTCCCACGCCGGGAGGAAGGGCGGCGAGCGCGCCAGGCGCGTTCCGCACGTCTTCATCCCGACTGGCATGCCCCGGACCCGAATCGCAAGTGCGAGAACGGACAGGGCACAACCATGCTCAACGCGCAGGGAATGTCCCCAACCCCGCACGGCCAGCACCCGGGCTTTAACGGGCAACCCCTACCCAATCAAACGCTTTATCGGTTCAGGACGAATTCACTGCGCGCAATGTCCAATCGCCTTTGCTACAAAGCACGCAATATCCGGCTAGGCAAGGGCAGTGATGCAGGAACAGATTAACGACAATTTAAGACCTTTTTTCAAGTCTCTGGCGGGCCTCGCGCTGGCGGTCGGCGGCCTTGCCGCGGCACCTTGCGCGGCGCTTGCGCAGCCTGCAGGCGCACCCGCCGCGGCGGCGCCAACAGGGCCGACCTATGCCGATCTTGTGACCCTTTCCGAGGCTTCGGACCTCGTGATCCGGGTGCAGATTCGCCGCCAGACCGCGCTCAAGCCGGAGCGCGCGCCGGGCCTCGCACCGGGATTCGCCCGGCTCTACATCGAGGCGCAGACCCTCGCCCTTGTCGCCGGGCGCCTGCCGGTGGGGGCGAGCATCGCCTACCTCGTCGACGTGCCGCTCGACGCGAAGGGCAAGGTGCCCAAGCTCAAGAATCGCGAAATGCTGCTGTTCGCCGACAGCGTGCCGGGCCGCGCGGGCGAAGTGCGGCTGGTGGGGCCGGGTGCGCAGCTCGCCTGGACCCCCGAGCTCGAGGTGCGGCTGCGGCCGATTCTCACCGCGCTCTACGCGCCCGAGGTGCCGCCGCGCATCACCGGCGTCAGCGATGCACTGGCGGTGCCCGGCACGCTGGCGGGCGAATCCGAGACGCAGATCTTCCTTGCCACCGAGGACCGCTCCCCGGTCTCGCTCACCATCCTGCGCCGCCCCGGCCAGCGCCCGCAATGGGGCGTCTCGTGGGGCGAGATCATCGACAGCGCGGCGCGCCCGCCCGAGCCCGAGAGCCTGCGCTGGTATCGCCTCGCCTGTTCGCTTCCCGACCAGCTGCCGAGCAACGCCAACCTCGCGCGGGACCCCGAGGCGCGGCGGCTGGCGGCGCGCGACTATGGCTTCGTGCGCGAGGCACTCGGCCCCTGCGAGCGGCGGATCACGCAGGGCGGGTGAGGCTTTTGCCGCCTTGACCGCGCGCGGGCGCAGGTTAAGCGCCGTTGCCGCTATCAATGGAGGCCCGCTTGACCACTTCCGCCCTTCCGCCGCTGCGCATCGCGATCGCCGGGCTCGGCACGGTCGGCGCGGGCGTGATCCGGCTGCTCGCCACCAATCGTGATCTCATCGCCGCGCGCGCCGGTCGCGCCATCGAGGTGGTGGCGGTGAGCGCGCGCGACCGCGGGAAGGACCGCGGAGTCGACATCGCCCCCTTCGCCTGGGAGGACGACATGACCGCGCTGGCCCGGCGCGACGATGTCGACGTGGTGGTCGAGCTGGTCGGCGGTTCGGACGGCCCGGCGTTGGCGCTGTCGCGCGCGGCGCTGGGCGCGGGCAAGGGGCTGGTGACCGCCAACAAGGCGATGATCGCGCATCACGGGCTGGAACTCGCCGAAAGCGCCGAGGCCAACAGCGCGGCGCTCAAGTTCGAGGCGGCGGTGGCGGGCGGCATCCCGGTGATCAAGGGGCTGCGCGAGGGCACCAGCGCCAATGCGCTGACCAAGGTCTACGGCATTCTCAACGGCACCTGCAATTACATCCTCTCGACCATGGAGCGCAGCGGCGCGGACTTCGGCGAGGTGCTGGCCGAGGCGCAGCGATTGGGTTTCGCCGAGGCCGACCCGGCCTTCGACATCGAGGGGGTGGACGCCGCGCACAAGCTCGCCATCCTCTCCGCGATCGGTTTCGGCACACGGGTCGATTTCGCGGGGGTGCGCGTTTCGGGCATCACCCGCGTGCGCGCCGCCGACATCGCCCAGGCCGACGCGCTGGGCTTCGTGATCCGGCTGATCGGCGAGGCGGATGTCGAGGACACCGCGCAAGGCCCGCGCCTGCTTCAGCGGGTGCGCCCCTGCCTCGTCGCCAAGGGCCATCCGCTCGCCTCGGTCGACGGCCCCACCAACGCGGTGGTCGCCGAGGGCAATTTCTCCGGACGCCTGCTGTTCCAGGGCGCGGGTGCCGGCGACGGGCCGACCGCGAGCGCGGTCGCCGCGGACCTCATCGACATCGCCCGCGACGAGGTGGGTGCGCCCTTTTCGATCCCCGTGGCGCAGCTCGCCGCGCTGCCGCCCGCCGAACCCGGGCACCGGCCCGAGCGCACCTATCTCCGCTTCATGGTCAAGGACCGGCCCGGGGTGCTCGCCGAGATCACCGCCGCGATGCGCGACGGCGATGTCTCGATCGAGAGCCTGATCCAGCAGGGCCGTTCGCAGAGCGGCGGCGAGGTGATGGTGGCGATGGTCACCCACGAAGGGCCGGAGCGCTGCGTCGCCAAGGCGCTGGCGCTGCTCGAAGGGTCGGAGAGCCTCGCCGGCGAGCCGCTGGTGCTGCCGATCCTGCCGCTCTAGTTCTTCTTTTTCGGCCGCGGCGGCACGGTTGTCTTGATGCCCGCCGCCTCGCGCCGGGCGCGTTCCTCTTCCTCGGAGAGTTCCTCGTTCTGGCCGAGCGGGGGCAGGCCGCGCGCGATGCGGTCGGCGTCGGAGCCCGCGGGCGCCTTGGGCAGCGCCTCGACGTCGATGAACAGCGCCGGGGGCGGGACCCCGCCGAAGCCGATGCCCTTGCCGTTATCGGGAATGCCGAAGGCATCCGGCGCGCGCGGCGCATCCTTGAGCATGGTTTCCTGCGCGTAACGCTTCTGCGTCTCCTCGCGGCTGCCGCTGAGCGGGGTCTCGCCCTCGTCGCCGACCTGGCGGCAGACCACGATCTCGCCGCTGATCGTGCCGGCATCGGCGCGGTCGACGCATTCCTTCGCCTGCGCCTGGTTGACCTCGCCGCGCGGCACGGTGACCATCAGGTTGATGCGCGGCTGCGCGGGCGGCTGCTCCTGCGGAGCGCTGGCCGGTTCGGGCGGAGTGGGAGCGGGGGGTGTCGCGACGCTGTCATCCTGCGCGGCCAAGGGCGCGGTGCCGACCAGCGCGAGCGCGGATGCCGCAAGAGCGGACAGGGCGATACGAAAACCCGACGCGGCGGGTGCGGCATTGCTCGACAAACCCGTCTCCATCCGCTTAAGCGCCGGGGCGATCCGAAGTCTGGCCCCGGACCTTGCGGGCACCAGAGCGAAAAGAGGCTGAATTGCGCATGAACTCCCTCAGCGATACCGACGTCCTCGCAGACAGGCAAGCCATGACCGAAAACGCGATCCAGCGTGTGCTGGTGCTCGAGATGGTGCGCGTCACCGAGGCCGCCGCCATCGCCGCGGCGCAGCTGGTCGGGCGCGGCGACGAGAAGGCGGCGGATGCCGCGGCGGTCGAAGCCATGCGCCGCGCCTTCGACAATCTCTATATCGACGGCACCGTGGTGATCGGCGAGGGCGAGCGCGACGAGGCCCCGATGCTCTACATCGGCGAGAAGGTCGGCATGGGCAAAGGGCCCAAGATCGACATCGCCTTGGACCCGCTCGAAGGCACCACCATCACCGCCAAGGCCGGCCCCAATGCGCTCGCGGTGCTGGCGGCGGCGGAAGAGGGCTGCCTGCTCAACGCGCCCGACGTCTACATGGACAAGCTCGCGGTCGGCCCGGGCTATCCCGAGGGGATCATCGACCTCGCCAAGTCGCCGACCGAAAACGTCAAGGCGGTCGCGGCGGCCAAGGGCGTCGATCCCTCGCGCATCAATGTCTGCGTGCTCGACCGCCCGCGCCATGCCGAGCTGATCGCCGAGCTGCGCGCGCTGGGCTGCGGCGTGGTGCTGATCGGCGACGGCGACGTCGCGGGGGTGATCGCGGTGACCGACGAGAACACCACGGTCGACATGTACATGGGCCAGGGCGGCGCGCCCGAGGGCGTGCTTGCGGCCGCCGCCCTGCGCTGCGTCGGCGGTCAGTTCAACGGCCGGCTGGTGTTCCGCAACGAGGACGAGAAGGCCCGCGCGAGGAAGTGGGGCATCACCGATCTCGACCGCATCTACAAGCTCGAGGATCTCGCCAGCGGCGACTGCATCTTCGCCGCCACCGGGGTGACCTCGGGTTCGCTGCTCGACGGGGTGAAGCGCCGCCGCAAGCCCACCGGCGAGGTCTACATGACCACCGAAAGCGTCGTGATGCGCGCGTCGTCCGGCACGGTGCGCTGGATCCGGGGCGAGCACCGGGTCGGTTAATCGACCGGCGAGGAACGGGCCGCCGCGCTCGGTGTGACTTGCCCCCGCCTCGAAAGGGCGCTGTAAGGGAGGTCCATCGCCGGGGGGCTCGATCATGCAATCACGACTTGCCGGAGCGGACGGGCTTCGTGCCTTGGCCTGTCTGCTCGTCGTCTTCCACCATCTTGCGCTGCGCACCGGTTTCGAAGCGGGCGAAGTCGGTCCGGACTGGCTGGTGCCCTTCATCTCCAACGGCGGTTTCGGGGTCGTCATCTTCTTCGTGCTTTCGGGTTTCCTGCTCGGGCGTCCGTTCTGGGTCGCGCTCGAGGCCGGAGACCGATTTCCGTCGCTGCGCACCTACGCGCTGCGCCGGTTCGCCCGGATCACCCCGGGATTTCTGGTCGCGCTTTGCGCATCGCTGGCGATCGCGCTCCTCTATGAGCAATCGCGCCTGGACGGGATGACCCTGCTGCGGTTCCTGCTGGGAGCCACCTTCCTGAGCGCCTTCTATGCCCCGGCGATCTTCCCCTCGGAGGTGAACGGGCCGCTGTGGTCGATCTCGTTCGAAGTGTGGTCCTACCTGCTGATGCCGCTCGCCTTCGCGGCGATCTTCGCGCTGCCGAAAGTGGCGGCGCGCCGGGCCGGGCGGCTGGCGCTGTGGCTGGCGGTGATCGCGGCGGCGGTTGCGCTGCACGTCGCCTATATCCGCTTCCTTCCCCGCCCGGCGCCACCGCCGTTCGGGTCCGAACCCTTCACGCTGATCGTGCTCGGCAAGGTGTTCGGGCAGTGGTTCAGCATCTTCGGGATGTTCGCGATCTTCGCCATCGGGGTGTTGGCCGCAGGCTTGCAGGTGATCGCGGCGCGGCGTCCCGGCGCCTGGGCGGACCTGGTGGCGGCCGCCTGCCTCGCCGGCGCCGTGTGGATCTGCGCCGATTTCGACCGGTCCGGCTATCCCGGCGCGACGCTGAACGGCATTTTCGGGCTGCCTTACAACCAGTACCCGCTGTTCCCTTCGCTGATCGGGGGATTTCTCGTCGCTGCACCTTCCTCGCGCTGGCTCGGGCATCTGCTCGACCGCCAGCCGATGCGCTACCTCGCGACAATCAGCTTCGGCATCTACATCTACCACATGGTGATCCTGTTCATCGTCGCCGATGCGCTGTTCGGCCCCGATGGCAACGCGACGACCGGCGCCGGTCTTGCCGCGATGATCGGCTTGGTGCTCGCCGGGGCGATCGCGCTGGCGCATGTCTCGTGGCATCGCCTCGAGAAGCCGGTGATCGAATGGGCACGGCGTTTCGAGCATCGTGTGCCCCGCGCGCCTGCTGCCGAGCAGGCGTTCTAGGCGCCTTCTCGCGCGGCGGGCTCTTCCGCCTGCGCCTGCACCGCGACCAGATAGTCGAGGATTTCAGGCACCGCCGCCTCGTCGACGGGCGCCTTGTAGACCTCGCGCATCTTGGTGACGATTCCCGCCCACTTGTCGCGCGCGAGCTTGGGCTGCTGGAGCATCATCGACGGCGAATGGCAGGCCGTGCAATTGGCGAGCACTGCATCGCGGCCTGGGGCTTGCGGCAGGTCGAGCGAATCCTCGGGAAGGGTGATCGCGGCATCGGCGAAGGTCACCTCGGACCCGCGTCCGCACCCGGCCAGCGCAAGAGCGATGATGGCAAGAAGTGGCGCGTGTTTCATGAAGCCCTCAGCGTGATGCGTTCGATGACATTGCGGGCATAGCCGCCCGGGTTCCAGGCGAGCCGTTCGGGCTGCACTGCCCCCTTCACGTTGGCGGCGCGCACCCCGATCCCTGCAAGGTCGCCGGTGACCGCGGGCAGCGTGACTTCCCAGCGGCGGAAGGCATAGGGCCCTGCGTCCGGCCCCATCGTGCAGGGCCGATCCGCACCCGCGCCGACCAGATCGACCCGCGCAAGGCCCGCGTCGCCGCCGAAGGCGATCCCGCGCAGGGTCAGCGGCCTGCCGCGCGCCACGCTGTCGCCATCGGCATGGCTGGTGATGAAGGCGCGCGGCGGCATGGTGGTGATCGGCACCATCGTGACCTCGCCGCTGGCGGGCGTCACCGGCTGCGTCGGCACCCTGTAGCCCTTGGCCATGAAGAAGCTGTCGTCCTCGCCGGTCAGCACCTCGATGGTGCTCAGCATCTTGACCCAATAGGTCGAGAACCAGCCCGGCACGACGATCCGCAAGGGATAGCCGTTGAGCAGCGGCAGCGGTTCGTCGTTCATGCCCCAGGCGACCAGCACGTCGTCGCGCATGGCGATCTCGAGCGGGATCGACTTCAGGAATTGCGGCGCCCCGTCGGTCAGCGGCACGTCGAGCCCGGCGAAGCGCACCCGCTTCGCCCCCGGCGCAACGCCTGCCTTGGCGAGCACGTCTCTGAGGCGCACCCCCGTCCATTTCGCGCAGGCCACCGCGCCGTTGCCCCATTGCGCGCCGGTGACCCGCGTGTCGGACAGCCCGCGCCCGTTGCCCGCGCACTGGTTGACCGCGACCACTTCGACCCTCTCGCCCGCGCCGACCACCTCGTCGAGCGTCAGCGACGCCGGCCTTTCCACCGCGCCGCCCACCGTCACCCGGTGCGCCGCGGCATCGACGCGGGTCGGCATTTCCCAGTGCCAGCGCACGAAGTGGCGGTTGTTCGGGGTGAGCAAACCCTCGTCGAACACCGCCATCGGGGTTTCGAGCAGCGGTGCGCGGATACGCTGGACGATCATCTCGCCCTTGCCGGGGAACTGCGGATCGAGCGGCCTGAGGCTCGGCCCGCCGGGCAGGCCGAGATCGACCAGTTTCCGTGCGAGCACCGGCCCCGCCAGCGCCGCGCCGCCTGCGCCGGCGAGCAGCGCGCGGCGGCTCAGTCGTCCTTCGTTCATCGCCCCGTCCCTTCCGCTTCAAGCCGCGCGATCAACGCCCCGATCTCCGCGACCGCAAGATCGTGATCGCGCAGCAGGTCGCCGATGTCGTCGATCCGCGCCATCTCGCCGTCGTCGCGCATGATCGAGCAGATTACCGCCGCTTCACCCGCGCCCGCCAATCGCGCGAGGTCGATCGAAGCCTCGCAGGCCGAGGGACGTTCGCGCACGCCGCCTTCTCGGGCGATCAGCGGGAAGACGTGGCCGGGCGAGTGGATGTCCGCCGGCCCCGCGCCATCGGCAATAGCGACGCGCACCGTGTGGGCGCGGTCGGCGGCGGAGATGCCGGTCGACACGCCGTGGGCCGCCTCGATCGAGCGCGCGAAGGGGCGCCCGGTCTGGCGCTCCGTACCGGGATTGACGAGGGTGAGGCCGAGCCGCGCGGCGCGCTGCGGCGTGACCGCGAGACAGATCAGCCCGCGCCCGTGCGTCGCCATGAAGTTGATCGCCTCGGGCGTCACCGCCTGCGCCGCACACATCAGGTCGATGTCCCCGCCGCGCAGCCGGTCGCCGGAAATCACCACGATCCGCCCCGCAGCGATTGCCGCGAGCGCAGCGTCGAGCCCGCGGGCGGTCACGCGCGGCTCCTACCGGCGGCGAAACTGCGCGCGCCGAGCACCACCTGCCGGCCGACCAGTTCGAGCTGGCCGCGCGCGCGTTCGTCGAGGCATTCGCCATCGGGCGAGAACAGGCCCTGGTAGGTGCGGATCGTCGCTCCCATCGGGGTCGGCCAGCCGCGCAGCGCATGGGTGATCGCGCGCATGGTGAGCAGCGTCGACATCGAGGCCTGGTCGCCGAAGGCGGTGGCTATGAGGCCGACCGCGCGCCCGTCGAGATAGGGCCGCGCGTCGCGCGCGAGGTCTTCGAGGTAGTCGAGCGCGTTCTTGACCACGCCGGAGATGGTGCCGTGATAGCCGGGTGCCGCGACCAGCAGGCCATCGGCGGCGCGCACCGCCGCGACCATTTCCGCCCCGTGCGAGGCATCGTGGCCGGGGCCGCGATAATGGGGCAGGGCGGTCAGATAGTCGCCGCCGAACACCTCCACCTCGGCCCCTTCGCCGGCGGCGATCGCGGCGGCGAGGCGCAGCGCCTGTTCGGTCGAGCTGCCCGGATTGACCGTGCCGCCAAGGGCCACGATGCGCGTCATTGCTGCGATGTCCTTTCGTCGAGATAGGCGGCGAGCCGCGCGACCTGTTCGCCCGTGAAGCGCAGACCGAGCTTGGAACGCCGCCACAGGATGTCCTCGGCGGTGCGCGCCCATTCGCGTGCGACGAGGTAATCGACCTCGGCCGCGGTGAGGCCATGGCCGAAGTCTTCGCCGAGATCCTCGGGCTTGCGCGCATCGCCGAGGAACTGCGCGGCGAGGGTGCCGTAGTGGCGCACCAGCCGCTCGGTCTCCTGCGGGGCGAGGAAGGGATAGCGTTCGCCGAGCGCGCGCATCTGCGCCGGGGCTTCCTCCCGGCCGAAATCGCCGCCGGGCAACGCAGCCGTGCCGGTCCAGTCGGCGCCCTCCAGCACCGGCAGGAAGGGCGCGAGCTTCTCCATCGCCTCGGCGGCGAGGTGGCGATAGGTGGTGATCTTGCCGCCGAACACCGAGAGCAGCGGCGCGGTGCCATCCTCGCCCCCGTCGCGTTCGAAGCGATAGCCGCGGGTCGCCGCTTCGGGCTTGCCCGAACCATCGTCGACCAGCGGGCGCACGCCCGAATAGGTCCACACCACGTCTTGGGGGGTCACGGGCCTGCGGAAATATTCGGAGGCGCCTTCGCACAGATAGGCGATTTCCTCCGGACTGGCGCGCACCGCGTCGAGGCCGGCGTGGTGATCGACATCGGTGGTGCCGATCAGCGTGAAATCGCCTTCGTAAGGGATGGCGAAGAAGATCCGCCCGTCGGGAAGCTGGAAAAAATAGGCGAAGGGATGATCGAACAGCTTCCTCACCACGATATGCGAGCCGCGCACCAGCCGCATCTTCTGGCGCGTCGGTTCGCCCGCCCGGGCCAGCAGGTCGAGCACCCGCGGTCCCGCGGCGTTGACCACCGCGCGCGCGGCGAAGCTCTCTTGCCCCGCGGTGATGCGCCACAGATTGCCCTCGCGCGCGAGGCCGGTCACTTCGCAGCGGGTCCGTACCTCGGCGCCCCGGTCGGCGGCGTCGCGGGCGTTGAGGACCACGAGGCGCGCATCGTCCACCCAGCCATCCGAATAGGCGAAGGCGCGGGTGTATTCGGGCTTGAGCGGCACACCCGCAGGGTGGTGCGCGAGATCGACGCCTTGCGCTGCGGGCAGGCGTTTGCGCCCGCCGATGTGGTCGTAGAGGAACAGCCCCAGGCGCAGCAGCCAGCGTGGGCGCAGCCCCGCGCGGTGCGGCAGGATGAAGCGCAGTGGCCAGATGATGTGCGGCGCGATGCCCCACAGCACCTCGCGCTCGGACAGCGCCTCGCGCACCAGTGCGAATTCGTAATGTTCGAGATAGCGCAGCCCGCCGTGGATCAGCTTGGTCGAATTGGACGAGGTGCCTGTCGCGAGGTCGCCGCGCTCGAGCAGCAGCACCCGCGCACCGCGCCCCGCTGCATCGCGCGCGATCCCCGCGCCGTTGACACCGCCGCCGATCACCGCGAGATCGAAGGGCGCGGCGCTCACAGCATCGCCTGTGCGAAGGCGAGGGCCGTGCCGAGCGAGGCGAGGGTCGCCGCCAGCACCGGCAGCACCGCGCGCCAGCCGAGGCCGAGCAGCAGGTCGGTGCGGGTGCGCATCGCAGTCGCGGTCACCGCCAGCAGCAGCAGGGCCTTGGACGCGGTCAGCGCATGGGCGGCGATGGTGGGCGGGAGCGACACCAGCGAATTGAGCCCGACCATCGCCAGAAAGGCAAGGATGAAACCCGGCAGCATCGGCACCCGCGCGGCGTTGGCCGACTTCGCCACCGGGTCGGCGCGGGCAATCCACAAGGCGGCGAGCGTCACCAGCGGGGCGAGCAGCGCGACGCGGGTGAGCTTGACGACCGTGGCCTGCGCTCCCGCGAGGTCCGAAACCGCGAAGCCGGCGCCGATCGCCTGCGCGACGTCGTGCACCGAGGCCCCCACCAGAAACCCCGCCTGCGCGTCGCTGAAGGCGAGCATCCTCGCGAGCGGCGGATAGGTGATGAGCGCAATCGCGGAGGCCGCGGCGAGGATGACCAGAGTCAGGGTGAACTGCGCCTGTTCGATCCGCTCGCGCCCGATCACGCCATAAAGCGCGAGCGCGGCGGAGGCGCCGCAGATCGCGGTTGCGCCGCCCGCCAGCAGGCCGACCGCGGGGCTCTGCCCGGTGAGCCTTGCGGCGAGCATCGCGGCGGCGAAGGCCGCGGTCATCACCAGCCCGAGCCCGACGAAAGGCACCACCCCCATCGCGCCGACCTGCATCACCGTGACTTGCAGCCCGAGCAGCACGATCCCGGCCCTCAGGCCGTGACGCGACACCCAGTCGAGGCCCTGGTGCGAGCGCGGATCGGCGGCCGCGAAATTGAGCGCGAGGCCGAGCAGCAGTCCTGCAAGGATGATCGGCACGCCGTAGTTCTGGCTGAGCCACCCCGCCGCCGCCCCGGCGATGGCGCTGAGCGCGAGGCCCGGCACCAGCTGCGACAGCGGGCGCCGGGCGGCGGGTGCAGGAGCGGTGCTTTCGGCGAGCGCGATCTCGCCGAACAGGTCGCCGGCGTGGGCATCGAACCCCGGGGCGTCGAAATCGGGCCGCCGCCGTGTCATTGTTCCCTCGCCTCGCTCATCGCTCGCCCGAAATCCTCGCGTGGATCGTTTTGTGTCTTACGGTGTCACAAGCCTATCGCGCCCGCCGCGCCGATGCAACCGCGCGCAGGGTGAGGGGAGGTCAGGCTGCCGCGACCCCGAGTGCGCCCGCGTCGCGGCGGATCGTCGGGATCAGCCACTGGAACCACGCCAGCGCCAAAAGATAGGAGGCGGCGGCAAAGACGAACAGCGGCACGAAGCCCAGTCCGGCGTCGAGCACCCGCCCGGTGACGAGGCTGATCGCCACCCCGCCCATGTTGCCCATGAAGGCGCCGAAGGCGGTCACCCGCCCGACCTTGGCATTGGGCACCACGTCGGTGATCGTCGAGAAGATCGACAGCGAGAAGCCCTGGTGCCCGGCCATCACCACCCCGATCATTACCGCCACCGGCCAGAAGGCATCGAGCTCCAGCACCAGCGGCAGCGGGGCGACCAGCAGCGCGGAGACCAGCATCACCCCCTTGCGCACGCGGTTGACGCTCCACCCGCGTTCGAGCAGCCGGGTCGATGCCCAGCCGGCCAGCAGCGCGCCAAGCCCCGACCCGGCGAAGGCGATGGCGAGCGGCACCGCCAGTTCAAGCGTCGAAAGGCCGAATTCCTTACGGTAGTAATCCGCCAGCCAGAAATTGATGAACCACCAGGTCATGTCGGAGAGCGCCTTGGCCCCGACGATGCCCCATGTCGCGCGGTTGGCGAGCATCGGGCCATAGCTGTCGGCAGCGATCGCCTCGCCCTCGGCGGGCTGCGTCCTGGTGCGTTCGCGCAGTTGCGACAGGCCGCGGGCCAGCCACATCCACGCCGCCAGCGCGGCGAAGCCGCCGATCCCGCCCGCCACCAGCGCCCCGCGCCATCC
Source organism: Porphyrobacter sp. (assembly GCA_016125555.1). Classification (GTDB taxonomy): domain Bacteria; phylum Pseudomonadota; class Alphaproteobacteria; order Sphingomonadales; family Sphingomonadaceae; genus Erythrobacter. Next base: position 111,791 of record WGLN01000008.1, read on the forward strand.
GACCGCCACCGCGAGCGCGGGGATGACGAAAGGCATGGCGATGGTTCCCGCACCCGCCAGCAGGGTCGCGAAGCCGAAGGCGAAGCTGCGCTTGTCGGGCGGAAACAGCGTGGCGACGGTCTTGATGGTGAGAGGCGTCTGCACCGCCTCGGTCACGCCGAGGCCGATTCGCGCGGCGACGACCTGCGCGGTGGTCATCGCCCAGCCGTGGGCCATTGCCGCAAGGCTCCATGCCGAGGCGCCCGCGATCATCGCGCGGTGCACCCCAAGCCGGTCGACCAGCCAGCCGGTGAACAGGAAGGCGAAGGCGGCGGAAAACTGGGTGACGGCGGCAAGATCGCCGAAGTCGCTGTCGCTCCAGCCGAAATCCGCCATCATGTCGGGCTTGAGGATCGCGATGATCGGGCGGTCCATCGCGTTGAACACCCCCGCGATGCACAGCACGACGAACAGCGACCAGCGCAGACGGGTGGACAGGGGCGGGGAATGTTCGGCCATCGCGGCCTCCTGTTGAGCGAAATGGGGCGCGGCGCAAGGCTGCCCGGACAGGCGAGGGGCCGCCGGATCGCTCCGACGGCCCCTGCCGCGGTGTCACGGGCGGGGGGTGCCCATCACATCCGGGCGCGCAGGCTGATGCCGAAATAGCGATCGGCATCGCGCGGAATTTGCAGCCGCTGGCCGTTCGACACGTTGAGCAGCACGTAGCTTTCATCGGTGATGTTGCGGAGGTGGAAGGTCACGCGGTAGCGGTCCTCCGCGTCCGAGAGGCCGATCGAGGCGTTCCAGATGCCGTAGGGGTCGATGGCCCCCTGCTCGCCGAGGTCGGAGAACTGGCTGCTGGTGTGGCGGTAATCGGTGTTGAGGTAGAGCTTCAGGCTGCCGAGATCGGCGGTGTAATCGCCCCCGATCGTGTAGACGAACTCGGGCGCGAGCGGCAGCTTGGTGCCGTTGCGCGCGTCGGGCGCGTTGGTCAGCGGGTTGGGGTTGAACTCCTTGACCCGTGCATCGGCATAGGCGCCGCTGGCGCGCAGGTTGAGCCCCTCGATCGGCGCGACCACGAGGTCGGCCTCGAAGCCCTCGCTCTTGACCGTCCCGGCATTGGTGAGGTTCGAGACCACCGCCCCGTTGAGCAGCACGAAGTTGTTGGCCTGGAACCCGTCATACTCGACCGTGAAGGCGGCGAGGTTGAGCTGCACGCGGCGGTCCCAGAACTGCGACTTGATGCCGACCTCGAAGGCGTCGGACAGCTCCTCGTCGATCGGCACCGCGTTGGTGGGCGCGGTGTGGTTGAAGAAGACGTTGAAGGCCGGACCCTTGTAGCCGCGGGTGTAGCTGCCGTAGAGCATCACGTCGTCGGTCGGCTCGAACTGCAGCGCGGCGCGGCCCGAGAGGTTGCCGTTGGTGGTCGAACCCGCCGAGGTGTTGGTGCCGTTGCCGCCGCTGGCGATGGTGCCGCCTGCCGGGTTGCCCGACACGCCCGGACCGGTCGCCGGCGAGCCGTCGAAGGCGTTGACCCCGGGCGCGCGGATGTGGGTGTAGGACAGGTCGTCCCAGGTGTAGCGCAGCCCCCCGGTGAGCGACAGCTGATCGGTGAAGCGATAGGTCGCCTGTCCGAACACCGCGAGGTTCTTCGAGGTCACGTCGCTGAACGAGGTGGCGGTCGGAAACAGCGTGTTGACCGTGTCGGCGAGGTTGCAGGGCTGGCCGCCGGTCACCGGATCGACCGGCAGGGTCGAACTCGCGCAGGTGATGTCGCGGCGGGTGAAGACCTGGCTGTTGTCCGATTGCCACGCGAAGGCGCCGACCTGATAGAAGAACGGCTTGGTCTGGTCCGAGGCGATGCGGGTCTCGATCGAATATTGCTCGGTGCGGACCACCCCGTCATCGTGGAGCTGGGCGGTGCCGACCAGCGCACGGGGGAGGAAGTCGCCTTCGCGAATTTCGCGGTTCCACCAGTTGCGATAGCCGAGGATGACGCTGAGCGTGTGCGTGTCGCCGAGTGCGAAATTGCCCGAGCCGGTGACGCTCCACTGCTTGTCGCGCGTTTCGGTCACGAGGTTGTGGTTGACGAAACGCTGGTCTGCCCCTTGCGCCGAGCCGCCGGGCAGGCCGAGCTCGGCGTCGAGCACCGCGCCCCGGCTCACGCCGGTCACGTCGGCGCAGCAATCGTCGTTGGCCTTGAAGTAATCGGCGATCAGGCGCAGGTCGGTGCTGCCGTCATCATAGTCGATGATGCCGCGCGCCCCGTAGTGCTCGTAGCCGTTGACCTGGCGATCCGTGCCGCCGTTGATGTTGGTGATGTTGCCGTCGAAGCTGCCGTAGAAGCCGGTGACGCGCGCGGTGAGGTTCTCGGCGAGCGGTCCGGCAATCGAGCCGCGCAGGCGCCATTCGTCGCCCTCGAACCAGTCGGCGCGGGCCTCGGCCTCGAAGGTGTCGCTGCCGCCCTTGGAGACGATGTTGACCAGACCTGCCGAGGCGTTCCGGCCGAACAGCGTGCCCTGCGGCCCGCGCAGCACCTCGAGCCGCTGGATGTCGACGAGGTCCATGAAGGCCTGGCCCGAGCGCGACAGCACGACGCCGTCGACAACGGTGGACACAGAAGGTTCTGCGGCGATCGAGAAGGTGATCGTTCCCACGCCGCGCATCACGATCGCGCTGTTGGCGCTGGTGGTGCCCTTGCGGAAGGTCACGGAAGGAACGACGGTCGCGACGTTCTCGAGGTTGTAAACCACCGCCTGATCGAGCCGGTCGCCCGAAACCGCGGTGATCGCGATCGGCACGTCCTGCACATTTTCCTCGACCTTTTGGGCAGTTACGATGATTTCCTCGACCTGCGCGAACGCCGGTGCGGCCTGCATCAGCGCGAGCGTGCTGGCCGAGAGGGCCAGCGCACGAAGCGCAACTCGGGTGGTGGCTGACATGGTGCTTCTCTCCCCTGCGATACGATCGGCTCGTTTCAAGGGGCGCTTGCGTTCCATGCCCCCGCGGTCGATCTTTCGGCGTTCGGGTTGCGCTTTCCGCCGCTATCTGTCAAGCGGTGTCAGAACACTCGGACAGGGGATTGTTGCATAAATGTTGCAGGCGGCCGTCAGTCAGGGAGGATTCGACCTGCTTGCCGACGGGCGTGTCCTGCTGCGCCATCGCCCTGATGCTCCCGCCATCGCCGCGGCGCGCGGCGATCCCGAGGTGGCGATGGTGCGCGGCAATTTCCGCCTTGCCGACAGCCCTGAGCCCGTCCCGCCGCTGGTCCGGTGCACGCCAGGCGCGGATGGCGGCGTGCTGCTGGCGAGCGCCGAGGATGCCGTGCAGTTGCGCGTGTCGGTGGAGGGCAACCGGCTGCACCTTGCCGCGTCGGCTCCGCTCGACCGCCTCACCATCGACTTCGCGTGCAGGCCGGACGACGTGCTATGGGGCGGGGGCGAGCAGATGAGCCACCTCGCGCTCAACGGCCGCAGGTTCCCGCTGTGGACGAGCGAGCCCGGGGTCGGTCGCGAGCCCGGCACCCCGCTCACCGACATGGCGAGCGCCGACGGGTCCTTTGCCGGCGGGGATTACTGGACCACCAACTACCCTGAACCCACCGTGCTGTGCTCTGCCGGCTGGGCGCTGAGCCTCGCGGGGAGCGAATATTGCGAGGTCGATTGCACCCAACCCGGTCGGCTGCGCCTGCACGTCTGGTCGGGCGCGGTGACGATCGCGCTGTTCGAGGGGCAGCCTGCGGACCTGACGCGTCAGCTCGGCGCCCGTTTCGGCCAGCGCCCTGCCTTGCCGGAATGGGCGCTGGGCGGCGCGATCGTGGGCCTGAAGGCGGGCGAGGCCAGTTTCGACCGGCTCGAGGCGCTGCTCGATGCGGGCGCGCAGGTCTCCGGCCTGTGGTGCGAGGACTGGGTCGGCATCCGCCAGACCAGCTTCGGGCGCCGGCTGTTCTGGGACTGGCAATGGAACCCGGCGCGTTATCCGGATCTGCCTGCGAGGATTGCCGCATTGAAGGCGCGCGGCATCCGCTTCCTCGGCTATGTGAACCCCTATCTCGCGGTCGACGGCCCGCTTTATGCCGAGGCCGCCGCGCGCGGCCTCCTCGCCCTCCGGCTCGACATCGACGCGCCCTACCTCGTCGATTTCGGCGAGTTCGATGCCGGTGTCGTCGATTTCACCAATCCGGCCGCCTGCGACTGGTTCGCCGAGGACGTGATCGGCAAGCGGATGCTCGATTTCGGGCTCGACGGGTGGATGGCCGATTTCGGCGAATATCTCCCCACCGACCTCAGGCTCCACCATGGCGATCCGATGCGCGAGCACAATCGCTGGCCGGTGCGCTGGGCCGAGGTCAACGCCCGCGCGGTCGCATCGCGCGGGAAGACGGGCGAGGTGCTGTGGTTCATGCGCGCCGGCTATACCGGCGTGCAGGCGCATTGCCCGCTGCTGTGGGCGGGCGACCAGTCGGTCGATTTCAGCCGTCACGACGGGATCGGTACGGTCGTCACCGCCGCGCTGTCATCGGGTCTGGTCGGCAACGCCTTCAGCCACTCCGACGTCGGCGGCTACACCAGCCTGTTCGGCAATGTCCGGACCGAGGAGCTGATGCTGCGCTGGTACGAGCTGGGTGCCTTTTCGCCGGTGATGCGCACCCACGAGGGCAATCGGCCCGACGACAATCTCCAGATCGATTCCACCCCGGAGCTGATCCGGGGCTTCGTTCGCTGGAGCCATGTCCATGCCGCGCTTGCCCCCTATGTCGCGCATCTCGTCGACGAGGCGCAGGCCACCGGCCTCCCGGCCCAGCGTGCGCTGTTCCTCCACTATCCGGGCGACCGCGAGACCTTCACCATTCAGGACCAGTACCTTTATGGTGCGGATCTGATGGTGGCACCGGTGATCGAAGCGGGGGCGGAGATGCGCAGAGTCTATCTGCCTGCGGGCGAATGGCGGCACTTGTGGAGCGGCAAGGACTTCGGTCAGGGCTGGCACGATGTCCCCGCGCCCGTCGGCAAGCCGCCGGTCTTCTCCCGCGCGGGCAGCGCCTTCGCGCCGCTGTTCGGGAAGCTCGCGCGATGAGCCGCGCCAACATCAAGGATGTCGCCGCCCGTGCCGGGGTCGCCGTGAAGACGGTCAGCCGCGTGCTCAACGGCCATCCCTATGTGAGTGCCGAGCTGCGCCAGCGGGTCGAGAAGGCGATGGCCGAGCTCGACTACCGGCCGAGCGTCGCGGCGCGCATCCTGTCGGGTGCCAAATCGGGCCAGGTCGCACTGATCTACGACAATCACAGCCCCTACTACATGTTCCAGATCCAGAAAGGCTGCTGGGACGTGTGCCACGATGCGGGCATCCGCCTGCTGGCGCAGCCGGTCGACGTCGCCGATCCGCGCGTCGGGGATCAGGTGCGCGGCCTCGTCAGCGAAACCCATGTCGACGGCATCATCCTGTCCTCCCCCGTCACCGACTGCGATCCGGTGCTGCGCGCGCTGGAGGGGATGGACGTGCCCTTCGTGCGCATCTCGCCGGGGACCAACCACGCGCTGACATCATCGGTGTTCATGGACGACGCACAGGCGGCGGACGACATGACCACGCACCTCATCAATGCCGGCCACCGCCGGATCGGTTTCATCAAGGGCCATGCCAACCACATGGCCTCGGACGACCGACTGTTCGGCTACCGCCGCGCGCTCGACCGCGTGGGCATTCCCTTCGAGCCCGGCCTCGTCGCGGACGGGGAGTTCGACTTCGACAGCGGTGTGGCGGGGGCGAAGCTGCTGCTCGACCTGCCCGAGCGCCCCACCGCGATCTTCGCTTCCAACGACGACATGGCCGCCGGCGTGCTCGCCGTGGCGCATGATCGCGGCATCGCGTTGCCGGGCGAGCTTTCGGTCGCGGGCTTCGACGACACCACGCTGGCGCGAACCGTCTGGCCGCCGCTCACCACGATCCGCCAACCGATGGCCGACCTCGCCCGCACGGCCACGCAAATCCTGATCGCGGGCGGCGACATCACCCACAAGCGCCTGCCCCACGAACTCGTCGAGCGCGCCTCGGTCGCTCCCCCAATGAGGACATCTGCATGAGTGAACTGCCCCCGCCGCCCGCGACGCGCCGCCTCGGTGCCAGCGACATCGCCGTTTCCCCGATCGCATGGGGCATGTGGCGGCTCGCCGAGAAAGGCCGCACCGCCGGCGATGCCGCGAAGCTGGTGCACGCCGCGCTCGACGCCGGGATCACCTTGCTCGACACCGCCGACATCTACGGCTTCGACGGGTCGGGCGGTTTCGGCGACGCCGAGGCGCTGCTGGGCGAAGTGCTGGCCGCCGAACCTTCCTTGCGGGGCCGCATGGTACTGGCGACGAAGGGCGGCATCCTCCCGCCGCTGCCCTATGACCAGAGCCCTGATTACCTGCGCAAGGCGATCGAGGATTCGCTGCGGCGGCTCCAGGTCGACAGCGTCGACCTGTGGCAGATCCACCGGCCCGACATCCTCGCCCACCCTGAGGAGGTGGCGCGGGTGCTCGACGATGCGGTGGCCTCCGGCAAGGTGCGGGCGCTCGGCGTTTCGAACTTCACCCAAGCACAGATCGCCGCGCTCCAGCACTTTCTCGGGCAGAAGCTGGTTTCGACCCAGCCCGAGATCAGCCCCTTGCGGATCACCTGCTTCGAGAACGGCGAACTCGATCAGGCGATGATGATGGGGCTCACGCCGATGGCCTGGTCCCCGCTCGGCGGCGGGCGCCTTGCCGCCCCGGAGACCGCGCGGGACAAGGCGGTGGCCGCCGCGCTCGATGCCGTGGCCGGGGCGCAGGAAGTCTCGCGCAGCGTCGCCGCCTACAGCTGGCTGATGGCGCACCCTGCCGGGATCATCCCGATCATCGGCTCGCAAACGCCTGCGCGGATTGCCGAAGCCGCAGACGCGCGCAAGGTCCGCTGGACGCGCAAGGATTGGTACGCGGTGCTGGTCGCCGCGCGTGGAGAGAGGCTGCCGTAATGACCGAGCAACAATGCGAAATCGCGTGGTTTTCCGCGCTGTGCGACGACGACTACGAGTTCCTCGGCGTTCCCGATCCCTATCTGCAGTCGAGCTGGGAGCATTGCCGCAACATCGTGCTGCGCGCCGAGGAGGGCGGGTTCGACAACATCCTGCTGCCCTCGGGCTACCAGCTGGGCGTCGACACCACGATCTTCGCCGCGGCCGTGGCGACGCAGGTCAAGCGCATCAAGCTGCTCTGGGCGACCCGCATGGGCGAGGACTGGCCGCCGCAGCTGGCGCGCCGGATCGCGACGCTCGACCGGATTCTCGGCCCGAACCAGGCGGGTACCGGGGGACGATTGAACGTCAACATCATCTCCTCGGACATGCCCGGGGAAAAGATCGAGTCCGGCCCGCGCTACCGGCGCGGCACCGAGATCATGAAGATCGTGCGCACCCTGCTGAACGGCGAACACCTCGACTTCGACGGCGAGTTCTACAAGCTCAAGCTCGATCCGCCGCGCATCACGACCCTCAGCGGCAAGTGCCCGCCCTTCTACTTCGGCGGCCTTTCCCACGAGGCGCGCGAATGCGCGGCCGAGGCGGCGGATGTCTACCTGATGTGGCCCGACACGATGGACAAGGTGCGCGAGAACATCGCCGATCTGAAGGCCCGCGCGGCCAATTACGGGCGCACGCTCAAGTTCGGCTACCGCGTCCACGTGATCGTGCGCGAGACCGAGGACGAGGCGCGCGCCTATGCCGACAGGCTGCTCTCGAAACTCGACGACGAGGCGGGCCGCGCGATCCGCGAGAAGAGCCTCGATGCGAAGAACTACGGCGTCCAGCGCCAGCAGGAGTTGCGCGGCGCGGCGGACGGTGACGGGTTCGTCGAGGAGAACCTTTGGACCGGCATCGGCCGCGCGCGCTCGGGCTGCGGGGCGGCGATCGTCGGCACGCCCGATCAGGTGCTGGCCAAACTGCGCGCCTATCAGGCGGAAGGGATCGAGGCCTTCATCCTCTCGGGCTATCCGCACATGGCCGAGGCCGATCTCTTCGCCCGTCACGTCCTCCCGCACATCCAGCACGCTCCGCTGCAGGTCTGACGCGCGCGCGGCTGACGACAACGGCGGATCGCGCGTTGCATTTCCGTGACGCTTGAGTAGGCGGGCCTTGTCACCTGCCTTCGGGGATTCGCGCGCGATGAAGATCATGTCCGGCAATTCGAACCTGCCGCTCGCCCGGGCCATTGCGGCCTATCTCGAAATGCCGCTCACCGATGCCAGCGTCCGGCGCTTCGCCGACGAGGAGGTGTTCGTCGAAATCCACGAGAACGTGCGCGGCGAGGACGTGTTCGTCGTCCAGCCGACCAGCTTTCCGGCCAACGACAACCTGATGGAGCTGCTGATCTGCATCGACGCGCTGCGCCGCGCCTCGGCCAAGCGGATCACCGCGGTGGTGCCCTATTTCGGCTACGCGCGGCAGGACCGCAAGCCGGGCCCGCGCACACCGATCTCGGCCAAGCTGGTCGCCAACCTCATCACCGAGGCCGGGGCCGACCGGGTGCTGGCGGTGGACCTCCACGCCGGGCAGATTCAGGGCTTCTTCGACATCCCGACCGACAATCTCTACGCCGCGCCCGTCATGGCCGCCGACATCCAGGCACGCTACGGCGATCAGGATTTGATGGTCGTTTCGCCGGACGTCGGCGGCGTGGTGCGCGCCCGCGCGCTCGCCAAGCGGCTCGACAACGCGCCGCTCGCGATCGTCGACAAGCGCCGCGACCGGCCGGGCGAGAGCGAGGTTATGAACATCATCGGCGACGTCGCGGGCCGGCACTGCATCCTGATCGACGACATCATCGATTCGGGCGGGACGCTCTGCAACGCCGCCGCGGCGCTGCTGGAAAACGGCGCGAAGTCGGTCGCGGCCTACATCACCCACGGGGTGCTGTCGGGCGGGGCGGTGGCGCGTATCGACGGGTCGGCGCTGAAGGAGCTGGTGATCACCGATTCGATCCGCCCGACCGAGGCCGCCGAGCAATCGAGCCGCATCCGCGTGCTGACCATCGCCCCGCTGGTGGGCGAGGCGATCCGCCGCATCGCCGACGAAAGCAGCGTGAGCAGCCTGTTTGATTAAGGATAGCCTCCCGGTGCCGCAGGCACCGCAGGGGCGACTGCCCGCCCGCAGCGGCGCTGGCGCAGCCAGCGTGAGCGAGGATTTCGCGCGCTCGGACGGGCGTGCGGAACAACAGGAATGACCGATAAGGACCTCGCCCTTGCTCTGCGCCTCGCCGATGCGGCGGGGGCGGCGATCCGTCCGCTGTTCCGGGGCGAGTGGAGCGCCGAGCGCAAGGCCGACCGCAGCTTCGTCACCGAGGCCGACCGCGCCGCCGAAGCCGCTATGCGCAGGCTGATCGAGGCCGAGTTCCCGCGCGACGGAATCATCGGCGAGGAATATGGCACCCGCAACGAGGGCGCGGGCCGCCAGTGGGTGCTCGATCCGATCGACGGCACCACCAGCTTCATCGCCGGTCGCCCGATCTTCGGCACGCTGATCGCCCTGCTCCAGGACGGCTGGCCGGTGCTCGGGATCATCGACCAGCCGGTGAGCGGCGAACGCTGGGTCGGGCGCATCGGCCAGCCGACACTGTTCAATGGCAAGCCGGCGCAGGCCGCGCCGTGCAAGGACCTCGCCGACGCGGTGCTTGCCACCACCAGCCCGCACCTCTTCACCAACGAGGAGGCCGACGCCTTCATGTCGGTCGCCAAGAGCGTCGCCGAGAAGAAGATCATCTACGGCGGCGACTGCTACAATTACGGCCTCGTCGCGAGCGGCCATGTGGACATCGTGATCGAAGCGGGCCTCAAGCTCCACGATTACGCCGCGCTCGTCCCGGTGGTCGAGGGCGCGGGCGGGATGATGGCCGACTGGCAGGGCAACCCGCTCGACGCCGGCAGCGACGGCACGGTGATCGCGCTGGGCGACCCCGCGCGGCTCGAGGACGTGCTCGAGGCGATGGGGTAGGAGGGTCTGCTTCAGAACGGGTTTCGCCAAAAGCTGCCGTTCATCTTACGACCCCATTTCAGACGCAGAACGTGTTTGATATTAGAATGATATGGCGTCGTTTCTCAATCAACCTGACTTCACAGCTGGCGGAGTGCAGTTTGCCGCGTGGGCTACTGGCGTCGAAAACGATGACCTGCGCTTGATTTCGTTGAGCTTGACCACGGAAAGAACCCTCACGGCGGTCTTCTTCTCAAGCGACAAAGACCGAAATGTTCGCTTCACGTTTTTGGATGCACGGGCATTCAGAGTTCTCGATGAAGGCGGGCTGCTACAGCTGTGGGCTAAATCAAAAACCACTCCACGACCTGCCGAGACGACTTTTCGTGTTCGAGGTCATGCATGGCAAGCCGAAAGCCCTTTGGCATGGGTTCACGGTTCTGATGATACGGGTTTCAGCTACCTTGTTGCCACCGATTGGGACTGCCTTGAGGTTGTTGTTTCCGAGCCTCCGACAATAGAAGTGCTCCAAGACGACCGCTAACCACCCAACTCCGGCCCTCATCCGCACGGTCCTGCTTGCCCGGAAGCGGCCATTGCGGCCCCAGGCGCTTCGCGCCAAGCCTGTCCAAAACCCTTGCCTTTCGTCCCTCTCCCGCCTAAGCGCGCGCACTTCACCGACACGAATCAATCAGCCAGCCTGGCGACAAGGGCTGCCATGGCCGGTTCCGACGTGTCTCTGACCAAGGAGATGAAAATGCCCAAACTGAAGACCAAGAGCGGTGTGAAGAAGCGCTTCAAGATCACCGCCACCGGCAAGGTCAAGCATGGTGTCGCCGGCAAGCGCCACCGCCTGATCAGCCACAACGCGAAGTATATCCGCACCAACCGCGGCACCTCGGTCCTGTCGGAAAACGACACGCCGACGATCAAGCGCTGGGCGCCCTACGGGCTGGATTGATGCGAGCGGGGCCTCGCGCCCTCACGCACGTAGAAACAAGGATATACTGATATGGCACGCGTCAAACGGGGTGTTACCACCCGCGCCAAGCACAAGCGGATTCTCGACCAGGCCAAGGGCTATCGCGGTCGCCGCAAGAACACCATCCGCATCGCCCGTCAGGCGGTCGAGAAGGCCGGGCAGTACGCCTACCGCGACCGCAAGGTGAAGAAGCGGAACTTCCGCGCCCTGTGGATCCAGCGCATCAACGCCGCGGTCCGCATGGAAGGCCTCACCTATTCGCAGTTCATGCACGGCATCAAGCTCGCCGGCATCGAGCTCGATCGCAAGGCGATGGCCGATCTCGCGATGAACGAGGAAGGCGCCTTCAAGGCCGTCATCCAGCAGGCCAAGGCCGCGCTGCCGGCGTAAGGCCTCTCGCGGCATGGAACACGGGGCGAGCCTTCCCGCGGGGAGGGCTCGCCCCTTTCGTTTGCGCTTGTAAGAAGGCGTCAGAAGTCTTGTAGAACCGCGCCGCTTGCGCCACCATGCCCGGTATGAGGGAGGAGCAGGACGAAGGCGCGCAGGACGCTGGCGGAGCATTCGCGCCGCACCGGGTCGTGGCGGAGTTCCACGAACCCCCGCCCGAGCTCGAGGGCTGCTTCACCACCTTCTACCATCTCTCGCTCGCACCGGCGCAGCCCGCCGCGCGGGTCACCGACTATCTCCAGCCCGAGTGGGCCAATATCCGCTTCTTCTGCGGCAACGCGCCCGAGGCGGAGATCGCCGGCACCCGGGTGAACGGCGCACGCTTCGTCGGCACCGGGCCCAGTTCGCTGCCGTGCCGCTTCACGCTCGGACCCGTGCGGATGTGGGGGGTGGGCTTCCTGCCGCTCGGCTGGGCGCGGTTCTTCGATGCCGAGGCGAGCGCCTGCGCCAACATCATCTGCGACGGCACCGCGCACCCGGCCTTCGCACGCTTCGCGCATCTCGAACCTGCGCTCTGCGACCCGGACGCCTCGCTCGAGGAGCAGCACGCCGCGATCATCACCGCCATGACCCGGTCGATGCGCCCGACCCGCGACGATGCGCGCATCCGCCGTGTGCACGCCGCGCTGGTCGGCGGCGAGCAGGCCTCGGTGCACGAGCTCGCCGAGACCTGCGCGATGAGCATCCGCACGCTCGAGCGGGTGTGCATGCGCTATTTCGGCTTCACCCCCAAGCTGCTGATGCGTCGCCAGCGCTTCATGCGCAGCCTCACCACCTTCATGCTGCACCGCGGCAGCCGCTGGACCGAGGCGATGGACGCGCATTACCACGATCAGGCGCAGTTCACCCGCGAGTTCCGCGAGTTCATGACCATGAACCCGAGCGAATACGCCGCGCTCGATCACCCGGTGCTGACCTCCTTCATGGAGGCCCGCGCCCGGGTGTGGGGCAGCCCGGCGCAGACGCTCGACGCGCCCGCGGGCCGTCCCGGTTGAGGGCGCAAACAGGGCAAAGCCCCTATTGCCAGCCGTTTGCATCGCGCCCATGTGTCGCGGCGGAAAATCGCGCTGTGGGGGGCAAGCGATGCACGCCAGTTCGGGCAGTTCGGTCAATCTGCGTTTCGCGCTGCCGACGGGGCCGCTTTCCGCCTTCGTGACGACCTATTACTGCACCGACGTGGTCTGCACGGCGGCCGAGCCTTGGCTGGAGGACCATCTTCACCCCGAATGGGCCAACCTGCGCTTTCTCGCTCGTACCGAGGCACATTCGGTCATCGGCACGGGCAAGCTCGCGGCCTGCCCGGCCTTCACCGTCACCGGACCGACCAGCCGCGCTGCGCGCTTCCGGATGCACTCGGGGCGCAGTTGGGGCATCGGCCTTCTGCCGGAAGGCTGGGCGCGACTCTTTGCCGCGCCGGTCGGGGACTATGCCGACCGCTTCGTGGACGGGCTCGCCGATCCGGTCTTCGCAGCCTTCGCGCCGCTGGCCGAGGCACTGGCGGCGAGCGACGGGGACCGCGCCGCGGAACTCGCGCTGATCGCGGCGCATGTGGAGCGCCTTTTCGCGCAGGCACGGCCCGCCGATCCGGCGATCGCGGCGCTGACCGCGGCGCTGCTCGACCATGACGTGGTCTCGGTTGCCGAACTCGCCACGCGGCTCGGCATGACCGTCCGCTCGCTCGAGCGCCTTTCCCGGCGCGCTTTCGGCTTCCCGCCCAAGCTGCTGCTGCGCCGCCAGCGCTTCCTGCGCAGCCTCGCGCGCTTCATGCTCGATCCCTCGCTCAAGTGGCTGGGCGCGCTCGATGGACACTATCACGACCAGTCGCACTTCGTGCGCGACTTTCGCCGCTTCATGGGGATGAGCCCCTCGGAATATGCGCGGCTCGACAAGCCGCTGCTGGTCGCGGCAGCGCAGGCGCGGATGGCGGTGGCGGGTGAGGCGGTGCAGGGCCTGCACCGGCCGCGCGTCGCACCTGCACCCTGAACGCCGCGCTGCGCCGCGACAGGCGCTTTGCAAATCCCGCGATTTGCCGCTAGCGGACGCGCGCGCCCGTTTCCGCATTCCGTACGACAGGTCATGACCGAACTCGAAACCTCCAAACAGGCCGCGCTTGCCGCGATTGCCGGTGCCGCCACTCTCGACGCGCTCGAGGAGCAGCGCCTTGCCGCGCTCAGCAAGAAGGGGTGGGTGAGCCTGGCGCTCAAGACCCTCGGACAGATGAGCCCGGAAGAACGCAGTGCCGCCGCGCCCGCGATCCAGGGCGCGCGCGCCGAGATTGCCGAGGCGATCGAGGCGAAGAAGGCTGCGCTCGAAGCCGCCGAACTCGAAGCGCAGCTGGCGCGCGAGACGCTCGACCTCACGCTTCCGGCAGCCGCCGCGCCGAAAGGTTCGGTGCATCCCGTCAGCCAGGTAATGGACGAGCTCGCCGAGATCTTCGCCGATTTGGGCTTCGCGGTCGCGACGGGTCCGGAGATCGAGGACGACTGGCACAATTTCACCGCGCTCAACATGGACGAGACCCATCCTGCGCGGGCGATGCACGACACCTTCTATTTCCCTGATCGCACGCCCGAGGGCCGCGAAATCCTGCTTCGCACCCACACGTCCCCCGTCCAGATCCGCTCGATGATCGCGCAGGGCGCGCCGATCCGCGTGATCGCGCCGGGCCGTGTCTATCGCTCCGACAGCGACGCCACCCACACGCCTATGTTCCACCAGGTCGAAGGGCTGGTGGTCGACAAGGGCATTCACCTCGGTCACCTCAAGTGGACGCTGGAGACCTTCTTCAAGGCCTTCTTCGAGCGCGAGGACATCACCCTGCGGCTGCGCCCGAGCTACTTCCCCTTCACCGAGCCGAGCGTCGAGGTCGACGTCGGCTACTCCACCGAAGGCGGCCGCCGCGTGGTCGGCGGGCATGGCGATGCGCCGGGCCATGCGTGGATGGAGCTGGGTGGCAGCGGGATGGTCAATGCCCGGGTGCTGGAGTTCGCCGGGCTCGATCCGGAGGAGTGGCAGGGCTTCGCCTTCGGCCTCGGGATCGACCGCATCGCGATGCTCAAATACGGGATGAACGACCTGCGCGCCTTCTTCGACGGCGATCCGCGCTGGCTCCAGCACTACGGCTTCTCGCCCTTCGACCAGCCGACCCTTTCCGCCGGTGTGGGAGCGCGCGCATGAAGTTCTCGCTGACCTGGCTCAAGGATCATCTCGAAACCGACGCCACCCTCGCCGAGATCACCGATGCGCTCAATGCCATCGGGCTGGAAGTCGAGGGCGTCGAGGACCCGGCCGAGAAGCTGGCAGGCTTCCGCGTCGCGCACGTGCTCACCGCCGCGCGCCACCCCGATGCCGACAAGCTGCAGGTGCTCACCGTCGACACGGGCGAGGGCGATCCGCTGCAGGTCGTGTGCGGCGCGCCCAATGCCCGTGCGGGCATGAAGGGTGTGCTGGGGCTTCCCGGCGCGACCGTGCCCGCCAACGGCATGGTGCTGAAGAAGAGCGCGATCCGCGGCGTCGAGTCGAACGGCATGATGTGTTCGGTGCGCGAGCTCGAACTGGGCGAGGATCACGACGGGATCATCGAACTGCCCGATGACGCCCCGGTGGGTGCCGACTTCGCGAGCTACCACGGCGCCTCGCCGGTGATCGAAGTCGCGGTGACGCCCAACCGGCCCGACTGCATGGGCGTCTATGGCATCGCCCGCGATCTCGCGGCCAAGGGGCTGGGGACATTGAAGCCGATCGCCATGCCCGCATTCTCGCCAAGCGGTGCGTGCCCGGTCGAGATCCGCACCGACGATCCCGAGGGCTGCCCGGCCTTCTACGGGCGGGTCATCAAGGGCGTAAAGAACGGCCCCTCGCCCGATTGGTTGCAGCAGCGCCTCAAAAGCGCGGGCCAGCGCCCGATCTCGCTGCTGGTCGATCTCACCAACTACCTGATGCTCGGCTTCGGGCGTCCGGCGCACGTCTATGACCTCGCCAAGCTGCAGGGCGCCGTGGTGGCGCGGCGCGCCAAGGATGGCGAAGAGGTGCTGGCGCTCAACGAGAAGACCTACACGCTCGATAGCGACATGACCGTGATCGCCGACGAGGTGCAGGTGCACGACATCGCCGGGATCATGGGCGGAGAGCATTCGGGGGTGCAGGACGACACCACCGATGTGCTGCTCGAGATCGCCTATTTCGATCCGGCTCGTATCGGCGCGACGGGCCGCAAGCTGGGCTTGTCCTCCGACGCGCGCACGCGGTTCGAGCGCGGGGTCGATCCGGAGTTTCTGGATGACGGTCTCGACCTGCTCACCGGGCTGATCGTCGAACTGGCAGGCGGCACCCCGAGCGAGGTGGTGCGCGCCGGTTCGCCGCCGTCCGAGGCCAAGGTGATCGCCTTCGATACGGGCCTCACCACCCGCCTCGGCGGCGTGGACGTGCCGCAGGACGAACAGCGCCGCATCCTCGAAAGCCTCGGCTTCGCGGTCGGCGCGGACTGGCAGGTCACCTGCCCGCTGCGTCGCCACGACATCGAAGGCCCGGCTGATCTGGTCGAAGAGGTCGTGCGCATCCACGGCCTAGACAAGGTGGCGAGCGTCGCGCTCCCCCGCGTGGAAGGCGTCGCCCGCCCCACCGCCACGCCGCAGCAGAAGCTGGAGCGGGGCTTGCGCCGCGCGGCTGCCGCGAGCGGGCTCAACGAGGCGGTGACGTGGTCCTTCCTCCCCGAATGGGCCGCCAATCACTTCACTGACGGCAACGACACTCCCTGGGTGCTCGCCAATCCCATCAGCGAGGATCTGAAGGCGATGCGCCCCTCGCTGCTGCCCGGTCTGCTGATCGCCGCCAAGCGCAATGCCGATCGCGGGGCGGACGGCACCCGGCTGTTCGAGATCGGGCGGCGCTACTTCCGCGCCGCGGACGGCCTGAGCGACGAGCGCCCGACGCTTGGCATCGTGCTGGCAGGCGAGAACATCCCGCGCGGCTGGCAGGCGGGCAAGGCCAGGCCCTTCGACGCCTATGACGCCAAGGCGCTGGCGCTCGAACTGCTCGAAGCGGCGGGCGCGCCGGTTCAGAACCTGATGGTGATGGGCGAGGCGGGGCCGCAGTTCCACCCCGGCCAGTCGGCCACCCTGCGCCTCGGCCCCAAGGTGGTGCTGGCGCGCTTCGGGATGGTGCATCCGGCGACGCTCAAGGCTTTCGACATGGAAGGGCCGGTCGCGGCGGTCGAGCTGTTCCTCGATGCCATTCCGGCGAAGAAGAACGCCGCCTTTGCGCGGGCCCCGTTCACCCCGCCCACGCTGCAGTCGGTGACGCGCGATTTCGCCTTCCTCGTGCCCGAGACGCTCGCGGCGGGCGATCTGGTGCGCGCGGTGCAGGGCGCCGACAAGGCGCACATCGTCGCGGCGCGCGTGTTCGACGTGTTCGCGGGACAGGGCGTGCCCGAGGGACGCAAATCGCTCGCCATCGAAGTGACGCTCCAGCCGGGCGACAAGAGCTTCACCGATGCCGACCTGAAGACCATTGCCGAAAAGGTGGTGGCTGCTGCCGCCAAGCTGGATGGGGAGTTGCGCGGATGAAGACGGCTTTTGTGACCGGTGCCACGGCGGGAATCGGTGCGGCGACGGTGCGCAGGCTGGTCGCCGACGGCTGGCGCTGCGTCGCCACCGGGCGCCGCCAGGAGCGGCTCGATGCACTTGTCGCGGAGCTGGGCGCGGACAAGGTCCACCCCGCCTGCTTCGACGTGCGCGATGAACAGGCGCTCGACGCCGCGCTCGCCGCGCTGCCCGAGGGCTTCCGCGACATCGACCTGCTGGTGAACAATGCCGGCCTCGCGCAGGGTCTGTCCCCCGCGCAGACCGCCAATCTCGACGATTGGCGCACGATGATCGACACCAATGTCACCGCGATGGTGGTGATGACCCGCAAGCTGCTGCCGGGCCTGATCGCACGCAAGGGGGCGATCATCGCGATTGGCTCGGTTGCGGGGAACTACATCTATCCGGGCGGCAACGTCTATGCCGGGTCCAAGGCCTTCGTGAACCACTTCACGCTCGCGCTGCGCGCCGATCTCCACGGCACCGGGGTGCGCGTCACCAGCATCGAGCCGGGGATGGTCGAAACCGAGTTCACCCTGGTCCGAACCGGCAGCCAGCAGGCCTCTGACGACCTCTATCGCGGGGTCAACCCGATGACTGGCGAGGACATCGCCGACACGATCCTGTGGATCGCGGGCCTGCCGCCGCATCTCAACATCAACCGGCTCGAATTGATGCCGGTGAACCAGGACTTCGCGGGCTTCCGCGTCGCGCGCGACTGACCCTTCGATGACGTCCAATCGCCGCACCTTCGCGATCATCTCGCACCCTGACGCAGGGAAAACCACGCTCACCGAAAAGCTGCTGCTGCAGGGCGGCGCGATCCATCTCGCGGGCGAGGTCAAGGCGCGCGGGGCAGCGCGGCGGGCGCGTTCGGACTGGATGAAGATCGAGCAGCAGCGCGGGATCTCGGTCACCTCCTCGGTGATGACCTTCGAGAAGGACGGGATCACCTTCAACCTGCTTGACACCCCGGGTCACGAGGATTTCAGCGAGGACACCTACCGCACGCTGACCGCGGTGGATTCGGCGGTGATGGTGATCGACGTCGCCAAGGGGATCGAGAGTCAGACCCGCAAGCTGTTCGAGGTCTGCCGGTTGCGCAACGTGCCGATCATCACCTTCGTCAACAAGGTGGACCGAGAAGGCCGCTCGCTGTTCGAGATCCTCGACGAGGTCGCCGATGCGCTGGCATTGGACGTCAGCCCGCAGAGCGCGCCGCTCGGCATGGGCGGGCTGTTCACCGGGGTGCTCGACTTCGCGGACGATACAGTGGCCAAGCCCGAGGGCGACAGCCGCGAATACCGCGGCAAGCGCGAACCGCTGGGAGAGCTTCCGGCGGACCTTGCCGAAGAGATCGAACTGGTGCGGGAGGGCTATCCCGCCTTCGACTTGGACGCCTATCGTAACGGCGACCTGACGCCGGTGTTCTTCGGATCGGCGCTCAAGAATTTCGGGGTCGAGGAGTTGATCGACGCCATCGCGAAATGGGCCCCGCCGCCGCGCCCCCAGCCTGCGGGCGAGGAGCAGGTCAGCCCGGAGCGCGACGAAGTCACCGGCTTCATCTTCAAGGTCCAGGCCAACATGGACCCCAACCACCGCGACCGCATCGCCTTCATGCGGCAGGTTTCGGGCACCTTCAAAAGGGGCATGAAGCTGACGCCGAGCGGGCTGGGCAAGCCGATCGCGGTCCACTCGCCGATCCTGTTCTTCGCGCAGGACCGCGAACTCGCAGACACGGCGGAAGCGGGCGACATCATCGGCATTCCCAACCACGGCACGCTGCGCGTGGGCGACACCCTGTCGGAGCGCAACCAGGTGCGCTTCACCGGCCTTCCCAACTTCGCGCCGGAGATCCTGCGGCGGGTGGCCCTCAAGGACCCGACCAAGACCAAGCAGCTGAGAAAGGCGCTCGACGACCTCAGCGAGGAAGGCGTGATCCAGGTCTTCCACCCCGAGATCGGCGCGCAGCACATCGTCGGCGTGGTCGGCCAGCTGCAGCTCGAAGTGCTGATTTCGCGGCTCGAGGCCGAATACAAGGTCGAGGCGGCGCTTGAACCCTCGCCCTTCGCAACGGCGCGCTGGATCAAGGGCGATGCCAAGACACTGGACGAATTCGCCAGCTTCAACCGCGCGAACCTCGCGAGGGATCGTGACGGCGATCTCGTCTTCATGGCCAAGAGCCCGTGGGACGTCAGCTACCAGGTCGAGAAGAACCCCGAGCTGACCTTCTCGGCGACCAAGGAACGGTAGTCTTGCAGGCCGGGCGGGTTCGCGGCATGGATTCTTCCATGCACACCGCCGCACCGACCTCGCAGACCTTCATCTCGCAGCGCCTTCGCCTCCACTATCTCGATTGGGGAGGGCGGGGAAAGCCGCCGCTGGTGCTGGTGCACGGCGGGCGCGATCATGCGCGCAGCTGGGACTGGACCGCCGAGGCGCTGCGCGAGGATTACCACGTGATCGCGATGGACCACCGCGGCCACGGCGATAGCGACTGGGTCTCGGACGGGGTCTATTCCGCCGCCGACATGGTCTATGACCTCGCCCAGCTGGTCCACCAGCTCGGCGTGGGTCCGGTGCGGATGGTCGCGCATTCGATGGGCGGCAATGTCGCGCTGCGCTATGCCGGCGCCTTCCCCGACATGGTGACCAAGCTGGTGGCGATCGAGGGGCTTGGCCCATCGCCCGAATGGCGCGAAAAGCAGCGTAGCCAGCCCTATTCCGAGCGCCTCGCCGAATGGATCGAGAAGAAGCGCAAGGCCGCCGGGCGAAGCCCACGCAAATACGAGAGCATCGAGGCCGCCTTCGCCCGCATGATCGAGGAGAACGCCTACCTGACCGAGGAGCAGGCGCGGCATCTGACGGTCCACGGAGTCAACCGCAACGAGGACGGCACCTATAGCTGGAAGTTCGATCCGCACCTCAACGTCTGGCCGGTCGAGGATGTCGGCGACGAGTTCATCGAGCAGCTGTGGGGCGCGATCACCTGCCCGACGCTGCTGCTCTATGGTGCGGATTCCTGGGCCTCGAACCCGGAGAAGGACGGCCGCATCGCGCACTTCAAGACCGCGGACGTGATCGAGTTCGAGAAGGCCGGCCACTGGCTCCACCATGACCAGTTCGACCGTTTCATCGCCACCTTGCGCGATTTTCTCTGATTGAAAGGGGGGCAGGCGTCATGGCGGAGTTCACCGAAGCGCTGACGCAGAAGCACATCGCGATGATCGCCGCCCAGCCGGTGTTCTTCGTCGCCACCGCTGCCGCAGGCGGGCGCATCAACCTCAGTCCCAAGGGCTACGACGCCTTTCGCGTGCTCTCGCCGACGCGTGTCGCCTATCTCGATCTCGGCGGGTCGGGCAACGAGACTCATGCCCATCTTGCCGCAGACGGGCGGATCACGGTGATGTTCTGCAACTTCCAGCAGCCCGCGCTGATCCTCAGGATCTACGGACGCGGGCGGCCGGTGCTGCCGCAGGATGCGGATTGGGCCGAGGTGGCAGAGCATTTCACGCTGCTGCCGGGCACCCGGCAAATCTTCGATATCGCGGTGGAGAGCGTGCAGACCTCCTGCGGCTGGGGGGTTCCGCTGATGACGCTCGAAGCGGAGCGCGGCACGCTGACCAAGTATCACCGCCAGACCGATCCCGAGGCATGGGAGGCCAAGACCGCCAGCCGCACCCGCAGCATCGATGGCCTGCCGACCCGCGCCACGGACCGCTACATCGGCGGAGAGGACGCCTGAATTGGTGACCTCAGGGAAAACCCTGCCCGATTTCTCATCATTTGATTAAAATCTAGGCAAGGATTCTTTCGCATTCGCGAAAAAATGCGCGCCAAACCCGTGCTGCAACCGCGTTACACAAATGTGGCACGCTTGTTGCAGAACCCCTGTTGCCGGGCCTTTCCGGCATGACAGGGGGCATGAATGAAGTTCATCATCGCCATCATCAAGCCGTTCAAGCTCGATGAAGTGCGCGAGGCACTCGGGGGCATCGGCATCGCCGGGATGACCGTCACCGAGGTCAAGGGTTTCGGTCGCCAGAAGGGCCAGACCGAGATTTATCGCGGCGCGGAATATTCCACCAACATGCTTCCGAAAGTGAAGCTCGAGATCGCCGCCAGCGACGACATCGCCGCGCAGGTGGTCGAAACCATCCAGGCAACCGCCAGCACCGGTTCGATCGGTGACGGCAAGATCTTCGTGCTCGATCTCGCATCGGCCACCCGCATCCGCACCGGCGAAGCCGGCGAAACCGCACTCTAAGGGGACAGCGACCGTGAAACGCACTTTCCTTCGCCTTGCCGCCCTCGCCACCGGCGCGGTGCTGGCATCCGCTCCGGCCTTCGCAGCGCCCGTCGCCGAGGCCGCGGCTGCCGTGCCCAATCCGGGCAACAACGCCTGGATGATGACCTCCACCATCCTCGTGCTGCTGATGATCCTGCCGGGCCTGGCGCTGTTCTACGGCGGGTTGACCCGCTCGAAGAACATGCTCTCGACCATGACGCAGATCGGCGCGACCGCGTGTCTCGCCATGCTGATCTGGGTGATGTGGGGCTACAGCCTCGCCTTCGGCCCGGAATCGACCGGAGCGCTGAGCCAGTTCATCTCGACCGGGAGCTACTTCCTCTCCTCGGTCACCTCGGACACCACCGCCGCGACCTTCAGCGACGAGGTGATCAGCGAATATGTGTTCGTCTGCTTCCAGATGACCTTCGCCGCGATCACCGCCGCGCTGATCCTCGGCTCGACGGCGGAGCGCATGAAGTTCTCCGCGACCATGATGTTCGTCGCGATCTGGCTGACGATCGTCTACTTCCCGATTGCGCACATGGTGTGGGCTGGCGGCGGCTTCCTGTTCGAAGGCGGCATGTTCGGGCTTGATGTCCCGGCTGCGCTCGATTTCGCGGGCGGCACCGTGGTGCACATCAACGCAGGTGTTTCGGGCCTCGTGCTCGCCTACCTCCTCGGCAAGCGCAAGGGCTACCCGACCGAGCCGATGCCGCCGCACAGCCTGACGCTGACCATGGTCGGCACGGGCCTGCTGTGGGTGGGCTGGTTCGGCTTCAACGCCGGCTCGCAACTCGAAGCCGACGGCACCGCGGGCCTCGCCATGATCAACACCTTCGTCGCCACGGCGGCGGGCGGCCTCGCGTGGATGCTGGCCGAGAAGCTGGCCGGCCACAAGGGTTCGGCGCTGGGCTTCTGCTCGGGCGTGATCGCCGGCCTCGTCGCGGTCACTCCGGCGGCAGGCAACTCGGGCCCGTTCGGGGCGATCCTGCTCGGCATCATCGCCGCGGTGGTGTGCTTCTTCGTGGTCTCGAAGGTCAAGGCGAAGCTCGGTGTCGACGACTCGCTCGATGCTTTCGGCATCCACGGCGTGGGCGGTATCATCGGCGCGATCGGCACCGGGATTGTCTACTCGCCGGCGCTCGGCGGGCCGGGCGGTGATGACTTCGTGATGGGCACGCAGGTCACCACCCAGATCATCGCGGTGCTCGTCGCGATCGGCTGGGCCGCCGTGGGCACGCTGATCGCAGGCTTCATCACCAAGGCGACCGTGGGCCTCCGGGTCGACGAAGAGACCGAAGTCAACGGCCTCGACATCTCCGAACACGGGGAGCGGGCCTACAACTAAGGGAGTGTCGCGCGAAAAGTGGGAACCGGTTTTCGCCTTTCGCGACACGACCAGAAAGAAACACCAGCTTGGCGGGGGGAGGACCTCTCTCTCCCTCTCCCCTTCCCCCGCCTCACCGCGTTCCTCCTGCGAACGAACAGACTGAACATGGCCGGAGCGGCGACAAGCCCTCCGGCCTTTTTTTGTTTTTCGACCCCGCCTCCGCGGGGTCGTCCTCGGCGCTGTTCCCTCCGCTTCGCTACGGGGCGCCTGCGGGCGCGCGGTCGCGCTTGCGGCCCGCCCTTCGGCGGGCCGAGGTCAGCGCAACTTCTTGAGCGTCGGTCTTAGACCCGCTCAGCTTCCATCACGAAGTCGGCACAGCGTTCGCCGATCATGATGCTCGGCGCATTGGTGTTGCCGCTGACGAGCTTGGGCATGATGCTGGCATCGGCCACCCACAGCCCTTCAAGACCGTTGAGCTTGAGCGTCGGATCGACCACCGCATCTGCGTCGGCCCCCATCCGGCAGGTGCCGACCGGGTGATAGACAGTGTCGGCACGGCTGCGGATCAGATCGTCGAGTGCCGCATCATCGTCGAGGTCGACGGGATGACGGTCCTTCGGCCCGAAAGCCTGGAGCGCCGGAGCCTCTGCAATGCGGTGCGACAGGCGCACGCCGGCGCGAAGAACCGCCATGTCGCGTTCGTCATCAAGGAAGTTGGGGTCGATCACCGGCGCGGCGGCCGCATCGGGCGATCCCAGCCGCACGATCCCGCGGCTTTCGGGGCGCAGCACGCAGGCGTGGAGCGAGAAACCATGCGCCTTGACCTTCTCGCGCCCGTGGTCCTCGAGCACCGCGGGGACGAAGTGCCACTGCACGTCGGGCGCAGGCGCATCGGGCATCACGGTCCAGAACCCGCCGGCCTCGGCATAGGGCGTGGTCATCACGCCGGAGCGCTTGCGGCGGTGTTCGACGATTGCCGCGGCCATTTTCAAGGTTCCCTTGAGCGTCTGGCCCATCGGCACATCGCTCTCGGTCTCCCAGCCGGAGACATAGTCGATATGATCCTGCAATTCGCTGCCGACCGCCGGACGATCGA
The DNA here is from genome assembly GCA_016125555.1 of Porphyrobacter sp. Classification (GTDB taxonomy): domain Bacteria; phylum Pseudomonadota; class Alphaproteobacteria; order Sphingomonadales; family Sphingomonadaceae; genus Erythrobacter. The sequence goes on from WGLN01000008.1 coordinate 135,480, forward strand.
GCACCACCTCGATGCCGTGCGCCTTGAGATGGTCGGCCGGACCGATGCCGGACAGCATCAGGATCTGCGGCGAATTGAACGCGCCCGCGCTGAGCACCACGCCGCGCCGGGCGAGCAGGGTCTCTGACTTGCCGCCCCGGCGGATCTGCACGCCGGTCACGCGGCCGCCCTCGATCACCAGCTTTTCGACCAGCGTGTCGGTGCGAACGGCGAAGTTGCCCTGTTCGCGGATCGGCTCGACATAGGCGCGCGCCGCCGACCAGCGTTCGCCCTTATGCTGGGTCACCTGGTAGAGGCCGAAACCGTCCTGGCGCTCGCCATTGAAATCGGCATTGGTGCGCAGCTGGAGTTCGGCTGCCGCCTCGACAAAGGCGCGGGAGACAGGGTTGGCGGCCGTCTGGTCGGACACGAACAGGGGGCCGCCTGCGCCATGGTAATCGTCGCCACCGCGCTCGTTGGCCTCCGCGCGCTTGAAATAGGGCAGCACGTCGTCATAGGCCCAGCCGGTGCAGCCCATCGCTGCCCAGTTGTCGTAATCCCAGCGGTTGCCACGGATGTAGACCATGGCGTTGATCGCCGACGATCCGCCCAGTCCACGCCCCCGCGGTTGATAACCGATACGGCCGTTAAGCCCTTTCTGCGGCACGGTTTCGAAGCGGTAATTGGCGTTCTTGAGCAGGAAAGGCATGAAGCCCGGCGTCTTGACGAGGATGTTGTCGTTGCGTCCACCTGCTTCCAGCAGGCACACCCGCCGCGTGCCGTCAACCGCTAGGCGTCCGGCGACAGCGCTGCCGGCACTGCCACCGCCGATGACGATGTAGTCGAAGCTTTCCATGATCTCTCCCTTTGGAAGAAGAGACTAGGCAGCTTCGCCGAGGTCCGCAATCCGGTTTCGATCCGCCACTGATGTTGCCGCCGACGCAACCCCTGTGCCGGTGCGTGCAAGCCAGCTTGCGCGGATCATGTCCGATGTCTCGCGGCTGCCGTCATGGCTCCAGCCGGGCTCGCGCAGCAGGTAGGAGAGCTTGTGCCGCCACGGGGCGCGCCAGATGTCGGCGAGCATCCCGATCCATTCGTGGAACACCGCCCACAGCAGATTGAAGCTGCCGAGCTGCTTGACGATGCCGTAGCGGATCGGCTCGTCGTCCACCTCCGGCTCGAAGGTGCCGAACATCCGGTCCCAGACGATGAACACGCCCGCGTAGTTGCGATCGAGATAGCGCGGGTTGGTGGCGTGGTGGACGCGGTGGTGCGAGGGGGTGTTCATCACCGCCTCAAACCAGCGCGGCATCCGCTTGATCGCCTCGGTGTGGATCCAGAACTGGTATATGAGGTTGAACCCGCCGCAGATCGCGATCATCGCGGGATGGAAGCCGAGCAGCACCAGCGGCACCGCGAACAGGAAGCCGAAGGTGAACATTCCGGTCCAGGTCTGACGCAGCGCGGTCGAGAGGTTGTAGTGCTGGCTCGAATGGTGATTGACGTGGCTCGCCCACATCCAGCGGATGCGGTGCCCGGCGCGGTGGACCCAGTAATATTTGAGATCGTCGAGCACGAAGCAGACCGGCCAGGCCCACCACACCGTCCACCATTCGGGGCCGAAGTCGAAGACGCGGTATTCGTAGGCGGCGAGGAACACGGTCAGGGCAAAGCCGCCCAGCAGCGCCCCGGCGACGGTCGAGCCGAGGCCGAAGGCGAGGCTGACCAGCGTGTCTTTCGGCTCATAGGCCTCCGGCGCGCGCAGCTTCGCCCAGATCATCTCGGCCAGCACTGCCACCACGAACAGCGGCACGGCATATTGGGTGGGATCGAGGTCAGGCATGGCCCGCTCCGTTTAGCCCATCGATGGCCGCCGCCCAAGCCCGCGGTTCATCGAGCATCAGCGCGACCCTGCCGAAGCGCGGCTCGCCGCAGTCGACCTCGAGCATCTCGGCCGCGGACCGCGTCCGCGCTCCGGGGCCGAGCAGGCGTCCGGCGAAGCGGTTGCCGTGGCGCTTGATCAGCATGATGCGCCCCGCCGCGTCGCGGGCGAGCGCCGCGCGGCCTTCGGCATCGCGCGCGATGGCGGTCGGGACAAAGCCGTCGGCGATCTCGTCCGCAACCCGCCGGACCGCCTCGTCGCTGTCGAGCCGCGGCATGCCGCCGAGCTTCAGCCAGTATGCAAGACCCGCAAGCGCGAGAATCGCCACCAGCGAGCCGCCGAACTGGAGCAGGAGGGGGTGCATCTTGCGCGCGGCGCTCAGCGCGCTGCGAGCATGTCGAGCATGGCACGGATCGGGCCGATGTCGTATCCGGCCCGCATCGCCGCGCGCGCGATGGCTTCGGGATCTCCGCCCTGCTTGGCGCTCGCGAGCGCCCACAGGAACGTGGAACGGGTGCCCGAGCGGCAATAGGCGAGAATCGGTCCCTCGGCCTGTTCCATCGCGGCGATCATCGCATCGACCTGCGGCTCGCTGAAGCCCGAATGGCCGATCGGGATCTCGACATAGTTGAGCCCCGCCGCCGCCGCCGCATCGGCGATCGCCGCGCCCTGCGGCGCGTCCGGATCCTCGCCATCGGGACGATTGTTGACGATCATTGCCACGCCCGAGTTCGCCGCTTCGGCGACGTCGCCGAGCTCAAGTTGCGGACTGACAAGCATATTTTCCGACAACCTGCGAAATTCGCCCATGCTCTGCTCCCGCGCTTTCCGACCCTGACGGGTCTCGTCATGCCCAAGCCCGCGGGTTCGCACAAGCGCCTCGGTCGATGGGTCGCCCGAAGCTCGGGGCGACGCGCGGCGCACCTCGGTAAAATCATTCGCAAAGCAACTCTTTGTGCGCTATGCTCCACAGATAAATGCGTTCCGGACTTTTTTGGCCCGGCGCGTCTGTATCCGGTGCGGCTCACTGTCCACGCCACCGGTACATCGGAGGCGGGGCAGTGTGGCAAGGTACGTTCTGATATATGGGTTACGATAGGGGACGCCGGCGCGGACGCGACAAGCGCGACGGTTTCGGCGAAGACGGTTTCGATCCTTTCGGCGGCGGAAATGACGGTTTCCCGCCCCCGCGCGATTTCGGCAGCGGTGACCGCTTCGGCGGTGGAGACAGGTTCGGTGGGGGCGATCGCTTCGGTGGCGGCGGTGGCGGCGACCGGTTCGGCGGCGGCGGTCCGCGCGGCCCCGGCGGCGGCGGCCCGCGCGGCGGCGGTGGCGGTGGTGGCGGCTTCAGCCGCATGCCCGCCCAGATCGTCGGCACCGGCAAGGGCACCGTGAAGTTCTTCAACGCCCAGAAGGGTTTCGGCTTCATCCAGCAGGAAGGCGGCGGAGAGGATGTGTTCGTGCACATCTCCGCGGTCGAGCGGGCCGGACTTGAAGGTCTCGCCGAAGGGCAGGAGCTCCAGTACAACCTCGTCGATCGCGGCGGGAAGGTGTCGGCGCAGGACCTGCAGATCGTCGGTGACGTGATCGCCGCGCCGCAGAAGCCCGCTGCCCCGCAGCGCGAGCTGACGGGTGAGCGCGCCAAGGGCACGGTCAAGTTCTTCAACGCGATGAAGGGCTTCGGCTTTCTCGTTCGTGACGATGGCCAGCCGGATGCCTTCGTGCACATCAGCGCGGTCGAGCGTTCGGGCCTCGCCGGCATCAACGAGGGCGAGCGCTACGAATTCGATCTCGAGGTCGATCGCCGGGGCAAGTATTCGGCTGTCAACCTCGTGCCGGTCGAAGGCTGAGCGCACCCCTTTTCGCGCCCGGCCCCATTTGACGGGCGCGGCGCAGGGTATTAGATGAATCGCGGATGGCGGCTCTGTTGGAGGGCCGCCATTTGCTTTTGCCCCGCTCTCTTAACGATTTCAGGAAATTGCCGATGTCTACACCAGCGCTCATGCCCGTCTATCCGCGTTGCGGCGTGCGGCCGGTGCGCGGCGAGCACTGTCACCTCATCGACGAGGACGGCACCCGCTATCTCGACTTCGCGAGCGGCATCGCGGTCAACCTGCTGGGCCATTCGCACGAGGGCCTGATCGGCGCGATCCAGAAGCAGGCCGAGACGCTGATGCACGTCTCCAACCTCTATGGCAGCCCGCAGGGTGAACGGCTCGCGCAGCTGCTCGTCAACGCCACTTTCGGCGACACGGTGTTCTTCACCAATTCCGGGGCGGAAGCGGTGGAGGCGGCGATCAAGACCGCGCGCGCCTATCACCAGAACGCGGGTGAGGCGGGGGACAAGAACCGTTTCGAGCTGATCACCTTCCACAACGCCTTCCACGGGCGCACCATGGCGACCATCAGCGCCTCGAACCAGGAGAAGATGCACCACGGCTTCTCGCCGCTGCTCGCCGGGTTCAAATATGCGCCCTTCGACGATCTCGAGGCGGCCAAGGCGCTGATCGGCCCCAACACCGCAGGCTTTCTCGTCGAGCCGATCCAGGGCGAGGGTGGCATCCGCCCGGCCTCGCAGGAATTCATGAAGGGCCTGCGCGCACTTGCCGACGAGCATGACCTGATGCTGGTGCTCGACGAGGTGCAGTGCGGCGTGGCGCGCACCGGCACGCTCTACGCCTATGAGCAATACGGGATCGAGCCGGACATTCTCGCCACCGCGAAGGGAATCGGCGGGGGTTTCCCGCTCGGCGCCTGCATCGCCACCGAGAAGGCCGCCCGCGGCATGACCTTCGGCACCCACGGTTCGACCTATGGCGGCAATCCGCTGGCGATGGCGGCGGGCACGGCCGTGATGGAAGCGGTCGCCAACGAACCCTTCCTCGCAGAGGTGCGGGCCAAGGGGGAGCGGCTGCGCAAGGGGCTCGAACAGTTCATCGGCAACTATCCCGAGCTGTTCGAGCTGGTGCGCGGGATGGGCCTGATGCTCGGCATCAAGATGAAGGTCGAAAGCCGCCCCTTCTTCGTCCACCTGCGGGACAATCACCAGCTGCTGACGGTGGCTGCGGGCGACAACACACTGCGCATCCTTCCGCCGCTGGTGATCGGCGATGCCGAGATCGACGAGTTCTTCGACAAGCTTTCGGCCGGCGCTGCAAGCTACAAGGTGCCCGAACCGGCATGAGCGAGGTCGGGGGGCAGATTCGGCACTTCCTCGATCTCGAGGATGCCGGGGCCGACGATATCGCCGCGATGATCGCCGATGCGATCGATCGCAAGGACGCGCGTGCCGGCAGGCCCAAGGGGGCGCCGGATGCCGATGCGCCGCTCGCCGGCCGCGTGCTGGCGCTGGTCTTCGAGAAGAGCTCGACCCGCACGCGGGTCAGCTTCGACATCGCGATGCGCCAGCTCGGCGGCTCGGTGTTGCTGCTTGATTCGGCGTCGAGCCAGCTCGGCCGTGGCGAGAGCATCGCCGACACCGCGCGGGTGCTGAGCCGGATGGTCGATGGCATCATGCTGCGCACCGACGATCACGCCAAGATCGAGGAAATGGCGCGCCACGCAACGGTGCCGGTGATCAACGGCCTGACCGACCGTTCGCACCCCTGCCAGATCGTCGCCGACCTGCTGACCGTGATCGAGCACGGCAAGGCGCTGCCCGGGCTCGAGGTCGCGTGGTTCGGGGACGGCAACAACGTTCTGCACTCGATCCTCGAGGCGGCGGGGCTGTTCATGTTCAACGTCCGGGTGGCGACGCCCGCCGGATACGAGCCCGATCCGACCTTCGTGGCATTGGCGCGCGCCGGCGGGGCGCAGGTGACGCTGACGCAGGACGCGCGTGCCGCCGCGCGGGGGGCGGACCTGCTCGTCACCGATACCTGGATTTCGATGGGTCAGGCCGATGCGGCGGAGAAGCGCGCCGCGATGACGCCCTACCGGGTCGATGCCGCGCTGATGGCTGAAGCCAAGCCGGATGCGCTGTTCCTCCACTGCCTGCCGGCGCATATCGGCGACGAGGTCAGCGAGGAGGTCTTCGAGAGTCCGCGCTCGGTGGTCTTCGACGAGGCGGAAAACCGCATCCACGCGCAGAAATCCGTGCTGTTGTGGAGCTTCGGCCTGCTCGGCAGCTAGCAGGCCGGCTGCCGCTCGTGCAGCGGGGTCTTCCGCGCGTCACCATCAGTCCCCATATGCGGGTCATGCAGGACGTAATCGAGACCTATTCCGACAAGTTGCTGGGCTTCACCCTCCCGGGCCGCAATGCGCGCGGACGCGCGGTGCGGCTCGACGACGTGCTCGAGGAGGTGCTGTCTGCGCACGACTATCCGGCGCCGATCACCCATCTTCTCGGTGAGGCGCTGGTGCTCGCCGCGCTGATGGGCGGGCTGCTCAAGGGCGAGCAGGCGCAGATGACCATGCAGGCCCAGACGAATGGCGGGATCGTCAGTCTGCTGGTTTGCGATTATCGCGCCGGCGCGCTGCGCGGCTATTGCGACTTCGACGCCGAGCGGCTTGCGAGCCTGGGTGCCAACCCGACGCTTTCGGCGCTGTTCGGGGAAGGCTATCTTGCGATCACCTTCGAGACCGAGGGCCGGCAGCGCTATCAGGGGATCGTGCCGCTCGAGGGCAGCAGTCTCGCCGAGGCTTGCGAAGTCTATTTCAGCCAGTCGGAACAGATCCCGACGCTGATCCGCGTCGCCAGTCGCGCCGGAGCCGGGGGGCGCGTGGCCGGGGGGCTGCTGGTGCAGCATCTTGCCGACGGTGAGGAAGGGCGCGAGCGCCTGCACGTGCGGATGGATCATCCCGACTGGGAGCATGTCGCGATCCTCGCCGGGACGATCAGCCACGAGGAACTGCTCGACCCGGCGCTCTCACTCGAGGCGATCGCCTGGCGGCTGTTCCACGAGGAGGACGAGGTGCGGGTGCAGCGCGGCGCGGCACTGACGCGCGGATGCCGTTGCAGCGCCGAGCATTACGCCACGATCATCGCCCGGTTCCCACCCGAGGATCAGGCCGCGATGCGCAACGAGGACGGTATCGTGGTTGTCGATTGCGCGTTCTGTTCTCGGCAGTTCGAGCTGTCGGTCTAGGCGCTGGTCGATAAGCGCTTGCGGCTTGCGCGGCGAACGACGAATTCTTCCAAGCCTTACCGGCGAAAAACAGGCATGACAGCGGCGATGAAGCAGGATTTCAGGATCGGGAGGCGAGCCTTGGCCGCCGCTGGCGTAGCGCTGGGCGCGTGCGCTTGGTTTGTCGCCGGGCCCGTTTCGGCACAGGGCGATGGGCTCGCCATGCTCGCCTCGCTCACGAAGGGCGAATGGACGATCAAGCAGCGCGGCGGCGCGGCCGCCCGCAAGATTTGCGTCAAGAGCGGCCAGGAGCTCATTCAGCTGATGCACACGGAAAGCGGTTGCAGCCGCTTCGTGGTCGAGGACGGAGCGGCCAAGGTGACGGTGCAGTACACCTGTCCGGGCAATGGGTATGGCCGCACCAGCATTCGGCGCGAGACATCCGGGCTGGTGCAGATAGAGAGCCAGGGCATCCACGCCGGCTTGCCTTTTCAGGTCACCGCGGAGGCGCGTCGCACCGGCCAGTGCTGAGGCGAGGCGATTGCCTTTGCTTCCCGGCGTGATAGGGCCGGCGCATGACAAGCCCCGAACCCGCATCGTCGGCGCCAATGGCCGTGGTCCTGCTCTCGGGTGGGCTGGATTCGATGGTGACTGCGGCCCTCGCGCAGGAGCGCGGCTTCGCGGTGCATGCTCTCACCGTCGACTATGGACAGCGACACCGGCTGGAACTCGAATCCGCGAGGCGCATCGCCGCTCGGCTCGGTCTCGTTCGCCATACCGAAATCGCGCTTGATCTCAGGGCTTTCGGCGGGTCGGCGCTGACCGACACGATTGACGTGCCGAAGGGCGGCGTGGGTGAGGAGATTCCGGTCACTTACGTGCCGGCGCGCAATCTCGTGTTCCTCGCCCTGACCACTGCCTGTGCGGAAGCCGCCGGCGCGCGCGATGTCTTCATTGGGGTCAATGCGCTCGACTATTCGGGCTACCCGGATTGCCGCCCCGAGTTCATCGCCAGCTTTGCCGAAACGGCGCGGCTGGGCACGAAGGCAGGAGTGGAGGGAGCGTCCTTCACGATCCATGCCCCGCTCCAGCACATGACCAAGGCCGATATCGCTCGCGAATGCGCGCGGCTGGGGCTCGACCCGGCGTGGAGCTGGTCGTGCTACGACCCCACACCCGGCGGGCAGGCCTGCGGCATGTGCGATTCCTGCCGGCTGAGGAAAAAGGGTTTTGCCGAAGCCGGGATTGCCGATAGCACAGCCTACGACGCCTGAGCCTTGCGGCTCGGCGGCCTGACAACCGGACCACTGGGATGGGGGATCTTTTTTGAACGAGGAAGCAAGCGCGGCGGCAAGCCGCGAGGATGCGCCGGTACCAGCCTATAGTTGGTACGCGCTGGGCGTGCTGGTGCTGATTTATGTGCTGAACTTCATCGACCGTCAGATACTCTCGATCCTCGCCAATGACATCAAGGCGGATCTCGGGGTCGACGATGCTTTTCTGGGCTTCCTTTACGGAACCGCCTTTGCCATCTTCTACGCCCTCTTCGGAATTCCGCTCGGTCGGCTGGCCGACAGCTGGCGTCGTGTCCGGCTCATGACGCTCGGCCTGTCCCTCTGGTCAGCGATGACCGCCTTCTCGGGCTTCGCGCGCGACGCCGCGACGCTTTCGATGGCGCGGATCGGAGTGGGGGTGGGAGAGGCGACCGCGAGCCCCTCCGCCTATTCGCTGATTTCCGACTGGTTTCCGGCCCGGCTGCGAGCGACCGCGCTCGCGATCTACAGCTCCGGCCTCTATATCGGTGGCGGCGTATCGCTCGCTATCGGGGGAGTGATCGTCGATGGCTGGAACAGGGCCTTCCCCGAAGGCGATCCGGTGTTCGGACTCGCCGGTTGGCAGGCCGCCTTCGTTGCGGTGGGCCTGCCGGGTCTGCTGCTGGCGCTTTGGGTTTCCACCTTGCGCGAACCGATCCGCGGCGCGATCGACGGCATCAGAACGCCCCAGGACCCGCATCCATTTCGCGGCTTCGTCGGCGAACTCTACACCATCATCCCCGGCTTCACCTTCTTTGGTGCCGGAGCCCGGGGGATGAAGAGCCTCGCGATCAACATCGCAGCATTCCTCGGTGCGTTGGCAGTCGCATATGGCCTGACGCAGGCACTCGAGTCCGGACCGGGCCGGATTTTTTCGCCGATCACGGACCAGTGGTTTCTTCTGGCGATCGGATATTATGCGGTGTTTTCCTGGGCGAGCGCATTGCGGGTCCGCGATTATCCGACCTTCGCGCTGACCTGGGGGTCGCCGGCTTTTCTCTGCACCGTGCTCGGTTATGGGACCGTGGCCTTCATGGCCTATTCCGCATCCTACTGGGGTGCTCCCTACGCCGAACGCACTTTTGCCGCGATTTCGAAGTCCGAACTGGGGTTTTTCCTTGGTGGAGGCGGGGCTTTCGGGGGTTTTCTCGGGGTGGTTCTCGGAGGACGCATGGCGGATGCGTTGCTCGAGCGCACGCCCTCGGGCCGGGTGTGGGTGATCCTGTTTGGGCTGTTGAGCCCGATCCCCTTCGCGGTGGTTCAATACACGACCGACGACTGGACGCTGTTCATCGTCCTGAACATCGTGGTCGGTGCGCTCGCCGCCTCGGCACTCGGAGCCGCCGCGGCCACGAGCCAATCGCTCGTCCTCCCCCGGATGCGCGGGACCGCGACGGCCACCTTCTTCCTTGCGACGACCTTGGTCGGGCTTGCGCTCGGGCCCTATCTGGCCGGCTACGTGTCAGCAAAGAGCGACGGCGACCTGTCGAAAGGTGTTCTCGCGACACTATGGATTACACCTGTCGGCCTCGCGCTACTCGTGGCGGCGATCCGCCTCGTGCCGAAGGCTGCGGCGACCATCGCGGAGCGTGCGAGAGCTGCTGGCGAGGAGACGATCATGGAGACCTTCGCCTAGAGCGGCACCGTACTGGTTGCCTCTTGGGAAGGTCTTGCCGGAGCCGAAGCGGAGTTGGTGTCGGCCAGACCGCCGCTCGACGGCTAGTCGGCCGCGATTGCGGTGCCAGCGCACCCTGTCCTCCGGTTGCTAAGCTTCAGCAGTGTCGTCCGCGGCTTCGGCCTGGATGCCGTACGAACATGGAAGCGATTGGGCCGGAAGCCGCCTCTACTGACTTGCCGGTTGCGGCCGGTTCTCGCGCACTAGACCGGCAACGAAAAAGGGGCCGGATTTCTCCGGCCCCTTCTTCATCTTCACCTGCGGTGCGAGCTTACATGCCCGAACCGGGGCCGTAGGTCACTTCGACGCGACGGTTCTGCGCTTCGCGCACACCGTCGGCGGTCGGGACGCGCGGCTGCGATTCACCGAAGGCTTCGCTGGTGATGCGGCCATCGGGGATGCCACGACCCGTGAGGTAGCTGCGGACCGAGGCGTTGCGACGCTCGGCCAAGCCCATGTTGTACTTCACTGTACCCGCACGGTCGGTGTGGCCAGCCAGCATAACGCTGGCGGTGCCGCAGTTCGCGTAGGCGGTAACCGCGTTGTTGAGGATCGTCGCGGCTTCCGCCGTGATGTCCGACTTATCGAAGTCGAAGAACACGATGTACGGGCCCGTGTTGCACGGAACCGGCGGCGGGGGAGGCGGCGGGGGAGGCGGCGGCGGCGGCGGGGGAGGCGGCGGCGGCGGCGGCGGCGGCGGCGGGGGCGGCGGCGGAGCCTCCTCGCCACCGAAGTTGTAGGTGATCGTTCCGAGCAGCGAGTGCGACTTCATCTCGGTCGAAATGTTCCGACCCAGCGGATCGACCAGATCGATGTTCGGAGCGTTGAAGAAACGATACTTCAGCCCGACGTCCCACGCATCACTCAGCGGAGCACGAATCCCCGCGAGCAGCTGCCATGCAAAGCCCGTGTCGGAGTCGTCCCAGACGCCGGGGCCGTTTGCGTTGACCCGGCCGTTCATGTCGATGCGAGCGACGCCGACACCACCGCCTGCGAAGCCCTGCAGACCGTCGTCCTTGCCGAAGTCGAACAGGCCGTTGACCATGAAGCTGAGCGCGTTGATTTCGCCGAGCGCGTCACGCTGCCCGTTGAAAGTGGAAAAGCCTCCGCCATTGACCGGACTGTCGGCGAGGCCTTCACTGCCCCCCCTGACACCATTGAGGTCGGCGGCGCGGTAGCTGGCTTCGGTTTCGAGGCGGAAAGCGCCGAAGTCGTAACCCACCACGGCACCGAAGTCGTAGTCGGTATCGTAAGCCGCGTCTGCATCGCCCTTGACGCCGTTGACGTCGATGCTCTGGTCTTCGACGATCATCACGCCGCCATCGCCTTCGATGTACCACTGACCTTCGCGGGCCATGGCGGGCGAGGCTAGCGCGGTCGAAGCCATCGCCATCCCAATGACGAGTTTGCGCATTCTAAAATTCCCCTTTGTTTTGGACTTGAGGCACCCGAGGTCTCTATCTTTTCCACACTAAAGTGGCAAGCGGTCAATAGTGCCGATGTGTTGCAAGAATGCATCTATCGTCGCTCTTCAAGCCTGCACGAAGAGGCGTTCATCGCAACCTCGCTGCCCCGTGGTTCGTCAGACTGGCGGAGCGCCCAAGATGCCGATCGCCTGCAGATTTTCGACGAGCTCGGAGAGCGCTGCCCGCGCTTCGCTGTCGATGATCGAGCCGCCTTGCGGGACGGCCGGTGCCTGGGCCCTTTGCCACCCGGACCGAAAGCATAGCCAATGTGCAACTTCCCGGTCGAAAATCAGCATGCCCTCGCTCGCGGGAACGAAGTGCCATGCACCGGCGATCCAAGCAGCAAGAGCGTCTTCGTACAGGCTCCACGCCCCTGTTGCCGGCGCGGTCACCCGGTAGCATGCGCCTTCGGGCACAGCAGCGGGCGGTTCCGCCAGCGAGGCTTCGACGAGCCCCCAGGTGAGAGTGTCGAGGATAGTGAGGGCCTGATTGACGTAGAACTCCTTTTGCGACTGACCTGCGAACAGCAAGGGCAAGCCGACCTTCGGGGTGGCAGCGGGGAAGGCGATGGGATCTGTCATCGGTGACTCCTTGCGTTCACGCCAAGACGGCGAGGAAAAGGGGAAGTGACTGATCGAAGGTCCCGGATTGCCTCACCCACAGCGCCTCCGGACCGTGCGCATCGAGCAAAAAGCTGCGCTCTTCCGGCAACAGTTGGAGCCGGGGTTCGCTCACCGACCAGGCGACATAAGGCGCGGCGACGGGGCCGAAGCCCACCAGGTAGCTCTCGCGCTCCTCGACCAGCGGAACATCGACGAGATCGTCCCAGCGCCACTGGCCGCGGGCGCGGCGCACCCAGCTCAGGGTCCAAGTGCCGTCCGCAGCGGTCTCTACCCGCGGGTGGACAGGCACGAGCGGGCGCCGCGAAAGACCGGCGTTCGCGAGCCCGGCGATGACCACGTCGCTGTCCCCGATGCCGATGGCCGCGATGCGTGTCGTCGCAAGCGCTGGAACGTCTGCCGGATCGAGCGGCACAAGTGCCTCGTCGAGCAGGATGAATTCGGTCTGTGAAGGGTGCCCTGCCGCTGCTGCCGCCTCGGTTCCGCCCCGACCGCGCAGAAGTCCTTGCAGCTTCCAACGGCGGTCTGCGAGCGGCTCGGCCCGAACGAACTGGATGACCTCGCCGCCTATGAGTGCGCGATTGGCGCCGTTGGCAAGACCTTCCAAGTCGGTATCCGCGAGGTCGAGCCCAGTGCCGACCAGTTCCACGATCGCACTAGCGTTCGCCTCGAACAGCAGTGCCGACGAAGGGCCTAGCGGTTCCTCCAGCTTACCCATCGTCGCGCGCAGTGAGCCCGAGCTGCCAAGCGGCACCAGAGTGTTCGCCTGGACGACGTAGAGCGCTGCGCCACGCCATGCGCCGCTTGCCGCCGAGGTCGCGGCGAACAGCAAGGGGGTGGTCGACCCGACACCACTTTCGGCCGGGACTTCGATCGCCGCAAGGTTCGTCTCCGGCATGGTCAGGTCAGCGGGGGGAAGAGCGGCCCCGGGATCGCCCGCCAGGGTTCCCGCCAGACCCGGTGCCACGCGCTCGAGAAGGAGTTCGACCCCGGCATCAAACCATTCCCAACTCGCGACGAACCACAGTCCGGACGCATCGGGCAATCGCACGACCGCGCCCGGCTGCAGACGCGGATCGAGCTGGGCGATGCGCCAAGTGGCAGTCTCGGCTTGCCAGCGCGCGCGGTTCGCCCGATCATTGGCGAGCTGCCGCGCACCATCGGCGGTGAGAGTGGCTGGCAAATCGACCATCATTTCGCGTCCGAAACGCCGCGTTCCCAGCGCACGCTGGACGCCGGGTTGGTAGTCGCGCCCCTCGTCATAATAGCGCAACGCCGCAGGCTGACGGGCTGGTGTGGCGGCGCGTTGCGTCTGTCGCCCCGCCTCGCCTGATTGCCTCGCTGGAGCGAGCTGCTGGGGCAGCGTGAATATCTCGCTCTGAATTGCACCTCGGGGTGCAATCCGCAGGCGATCCTTTCCCGATGTACAGACCAGCGGGATGACTTCGTCGATCGCCGCGAGCGTGGAAGCCAGTGGACCGCCTTCATCGGCGAACCCACGGGCATGTGCTATGACCGTGTCGGAAGAGCCGGTCGCCCCCGGAACCACCAGTGCCAGAGAGACGCTCGCGTCCCCGCCCTCGGCGAAGATCTCGAAGCTCAGCGCCGGGATGCGGTTGCCGAAATCGCCGAGTTCAAGCTCCTCGAACACGACATAGGCACAGTCGCGGAACGCAGGTGCGTGCGCGCCCTTGTCTGCCGCGATCAGCGGATCGACCGGGTCGTCGCCGCGACCAGCATAGAAGCGCAGCTTGCCAGCCACCTTGAGGTCGCCCAGTGCCCCGCGCAGCAAGTTCCCGTCGGCCCAGATGCGACCGAGCCTTGCGACAGGTGTGCTCGACAGGGCCACCGCGAAGGACGCCGAATAGGTGTATGTAACAACCGAGGGTTGGCCTTTGCGCCCCTTCTGCTTGCTTCGGTTTTCGATGAGGTCGGTGGACCATATGATCGTTCCCGGCACTCGCATCCGTCCGAAATGGCGGGCAAGCGGCTGGCCGTAGCTGGAAGTGGTGACGGCAAGCTCGCGCAGACGCGGACCTTGGCGCGAACCTCCGCCGAAGATCATGCCGTCAGCCTGCTGCCCGATCAGTGCGCCGATCGCGCCGCCGACCGGCCCCCCGATGGCCGTGCCCAGAGCAGTGAGAAGCAGTGTGGCCATGGGGCTAGCCCTCCTTGGTCGCGCCGATGCGCCACCGGGCGCTGACTTGGATGTCGGACCGGAGCGGCTGCGCGACCACCCGTCGCAGCCCGGCGTGAGCGTGAACGATAATGTCGCGAGCCGAGGTGATCATCAGGTGGTGCTGCCCGTATCCGAGCGCTACGAGCAGCACCTCGTCCGGCCTTATGGGTCCCGACGCAGGTTCGAGCCCTGACCCTCCCGCACAGTCAAGCCACTGGTCGATCTGGATATTTCGCAATCCATAGCCGTGCGGCGCTACCGGCCGATGTCCGATGGCGGCAAGACTGGCGTGGACGAGCCCGATGCAGTCCAGGCCGGTGGCGGGATCGCGCCCGTGGAGGCGGAAAGGACATCCGACCAACGCGCTGGCCGCTTCGCCGAGCGACGAGATGAGCGCCTCGCGGTTCGGTCCCATCACGATTGCCCGTAACGCGAGAGCAGGTCGTTGCCGGGCAGGAACGGCTCTCCCCGGAAGTTTCGCGCATTGCCGAAACGCGCAGCACAGGTCGCGATGGTATGGTCGCATCCCTCGCGCAGTTCAGCCTTGGTACCGGGCGCTGTTCCCCCGGCAATTGGCCGATCAAGGACCAGCCAGTCTCCGTCGCGCCCGATGATGTCGAAACGGATGCCGGTTTGCGGCCCCGCCAGTAAGCGCAGCCTGCCGTCGATATGGGCTTCGGGCGGCAGCCCCTCGATGCGGAGCCGATTGCCATCGGCATCGATTTCCGCAACCGCTTGCACTGAGGTGAACCGGCTAGCCGAAAGGCCGCAGCCGGGTCCGCAGAACTCGGCCCGGCAGGTGGGACTGGTGCGCGGGACGAGGTCCTGCTCAAGCAGGTGCTTGCCAGAGCGGAGTTCGGCGCTGAAGCGCGACCGATCTTCCTCGATGCGGCCGATCTGACCCGTGTAGAGTTCGTGATGCTCGAGCGTCACCCAGTCGACAGCGCCGATCTCGATCGATGCGTCGTCGAACAGGCCCGCTGCGAGGTCCTCCTCGCGCAAGCTGTCGTGGTTGAGCGCACCTTCCGCTTCCGCGCTGTCATTTGCGAGATCCGCGCTGAGCCTGATTGCTGCCGGAACCATGCCTGGAGCGGCGCGGTGGCGAATGCCGCCGAAGCACAGGTCGCGGTCATGGCTGGTGAAGGCGAGCATCACCCCGTCGCGCCGATAGATGCGCCAAAAAGTGGCGACCGTGTCGAGTTCGCGGTCGAGAAAAATGCGCATCACGCCACCTCGCGCAGCTCGATGAGCGGGATTGAGGGCGCCTCGCCCGCAGCGAAGTTGACCGCGGAAATGTCGATCCGGTCCTCGGCGAAGCGGACCGGCACATCGAACAGGAAGCCAGCGCGAATCTTGGCTCCGGCAGGCGGTGCTTCAGCGAAACTGAGCATCCCTCCGGAGCGCACCACCCAGCCGGTGTCCGCCACGTTGTCGACGCTCACCAGCAGGGTTTCGGGCCGCGGGCGGGTGATCGGGCGGATCTGCGGCTCGTCGCCGTCGCCATAGGCCTTGATGAGCTGGAAGTCCGATTGAACGCCGTCGCCCGTCCCGATCACCTGGTCGAACATCGTCGGCGTTCCGGTCATCGCGTTGGAGCTGTGATCGAAGGGATCCATGATGCGGAAGCCCCGCGCCGGGCCGCGACGTGCACGGAAGAACGCAAGCAGTTCGGACAACTCGGCCTCCGACCGGATCCCCGGTCCGACATCGAAATGCAGCCGTGCATCCGACCAGAGCGAATTGCGTTGTTCGTGCCCCGAGGAGGTGACGGCGATGGTGGTCGAGAATTCAGGGGCCACCGCAGTGTTGCGGCCAAGCGCGAAGGGGTAGAGCACGTCATCGAAGGGGGTCATGGGTTGCTCCGGAAAGGACGGCAGCCGGGTGAAGCCGTCGCGGTTGACCTGCGGCAGCGCCCAGACATAGCGGCGTGCGATGCCGCGCGCGGTCGCCTCGTCGAGTCCGGCATCGATCCGTGCCCAGAACGCCTCGGCGTCCGTGGGATCGAACACGAAGCCAGCGAGGTAATCCTGGTCGGCGGCGGGGTAGCCGAGCCTCTGCTCGACGCGTTCATAGGCTTTGCGCCGCGCCGCATCGGCACCTGCGGTGAGCCAGTCATAGTCCTCGAGCTGCAAACGGTCGAAGGCCGGCGCGGCCCACGCCGAAGGCAGGTTGGCGCGAACCTGCTCGGGCGTAGCCGGGTCGAGGATTGAAGGCGTAAAGGTGAGCAGCAACACCTCGGCGCCATTGGTCGCTGCAGCGCGAACGGCCCCGGCGAGATTGGCGGTCGACTGCGCGAGCAGCGCGCCCGCCGCGTCGAGTAGGTCGATGGCCGCCTGTCCAAGCGGTTCGCGCAGACTGGCGATAACCGGCGGCTGCCCTCCGAATGCGACGCGCGCCGCATCGTCGTAGAGACAGATTTCGCCCGCCGCAGTGACCCACCACCACGGTTCCCCGACCTGGAAGCGTACCGGCTGGCCCGCTTGTTCGAGCAGCGACACGAAGGCTCGGGCGCAGTCCGCCAGCCACGCCATTGCTTCCGCCTTGGCCGGCGAGAGCAGGGTCGAAGGCGGGACCCACCCGGTGAGCGCGGGCTGACCGTCTGCCGTGCGCTGCTTCCAGCTTTCGGGGCAAAAGGTGTCGAACAATTCGTAGGAGAGCGAGGCGATCACCTCGAGCCCTTCTGCACGGGCGAGCCGGAAGAAACTGTCGTGCCATTCGGTCGCAGGTCCGCACAATTCTCCCGGCGCGGCGGCTTTGAGACCGGTGTCCGGCTGCCTTGCGAGCCGCATGAAATGGCTCATCCCCACATAGTGCAACACGTCGTCGCGATAGCCGAGGCCGGTTATCGAGCGCAGCAGGCGCGCCGGCGTCTGGTTGTAGGCGTCGTCATAAGCGGTCGCGATGCGTTCTGCGTGGGGCGGCAAGAGGACGTCGCCCAATTCGAGCATGGCGCGCGCGCCGTCGCAGGCGATCTCGGAAAGGGTGACCGCCCCGTCGAAGCGTGCCGGCAGCGCCGCGCTGCTACCCGCGACATAGCCCGGCGCGACGAGCGAAATGAACATGCGGTCGATGTCTGCTGCAAAGACCGGCTCGCCCGGCAATCCGAAGCCGCTCTCGAGCGCCGAGAAGGGCAGGGTAATGCGTGCGTCCGTCGGCGTCCCCTCGGCATAGTTCCAGAGCCTCACGTACCAGGTCCGGGCGGCGCCTGCCGCGTCACGCCCCTCGATGGTCAGCGTCGGACCATTGGGCAGATCAAGCGGGATCACGCCTTCGGACTGCCAGCGGAAGCTCAGCGTGGTGTTCGAGTAGTCGCGGTCGGTGGCGTAGGCGAGCAGCGGATGGTCGAGCGTGTCGGCACTTTCCCAGATCAATCCGACCAATTCACCTTCGTGGTGAAGCTCGACGGCGACACGCATCGCGTCAGGGCCAATCGTGACGACCGAGGCCATCGCCGGGCGCGGGAAATTGACGGTCCAAAAGCGCGGATCGAAGCGCTGCATGAAGGTGCTTTCCTGTGCGCGGCGTTCGCGCGCGAGCCAGAATGCCATCGCGGTTCCCTCGTCAGACCTGCTGGAGTGTACGGCGCACGGCGCTGGCAATCTGTCGCGAGGAGCGGCGCAGCGCGGTGGGAGCGGCGGTCTCTCTGGGGACAGCGAGCTGAATTGCCACCCGCACGTCGCGTCCCGGCGCTGCCGCCTGATCGGCGTTGGCAATCCGCCCGGAGGCGGTGGGAAGGAACACCTCCGGGCCGTTCTCGCCGACAAGATAGGCGCGTCCGGGCGAGACGGGACCGCCGGTCGCGCGCCCCGGCAGGCCGAGCAGCGCGCCGAGCGACTGCCCGATGAATCCGCCGAGCCCGCTTGTCTCCGAGCCGCCGAACAGGCTCGCCATGCCCGATTGCAGGGCGTGGCTCGCGATCTCATCGAGCGCACGGAAGGCAACGCGCTTGAGGTCATCGAAGCCGAGGCTGCCGCGTCGGAGAGCCGAGAGCAGGCCGCTCTCGAGCACATTGCCCGCGCGGCCGAACCCGTCGAGCAAGGAATTGTCGATCGAGCGGCGCACCTTCTCGAGATCGGCGGCGAAGCCGTCGGTGCTCGCGCGCACGTCGATCACCAGGGTATCCAGATTGTCATCCATCGGCGTCGCGCTCCATCAATCGCATGATCGTCTCGCGTGTGGCGAAGGCCTCCGGCCGGGCCTCGGAAGGGTCGCTGAGCGCGGCGACCAGTTCGGCGGGGGTTGCGCTCCAGAACGCGCCCGGTCCCCAGCCGAGCACGCGCGCCGCGAGTGCCCAGCAGCGCCGCGCATTATCCGTGAAGGTCTTGTTCACACCTCGCCCTGCAGCGCCTGTGCAAGGATCACGCGCACCGGACGCGTGGCGGCGACGAGCCCCATCGAAAGGATCGCCTCGCCGACGGCGTGACGCTTGGGACGGTCTTCGGCGGGAAGGCAGTGCCAGACGAGCGCCGTGATCTCGGCGAGAGTAAGCGCGCCCTGCGCGGCCCGCTCGACCAGTTCGAACAGCGAGCCCAGCTCGGCTTCGGCTGCCACGAGGTTCTCGAAGCTGGGGCGGAGGAGATGGGTTGTCCCGGCGACGACGAAGGCACTCTCGCCGCGCAGTGGATTGGCGGGTCGGCTCATGCCGGCACCACCGGACCCGAGCTTTCCAGTTGGAGCGTGTAGTTGCGCTCCCCGTTGAAATCGCCGGCATAGTCGAGGCGCTGGACAAGAAAACGCCCGCGCAGTTTGTCGCCGTCCTCGAAGGACAGCTCGTAATCGTCGAGCGTGCCGGCAAGCGCATGGGCGCGCAGCGCACTCTCGGCGCTGCTGCCGAGGAAGATTCCCGCCGCGCTGACCGAGACCGAGCGAGTTCCCGCGCCCGAGAGCAGGTCGCGCCAGCCGCCGGACCCCTTGTGGGTCACCACCACGCTATCGCCGTTGATCGACATCTGCGTGGTCTTGAGACCGGCGACGGTCTGATAGGCGGGAGGTGAGGCACCGTCGCTGATCTTGAGCAGGAAGGTGGAGCCGGATTGTGCTGGCATGGGCTTACTCCGTGACGGGGGCAAAGAGGCGGAAGCGGAATTCGAGCAGCGCGCCCCGCAGATTGTCGTCGCGGGCCTCGCTGCGCGAGCGCAGGAAGCGAATCGAGGCGATCTCGAAACCGGCTTGAAAGGGAGGCAGGGCGAGCACCCGTTTCTCGATCGCCCCAAGCAGCGGCTTGTCGGCGCCAGCAAGATCGGTACGGCTTTCGAGTTCCAGCGCGATCCGCGTCTCGCGACCCGTCCGATCCTTGCTGCCCCAGTCGATCGAGGCGCTGGCGGCGATGCCGAGCCATGGCGGACTGGCGCTGAGCGGCGCTTCCTCCTCGATCGTGTTGATCGCTGCAAGTGCCGGGTCGGCGCGCAGCCAAGCAATGAGCGCCGCACGCAGATCGTTTTCCATAATCTCAGGCTCCTCGCTCATCGGATGTGAAGTCCGGCCACAGCGCGGCTGCCGAATGCCAGGGCCGTGTCATTCCGCCTGACCGACGGCGCAGTGCTTTGAGCCGCCGCGCGGCGATCCGGGCGGCTTTGATGCGCAAGCTCCGGAGCAGCCCAGCGTCGGATGCCGTGACGCGGATCATGTCAGCCTCGTGCAACGCCACGGACGCCACAGGGCGGTCACGCTCGCGGGCGGAACGGCGCTGCCTTTCTGATCCCGATCGCGGTAATGGTGCGCTGCAAGCCGGAGGATCCCGAGGCCCAGCGGCCCTGGAAGCGATCCCCAATCCGGGGCGATCCCGACTGTCAGCTGGAGCGCCACGCCCCGTCCGTCGAGCGGTTGCAAGAAACGGACGCAGGCGCTTCCCGAGGCTCGGAACTCGACCGCATAGCCGGGGTCGGCAAGCAAGCTGCGGCTTTCATCCTCAGCCAGCAGCACAGCTGCGACAAGCTGGTGCACCGGCCGTGAGGAAAGCTCCTGCCACTCGGCACGGATCGGCACGATTTCCTCGACCGTCTGGCGCAGCGGTGCCTGTCCGATGAAGGCTTCGCAGGTCGTCAGGCTGGCTTCGAGCAGCCTGGTAAGCGTGGCATCTTCCTCGGTGCGGCTGATACCGAGCCAGTGCTTGAGCTCCGCCAGCGGTTCGCCGCCGAGGACAGGAGGCTGCACGATTGTCCGCTGCATCGCGGGTTCTCCCACATTCTATTCGAACAGGACGCACCCGCATCGCTGGTGGAGGCCCGTTCAGGGTCCCGAGCGATGCGGGCGCGAGATGCCGGCAGGCGAGCAAGGGGGCGACTCGAACCCGCCGGTGGGCGAGGCTTGGCCGCCAGGCTCAGGCCTCGATCTTGAGCAGCTTGATCGCGTTCGAATCCAGCACCTTGCCCCCGATCCGACGGGTTGCGTAGAAGTGGACGAACGGCTTGTTGGTGAAGGGATCGCGCAACACCCGCGTGGCGCCGTGCTCGGCAATCAGGTAGCCGTGACGGAAATTGCCGAACGCGATCGGACATTCGCCCGCTGCGATGTCGGGCATGTCCTCGGCCTCGACCACCGGATAGCCGAGCAGGCGATCCGGTTGCCCGTCGACCATGCCCGGCTGCCAGAGGAAGGCGCCGTCCGCGGTCTTCAACTTGCGTACCTCCGCAAGCGTCGCCGAGTTCATCACGAAAGAGGCCCCCTGGCGATGGCTCGACTTGAGCGAGTGGATGAGATCGATGAGCTTGGAATCCGGTGCGCTGTCGAAGCCGAGGGCGCTGCCCGAGCCGATATATTGCATCGTTCCGAAGGCGCGCACGCCGTCTTCGGCGGTGCCGATCGGCGCGGAAAGGAAGCCTTCGGGCTGGTTCGTTCCGGTGCCGCGCACGAAGGCGGTGCCTTCCGCCCGCGCGAATTCGAGTGCGATCTCGTTCGCCAGCCAAGTCTCGATGTCGAAACCGACGTCGTCGAGCATGGCCTGGCTGGCGGCCGGATTGGCGTAGAGATCGCCGCAGGGCGGAGCGATTTCGGCGAAGTGCGGCGCGGAGGTTTCGGGGCGGGGCGCGGCCTCGCTCACCCAGCCCGAGGCTGTGCCGCCGGTTGCGACCAGCTTGCGATAGCCCGAGGTGCCGGTCTGCACCACCTGAGCGATTGCGCGGATCGGGCTGATGTCGGCCAATTCGCTGGCGATGATCGCGTCGATCTGCCGAGGAATCGCATAGCCGCCGTCGGCAGGGTTGGCGCCGCTCAGCGACTTCAATTCGGTTTCGCGTCCACGGCGCAGATAGCCGTCGACGAAGCCCTTCACTTCGGCCGTATCGCTCGTCGCAGCACCGCCGATCGCGGGGCGGGCGGCAGCGCGCGCGACCTTGTCGAGCCTTGCTTTGACCTCGTCGACGTCGCCGCGCAGCGCGGCGATCTGGGCATCTGCTTCGTCTTGGCGGGCGACGATGTCGAAGCTCGCGGCGAGCGGATCGCCTCCGATGACGGTTCCGGTGGTGGGGGTGGTATTGTCCATGGGGCAGTGGCCTTTCGGTTGGGCAGGGAAAAGGCCGCGCTGGCGGCCCGGGGGGAGGAAGTCGGAAGAACGAGCGATCAGGCGACGAGATGGACGCGTGCCCCGTGCTGCAGCGGGTGGGTTACGAGGCTGACCTCGAACAGGTCGATCTCGAGCAGCTCACGTCCGAATGCCGTCTGGAGGGCAGCACGCGCGCGAAACCCGAAGCTCAGGCCATTGACCTCGCCGCGTTCGAGCAGCAGCGCGGCGCGGCTCCCTGGCCGGTCGACGCGGGCGATCACGCGAAGGCCGCGATTATCTTCGCAAGCCTCTTCGACAATGCCGATCGGCTGATCGGGTCGATGTTGCCAGTAGAGCGGGAGGGGTGCCTTGCGGTCGGCAAGCGTCCGGGCAAAGGCGCCCCGGCGGATCGTGTCGCGTCCGGCGTCTGCGACATCGAACAGCGCGGCATAGCCTGCGAATCGCAGCGCCGAGTTCACAGCAACTTCCAGACGCCGAGCCGCACCGCAATGCCGACCAGCAGGAGCGCGAGGAGGCCGCGGATCATCCATTCGATGAAGGCTTTCCAGGCGCTGGCCTTGGCGTCGCGCCAGGCTTGGAGCAGTTCACGCAGCTCCACGAGGTCGCCCTCCGCCCCGGCGTCGCCGAGGCCGAGCCGGGCGAGTGCGCGGTCGGTGGCGAGCCCGCTCGCTTCCTCGACAATCGCTCGCAAGGTGACGAGCTCCGCCCCTTCCTCGCGTGCTTGCGCCATCAGGCTGGCGAGAACATCTTCGCGGCTCATGGGGCAGTCTCCTCAGGGGCAATGCCCAGCAGCTGGCGCTTCTCGGCACGGGTCAGGAAATCGGCGTCGGAAACCTGCGACCAGAGCCGCTCGCGATCC
Organism: Porphyrobacter sp.; assembly: GCA_016125555.1. Taxonomy (GTDB): domain Bacteria; phylum Pseudomonadota; class Alphaproteobacteria; order Sphingomonadales; family Sphingomonadaceae; genus Erythrobacter. The sequence continues at coordinate 158,020 of WGLN01000008.1, forward strand.
TCGGAAAGCGCCGGAACCCGATCGAGATCGATTCCGAGTTCGGCCTCGGGAAACCACGGAGCGAGCCCCTCGCGCAGTGCGGCAAACAGCTTCTCGGCCAGAGGCAGCAGGGTCAGGCGCCACAGCGCGCGATTGGCTTCCCGGTAGTTCGAATAGGTATTGTCCCCCGGAAGCCCGAGCAGCATCGGCGGCACGCCGAAGGCGAGCGCAATGTCGCGCGCCGCGGCGCTCTTCAGCGTGGCGAAGTCCATGTCGGCGGGCGAAAGGGCCATGCTCTGCCACTTGAGTCCGCCGTCGAGGAGCATTGGCCGGCCCGCGTTGGCCGCCCCGGAGAAGGCGATGTCGAGTTCGCGCTTCAGGCGTTCGAATTGCTCGTGGGCGAGCGCCATGCCGTCGCCCGTCTCGTAAACCAGCGCACCCGAAGGCCGCGCGGCGTTCTCCAGCAGCGAGCGGTTCCAGCGCGCTGCGGCATTGTGGATCGTCACTGCCTGATGCGCCGCTTCCAGCGCTCCGGCACCGAGGTGGTCGTCGAGAGGGTGCATGGCACGGATAGCGATGATCGCGGGCCAGCCGTCCTCGTCCTCGATCGGGATGCGAGTGGTTCGGTTCTGCACGGAGTAATCGTAGGCACACGGCCAACCGTCGGGGCCGGTGACGACCTTGACCCTCTCGGGGCGCAGTGCGAACAGTTCGATCGGTGTGCCGCTCGCATCCTTGATGATCTGCACATAGCCGTTGCCGTGCAGCAGCAGGTGCGCGGCAAGGGTTTCGACCAGCGATTGCCCAGCGCTCGATGCTGTGACGAGTTTCGCCAGCTGCGGTCGATTGCAGTGCAGCGGCGTCTGGCCCACGCCCTCGGCGACGATACGGATCGAACGCTGCGCGATCGGGTTGGCAAGAAAGCTCTCCTCGACCGCACGGCGATAGTCGAAACCGTGCGCTGCGTAGCCCGTCTCGAAAGCGGGCAGCCAGCCCTGCAACACTCCGGGGGCGAGCGGCACGCGAGTGCGCGCCCCGCCCTTGAAGGCGGAGAGAATCCGTTCGAGCATGGCCATCAGGTGTTCCTTAAGTAAGGCGCCGATTTTACAGCGGGTGCACGCCGGGTCGCCTGGTGCGACCCAGCATCAGTTCGGTCAGTGCCCAGACCAGCGCGTCGGCGCGATCGGGGCTGCGCCCGGGGCCGGCGTAGGCGCCGCCCACCAGCAAGCCGCACAGCTGATCCTCGAGATGCGCGAACATCCCGGCGTGCCGGACCCGTCCGGCGGCGTAGAGCGCCGCAATCGGCTCGGCGCGGGCGACCTTGCCGCGGCTGGCGTGGACCAGCCGCAGCGGCAGGGCCTGATCGGCGGCGCGCAACACGCTCTCGACCATCGCGCCGCCCTGATTGGCTTCGGCCACCACCCGGTCGGCGCTCCATTCCTGTGCTGTCTCGGCGACCCGCCGCGCCCATTGTGCTGGCGCTGCGCCGGCCATCGAACAATCGGCCAAGACGCGTGCGATCCCGTCCGTCCCAAGCCCGGCCACCACGATGCCGCACTCGTCGCCGGTGGCGCTCGCCGGCGGGTCGACCGCGACCACTACTCTGGCATTTTCGACAGCGGGTCCACGATCGCGCGCCTGTTCGAGCAGCGAACGGGTCCACAGGGCACCCTCGATGTCCTCCAGCAGCTCCCCGAGGATTTCCTGGCGGGCGAGTCGGGTTCCGCCGAATTCCTGCCCGATCGCGGCAATGAAGCGCGCGGCAAGGTGAGCGGAATTGTCAGCGGTCGAACCGCGGCTGATCACCACCTCGGCACTCGCTTCCGCTTGGGCATGGAGCCGCTGCACCAACGGCACCGCGCGCGGTGTGGTGGTCACCGCGATGCGCGGATCCTTGCCCAGCCTCATTCCAAGCAGCAGATTGTCCCAGCAACGGGTCGCACGCTCGTGTGCCAGCGACCACTTGCCGATCTCGTCGCACCACGCGTGACTATGCTGAGGGCCCCGCAGCGCTTCCGGCTCGGCGGCCGAATAGAGCTGCGCCTGCGCCCCGCTGCCGAAGCGCACGCGATGAAGCGAGGGTTCGAAGTGCGGCTTGTGCTCGGGGCGGAAGACCGCCAGCAACCCGCTCTCGCCCTCGACCATGACGGCGCGTGCCTCTGCCAGCGAGGAAGAGACGAGGGCGATCCGGGCGTCGGGGTTGTTGTCGGCAATCATCCGCACCCATTCGGCACCCGAGCGGGTTTTGCCGAAGCCCCGGCCGGCCATGATCATCCACACGCGCCAGTCCCCGGGAGGCGGGAGCTGCTCTGGACGAGCATGATAATCCCAGAGATATTCGAAGTCGTTGCGCTCCCCCTGGCTGAGGCGCCTTGCCAGTGCCTCACGCCGCACGCTCTTTTGTCGCGAAAGCCAGTCGAAGGGCCTCGACATCAGGCGCTTCCCCCCTTTGGCTTGGCCGCGGCTTCGGCGCGGCGGCGGATTTCCTCGATCTTGCGATCGATCGACGCGCGCACCTCGGCGACGGTGACATTGCGTTCTTGGCCGCCGGTCCCTGATGCTGCCGCGCTGCGGTGTGCGGCGAGCAGTCGCATGGCGTTGGCGAAGTCGAACTTCTGCCCCTCGGCCACATAAGGGTCGCCTTCGCGCAGGCGCCGTATCATGTCCATCTCCAGGTGGAGATAGCCTTCGGCGAGCGCGCTGCGCCAGGCCCGAGCGAACTCGGGCTCCTCACGCCGGGTGCGATAGGCGCGCGCCAGCCCGATGCCGGCGGCTGTCGCAGCCCGCGACACGTTGGAGGTTGCTGCGAGGGTTTCCAGAAAGCGCGCTCGCCAGTGACGGTCGAGCACAGGCGGGCGGCTGCGGGCGTCGTCACCGGATTCGGCCATGACTACCTCCCTCGCGGTGACGTGAGCGGCACCTCAAGAGGTGTGCCGCCTGCCGGCGAATCACAATTTTTCGATGATGCCCTTTGATAACCAGATAGCGTTACGATGTCAACAAAAATAACCATAATGGTTATACGAGGCGGAGGCTGTTGTCATCGGCTGGGGACGGCGTGGTCTATCCGCGCGTTGGCCGATTGACCCGGCCGAAATTCGTGCGATTCTGCCGGTCGGCTTTCTTCAGCAATATCAGGAGGAGAGTTGATGAGCGATCGCGCGTTCCTTGCCCAGATGCAGGGCTATGGCCTCACCACGGTCGAGATCCATTATTTCATGCCCGATCACCGCAGCCTTTTGCAGCAGTTCGTGATGCAGCAATATGATGTCGCCCCGCAATTCCCGGAGCTCGACCGGTTTCTCGCCTTCTGGCGGCGCGAGATCGACGCGGTGCTGCATTCGGTCAGGGTGGCGCACAAGCACCTGATCGGCCCACAGGAATGGCGCGCCGTGGATGGGGTCATTTCGCTCCACTGACGGGGGCGGACGCCCCGCGCGATCGGGAACTAGATGATCCCGATCGCCTTGCCGGCACGTTCGAACATGCCGAGGATCGTTTGCACCTGCTCGGCAGAATGCTCCGCGCACAGCGAGCAGCGCAGCAGGGTCATGCCCGCCGGCGTCGCCGGAGGCCTGGCAAGGTTGACGTAGAGGCCCTCCTTCAGCAGCGCCTCCCACATCATCGCACCCTTTTCGAGGTCGGGCATAATCACCGCGATGATCGCGCTCTGCGGCTCCTCGGTGCCGAGTTTGAAACCGAGGTCCCGCAGGCCCTGGTGCAGCGTGCGGCTGTTCTCCCACAGGTGCGCACGCTTGTTGCCGTTGTGCATCAGCTTGCGGATCGAGGTGGCAGAGCTCGCCATTACCGCCGGCGGAAGGGCGGCGGTGAAGACATATGGCCGGCACACCAGCCGCAGCACCTCGAACTTCGGGTGGTTGGACACGCAGAAGCCGCCGACCGTGCCGACGCTCTTGGAGAAGGTGCCGATGATGAAGTCGACATCGTCGATCACGCCCTGGTCCTCGGCAACGCCGCGGCCGTGTTCGCCGATGAAGCCCATCGAATGCGCTTCGTCGACCAGCACCATCGCGGCATGGGCCTTGGCGATGCGGACCATCTCCTTGAGCGGCGCGACGTCGCCCATCATCGAGTAGACGCCTTCGAGCACCACCAGCTTGCCCGCCCCTTCGGGAATGCGCTTCAGGCGCTTTTCCAGCGCCTCGATATCATTGTGCTTGAACGGCACGACCTCGGCGCGGCCCATCGCGCAGCCATCGTAGATCGAAGCGTGGCTGTCGATGTCGAGGATGATGTAATCGCCCTTGCCCGCGAGCGTCGAGATGATCCCGAGATTGGCCTGATAACCCGTCGAGAACACCATGGCGTGATCCATCGCGTAGAATTCGCGCAGCGCCGCCTCGACATCGCGGTGATCGCGGAAGGTGCCGTTGAGCACGCGGCTGCCGGTGGTGCCGGCGCCGAACTCCTCCATCGCCTGCTTGCCCGCCGCGATCACGTCGGGATCGAAGGTCATGCCCATGTAGTTGTAGGTGCCGAGCAGGATCGTGTCGCGCCCGTTGCAGATCGCGCGGGTCGGCGAGAGCACCTGTTCCATCACGAGGTTGAACGGATCCTCCACCCCGGCGGCGAGCAATTGCTCGCGGGTCTGGATGATCGGATCGAACTTCGCCAGCAGGTCGACGGGGCCGGAGACGGCAGCCGCATCGGCCGCCTTGAGAATGGGGTCGCTCATGCGAGGGGGCCTTATCAGCTATCCTGCAACTTGTGGACTGCGGAAACGAGCTGCCCGTAGGTTTCGATCTCCGCCTGCTGGTTCATCGATATGATGATGTCGAACTCGTCCTCGATCGCGGCGACGAAATCCATCACCGTCAGGCTGTCGAACTCGAGATCCCCAGCGAAGGTGGTGCTGTCCTCGATCGCGATTCCCTTTTTGTTGAAGGGTTCGATCAGGGTGCGGATGCGCTCGTCGACTTCGGCGGGGGTCATGGGCTGGTGCTTTCGTTGGCTCGGTTGTGAGGTCGGCGTGGCCGATGATATATACGGCTGCAAAGCGGCGGATGGTGCAGCTTGTCAAGCTTTCGCGGCGCGCTGGCGCGGCGAGGGCGGGCCGACTGGGGGAGGACCGGGACATGGTGCAGGCAGATGACGGGCAACCGGCGACAGCGCGCTACTCGCCGCAGACGGTCCACCTGATCCGCACGGCGCAGGTCAACACACTGACCCTTTCGCGGATGGCCGACCAGAAGGCGCAGATCTTGATGGGTGCGAGCTTCGTGGTGCTCTCGCTGGTGATCACCGCGGCGAACACCCACGCCATCGACTGGTCGATGCTTTGCCTAGCGGTGACCGCCTTCCTGTCGTCGATCTGCGCGGTGGTGGCGATCCTCCCCAAGCCGGGGCCGCCGGCACTCGATCGCTCGCGCTACAACCATCTGTTCTTCGGGCATTTCGCGCTCTCCGACGAAGCCAGCTGGACCGAAGACATGCTGACCGGATTGCAGGACGAGGAGACGCTCTACCGGATGATGCTGCGCGATCTCTACCAGAACGGAGTGGTGCTGCGACGGCGCAAGTACCGCTTTCTCTACTGGGCCTACCGCATCTTCCTCGCCGGGCTCGCACTGACCCTGCTGGTCTACCTGCTCGAGGTTTTCGCGGTGCTGCCGCGTCCCGGAGCTTAGGCGGGGAGCAGTTCGCGGACGGCGTTCATGAAGGGGCTGATCGAAACCGGTTTGGAGAGATAGCCTGCCGCCCCCGCGGCACGAATGCGCTCCTCGTCGCCCTTGGCGGCGAAAGCGGTCACCGCCAACACGGGAATGCGCGACAGCCGCCTGTCGCGCCGGGTCGCCTCGATCAGGTCGACCCCCGAGACCCCGCCGAGCTGGATGTCCATGATGATGAGGTCGGGCGCCGTGGCGCGCGCGGTCTCGATGACGCGGTGGCCGTCCGCCACCGGCTCGACCTCGAACCCGTTCGCCTTGAGAACGTCGCAGAACAATTTCCTGTTGAGGTCATTGTCCTCGACAACCATGATCCGTTTTGTCACTGCTCGCCCCGTTTTCGCCCCGCTCCCGAATACCCCTCACGAGAGGACAGGACAATCCCGCTTCGCGACGCACCCGACCCGGTGAACCCGCAGATGCTCGCGCTCGCTGTGCTGGGCTGGGTGCTTGAGAGCGAGGAGCGCGCCGCGCGCTATCTCGAACTGACCGGTCTCGATCCCGATTCGCTGCGCGCCGGGCTCGGGGATCCGGCGATCCTCGGTTCGGCGATCGACTTTCTGATGGGCCACGAACCCGACCTGATCCGCGCGGCCGAGGCGCTTGCCGTCACGCCCGAGGAACTGGTTGCCGCCAAGGACGCTTTGACATCATGACCCGCCCGCTCGTCATCAGCGACTGCGACGAAGTGCTGCTGCACATGGTCGCACCCTTCAAGGCCTGGCTCGAGACCAGCCAGGGCGTCAGCTTCAATCTCGAAGGCCACAATTTCGCCGAGGCGCTGCGCTGGCAGGAGAGCGGCGAACTGCTCGCCCCGGCCGATATCTGGCGGATGCTCGGGCGCTTCTTCGACACCCAGATGGATTCGCAGGCGCCGATCGCCGGCGCGGTCGAGAGCATCAACACTTTGACCGAAAAGGCTGACGTGGTGATCCTCACCAATCTCGTCGATGAGCGCCGCGACAAGCGCGCCGAGCAGCTCGCCGCGGTCGGCATCAACGCGCGCGTCTTCACCAATCAGGGACCCAAGGGCCCCGCGCTCAAGGCGATCATCGACGAATATGCCCCGACGCGGGCGCTGTTCATCGACGACCTTGCGCAACACCACGCGTCCGTCGCCGAGATCACCCCGCAGGTGACCCGCCTGCACCTGTGCGGCGAACCGATGATCGCCCACGCCATCGATTGCGCCCACAAGGCGGGCCACGCCCATTCGCGGATCGACCGCTGGGATGAGGCCTTGCCGTGGCTGCTCCAACGACTCGAGGAATGACGACATGACCATTGCTGCGAAACTCGAAGAACTCGGCATCGCCCTGCCCAAGGCCGCCGCACCGGTCGCCAGCTATGTGCCCGTCGCGGCGCATGGCGGGCTCGCCCATGTCTCGGGCCAACTCCCCTTCGTCGACGGCCAGCTGGTCACCGGAAGGCTGGGCGAGGACGTGAGCCTCGAGGACGGCCAGGCCGCGGCGCGGGCCTGCGGCCTGATGATCCTTGCGCAGCTCCAAGCCGCCGGCCTGCTCGAGCGGGTGGAGCGGGTGGTGAAGCTCGGCGCCTTCGTCAATTCGACTCCGGCTTTCACCGACCAGCCCAAGGTCGCCAACGGCGCATCGGACCTGATGGAGCAGGTGTTCGGCGATGCGGGCAAGCACGCGCGGGCTGCGGTCGGCGTTCCCGCCCTGCCGCTGGGCGCGGCGGTCGAGGTCGATGCGGTGATCGCGCTGAAGGATGCCTGAGGCCGGATGAAGGAACGGCATGCTCCCGAATGGCTGACGCGGTGGGAATATGCCCATCGCGGGCTGCACGGACCGGGCGTGCCGGAAAACTCGCTCGCGGCCGCCGCGGCAGCCATCGCGGCCGGCATGGGAATCGAGTGCGATGTCCAGCGCAGCCGTGACGATCACCCGATGGTGTTCCACGATTGGGAGCTCGGGCGGCTGACAGGGGAGGCGGGGGAGACCGAGCACCGCACGGCGGACGAACTCGAGGCGCTCGTGCTGCTCGGCACCGATCAGCACCCCGTCCGGCTGGCGACATTCCTCGATGTCGTGGGCGGCCAAGTGCCGCTGCTGATCGAGATCAAGTCGAAGCGCGGCTATGATGTCGAGTGGACCTGCATCGTCGTCAGCCGGTTGCTCGACACTTATTCCGGGCCGCATGCGGTGATGAGTTTCGACCCCCTCGTTGCCCGCTGGTTCCGCCGCCATGCGCCGCAAACGGCCTGCGGCCTTGTCATGCGCGAGGACGGGCGCGGCGATACGCAGACCGCATGGCGGCGCCGGCTGGCGCTGTGGGTCGCGAAGCCCGATTTCCTCGCCTATCATGTTGCGGCGCTGCCGAGCCACTGGGTGGCGGGCCTGCGCGCGCGGGGGCTGCCGGTGCTGACCTGGACCGTCAACTCACCCGAAGCGCGGGCGCGGGCGCTGACCGATGCCGATGCGCTGATCGCGGAAGGGGAGGGGCTGGCGTGAGCGACCGCGAGCTCATCGTCCGCCTCGCGCCCTCGGTCGGCAGCTTCGGGCGCGACGCCTGGAACGCGCTGGGCGGCAAGGACAACCCCTTCGTTTCCCACGAATTCCTGACCGCGATGGAGGATTCCGGATCGGTTGGGCCGGGCACCGGGTGGGAGCCCGCACCGATCTGCATCACCGATTCTGAAGGGCAATTGCTGGCGGCGATGCCCTCCTACGCCAAGGGCCATTCCCAAGGCGAATATGTGTTCGATCACAGCTGGGCCGATGCCTGGCACCGGGCGGGCGGGCGCTATTATCCCAAGCTCCAGATCGCCGCGCCGTTCACGCCTGCAACGGGGCCGCGTCTGCTGCTGTCCGACCCGGCGCTGGCGCCGCACCTGCTCAAAGGTGCCGAGGCCGTGTGTCTTCAGAACGGCATGTCCTCTGCCCACGCGACCTTCATCGATCCGGCGCAACTGCCGCTGTTCGAAGAGGCCGGCTGGCTGCCGCGCTCGGATATCCAGTTCCACTGGTTCAACCGCGATTACAATAGCTTCGGCGATTTCCTCGCCGCGCTCTCATCGCGCAAGCGCAAGGACCTGCGCAAGGAGCGCGCTGCGGCGGTCGAGGGGCTGACCATTCGCCAACTGAGCGGCAGCGACATCCGCGAAGAGCACTGGGACGCGTTCTGGGTGTTCTATCAGGACACCGGCGCACGGAAATGGGGGAGCCCCTACCTGACGCGCGAGGCCTTCAGCCTGCTGGGCGAGCGCATGGGCGACCGGATCGTGCTGATCCTCGCCTATGATGGCGACGCGCCGATCGCGGGCGCGCTCAATTTTCTTGGCAGGGATGCGCTCTACGGGCGCTACTGGGGCTGCACCCGCGAGGTGCGCTTCCTGCATTTCGAGCTGTGCTACTATCAGGCGATCGACATCGCCATCGCGCGCGGCCTTGCGCGGGTCGAGGCGGGAGCGCAGGGCGGACACAAGCTCGCCCGGGGCTACGAACCGGTGCAGACCTGGTCGGCGCATTGGATCGCGGACCCGGGCTTCCGTTCGGCAGTGGCCGATTTTCTCGAGCGCGAGCGGGCGGGCGTGGCCAGCGACCAGCTCTATCTCGGAGAGCGCACCCCGTTCCGGAAGGACGGCTGAGCCGGGATCAGGCGGCGCGACGACGCTCCTGTGCGAGCCATTCGCGGGCGCGGCGCTGGGCTTCGGCGATCTCGCGGGCGGTCATGTCGTCGGAAATGTCGGCACGGCAATGCGCAGCTTCCTCATGACCGCGCGCGGCCGCGAGGTTGAACCACTTGTGCGCCTCGACGAGATCGCATTCTGCGCCATTGCTGCCGGTAGAATAGGCCACGCCCAGATCGAAGCAGGCGCTTGCGTCCCCTTCGGCAGCCGCCGCCAGCCAGCGCGCCAGACCGAGATCGGCGATGACCTCGCGTGAAACATCGCTGCCCGTACCGGCGATCGAGATGAGTTGCATTTCTGGGTCCCCCCGTCATTCCCCGCGCCGCCCCCTGCGACGCTGTCTGACCCAAGAACTCCTCCATCATGGTCAATAATTGGTTAACGCCGCGCGGCCTTTGTGCTGGGGCCTGCCCTGAGCCGGTCGCTTTTGGGTCGGTGAAGCCGCCAAACACGCTTGTGTGGCTCGGGGGCCTTGCCTATAGCGCGGCCACAGCTTCGACTTGCCGGGGTCGAGGGGACCAATGAAAACGTTCAGGTGCCAACGCGCAACGGCCTTGCAAGCAGCTCTATGGGATTAGAGGGCGACATGGCATCTGCGGCTTCCGACGAAATCGATATCCTCGAGAAGGCCAAGCGCCTGATCGCCGAGGACTATGTCCCGAGCGAGGACGAGGAATACATGAACGAGCGGCAGCAGGCCTATTTCCGCATGCTGCTGATCGAGTGGAAGCGCTCGATCCATTCCGCCGCCGGTCAGACCCTGCAGTCGCTCGCCGACGGGCCGATCCGCGAAGCCGATCTCACCGATCGCGCCTCGAGCGAGACCGACTGGGGCATCGAACTGCGCACCCGCGACCGCCAGCGCAAGCTGGTCGCCAAGATCGATTCCGCGCTGCGCCGGCTCGACGAGGGCGAATATGGCTATTGCGAGGTGACCGGTGATCCGATCGGCCTCAGGCGCCTGATCGCCCGCCCGGTGGCCACCATGACCGTCGAGGCGCAGGAAGCGCACGAGCGCCGCGAGAAGATTTCGCGCGACGACTGATCCGTTAGCATCCCCGCCCGGCCTGTCCCGGCACGGGACGGGGTTTCACATGACGGGCGTCGAAAGCTTGCGATTCAGCCGCTATTTACCGCATTTCCCTAGGCCGAGATGACGCGCAGGAGCTCATGTCCTGGGCTGCATCGCGGTTTCCTCCCGGCGAAGGGCCGGGCGACTATGGAGGCGATCCTGAGATGACGGGAGTAGAGACGCGGAGCGTATCGCGCGACAGCCTGTTCCTGTTGGCCGGCATTCGTGTCGAACAGGAGGCCGAAACGCATCGCGTGCGCGTGCGCAACCTCTCTGACGGCGGCATGATGGCCGAGGGCGGGCTCAAGGTGAGGCGCGGCCACCGGGTGGAGGTCGAGCTTCGCAATATCGGCGCCGTTGCGGGGAGTGTCGCCTGGGTGCAGGACAACCGCTTCGGCATCGCCTTCGATGAAGAGGTCGATTCGCAGCGCGCTCGCCGTCCGCTGCAGGGGGAAAGCCATCTGCCGGAAGCGGCGATCCTGAAGCCCGCCTGGACGCATCGCGCGCCCCCGCCGCCCGATCCCGGCAAGCTGCGCAAGGTCTGATCGCCGCAGCCTGCCCCGCGGCGGGGCAATAAAGCCGAAGACACGCTGACCCTCGCCTCGCAAGCTGCTAGGCAGGCGGCGATGCGATTCTGGCGCGTGGTGCTCCTGTCTATGATGCTTGCCGCCTGCGGCCCCTCGACGGGCGGCGGCCCGATCGGCGTCGCGATCATCGGTGCGCCCGAAAGCCTGTTCCAGCAAGGTGTCCGACTCTCCCCCGCAGCGCAGCACCTGCGCGCGGCGACCTACGAGGGGATGGTCTCGCTCGACCCCGGCGGGCAGGTCGTTCCGGCCATTGCCGAACGCTGGATCGTCACCGATGACGGCCTGAGCTACATCTTCCGGTTGCGCGACGGCACCTGGCCGGACGGGGAGGAGATCACAGCCACCGATATCCGCCGACTGCTGCGCGATTCGCTGAGACGGCTGCGCGGCACGGCGCTTGGCCTCGATCTCGCCAAGGTCGCGGACATCCGGGCGATGACCGGGCGGGTCGTCGAGGTGCGCCTGTCCTCGCCGATGCCCGATTTCCTGCGCCTGATGGCGCAGCCCGAACTCGGCTTCGTCAAGAGCGGCAGCGGCGCAGGGCCGATGGTGATGTCGCGTGACGACGATGGCACTCTTGCCCGGCTCTCGGCCTTGCCGCCCGAAACCCGCGGGTTGCCTGCCCGCGAGGACTGGGAGGCGGTGGCGCGGCCGGTGAATGTCGAGGCGCTCTCCGCGCGCGCTGCGGTCGCGGCTTTCTCGCGCGGGGACATCGATCTCGTGCTCGGCGGCAGCATCGTCGATTTCCCGCTCGCCGAAGCCGGGCCGCTGTCGCGCGGCACGATTCAGGTCGATCCCGCGCTCGGCCTTTTGGGACTGGTGTTCCGCGACGATGAGGGCCTGCTCGCCGATCCCGCGCGGCGCGAGGCGCTGTCGATGGCGATAGACCGCACAGCGTTGATCCAGCCCTTCGGGCTCGGCGGCTGGCAGGCGAGCACCTGGATCGTGCCGCCGGGCCTGTTCGCCGATGCACCCTATTCGGAGCAGCGTTGGCCGGAGCTTTCGCTCGAACAGCGCCGTGCGACCGCTGCCGCACGCGTCCGGGCGTGGGAGGCGGAGACCGGCAAGAAGGCGGAGGTCGCTGTCGGTCTTCCGCCCGGGCCAGGCAGCGATCTCCTGTTCCGCGAGCTGGCCCGCGCCTGGGCGAGCATCGGGGTGGCGGCGGTGCGCAAGGCACCCGGCGAGGGTGCTGCGCTCGAGCTGCGCGACAGCCTCGCCCGCTACGGATCGGCGCGCTGGTATCTCAACCAGTTCAACTGCGGGCTGAAGGCCGGGCTGTGCTCGCCCGAAGCCGACGCGCTGGTGCGCGAATCGCTGACCGCGGAAGACCCGGCCGAGCGCGAGCGGCTGCTCGTCGAAGCGCACAGCGAACTGATTGCGCGCGAGGTCTACATACCGCTCGGAGCGCCGGTGCGCTGGTCGCTGGTGCGGGGCTCGCTCGCCAACTACCTCGCCAACCAATGGGGCCTTCACCCCTTGTTCCCGCTGTCCCAACCCACCACATGAGGCGGGAAAGGAATGCGAGTGAACCAGTCCCGTCCCCAGCCCATGACCTTCACGCTCCCCACCGGGACCGATGCCGCGGCGGTGCGCGCGCGGGTGGAGATGATGGAGCGCCTGCTCGAACGCAGCTTCACCATACCCGGAACCAACTACCCCGTCGGGCTCGACGCGCTGGTCGGTCTGGTGCCGGTGCTTGGCGACATCGTGACGACTGCGATGGGCGCCTATATCGTTTGGGAGGCGCGCAACCTCGGCATCCCCAAGTGGAAGCTTGCGCGGATGGGCGCGAACGTGCTGTTCGACACCGCGATCGGCGCGATTCCGCTGGTGGGCGATGCGGCGGACTTCCTGTTCCGCTCCAACAGCCGCAACCTGAAGATCATCCGCAAGCACCTCGACAAGCACCATCCGCAGAGCCGGGTGATCGAGGCCTAGTTTCCTCGCGCGGCCCCAGCCGCTAGGGAGCGGGGCATGGCGGACAAGGTTACCTACGCGAGCTATCTCGACCTCGATCGCATCCTCGCGGCGCAGCGCCCTGCGTCCGAGGCGCATGACGAACTGCTGTTCATCATCGTCCATCAGGCCAGCGAGCTGTGGCTCAAGCTGTGCCTGCACGAATTGGCCGCCGCGCGCGAATGTATCGAGCGCGACGATCTGCGCCCCGCTTTCAAGATGCTGGCCCGGGTGGCGCGCGCGCAGCAGCAGCTGATCCAGAGCTGGGATGTGCTCTCCACCATGACCCCGCACGACTATTCGGCGGTCCGCCCGCATCTCGGCGCATCCTCCGGGTTCCAGTCGGCGCAGTACCGGATGATGGAATTCATGCTCGGCGGACGCGAGGGCAAGCACGTCAAGCTGCACAGGGACAACGAGGACTGGGCCGAGCGGCTGGAGGCCGAGCGCGGGCGGGCGAGCCTCTACGACGCGGCGATCCGCCTGCTGGCGCGACGCGGCTTCACGATCGACGAGGAGGCGGTCGCACGCGATCCAGGCGCGCCCTACGTGCACAATGCCAGCGTCGAGGCAGCCTGGGCGGAGATCTACCGCGATCCACAGGCACATTGGGACCTCTACGAACTCGCCGAAAAGCTGGTCGATCTCGAATACCACTTCCAGCGCTGGCGGTTCGGTCATTTGAAGACGGTCGAGCGGATCATCGGCTTCAAGCGCGGCACCGGCGGCACCCCCGGCGTGCCCTATCTCGAAGGCGTGCTCAAACAGGCCTTCTTCCCCGAACTGCTGAGCGTGAGGACCGCGATATGAGCCCCGAGAGCCGCGCTGCCGAATTCGACGCCGCCGATCCGCTGGCGCCCTTCCGCGAGCGGTTCACGCTGCCCGAGGGGGTGATCTATCTCGACGGCAATTCGCTCGGCGCGCTGCCCAAGGCGACGCCCGAGGCGATGCGCCGGGTGATCGAGCAGGAATGGGGCGAGGGGCTGATCCGCTCGTGGAACAGCGCGGGCTGGTTTGCGGCGGCGGGCCGAGTCGGGGCGAAGATCGCGCCGCTTGTCGGCGCAGCCTCGCACGAGGTGATCGCCTGCGATTCGACCAGTGTGAACCTGTTCAAGCTGATCGCCGCCGCGCTCGCCATGCGCCCGGGCCGCAAGGTGATCCTGTCCGAGCCGGGCAACTTCCCGACCGATCTCTACATGATCGCAGGCCTGGAAGCGCAGGGGCTTGCGACACGGCGGCTGGCGGAGCGCGGCGCGATTGTCGACGCGCTGGACGATGACATCGCCCTGCTGATGCTCACCCATGTCCACTACAAGACCGGCGCGATGCACGACATGGCAGCGCTGACCCGCGCCGCGCACGAGGCCGGCGCACTGGTGCTGTGGGACCTGTCGCACTCGACCGGGGCCGTGCCGGTCTACCTCAATGGCACGAACGCGGATTTCGCGGTCGGCTGCGGCTATAAATACTTGTGCGGCGGGCCGGGGGCGCCGGCCTTCGCCTTCGTCGCCGAGCGGCATCATGCCAAGCTGAAACAACCGCTCACCGGCTGGTTCGGCCATGCTGCGCCCTTCGCCTTCTCCGACGATTACGCCGCTGCGCCCGGGATCGAGCAATTGCTGTGCGGCACCTCGCCGATCCTCGGGCTGGCGGCGCTCGAGGTGGGGGTGGACCTCATCGCGGAAATAGGCGTCGGGCGGCTTCACAAGAAGTCGCAGGCGCTTTCGGAGTTCTTCCTCGAATGTCTCGCGGCTCGCGGTGTGGCGCTCGAATGCGTCAGCCCATTGGACAGCGCCGCGCGCGGGAGCCAGCTGTCGTTCCACCACCCAGAGGCCTATGCGATCTGCCAGGCGCTGATCGCGCGCGGGGTGATCGGCGACTTCCGCGATCCCGACGTGCTGCGGCTGGGCTTCGCGCCCGCCTACCTCTCCTTCGCCAACATGGCGGAGGCGGCACGGCATCTCTCCGAGGTGGTGGCAAGCGGGGAGTGGCAGCGGCCCGGGTATAATCGGCGCGCAATCGTTACCTGAGGCTCACGCTTCCAGCTCGACATCCCAGTAGAGCCAGTCGCGCCAGGTCTCGTGCAGGTAATTGGGCGGGAACTGCTTGCCGTGCTGCTGCAACTGCCAGCTGGTCGGACGGATCGGCGACTGGTGCACCGGCATCCCGGCCTGCTTCGGCGTGCGGCCGCCCTTCTTCATGTTGCACGGCGCGCAGGCGGTGATGATGTTCTCCCAGGTGGTGCGCCCGCCCAGACGGCGCGGGATCACGTGGTCGAAGGTGAGGTGTTCGTGGCTGCCGCAATACTGGCACTGGAAGCGGTCGCGCAGGAACACGTTGAAGCGGGTGAAGGCGGGAAACTCGCTCTGCTTCACATATTGCCGGAGCGCGATGACGCTCGGGATCTTCATGTCGAGGCTGGGGGAGTGCACTTCCCGGTCGTAACTGGCGACAATGTCGACCCGATCGAGGAACACCGCCTTGATCGCGGTCTGCCACGGCCACAGGCTCAGCGGATAGTAGGACAGCGGGGTGTAATCGGCGTTGAGCACCAGCGCCGGGCAGGCCGTGAGGTTGCGCGTCGGGTCTTCCTCGACCCCGCGGAACCGGGCGGCTTTCTCGATCAGTTCGGCGTTGAACACGTCTCGGCGTCCTCCCTGATTGACTGCATCCTGACCTGACAGGGCAAAGAGTCAAACCCGTGACAGGGTGGCTATCCACAGGGGCAAGCTGTGCAGGTGCTGTGGACGACCTGTGGATAGCGCAAGGAAAAGTCCTGTGGCATGGCCGCGGCGATGAACCGGCCTTCTCCTCCCGTGACCCGTTTCGCGCCGAGCCCCAACGGGCCGCTGCATCTCGGGCACGCACTTTCGGCGATCGTTGCGCATGATCTGGCAAAGTCCGGGGGAGGGCGGTTCCTGCTCAGGATCGAGGATATCGACGGCCCCCGTTCGCGCCCCGAGCTGGCGGACGAGTTCCGCCGCGACCTTGCGTGGCTCGGGCTCGAATGGGAGGAGGTGCCCGCGCAATCGACCCGGATCGCGACCTACGCCGCCGCCGCCGAGACCTTGCGCGCGCGCGGGCTTATCTATCCGTGCACCTGCACCCGCAGCGAAATCGAGGCTGCGGGCGCGCGTCCCGGACTTGAGGGGCTGATCTACCCCGGCACCTGCAAGCATCGCGGGCTGGACCTTGCGCGCCCCGCGGCATGGCGGCTGGATAGCGCAAGGGCGCTGGCCGAGACCGGGCCGCTCGCATGGGAGGACGACCTCGCCGGGACGCAGGCGGTCGACCTTTCCGGCCTCGGCGATGTGGTGCTGGTGAGGAAAGACCTGCCCGCCAGTTATCACCTCGCGGTGACGCTCGACGATGCGGCGGACGGCGTGACGCTGGTGACGCGCGGGGCGGACCTGTTCGCCGCGAGCCATGTCCACCGCACGCTCCAGGCGCTGCTCGGCCTTCCGGTGCCGCGCTGGCACCACCATGCCCTGCTGACCGACGAGACCGGCCAGAAGCTCGCCAAGCGCCGCGGTTCACCCGCGCTGGCGGAGCGCCGATTGGCGGGCGAGGACGGGCGGATGCTTGCCGAACAACTGCGCTTGCGACATTTGCGACTTGGAACCTGAGCCACAAGCGTCCATTTAGGGACCATGACCTATTTTCTCGTCGCCATCCTGCTCGTCCTCATGGGCCTGACCGCCTTCTCGCTGATCCGCGGGATCGTGGCCTTCCTCAAGACCACCCGCATCGATCTGGAAAGCGGGGAGGCCGAAACCGCCACCGACATGCAGCTCGCCCAGAACAAGGCGATGTTCGCGCGCATCAAGTATCAGGCGCTCGCGATCGTCGTGGTGGCGATCATCCTCGCGGTGGCGCGCTGATCCTTCGCCTGCGATGGTGAAGCTCAACCGCATCTACACCCGCACCGGCGATGACGGGACGACCGGGCTGGTCGATGGTTCGCGCTGCCCCAAGCATTCCGCGCGCATCCACGCGATGGGGTTGGTGGACGAGGCGAACAGCGCCATCGGGCTGGCGATCTGCGCAATTGAAGAGGAAGCGGAACGCGCCCTGCTGATTCGCGTCCAGAACGACCTGTTCGATCTCGGCGCCGATCTCGCCACTCCGGCGGAAGATGCCGATTTCACCCCGTCGGAGATGGTGCTTCGCATCGTTCCGCAGCAGCCCGAATGGATCGAGATGCAGATCGACGCGCTCAACCAGCGGCTCGAACCGCTCACCAGCTTCGTCCTGCCCGGCGGTAGCGAGGCGGCGGCGCGCATCCATGTCGCGCGCGCGGCGACCCGCGCGGCGGAGCGGGCGATGGTCGCGCTCTGCGCCGAGACCCCGGTGAACCCGGCCGCACTCGCCTATGTCAATCGCCTCTCGGACCTGCTCTTCGTGCTTGCCCGCGTGGCCAACGAGGACGGGCGCGCCGACGTCACCTGGGTGCCCGGCGCCAACCGCTAGCCAAATAGTCTGCTGGCCAGCGCGGCGCTTCCCCGCTAGGGCGGCGCTCTTGCTGCACTTGCGAAGGACATTGCCATGCAGAGCCCCATGCGAAACATCGCCGTCATCGGCGCCGGTCAGATGGGAACCGGCATTGCCCAGACCGTCGCCGCCCACGGCATGAAGGTCATGCTTTCCGACGTCGATCTCGAACGCGCAGAGGCGGGCAAGGCCAATGTCGAGAAGGCGCTGGTCAAGCTGATGGGCCGCGGCAAGATTGAGGCTGCCGAAGCGGAGGCCCTGCTGGCCCGCATCACCCCGGTCGCCGACTATGCTCCTTTCGCCGAGGCTGACCTCATCATCGAGGCCGCGACCGAGCGCGAGGAGATCAAGAACGCGATCTTCGAGAAGGCCGGCCAGGTGCTCGCACCGCAGGCGATCATGGCGTCGAACACTTCGTCGATCCCGATCACCCGCATGGCCAACCACTCGCCCGATGCAGGCCGCTTCATCGGGCTGCACTTCTTCAACCCGGTGCCGGTGATGGGGCTGATCGAGGTCATCCCCGGCCTCGCCACCGCGCAGGCGACCACCGATGCTGTCACCGCCTTCGCGCGGGGCCTCGGCAAGGAAGTGGTGCTGAGCCAGGACGAACCCGGCTTCGTGGTCAACCGCATCCTCCTGCCGATGATCAACGAGGCGGTGTTCGTGCTCGGCCAGTCGACCGCGGGAATCGAGGATATCGACAAGGGCTGCCGCCTCGGCCTCAATCACCCGATGGGCCCGCTGCAACTGGCCGATTTCGTGGGGCTGGACACCTGCCTCGACATCATCAAGGTGCTCTACAAGACAACCCGCGACAGCAAGTATCGCCCCGCGCCGCTGCTGGTGAAGTATGTCGAAGCCGGCTGGCTCGGAAGGAAAACCGGGCGCGGTTTCTACGATTACACGGGCGAGGCACCGGTTCCGACCCGCTGAAAGCGTAACGCGGTGGCCTAGCGCGGGGCGATCGTCATCGTCCGGGCAGTGACCACCGGCTCGGGCGGCGGCGCCTCGGTTGGAGTGACGCCCCGCGGCACGGGAATGTGCAGTCCTTCCGAGCCCACGGGCATGCCTCGCGGAGAGACGCGCGGCGCGGAGGAGCGGGCAGCCGGAGCGTCCGAGGGTTCCTCGCTCGCGGGCGGCGTCTCGGCTTCGTAATCGCCGAAGGCGGGCGCCGCGGTGCCGCCCCATCCGCTCGCCGGATCGAGCGGTTCGGACGGCTCTTCGATGGGCTCGCCCGAGCCTGCCGGGGCCTGCACCACCACGGTTTCGCGCGGCTTTTGCGCAAGCCGGTTGGCCGCCGCCTCGATCATGCCCCCGCCCCCGCCCGGCGAGACCACGATCAGCGTGCCGAGAATGGTTATGGCCGCGAAGGCAAGCGCGCCCTTGCTGCTGGCGAACGGGGTCTTCGACATGGGCGAGAGCCTAGTGCGGCGATGGTTAAGTTTCGGTGCACGGCGGTCCGGCGCGTTCGGCAAACGCATCGCCGCGCCGCACGAACCCGCGCGGGCTGCGGCTCGTTGGTGTTACGAAAGGAGTTTCCCATGAACGACCGCACCAAAACCGAGCCCGCCAATGGCCGCCCCGAAGGCCTTGCGCCGGAGAACCGCAACGACGAACAATTTGATCGCGACAAGCAGGCGCAGACCGTCGCCGCTCAGGCGCAGCAGGATGCCCACAAGGAGCCGGGCGGCACCGAGAGCCGCAAGGCCTTCTCGCCCGGCGTCGACAATGTCGCAGGCAGCGAGAGCGATCTCGTCGACGAGATGCGCCGGATGGAAGATGGCGGGCGGATCGACAACTCGGCCTTCGTCGGCGAGCCCAACCACGACGACACCCCGGGCAAGTACGATGCCGGCAACGACGGAGACGACGATGTCGTGGTCGGCGGTGAGGACGGCGAACAGCGCCGCCGCTCGCCGCAAAAACCCTAGGACTTGGCGCTCAGGCCGCGTTTCCATTCGTAGAGCAGGTCGAGCGCTTCGCGCGGGGTGAGAGCATCCAGATCGGCATCGCGCAGCGCCTCGGCGAGTTGCTGTTCGGGCCCAGGCGGGGCGGGCTCGCGCGCCATCGCGGCGAACAGCGGCAGGTCGCCGAGCCCGGCTGCGATCCCGCCGGTCGCCTCGCGGGTCGCCTCGAGCTTTTCCAGCACCGCTTTCGCCCGCTCGACCACCGGGCTGGGCACGCCTGCGAGCCGTGCCACGGCCAAGCCATAGGACCGGTCCGCGGGACCTTCGGCGAGTTCGTGGAGCAGCACGAGGTCGCCCTGCCATTCACGTGCGCGGACGTGGTGCAGGCTCAGCGCCTCGCAGGTCTCCGCCAGCCGCGCGAGCTCGTGGTAGTGGGTGGCGAACAGGCATCTGCAGCCGATCCGCGTGTGCACCGCCTCGGCCACCGCCCAGGCGAGCGCCAGCCCGTCATAGGTCGAGGTGCCGCGCCCGACCTCGTCGAGGATCACGAAGCTGCGGCTGGTCGCCTGTGCGAGGATCGCGGCGGTCTCGACCATCTCGACCATGAAGGTCGAACGGCCGCGGGCGAGGTTGTCGGCGGCGCCGACCCGGCTGAACAGGCGGTCGACAAGGCCGATCCGCGCGGCTGACGCGGGCACGAAGCAGCCCGCCTGCGCGAGCAGCACGATAAGTGCGTTCTGACGCAGGAAGGTCGATTTGCCGCCCATGTTGGGGCCGCCGATCAGCCACAGGCGATCGCCTTCCGCGAGCCGGCAGTCGTTTGCCACGAAAGGCTCGCCGGTCTTGGCCAGTGCTGCCTCGACCACCGGATGCCGCCCGGCAATGAGGGTCAGGCTGGAGTCCTCGGCGATGTCCGGGCGGCACCAGTCGCCTTCAGCCGCGCGCTCGGCATTGCCCGCGGCCACGTCGAGCCGCGCGAGCGCGGCGGCGGTTGCGGCGATGACCTCACGCGCCGTGCCGACCTGGCCCACCAGTTCCTCGAAATGCGCTTCCTCGGCAGCGAGCGCATGGCCGCCCGCTTCGGCGATGCGCGCGGCTTCCTCGTGCAGCTTCAACGAGTTGAACCGCACCGCGTCCTTCATCGTCTGGCGATGGGTGAAGCCGCTCTCGGGCGCCATCAGCCGGTCGGCATGGCGCGCGGAGACTTCGATGAAATAGCCGAGCACGCCGTTGTGGCGGATCTTGAGCGTCGCGATCCCGGTCTCTTCGCGATAGCGCGCCTCCATCGCCGCAATCGCCCGGCGGGCATCGCCCGAGACGCTGCGCAATTCGTCGAGCGCCGCGTCGTAGCCGTCGGCGATGTAGCCGCCATTGCTCCGTTCGGTGGGCGGCGAGGGAACCAGCGCGCGCGATAGCAGGTCGGTCAGCGCGCCGTGGCCGGTGAGCCGAGCGAGCACCTCGTCCATCAGCGCCGGCCGGTCGGGCGCGCCGCTCAGCCAGTGATGCAGCCGCGTCGCCTCGGAAAGTCCATCGCGCAGCTGGCCGAGATCGCGCGGGCTGCCGCGCCCAGCCACGACCCGTCCGAGCGCGCGGCCGATGTCGGGAATTGCCCGCAAGATGTCGCGCAGCCGGGCGCGTTCGATCGGGCGGTCCCGCCAGAACTGCACCAGCGCGAGGCGCGCCTCGATTGTCGGCAGGTCGAGCAAGGGCGCCGAGAGGTCGTCTGCCAGCAGTCGCGAGCCTGCACCGCTGACGCAGCGGTCGACCGCCCCGATCAGGCTCCCGGCGCGGCCGCCCTGGGCGGACTCGAGGATCTCGAGGCTGGCGCGCGTCGCCGCGTCCATCGCCATCGTGCTCTGCGTCTCGCGCAGCACCGGGGGCAGCAGCAGCGGCAGACTGCCGCGGCCGACATGCTCAAGATAGGACACCAGCCCTGCCGCCGCCGCCAGCATCGCGCGAGTAAAGGCGCCGAAGGCATCGAGCGTCGCGACGCCGTGGATCGCCCGCAGCCGCTCTGCGCCCGCATCGCTGGCGAAGGTGGAACGCGGGCGATAGATCGCCTCGTCCGGGCCGTGTTGCCAGTCCTCGGCCACCACCACCTCGCTCGGGGACAACCGCGCCAGCGCCGCGCCCAGTTGGTCCTCCGCGCATTCCTCGAGCACCATCGCCCCGGTCGAGACGTCGCAGGCGGCAATCCCGATGGTCCCGCGCAGTTCGGCGAGCGCGACCAGCACATTGGCGCGGCGCGGCTCGAGCAGCGCCTCCTCGGTCAGCGTCCCCGCCGTCACCAGGCGGACAATCGCGCGCCCCACCAGCGCCTTGGAAGAGGGCGTGCCCTCGCGCTTCGCCCGTGCCTTGGCTTCGTCGGGGGTTTCGACCTGCTCCGCGATTGCCACCCGGCAGCCTGCTTTGATGAGCCGCGCGAGATAGCTTTCCGCCGAATGCACCGGCACCCCGCACATCGGGATCGGCTGGCCGAGATGTTCGCCGCGGGTGGTGAGCGCGATGTCGAGGATCTGCGCGGCGGTCTTCGCGTCGTCGAAGAACAGTTCGAAGAAATCGCCCATCCGGTAGAACAGCAGCGCGTCGCCCGCTTCCTCGCGCAGCGCGAGGTATTGCGCCATCATCGGGGTCGGTTTCGGATCGTCGCGCGCGGCCATCCTGTCGGACTAGCCGCAGCCGCCCCGATTCGGGAATGACCGCGCTGCGGCTTTCCCCGGACACGCGGCCAATTCCGGCCTATCGTTCGGCCGCGTGCGCCGCTAAGACCGCCGCGAACGATCGGTTAGGCAGGAGGGATCACGCGCGATGGCCGAGGAAAACGCCAATCAGAACAGGGGCGGCTTCACCACCCGCGAGGCGCTGTATTATCACGAGGCGATCCGCCCGGGTAAGCTCGAGATCGTTGCCACAAAGCCGATGACCTCGCAGCGCGATCTCAGCCTCGCCTATTCGCCGGGCGTCGCCGCGCCGGTCGAGGCGATCGCCGCCGACCCCTCGCTCGCGGCGCGCTACACCGCCAAGGCGAACCTCGTCGCGGTGATTTCCAACGGCACCGCGATCCTCGGCCTCGGCAATCTGGGCGCGCTCGCCTCCAAGCCTGTGATGGAAGGCAAGGCGGTGCTGTTCAAGCGCTTCGCCGACGTCGACTCCATCGACATCGAGCTCGCCACCGAGGACCCCGAGGCCTTCATCAACGCCGTGGCGCTGATGGAGCCGAGCTTCGGCGGCATCAACCTTGAAGACATCAAGGCGCCCGAATGCTTCATCATCGAGGCCGCGCTGCGCGAGCGGATGAAGATCCCGGTCATGCACGACGACCAGCACGGCACCGCGATCATCACCGCCGCCGGCCTGCTCAACGCCTGCCACCTCACCGGGCGCGACATCAGGGACGTCAAGGTCGTGGTCAACGGAGCCGGCGCGGCGGCGATCGCCTGCACCGCGCTGGTCAAGGCGATGGGCGTGCCGCACGAGAACGTCATCATGTGCGACCGTTCCGGCCCGATCACCCCGGGCCGCGAGGGCGTCGACCAGTGGAAGAGCGCGCACGCGGTCGCCACCACCGCCACCACGCTCGAAGAGGCGCTGGAGGGCGCGGACATCTTCCTCGGCCTGTCGGCGGCGGGCGCCCTGAAGCCGGAGTGGGTCAAGAAGATGGCCGACAAGCCGATCATCTTCGCGATGGCGAACCCGGTGCCCGAGATCATGCCGGACGAGGCCAAGGCGGTGCGCCCGGACGCGATCATCGCCACCGGGCGCAGCGATTTCCCCAACCAGGTCAACAATGTCCTCGGCTTCCCCTTCATCTTCCGCGGCGCGCTCGACGTGCAGGCGACCACCATCAACGAGGAGATGAAGGTCGCCGCCGCCGAGGCGATCGCCGAGCTGGCACGCCAGCAGGTGCCCGAGGAGGTCGCTTCGGCCTACGGCAAGAACCACAAGTTCGGCACCGACTACATCATCCCCGCCCCCTTCGATCCGCGGCTGATCGAGGTGGTATCCTCGGCGGTCGCGAAGGCGGCGATGGATTCGGGCGTGGCGCGCGCGCGGATCGATGATTTCGAGGCCTACCGCATGCAGCTGCGCAGCCGCCTCAATCCGACCACCTCGGTGCTCTCCGGCGTCTACGAAGTCGCCCGCGCCAACCCCAAGCGGATGGTCTTCGCCGAAGCCGAGGAGGAGGTGGTGCTGCGGGCGGCGATCCAGTTCCGCGATTTCGGCTACGGCACCCCGATCCTCGTCGGGCGGACCAAGGCGGTGGTCGACAAGTTGCACCAGCTGTCGGTCAGCGATCCGGGCAGCTTCGAGATCCAGAACTCCGCCGATAGCGAATACGTGCCGGCGATGGTCGATTTCCTCTACAAGCGGCTCCAGCGCCGCGGCTTCACCGAGCGCGACGTGCGGCGCATGGTCAATCAGGAGCGCAACGTCTTCGCCGCGCTGCTGGTTGCGCTCGGCCATGGCGACGGGATGATCACCGGCATGACGCGCACCTTCGCGCAGACCGTGCGCGAGGTGAACCTGGTGCTTGATCCCAAGGCCGGCGCGCTGCCTTTCGGCATCCACATGATGATCGGCAAGAACCACACCACCTTCCTCGCCGACACCACGATCAACGAACGGCCCGATGCGGGCATGCTCGCCCATATCGCCCGCGAAACCGCCGCTGTGGCGCGGCGCATGGGTCACGAGCCGCGAGTCGCGTTCCTCAGCTATTCGACTTTCGGCAATCCTTCCGGCCAGTGGCTCGACAATATCCGCGCGGCGGTGGCGATCCTCGATCGCGAGGACCCGGGCTTCGAATACGAAGGCGAGATGGCGCCCGATGCCGCGCTCAATCCCAAGGTGATGGCGCTCTATCCCTTCAGCCGCCTTTCGGGTCCGGCCAACGTGCTGATCATGCCCGGGCTGCAATCGGCGAACCTCTCGGCCAAGCTGCTGCGCGAACTGGGCAGCAATGCCACCATCGGCCCGATGATGATCGGCATGGAAAAGCCGGTGCAGATCGTGCCCATGACCGCGAGCGTGCCCGACGTGCTGACACTGGCGGTGCTAGCGGGAGGGGGCGTGGTCGGCTGACAGTCGGAGCAGGCCCGGCACCGCGCCGGGCCCGCTTAGCGCATCAGGCCTCGGCAGCTGCCGGATTGACCTCGCCCGCGGCGATCGCGGTCATGTGCTCGTCGCCGTCACGGGTGTTGTCGAGGCAGGCTTCCAGCACGTCGGCATCCTCTTCGAGTCCCAAGCGGCTGGCGAAGGCGCAGGCGGTTCCGTAGCCGGAAATGCCGTAATGCGTCATGCGCTGATACTGCGCGATGATCGAGGCATCGCGCACGTCCTTGTCGGCGATGTCGGCCTCGATCCCGTGGGCGCGCGCCTCGGCAGCGAGGCCTTCCATGCCCTTGCAGTGCTCGCCGCGCGGATCGGCGTCATGCTTCTGGATGAGCTCCTTGACCTGCGAGAGGCCCTGCTCGATGCCTTCGACCCCGGCATCGAGCGCATCGCGCAGCTCCTGCGAATGCGCCGCTTTGCGCAGGTCCCTGGTAACGTTCAGCGATTGGCGGTTGGCGCTGTAGATGTCCTGCAGCTGGTCGATGTAGAGGTCCTTGAGGGTGTTGATCGTCATGGTGCAAATCTCCGGTTCGTGTCGCCCCCCACATCTCTTGCGACTCGTCCGGCAAGGGCTTTGTTCCGCGCTCCGCAAGGCCCTCCGACGAGGCGCGAGGGATATGCGGCGGGGTGCGTGTTGGAGACACATGAGACACTGTCCAGGAGACGAAAAACCACCCCCGTTTCCCGCCACCACGGGCGGCTGATCGTCGCAAATCGGGGCAGTGCGGAGCGCATGCGGCAAGGCTATTATGCCGGGCGACCTGTAGGAAAGCGGCAAGGGAGGCGCGAGTGCGCTGGGCCAGGGCAGGGCTGGACTATGGGGCGCTCGTCTTCGCGCTCGGTTTCGTGCTCGGCACGCTCCGGGTGCTGTGGCTCGCCCCGCTGGTCGGCCTGGTGGTAGCGACCGCTTTCGAACTGCCGGTGATGCTGGCGGCAAGCTGGTGGTTGGCGGAACGGCTGCTGCGGCGCTTCGCGATCGCGGCACCGGGCGAGGCGCTGGCGATGGGGCTTTTCGCTTTCGCCCTGCTGCTCGCCGCCGAATGCGCGCTGGCGGTGGGATTGTCGGGACAGAGCCCGGCGCAGTGGCTCGCAGGGCTCGCCGAACCCCATGCCGCGCTCGGGCTGGCCGGACAGGTCGGTTTCGCGCTGATCCCGTGGGTCCGCGCGCGCCGGAGCGGCTAGCGGCGCCGGAAGCGGAAGTACCAGACCTCGTGGCCGTAGACGGTGCGCGCCTTGTGCTCGTAACGGGTCTCGGGCCAGCCCGAGGGGCGCACCTGCCAGTCGGCGGGCTTTTCGACCACCCATTCGAACAGGTCCGTGTGGCGCTGCATCACCATCAGGGCGTGACGCAGATAGACAGCGTGGTCGGTGCCGAAGCGCAGCTCGCCGCCGGGCCTCAGCTTTTCGGCGAAGAGCTTCACCGGCCCGTCGTTCATCATCCGCCGCTTGGCATGGCGCGCCTTGGGCCAGGGGTCGGGGTGGAGCAGGTAGAGCATCGTCAGCGCCCCGTCGGACACGCGGCTCAGCACCTCGATCGCATCGCCGTGGTGGAGGCGAATATTGGCGAGGCGCTGGTCCTCGATGTGGGTGAGGGCCTGCGCGACGCCGTTGAGGAACGGCTCGGCGCCGATGAAACCGTGATAGGGCAACAGGTCGGCGCGGTAGGCGAGGTGCTCGCCCCCGCCGAAGCCGATCTCGAAGTGAAGCGGGCGGTCATCGCCGAACAGGGCGGCGCTGGTCACCGGGCCTTCGGCAGGCACCGCGATCTTCGGCAGGAGATTGTCGACCAGCCCCTGCTGGCGCGCGCGCAGGGGCTTGCCCTGGCTGCGGCCATAGAGCCGGTTCAATGTCGTCGGGTCGCCTTCCTTGAATGCCGTCATGGGACGAGCCGCTAGGCGCGCACGCCCGGCCTTGTCCAGCCCCGCGCTTGCCCTCGCCGGCTGATTGCCGCTATCGGCGGCGTCGATGGATGCGCTCTTTCGATTTCTCGGCAGCCAGCCGCCCTGGCTGCAGGCGCTGATCGGGATCGTCGCGCTGGCGGTCGCGGCGCTGGCCGTAAACTACCTGCTCAAGCACGTGATCCTGCGCGCCGCCGCGCCGTGGCTCGACCGCAGGAGCAAGACGATCGACAAGGCGGTCGGCTGGCTGGTCACCGTGATCCCGCTGCTGATCGTGGCGAACGGCATCTACCTCGTGCCCTACCTTGCCCCGCGGGCGCAGGAGGTGGTGGCGAACGGGGCGCAGACGCTGATCGTGCTGTCGGTGGCATTGGCGATCGTCAAGGCGCTGACCTATCTCAACGAGCTCTACGAACGCCTGCCGCAATCGCGCAACCGGCCGATCAAGGGCTATCTGCAGGTCGTCAAGATCATCGTCCTGTGCGGGGCGGCGCTGATCGTCATCTCGATCCTGATCGACCAGTCGCCGCTGCTGCTGCTGTCGGGGCTGGGCGCGGTCACCGCGGTGCTGCTGCTGGTGTTCAAGGACACCATCCTCAGCCTCGTCGCCAGCGTCCAGCTTTCCACCAACGACATGCTGCGGGTGGGCGACTGGATCGCCATGCCGAGCATGGATGCCGATGGCGACGTCATCGACATCTCGCTGCACACCGTGAAGGTGCAGAACTTCGACAAGACGATCACCACCATCCCGACCCACAAGCTGGTGTCGGATTCCTATCGCAACTGGCGCGGGATGCGGGACGCGGGTGCGCGGCGGATCAAGCGCGCGCTGCCGATCGACCAGAGCACGATCCGTTTCCTTTCGGACGAGGAGGTGGCCGCGCTCCACCGTTTCCGCCTGCTGCGGCCCTATCTCGCTGAAAAGCAGGCCGAGATCGCCGAGTGGAACGCGCGCGAGATCGCGGGCGAGGAGAACCCGGTCAACCGCCGGCGGCTGACCAATCTCGGCACCTTCCGCGCCTATGCGATCAACTACCTGCGCCACCATCCGCGGCTGAACCCCGATCTCACGCTGCTGGTGCGCCAGCTCGAGCCCGGGCCGCAGGGCCTGCCGCTCGAACTCTACTGTTTCGCGGCGACGACGGTCTGGGCGGAATACGAAGGCATCCAGTCGGACATCTTCGACCACATGCTCTCGATCCTGCCCGAGTTCCACTTGCGGCTGTTCCAGGAGCCTTCGGGGGTCGACTTCAACGCTCTGACGACTGCCGACCGGATCTAGACCGCCCTGCGCGGCGAGCGCCTGCCAGGCTGCCGCAAAAAAAGGGCCCGGCGGCATCGCTGCCCCGGGCCCACTCTTGTTCACTCAGGAGATGTCTTTCAGGCGGCTTCGGCTTCTTCATTGGGATCGCGCAGCACATAGCCGCGGCCCCACACGGTCTCGATGTAGTTCTCGCCCCCGCAGGCCAGCGACAGCTTCTTGCGCAGCTTGCAGATGAACACGTCGATGATCTTGAGTTCGGGCTCGTCCATCCCGCCGTAGAGGTGGTTGAGGAACATTTCCTTGGTCAGCGTGGTGCCCTTGCGCAAGCTGAGCAGCTCGAGCATCGCGTATTCCTTGCCGGTCAGGTGCACGCGGGCGCCATCGACCTCGACGGTCTTGGCATCGAGGTTCACCGACAGCTTGCCGGTGCGGATAACCGACTGGCTGTGGCCCTTCGAACGGCGCACCACGGCGTGGATGCGGGCGACCAGTTCCTCGCGGTGGAACGGCTTGGTCACGTAATCGTCGGCGCCGAAGCCGAAGCTGCGGACCTTGGAATCCATTTCCGAGATGCCCGACAGGATCAGCACCGGGGTCTGCACCTTGGCGACGCGCAGCTTCTTCAGCACATCGTAGCCGTGCATGTCGGGCAGGTTCAGGTCGAGCAGGATGATGTCGTAATCATACAGTTTGCCGAGATCGAGGCCTTCCTCGCCGAGGTCGGTCGAATAGACATTGAAGCCTTCGGTCGTGAGCATGAGCTCGATCGCCTTGGCGGTGGTCGGTTCGTCTTCGATCAGCAGCACGCGCATGGCTGGTCCCCTGTTTGCCCCTGGTAACCCCCGCTTAGGAGAGGTTGCCGTGAATTAACCACGTCGCTTCTCACCAAAAAAGGTTAATAAGAGGTTTAAGACGTTAACGTCTTGCCGGTGAGTCTTTCGAGTCACACCCCGCTCCGTCAGAATTCGGTCGCAGGGATAGGGGTTTAGGCGGGCCTCGTCTGTCAGGAAAAACGCTAGGACAAGCCGGCCAGCTTCTTCGCCCGGCGCCGCTCGGCGCTTGAGCCGAGGCCGATCGCCTCGCGGTATTTCGCCACGGTGCGCCGCGCAAGGTCGAAGCCCTCGGTCTTGAGCATGTCGGCAAGCTGCTGGTCGGACAGGACTTTCTTGGCATCCTCGGCATCGATCAGCGCCTTGATGCGCGCCTTGATCGCTTCCGAGGAGGCGCCTTCGCCGTCGGCGCCTTCTCCGATCCGGCCGACTCCGCTGGTGAAGAAATACTTGAGCTCGAAGGTCCCGCGCGGGCAGGCGAGATACTTGTTGCTGGTCACGCGGCTGACCGTGCTTTCGTGCATCTCGATTCGCTCGGCCACCTCGCGCAAGGTGAGCGGGCGCAGTTCGGACACGCCGCGGCGGAAGAACCCGTCCTGCTGGCGCACGATCTCGGCGGCGGTCTTGAGGATCGTCTTCTGCCGCTGATCGAGCGCACGGATCAGCCAGTGCGCATCGGCGAGCTTCTCCTTGAGCCAGCCCTGCGAGGCCTTGTCCGATGCCCCGCCGCCGAGTTCGAGGAAATAGCCGCGATTGACCACCAGCCGCGGCAGCGTGTCCTCGTTGAGCGCGATGTCCCAGCCGCCGCTGGCATTGGCGGTGAGCAGGATGTCCGGCACCACCGCGCTCGCCGCCGACGGCGCGAAGGCGAGGCCGGGCTTGGGGTTGTAGCTGCGCAGTTCGCGCAGCATGTCGGCGAAGTCCTCGTCGTCGACCCGGCACAGCCGCTTCAGCCGCTCGACCTCGCCGCGCGCGACCAGTTCGAGATTGGCGATGAGCGCCGCCATGCAGGGATCGTAGCGGTCCGCCTCGCGCGCCTGAATGGCGATGCATTCGGCGAGATCGCGCGCGCCCACGCCCGAAGGATCGAGGGTCTGGACGAGCGCCAGCGCGGCCTCGACCTCGGCCAATTCGACCCCGAGATCGCTCGCCACGTCCTCGAGCGCGGTGGCAAGATAGCCCGCGTCGTCGAGCAATCCGATGATCGCCCGTGCGATGAAGGCCGCCCGTGCATCGGGGGCGACCGCGCCGACCTGGCTTTCGAGATGTTCCGCCAGCGTCACCTCGGCGGCGCGCAGCTGCTCCCAATCGGGCAAGTCGTCGAAGTCGCCCCCGCTCGTCGCCGCCGCGCCCCATTCGGCGTCGCGCAGCGTCGGCGCCGCGCCGTCGCCGGTGTCCCAGTCGCGGTCGACCGAGGCGAGGTCGAGCGGCGCATCCCCTTCGCCGCCGCCGCGCAGCATCAGCTCGTCGGCAGAGGAATCCTCGGCTGACAAAAGCTCGGGCTCGGCGCGCTCGGGTTCGTCGGCGGCGGGCGCGGCGGTGTCGAGCAGCGGGTTGGCTTCCAGCGCCTCGGCGATGAAGGTCTCGATCTCGAGATTGGAGGCCGCCAGCAGCTTGATCGCCTGCTGCAATTGCGGCGTCATCACCAGCGATTGCGTCTGCCTGAGATCAAGGCGGGGGCCGAGCGCCATTATGCGTCGATCCGCATTTCGCTTCGCAAAATGCTGCGCGCTGCGCCAGCCCGCTCCCCCGCCCTTCCACCCGGGATCCTGTCCTGAAGGGCGGAAGGGCGGGGGAGCGGGCTGGCTTGGACCCCGGTGGACCAAGACCCACCCGAAATCATCACATCGCCTCCCACCGGAAAATCACAGCGTGAAGCTCTCGCCGAGATAAAGCCGCCGCACGTTCTCGTCCGCGACCAGTTCCTGCGGGGACCCGGCGAACAGCACCTGCCCGCCGTAGATGATGCAGGCGCGATCGACGATGTCGAGCGTCTCGCGCACGTTGTGATCGGTGATCAGCACCCCGATGCCGCGCTGCTTCAGGTCCTTCACCAGGTCGCGGATATCGCTGATCGAGAGCGGGTCGATGCCCGCGAAGGGCTCGTCGAGCAGCATGATCGAGGGCTTGGCCGCGAGCGCGCGGGCGATTTCGCAGCGCCGCCGCTCACCCCCGGAGAGCGCCATCGCCGGGCTTTCGCGCAGGCGG
This sequence comes from Porphyrobacter sp., assembly GCA_016125555.1. Classification (GTDB taxonomy): domain Bacteria; phylum Pseudomonadota; class Alphaproteobacteria; order Sphingomonadales; family Sphingomonadaceae; genus Erythrobacter. Next base: position 188,666 of record WGLN01000008.1, read on the forward strand.
GTGAGGCCGAACTCGTCGAGCAGGCGTTCGAGCTCGGCAGCGCGGGTGGTGGCATCGGGCTCGACCAGTTCGAGCACGCAGTTGATGTTCTGCTCCACCGTCATGCCGCGGAAGATGCTGGTTTCCTGCGGCAGGTAGCCGAGGCCGAGGATCGCGCGGCGATACATCGGCAGCTTGGTGACATCCTCGCCGTCCATCAGGATGCGGCCCGAATCCGGCTTCACCAGCCCCATGATCGAATAGAAGCAGGTGGTCTTGCCCGCGCCGTTGGGGCCGAGCAGGCCGAGCACCTCGCCCTTGGCCACGGTCAGCGAGATATCGGTCAGCACCGCGCGCTTGTCGTAGCTCTTGGCGATCGAGATCACTTCCAGCCCGCTGCCGAGCGGCTGGCCCGCAGGGGTGGCGCCGGCCACCGGATCGGAGAGCGAGGACTCGTTCATCGCCCGCGTCTTTAGCAGTCCTGAAGCTGCTGGAAAGACCCGCGGGGCACTTGGCAGGATTTTTGCTTAGTTGATGATGGGGCCGGGCCGCGGGGCGAGCCGAGCGCGAAGACGCCCGCGATTCCCGGCGCTTGCATCGCGCGCCTTGCGTCAGGCGCAATAAAATGCGGTTTTTTACAGCCGTGTTGCAACCTCGGGGAACCTTTGCGATACTCGCAAGGTCTTCAACGGACCGTCGGGGAGCGGCACAGATGGGGAAAAGCACGGAACACCGCCAGGCGCACGCCGCCGCGAAGGCACGACCGCGCGACTGGCGCCGAGCGATGAGCGACCATGTCGCCTATAGCCTGCTGGTCTACACCGCCCTGCAGATCTTCGTGACCGTCAAGGCGCTGAGCGAGGGGACGTCCGGCCTGCTGCCCTACCTTGCGTTGATCGTGCTGGTGGCCGGGATCATCCCCGCGCTGCGCTGGTTCGAGCGGCGCTGGAACGGGCTGTCCGATGCCGAGGCCGCCGATCCCGCCTATGCCGCGGCTTTCCGCCGCGACACCATCGGATTGTGGCTGCTCGCCATCGGGCTACCCTTCGCGCTGACCGTGATTTTCAAGGGATTGCTTGCGGCGTTCTAGGTTTCCGCACGCCATCCGGCGTGCGAAATCCTCGCTCACACGCCCTTCGGGCGCGTCGCTGCGGGCGGCCAGTCGCCCTTGCGGTCGCCCAGGGGACCGATCACAGCGCATCTCTTCGATCTTGTTGGCGCTCCGGCTCGGCAGCAGAGGAATAGCGCCGAAGACGCTGCCGCAGAGGCGCCTGCGCTAATTGGCAGCGTAGCGCTCGATCGCCTCGAGCACGATCCGCCGCGCCTCGGCGGCATCGCCCCAGCTGCCGATGCGCACCCACTTCTCGGCCTCGAGATCCTTGTAGTGGGTGAAGAAGTGCTCGATCTGCTGGAAGATGATGCTCGGCAGGTCCTTGGTCTCGCCCACGTCCGAGTAATAGGGGAAGGTGGTGTCGACCGGCACGCAAACCAGCTTCTCGTCGCCGCCGTGTTCGTCCTCGAGGTTGAGAACGCCGATCGGGCGGGCGCGCACCACGCAGCCCGGAATGAACGGCGAGCGCGAGATCACCAGCGCATCGAGCGGGTCGCCATCGGGCGAAAGCGTGTGCGGCACGAAGCCGTAATTCGCCGGGTAGCGCATCGGCGTGTGCAGGATGCGGTCGACGAACAGCGCGCCGCTTTCCTTGTCGAATTCGTACTTCACCGGTTCGCCGCCCGTCGGCACCTCGATGATGACGTTGAGGTCTTCGGGCGGGTTCACCCCGGTGGGGATCTTGTCGATGCGCATGAGCGCGCGCCTAGCGCCTCGCTTGCCGCACTGCAACAAGCAAAGCGCGCCGGCGCGCGCGGTTGGGCGTCAGTTCCCGGTGCGCGGGGCGAGCAGCCGGTCGAGACCCTGCGTGCCGTCGCCCACCGGTTCGAGCCAAGGGTAGCGCAGCCCGCCGTGGTAATCGATGGCCACGGTCTCGTAGCGCTCTCCGCGCTTGGTGATAAGGCTGATCGGATCCGTGCCGTCCTTCGCCGCCTTGATGGCCGCGTCGAGCCGTTCGTCGCTGTAGGCCTCGCCATTGACCGCGACGAGCGTGGTGCCGTTGACGATCCCGGCGCGGAAGGCGGGGCCGTCCCACAGGGTGCTGTTCACCACCCCGTCCTTGCCCACTGAAATCCCCAGCGAATAGGTGAGATCGTGCGCCTTGGCATAGCCTGCGCGGCCCTTGTCGTAGGGGTTGGGCTCGTCCTTCCACACCAGGCGGTATCCGGCCTTCTCGATCCCGGCGAGCGGGGCGGGCTGGTTCGGCTGGTAGAGGCGGGTCTTGAGGAAGGAAGCCCAGTCATAGGGGTAGACCGCGTTCAGCATCTTTGCGACCTCGTCGAAGTCGTAGGTGAGCACGCCCCAGTCGCCGTTCCGCACCCCGAAGAAGGCCTTGGCGAAATCATCGAGCCCCTTCTTGCCGCGGGTGCCCTCGCGGATGATCTGGTCGGCCTCGAGCCACACCAGCGCGCCCTCGACGTAATAGTCCTCGGAGCGGTTGATCGAGGGGTAGGGCAGCGGGGCGCGGGCATTGATGATCGGATCGTTGGTGGTGTCCTCGACCGGGCGCCATGCGCGGCCCGGCTGACCCTCGCTGTAGAGCGCCGCGGCGCGCGCCCACATGCCGAGCACGGTGTCCTTGTCCTGGATGCCCGAACGCGCCGCCAGCACGTAGCCCCAGAACTGGGTTTGCCCCTCGTAGACCCATAGCAGCGAATCCTGCATCGGGGTGCGGTAGTCGGGAGTCCACAGGTCGGCCGGGCGGCGGTACTTGCCGTTCCAGCTGTGCACCAGTTCGTGCGCCACGACGTTGTGGTCCCAGTCCATCTTGTCCCACTCGGTGAAGGCGGTGGGCTCGTACTGGTTCTCGGCCGAGCGGTGGTGTTCGAGCCCGATCCCGCCCATCCGGTCGGTCAGGGCGAGCAGGATGTCGTAGTGATCGAAATGGCGTGCGCCGAACAGCGCGTCGGCCTCGTCGACCAGCTTGCGGAAATGCGCGAGGTTCTCGGGCGCGAGTTCGAGCAGGCGCGGCTCGTCGGCCACCACGTCGAGCTTGATGCCTTCGCCCACCGGCGTCTGGGTCGCGTATTTGCCGGCGAAGATCGGCGAATCGACCAGCGTTTCGTAGTCGACGTTCGCCCAGCTCACGGTGTCGCCGGTGCGGCTCTGCCCGTCGAGCGCGGTGAACACCTGCCAGCCTGCGGGCACGGTGACCTTAGGCGCGATGGCGATGCGGCGGGTGTAGTGCCCGGCCGGGTAGAAGCTCATCTTCTCCCACTGCAGGTTGAGCATTTCCTGCGTCATGGTGATGCGTCCCTCGCGGCCCGTCAGCGGCGAAGTGTGGACGAAGCGCGCGACCACCTCGCGGGCGCCCGCGGGCACTTCGACGTCGATCTGGTAGACGTCGAGCGGGTTGCGCTGCCAGGCAAGCTCCTTGCCATCGGCGAAGAAGCGGATGTCGGCGACGAGGTTGATCGGCCCGCGCGCGGCGTGGTTGCCGGGGAGCCACTCGGGAAACAGCAGCGTCAGCCGGTCCATTCCTTCCGGCACCGGGATCGTTTCGGTCACCCGGTAAAGCCCGCGGGCGGTGTCGCTCGCGTCGATGTCGAGCGTGATCGGTCCGCCCGGCCAGGGGGTGTCGGCAGGAAGCGGGGTCGCGTCGCCGAGCTGCTGCTGGACCGGCTGCGAGCGGTCGGCCTGCGCCGAGGCTGCGGCGGGGATGGCGATGAGCGGGAGGAGCGAAGCGGCGGCAAGGGCCGTTTTCAGAGTCTCGGGGGTCATGGCGCGGCTTAATGCAGGCTCCACGCGGCGCTGGCAAGGGTGGTGCTTTATCGCGGCCGCGTTACCCGCTAGAGGGCGCGCCACCATGAGCAGGAAAACCCCGCAAGCGATCCGCGGAACGCAGGACATTTTCGGCGCCGATGCCGAGGCTTTCGCCTTCGTGGTCGAAACCTTCGAGCGCGTGCGCCGCCTCTACCGCTTCCGCCGCGTCGAGATGCCGGTGTTCGAGAAGACCGAGGTGTTCGCGCGCTCGCTGGGCGAGACGACTGACGTTGTCTCGAAGGAGATGTATTCCTTCGAGGATCGCGGCGGCGAGAGCCTGACCCTGCGCCCCGAATTCACCGCCGGGATCGCGCGCGCCTTCCTCACCAACGGCTGGCAGCAATATGCGCCGCTGAAGGTCGCCACCCACGGCCCGCTGTTCCGCTACGAGCGCCCGCAGAAGGGCCGCTACCGCCAGTTCCACCAGATCGACGCCGAGGTGATCGGCGCGGGCGAGCCGCAGGCCGATGTCGAGCTGCTGGCGATGGCGGATCAGCTGCTGAAGGAGCTGGGCATTCACGACGTGACCCTGCACCTCAACACTTTGGGCGATGCGGCAAGCCGCGAGGCGTGGCGGGCGGCTTTGATCGAATACTTCCTTGGCGTGAAGGACCAGCTCTCCGAGGAATCACAGGAGCGGCTGGAAAAGAACCCGCTGCGAATCCTGGATTCGAAGGACCCGAGGGACAAGCCGTTTCTCGCCGACGCGCCCAAGATCGACGCGTTTCTGTCGGAGGAGGCCTCGGCGTTTTTTGCGGCGGTCACCAGCGGGCTCGACGCGGCGGGCGTGAAGTGGGTGCGCGCGGAGAGCCTCGTGCGCGGCCTCGACTATTACCGCCACACGGCGTTCGAGTTCATTCCCGACGAAGGCAGCGCGTCTGCCGCCGCGCTGGGCTCGCAGAGCACGGTTCTCGGCGGCGGGCGTTATGACGGGCTGATGGAGTCGCTCGGCGGCGCGCCGACGCCTGCGGTGGGCTGGGCCGCCGGGATCGAGCGGCTGGCTATGCTGGTGGGTGCGCGGGAGGTTGAGGCGCTTCAAGTGGCAGTCATTGTCGAGGATGACAGCCTCGTTTCGATGGGGATTTCTGCAAATTCTGCGCTGCGCCAAGCGGGAATGTCTAGCGAGCTGGTTGCTGCGGGCAGCCCCCGGAAACGCTACGATAAAGGTTCCAAACTGGGTGCGTCAGCCATCGTCGTCTATTCCCTCGTAGATGGGCACCCCGACATCCGGATGAAATCAGTAGACGATGATCTTGCAGAGCGCATCAAGGGTGTCGTTTACGACAGCCCAGAGTAGCTGCCTCTTCCCCCGCCCCGGGCTTGACCCGGGGCCCCGCTTCCCTTTTTCCGCCGCTCCAATAGAAAGCGGGGTCCCGGCTCGGTGGCCGGGACGGTGAGTTAGAAACCAGAGATGCAAATCCCCCCCGAACGCATTGATCAGATCGCGCACCGCTTTGCGGAGCTGGAAGCGCGCATGGCCTCGGGCACGCTCGAGGGCGAGGCCTTCGTGCGCGCCAGCCGCGACTATGCCGAACTCGAACCCGTCGCCAGGATCGCCGCCGAGGTGAAGGCCGCGCGCGAGGAGATGGACGGGCTCACCGAGATGCTCGCCGATCCCGAGATGAAGGCGATGGCCGAGGAAGAACTCGCCGCCCTCAAAGCCACGCTCCCCGATCTCGAACGCCGCCTCGCGATTGCGCTGCTGCCGCGCGATTCGGCCGATGCCAAGCCCGCGATGCTCGAAATCCGCGCCGGCACGGGGGGCGACGAGGCCGCGCTGTTCGCCGCCGATCTCTACCGCATGTACGAACGCTATGCCGCCGAGCAGGGCTGGAAGGTCGAGCCGGTCAGCATCAATGCCTCGGACATCGGCGGCTACAAGGAAGTGATCGCCAACGTCACCGGCACCGGCGTCTTCGCCAAGCTGAAGTTCGAAAGCGGCGTCCACCGCGTCCAGCGCGTGCCCGTCACCGAGAGCGGCGGGCGCATCCACACCTCGGCGGCGACCGTCGCCGTCCTGCCCGAGCCCGACGAGGTCGACGTCGAGATCGAGGACAAGGACCTCAAGATCGACGTCTACCGCGCGAGCGGCGCGGGCGGTCAGCACGTCAACACCACCGATTCGGCGGTGCGCATCACCCACCTGCCCACCGGCACCGTCGTGACCTGTCAGGACGGGCGCAGCCAGCACAAGAACAAGGAAAAGGCGATGCAGGTGCTGCGCACGCGGCTTTACGACGCGCAGCGCGAGGCCACGCAGGGCGCCGAGGCCGAGGCGAGGAAGGCGATGGTCGGTTCTGGCGACCGGTCGGAGCGCATCCGCACCTACAACTTCCCCCAGGGCCGCGTGACCGATCACCGCATCGGGCTGACGCTGCACAAGCTGGAGGAAGTGCTCGCCGGGCCGGGCCTTGCCGAGCTGGTCGATGCCCTGATCGCCGAGGACGAGGGCAAGCGGCTGGCGGCACTCTCCGAATAATGACCGTCGGAGAAGCCATCCGCGCCGCCGCCGAGGCGCTGGCCACCGTCAGCGACACCGCGCGATTGGATGCCGAACTGTTGATGGCCCACGCGCTCGGGATGACCCGCTCGGACATGCTGCTGAAAGCGATGCGCGACCCTGCGCCCGCAGGCTTAGCCGCGCTGGTCGAGCGGCGCGCAGGCCACGAGCCGGTCGCCTACATCACCGGCGAGGCGGAGTTCTACGGCCTCACGCTCAAGGTCACCCCCGCCACCCTGATCCCGCGCGGCGACAGCGAGACGCTGATCGAGGCGGCGCGCGAGGCCTTCCAGGGTCGGCCCGCCCCGCAACGCATCCTCGATCTCGGCACGGGATCAGGCGCGCTACTGCTCGCGGCGATGTCGGTGTGGGGCGATGCAGAAGGAATGGGGGTGGAACGCGATCCCGACGCCGCTTTCGTCGCAATGGCGAACGCAGAGCGGACCCACATCAATACAGCACCCGACCCGGCGGAACTGGAACGCCAACGGCAGAAATTGGCCGATGCGGGGTTCTTTCCTTCGACGGTCGCGTATGTCGGCAAGCGCGCTCGCTTCCGGGTGCTGGACTGGCGCAAGCGCGGCTGGCGCGCCCATCTCGGCACCTTCGACCTCGTCCTCTGCAATCCACCCTATGTCGAGGCCGACGGCGCGCTCGACCGGCAGGTGGCCGACTTCGAACCTGACACCGCGTTGTTCGCCGGTCCCGAGGGCCTCGACGATTACCGCATCCTGATCCCGCAGCTGCGGGCGCTGATGAACCCCGGCGCGGTCTCGGTCTTCGAGATCGGCGCGAATCAGGCCGAAGCCGTGACCGCGCTCGCCGAGGCCGCCGGCTTCACCGTCGAATTGCGCCGCGACCTCGCGGGTCGCCCGCGGGCGCTGATTCTTCGGTGAAGGAAAAATCGCTCGGGGCTTGGCAAACCGCTTTTGCATCGCTACCTCGGTGCCAGACCAGACGATCTGCGAAGGGCGCAAATCGCTGGGCCAAGCTCCAAAACTCAGCTGTAACGGCCGTCAGGGCACGTCCCCGGTCACGTCAGCGCGGAGCGCGCGTCACGCGTTGGCACGGTCCCGACGGGCCGGGACAAAACGGTGGGGTGCAAGGACAAGGGGTCTGTTGGCCGCGCGTGCAGGCAGTTTTTTGCGCCGGGCCGCTGATTAAGGAACATCTTCCTTGAATAATAATCGCAACAACCGTCGCCGCGGGCGCGGGAACCGCAATCAGGGCGGCAACGGCAACCAGCTCAACCGGATCGACAGCCGGGCGCGGGGCAATGCGCCCCAGCTGCTGGAAAAGTACAAGAAGCTGGCGCAGGACGCCCAGCACAATGGCGACCGCGTGCAGATGGAATACTATCTGCAGTTCGCCGACCACTATTTCCGCGTGATCGCCGACAACAAGGCCCGCCAGGACGAGCAGCGCGGCGGCAGGCGCAACGACGAGCGCGACCAGAACGACGATTCGGGCGAGGACGATAACGATTTCGACCGCGGCCGCCGCAGCGAGCGCAGCCAGCGCCAGCGCCGCGAAGATCGCGACAGTGATTCGCGCGGCTCCGAGGAAGGCGACTATGGCCAGGAGGGCGAGAGCTTCCTCAATGCGGACGACAGCGAGGAATCGGGCAATTCCGAGCCCGAGCAGCGTCCCGAACCGCGGCGTCGCCAGCAGGCGCGCAAGCCTCGCGACGACGGCGAGGCCAAGCGCAGCGAAAAGCGCGCCGACAAGGCCGAGCCGCGTCGCCGCAAGCCGCGCAAATCCGCAGACGACGCGCCGGGCGGCATGGATTCCTCGATCCTCCCGCCCTCGATCCGCGGCGATGATGCCGGTTCCGGCGACAGCGACGGCGCGCTCGAAACGGTCGACTGACCGCGCGCATGGAGCGGCTGGCGGCCATTCCGGCGCTGATGCGGCGCCGCCCGGCGCTCGCCGCCGTTCTGCTCGGGCTGGTCGCGGCCACCGCCTATCCGCCGCTGCATCTCTGGCCGCTGGGGCTCGCCGCGCTGGCGGGGTTCGTGTGGCTTGTTCATGACGCGCCAACCTGGCGCTTTGCCCTGTGGCGCGGCTGGCTGTTCGGCTGGGCGCACCTGACGCTCGCCAATAACTGGATCGCGACCGCCTTCACCCATCAGGCCAAGATGCCCGAAGTGCTGGGCTGGGCCGCGGTGCCGCTGCTGTGCGTCTACCTTGCGGTCTATCCCGCACTGGCGGCGCTGGCGGCGCACCTGCTGGCGAAGAAGCGCCCGCTCTGGGCCTTCGGACTGGTGCTGGCGGGCGCGTGGATCGTCACCGAGTGGCTGCGCGGCTGGGTGTTCACCGGCTACCCTTGGCCGCCGCTGGGGCTGATGCTGCTCGGCGGGTGGAAGGCCGAAGGCATTGCCGCTCTGCTGCCTTGGACGGGAACCTATGCGCTTTCCGGCCTTGCACTGCTTGTCGCGGCCGTGCTCGTGTCGGGCATCGAGGCGCGGCGGTGGGTCAACACTGCCGGCTTCGCGCTGTTGGTGGCGGGGGGCATGCTCCTGCCTGCTGCTGCCTTTCGCCCCGAGAGCGACATCCGCTACACCCTCGTCCAGCCCTACCTGCCGCAATCCGAGATCAACGATCCTGCGAAGTTCGAGGAACAGTTCGCCCGCATCGCCGCGCTCACCGTGAAGGCGCGCGGGAAGCCGCGTCTCGTGCTGTGGCCGGAAAGCGCGATCCCCGACTATCTCGAGGAGGGCTATCCCGAACGCTACTACCTGCAGATGACCGCTGCGGCAGACCCGGAATTTGCGCGCAGGCGCATCGGCGGCTTGCTGGGGAAGGGTTCGATGCTGCTGACGGGCGTGGTCAACCTCAACATCGGCACCATGCCCGATGGGCGCCCCGGCGCGGTCAGCGCCCGCAATTCGGTCGCGGCGATCGACAGCGCGGGCAATATCGTTGCGGGCTACGACAAGGCGCACCTCGTGCCCTATGGCGAATACCTGCCGATGCGCCCGCTGCTCGAACCGCTTGGCGCCGCCCGGCTGGTGGCGGGCAGCATCGACTACCTGCCGGGTCCCGGTCCGCGCACCATCGACCTCGGCCCGCTCGGCAAGGCGGGAGTGATGATCTGCTACGAGATCGTCTTCTCGGGCGCGGTCGCCGACGAGGCGAACCGTCCGGACTACATCTTCAATCCTTCGAACGACGGCTGGTTCGGTGCCTGGGGTCCGCCCCAGCACCTCGCGCAGGCGCGGATGCGGGCGATCGAGGAAGGCCTGCCGGTGCTGCGCTCGACCACCACCGGGATCAGTGCGGTGATCGACGCGAACGGGATCGTGCGCGCCAGCATCGGGCGCGGCAAGGCCGGCGCGCTCGAGGGGTTTGTCCCGACCGCCAAGCCGCCGACCCTCTTCGCCCGGTGGGGACACGCACTGACGCTGGCCTGGGCAGCGCTGTTCCTCGCGCTCGGGCTGCTGCTGCCGAGAGTGCTTGCGCTGGCCCGCGCGCGCGGCTAGGGCGGAGCGGCACGAGGCCGGACATAAAGGTTTCCTTATATCTGCATAAGGTAGCCGCACCGGCCGGGCGACCGCTCACCACAGCCCTCTGGGGGACCCATGCGCAACGAATATCTCTTCACCTCCGAAAGCGTCTCCGAAGGTCACCCCGACAAGGTTTCCGACCAGATTTCGGACGCGATCGTCGACCTGATGCTGGCCAAGGATCCCGAGGCGCGGGTCGCCTGCGAGACCATGACAACGACCCAGCGCGTCGTGCTGTCCGGCGAAATCCGCTGCAAGCCGATGTACGATCCGACGCGTCCGGAATGGCGCTTCAACAACTACTGGGCTCCCGGCGCGCGCGACGAGATCGAGGAGGCCGTGCGCAGCACGATCGCGCAGATCGGCTATGAGCAGGATGGCTTCCACTGGGAAACGCTGACCTTCGAGAACCACCTCCACGGCCAGTCCGCGCATATCGCGCAAGGGGTCGACGCTGCCGACAACAAGGACGAGGGCGCGGGCGACCAGGGAATCATGTTCGGCTTTGCCTGCGACGAGACCCCCGACCTGATGCCGGCGACGCTCGACTACAGCCACAAGATCCTCGAGCGCCTCGCGGCCGACCGCCATTCGGGCGCGGCGCCCTTCCTCGAGCCCGACGCCAAGAGCCAGGTGACCCTGCGCTACAAGGATGGCAAGCCGGTCGCCTGCACCGCGGTGGTCGTCTCGACCCAGCACGCCGAGGGCTATGACGCGGGCGAGAAGGAAGCCGAGCTCAAGGCCTATGTGAAGAAGGTCGTGGGCGAGATCCTGCCGGACGGGTTCATCACGGACGAAACGATCTGGCACATCAACCCGACGGGCAGCTTCGTCATCGGCGGGCCTGACGGTGACGCGGGGCTGACGGGGCGCAAGATCATCGTCGACACCTATGGCGGCGCGAGCCCCCACGGCGGCGGCGCGTTCAGCGGCAAGGACCCGACCAAGGTCGACCGCTCGGCGGCCTACATCACCCGCTACCTCGCCAAGAACGTGGTGGCCGCGGGGCTGGCCACGCGCTGCACCATCCAGATCGCCTATGCGATCGGCGTGTCGCAGCCGCTCTCGCTCTATGTCGACACCCACGGCACCGGAACGGTCGGCGACGACAAGATCGAAGCGGCGATCCTCGGCAATCCGCGGCTCGGCGGGCTGACCCCGCGCGCGATCCGCACCCATCTCGGCCTCAACAAGCCGATCTATCGCAAGACCGCGGCCTACGGCCATTTCGGGCGCCAGGCGGAAGGCGACTTCTTCCCTTGGGAGCGCACCGACCTCGTCGACGATCTCAAGGCGGCGCTGGGCTGATTTTCGGCGAGGGGCGTCGGCGATGGAGACGCCCCTGCAACCCCGCACACGCATCCTCGCGCTCGACGCGCTGCGCGGGCTGGCGGTCATCGGCATCGTCGGGCTCAACGTCCATGCCTTCGCGCTGCCGGGGCCGGCCTATTACAACCCCGCCGCCTTCGGCGGCGACGGGGCGGCCGACTTCCAGGTGTGGCTGGCGAGCTTCGTGTTCATCGAGGACAAGTTCCGCACGCTGTTTGCGATGCTGTTCGGTGTGGGGTGCCTGATCCTGCTCGAGCGCGGCGCGGCCCATGCCTGGCGCGCGCATTTCGCCCGGATGGCGGTGCTGTTGGCCTTCGGGCTCGTTCACGCAACGCTGCTCGCCAGCAACGACGTCCTGCGCGTCTACGCGCTCGCCGGACTCGCGCTCCCGCTGCTGGCAGGGCTTTCGGGGCGGGCGCTTCTGGCGGTCTCGATCGGGCTGCTGACGGTGCATGTCGGCTTCGGGCTGACCGCGTTCGGCAGCGCGATGGTCGATTATCACACCCATCGCGCCGGCAGCGACGCGCTGCTGTGGGTGGAGCGCAACTTCGGTGCCGACCCGGCGCGGCTGGCGGTGCTGCTCGAGCAGGGACGCGAAGGCCTGGCGGAGCGGATCATGCGGCGCGGTTCCGGGATCCCGGCGCAGCTCCTCACCCTGCTTTCCGCGCTGCCGCTCAATCTTTCGGCGATCACGCTCGGCATGGGCCTGTGGAAGGCGGGGATGCTCAGGGGCGAATGGCGCACCTTTCGCCTCCAGCGCCTCGCGGGGGTGAGCGCGCTCATCGCGCTGCCGGGGCTGTTCGCGCTTGCGGCGTGGTTGACCGCGACGGGCTATCCGGCGGCGCTGGTGGCGCCGGTCTCGCTGGTGATTTCAGCGCCCTTCGACATGTTGCTGGCGGTCAGCTACGCCGCCTTGGCCATGGCCTTCCTCGCCGAGCCCAGCCCGCTTGCCCGCACCCTCGCCGCGGTCGGTCGGCTGTCGCTCACGAACTATCTGATGACCAGCGTGATCCTCTCCGCGATCTTCGCGTCGTGGGGGCTGGGGCTGTTCGGCGAAGTGACCCGGGCGCAGGCCTTTGCCCTCGGGCTGGTGCCGGTGGCGGCGATCCTGCTCTGGTCCCCCCGCTGGGTGGCAAGGCTGGGACAAGGGCCCTTCGAGAGGCTGTGGCGCTGGACCGCGCAGCGCCTGTCGTGACCTGCCGCTAGCCGTCCTCGCCGAGCAGCGGCGAGGGGCGATCGAGCGCCAGCTGGCCTTCCGAGAAGGTGAAGGGGCTGCGCACTCCCGGCATCCCGCCGAGGTCGACCCGCATCCCGCGCGCAATCACCTGGGGGTCGGCGAAGACCTCGTCCAGTCGGTTGATCGGCCCCGCGGGCACGCCGGCGGCATGGCAGGCATCGAGCAGGCCGGCTTTGGTCCAGACCGCCGTCGCCTCCGCGATCTCGGCGTCGAGCGCTTTGGCGTTGCGCGTCCGGTCGCCATTGGCGCAAAAGCGCGGGTCGGTGGAGAGGTGCGGAAGGCCGAGCACCTCCATCAGCTTCTGGAACAGCCCGTCATTCGCAGGAGCGAGGATCACGTGCCCGTCGCTCACCGGAAACACCCCATAGGGCGCGACCTGCGCGTGGGCATTGCCCATCCGCGGCGGGTTCTCGCCGGTGGTGAACAGATAGGTCGCCTGATTGGCGAGCAGGCCGACCGAACAGTCCAGCAGGCTCATGTCGACCTGCTGCCCCCGGCCGGTCCGCGCCCGCTGGAGCAGCGCCGCCTGGATGCCGTTCGCCGCCCAGACGCCGGTCGAAAGGTCGGAGATCGAGATGCCCATCTTGACGGGGTAGCCCTCCGGCTCGCCGGTCAGCGACATGAAGCCGCTCATGCCCTGCACCACGAAGTCGTATCCCGCCTCGTGCGCGCGCGGCCCGGTCTGGCCGAAGCCGGTGATCGAGCAATAGACGAGGCCCGGGTTGGCGGCGGCGAGGCTGGCATAGTCGAGCCCGAACTTGGCGAGCGCGCCGGTCTTGAAGTTCTCGATCACCACGTCGGCATCGGCGGCAAGGGCCGCGACCCGCGCGAGGTCCGCCTCGGCCCGGAAATCGGCGACGATCCCGCGCTTGCCGCGGTTGCAGGCATGGTAATAGGCCGCCTCGCGGTGGACCTTGCCCGATGCGTCGATCCGCTCGACCCAGGGCGGGCCCCACGCCCGGGTGCCGTCCCCTTCGGGGCTTTCGACCTTGATCACGTCCGCGCCGAGATCGGCGAGGATCTGTCCGCAGAACGGCCCCGCCAGCACGCGGGCGAGTTCGAGCACCTTCAATCCCGCAAGCGGCGCCGCAGGGTTGCGCGGCCGGTCGAGCCAGCCGGTCATTCGCCCATCCGTGCCTTGAGGAAGGCGACGCTGTCGGCGAGCACCGGCCCCTTGTCGCGGAACGGTTTGGAGAGCGCCATCACCACCTCCTCGTGATCGAGCGAGCCGTAGTTCTTCACCTCCACCGGCGCGCCCAATTCGCGCAGGGCAGCGGCGAGATTGTTGGCGTTCTTCGGGCGCACCGTCTCGTCGCCTTCGGAGGTGACCAGCAGCAGCGGCGGCGCATCGGCGCGCGCATAGGCGATCGGCTGGGTCTCGGCGGGGCGCGGCCATTCGCTGAAGGCCGCGATCGCGCGCTCCGAGGTGAAGGGGTAGAAATCGTAGGGACCGGACAGGCCGACCGCCGCCTTGACGATTTCCGGGTCGACCCCCGCTGCGGAGAGCCGCTTGGCATCGAGCGCCAGCATCACCGCCTCCCAGGCGCCCGCCGAATGGCCCATGAAGGCGAGCCGCTCAGGATCGCCGCCGTGCTGCGCGATGTTCTCCGCCACCCATGCGACCGCCTCGACCCCGTCGTCGAGGAAGGCAGGGAAGCGCACCTGCGGGACCTTGCGATAGTCGGGAATGACGACGAGGAAGCCTGCGCGCGTCAGGGCCCGCCCGGCAAAGGCATAGGAGGTGCGATCGCCCTTGGCCCAGCCGCCGCCATACCAGAAGATCACCACCGGCAGCTGCCCCGCAGGCGGGTTCTCGGGCGCCCAGATGTCGAGGCTCTGGCCGTGACTGCCGAAGGGGACCCCTTCCGCCACCAGCCGCGCCCCGTCGCCGCCGCCCGCCGCGCGGTCTAGCAGCGAGAGCAGCCGCGGCGGCGAGGTGAAGGCGAGCACCGCGCCGATCACCGCGACCAGCCCGAAGGCCCCGAAACCGATGGCGCGCTTCATCACGCGACGTAATGCGCTGTGGTGTGCGCCGCGACATCCTCGGCGCTCACGCCCGGTGCGGTCTCGATCAGCCGGAAGGGGCTCTGGTGATCGGGCCGCTGGAACACGCCGAGATTGGTGATGATCATGTCGACCACGCCCGCCCCGGTCAGCGGCAGGGTGCATTGGGGAATGAACTTGGGGCTGCCGTCCTTGGCGGTGTGGTCCATCACCACGATGATCTTCTTGACCCCTGCCACGAGGTCCATCGCCCCGCCCATGCCCTTGATCATCTTGCCCGGGATCATCCAGTTGGCGATGTCGCCGTTCTCGGCAACCTCCATCGCGCCGAGCACGGTGAGGTCGATATGGCCGCCGCGGATCATGGCGAAGCTGGTGGCGCTGTCGAAATAGGCGCTGTGCGGCAGTTCGGAGATGGTCTGCTTGCCTGCATTGATGAGGTCCGGGTCGACCGCGTCGGGATAGGGGAAGGGGCCGATGCCGAGCATCCCGTTCTCGCTCTGCAGCGTCACCATCATGCCCTCGGGGATGTGATTGGCGACCAGCGTGGGGATGCCGATGCCGAGGTTGACGTAATAGCCGTCCTCCAGCTCCTGCGCCGCGCGGGCAGCCATCTGGTCGCGGGTCCAGCCCTCGGGAATCGTGGTCATTTTGGGGTGCAGTCCTTACTTGGCAGGGGGAAAGACCGGTTCGATCAGGAACCAGCCGTCGCCGATCGCGGTCTCGAGCGCGGCGCCTGCCTCGGGGTTCTTGAGGTAGCGGAAGCGTTCGTCGAAATCGGGCTTCTCGTCGCCGGCGATGGCAATGATGCAGGAGGTCGCGGAGAGGGTCTCCTTGCGCGCCTGCTTGCGGTCCTCGGCGTCGCGGCGCAGCGAGACGATGTCCTCGCCGCGGGGATCGAGGCCCGCCTGTTCGAGCGCAGTGCGCACCGTGCCGATCCGGTTCACCGGCAGATCGGAAATCCAGACAATCTGCACCCCCGCCTCGCGCAGCACGGCGAGGCCGAGCGCGCGGCCGGAGTCCTTTTCCGGGATTGCCGGCGGTGCGAAGGCGCTGCCCGCCGGATCGAGGTCGATGACCACCACCGGCTGCTCTCCCGCGCTGCAGCGGCGGCGGGCGCCGTCGAGCGCGATCGGATCGGCGAGCATCGCGGAGAGCGGCCCGGTCGCCTGCGCGCTCACGGCGGCGACACCGCGGCCGTAACGGACGAACTGCGCGAAGCCGAGCCCGGGAGAGACCGGCGCACGCGGCGGGCCCGGTTGCACGCCGCCCGTGGCCGACCGCGGCACGGCTGCCGCCATGGCGGGTTCCGGCTGCGCTTCCGGCGCGCCGGGCATCGTCGCTGCGGGCGGGCTCATCACCGGAGCGGCGGGGATCATCGGGGCCGGTTCGGCCGCACCCTCGGCGGAGCGCATCACGGTGACGCTGGGCGAGGGCGAAGGGACCGGACGTGCCGCGACATCGGCCGGAGTTGGGGCCGGGCGGCTCGGCACGGCTTCTCGCTGCTCTTCGCCGTCGACCCGCGTGCCGATGATGCCGGCGCCGGCGAGTGCCGGGATCGCAGCCGCGACACAGCCCGAAAGCGCCGTCCCCGCCAGCATCAGCAGCGGCACTGCAGCAAGCCTGCGATTCATCATGCGGTCTCCCTCTCCCGAACCGTCCGGAACTCGATCTTCTTGTCGTAGGGTGCGCCGCAGATGATACGGTTCACGAACACGCCCGCAAGGTGGATCTGGTCAGGATCGAGCGCGCCGGCCGGGACCACCTCCTCGACCTCGGCGACACAGATCCTGCCGCAGGTCGCGGCCGGCAGGTTGAAGTTGCGCGCCGTCTTGCGGAAGACGAGGTTGCCGGTTTCGTCGGCCTTCCATGCCTTGACGATCGACAGGTCGGCAAAGATCCCGCGCTCGAGGATGTAGGTCTGCATCACCCCGTCGCGATCAGGGAAGTCCTTGTGCTCCTTGCCCTCGGCGACCGCAGTGCCGACCCCGGTTCGGGTGTAGAAGCCGGGGATGCCCGCCCCGCCTGCCCTCATCCGTTCGGCAAGCGTGCCCTGCGGGCAGAACTCGACTTCGAGCTCGCCGGCGAGGTACTGCCGCTCGAACTCCTTGTTCTCGCCGACATAGGAGCTGATCATCTTCTTCACCTGGCGCGTGCGCAGCAGCTTGCCGATGCCCTCGTTGTCGATCCCGGCATTGTTGCTGGCGAAGGTCAGCCCCGTCACACCGCTGTCGCGAATCGCGTCCAGAAGCCGCTCGGGAATGCCGCACAGGCCGAAGCCTCCGGCGGCGATCGTCATGTCGTTCCTGAGCACGCCGTCGAGCGCGCTGGCGGCATCGGGGTAGAGCTTGGTCATGGGGCCTGCCTGCCTCGTTCTGATTCAGCATGGACGTGCTGAGCGTGGGGGTATGGCAGGGGTGATTAGTGACTCGCGGCGCCTGTGTCACGCCCGCGCGGCAGCAGAGTTGAAATTTCGTTCATGTTGCGTCGCAAAAGATTTTGCCGCCCGGTTTTTGGTCAGCAACCGCGCGCTTGCCCGATTTTTCAGCAGGGATTTTGCATATTTTCGGACAAACTGCCCGGTGAAGGCAAGTGCGATGCAAACTTTGCAATCAAATGCGCAGATTACGCAATTGCACAAAGGCCGAATCTGCTGCATATGCGAACTGCCTTTCAGGCATCCTCTCCCAAACTTTTCAGCCCGGCCCCAGTGCCGGGCTTTTTTTCTGCCCGGCACCCACGAGGGCGCGCCGGGCTTTTTTTCTGCCCGGCACCCACGAGGGCGCGCCGGGCTTTTTTTCTGCCCGGCACCCACGAGGGCGCGCCGGGCTTTTTTCTGCCCGGCACCCACGAGGGCGCGCCGGGCTTTTTTCTGCCCGGCACCCACAGCGGCGCGCCGGGTTTTTTCTGCCCGGCACCGGGGCCGGGCGCGACCGGTCCGAACGGCGCGCTCCGCCTGCCCGTCCGCAGCGCCGCTCCGCCCCCTGTCCGATTGCAATGGTGCAGTGCCGTGCCTAGCTAATTCCTGCAAACGTCAGCCAAGCGCAGGAACTTTCATGGCCGAAGCAGAAACCGCCGCGCCCGCCCGTACCGTCCGCCTTCAGGTCGCGCCCGCCCGGCAGGAGGAATCCGGCGCCGGGATCGCGCGCATGCCGCGCAGCGCTTTCCAGAAGCTCGGCATCACCGAGGGCGACGTGGTGGAGATCGTCGGCAAGCGCAGCACCGCCGCGATTGCCATGGCTGCCTTTCCCGAGGACGATGCGCTCGACGTCGTTCGCCTCGATGGTCTCCAGCGCGGCAATGCGGAAGCCGGGTCGGGCGAGCATGTCGAGATCGTCCGCGCCGAATCGCGCCCCGCCACCCGCGTCGTCTTCGCGCCCGCGCAGCGCGAGATGCGCCTCCAGGGGCCGACCCAGGCCTTGAAGCGCAACTTCTTCCGGAAGCCCTTGGTGGCCGGCGATCTCGTCGCCACCACCGGGCAGCAGCCGGTCCAGAACATGCCGCCCGACGTGCGCCAGCTGCTGCGTGCACCGGCCTACGCGCTGACCCAGATCCGCCTGTCGGTCGCCTCGACCAGCCCCAAGGGCATCGTCCATATCGACGAGAACACCGAGGTCGAGCTGCGCGCCGAGTTCGAGGAGCCGCGCGATGCGCGCGCGGCGGTGAACTATGACGATGTCGGCGGGATGGAGGACACCATCCGGCAATTGCGCGAGATGGTCGAATTGCCGCTGCGCTATCCCGAACTCTTCATCCGGCTTGGCGTCGAACCGCCCAAGGGCGTGCTGCTCCACGGCCCGCCGGGCACCGGCAAGACCCGCCTTGCGCAGGCCGTGGCGAACGAGAGCGATGCCGAGTTCTTCACCATCAACGGGCCGGAAATCATGGGCTCGGGCTATGGCGAAAGCGAAAAGCGCCTGCGCGAGGTGTTCGAGGAGGCCGCCCGCGCCGCGCCCGCGATCATCTTCATCGACGAGATCGATTCGATCGCACCCAAGCGCACCCAGGTGCCGGGCGAGGCGGAAAAGCGGCTGGTCGCCCAGCTGCTCACGCTGATGGACGGGCTGGAGAAGCGCGCCAATCTCGTCGTCATCGCCGCCACCAACCGCCCCGACGCAATCGACGAGGCGCTGCGCCGCCCGGGCCGGTTCGACCGCGAGATCGTCATCGGCGTGCCCGACGAGCGCGGGCGGCGCGAGATCCTTGCGATTCACACCCGCGGGATGCCGCTCGAACCCGAAGTCGACTTGAAGGAACTGGCGCGCGTCACCCACGGCTTCGTCGGCGCGGACATCGCCGCGCTGACCCGCGAGGCGGCGATCGAGGCGGTGCGGCGGATCATGCCGCGGCTCGACCTCGACGAACGCACCATCCCGCCCGAAGTGCTCGAGGACCTGTGCGTCACCCGCGAGGATTTCCTCGCCGCGCTGAAGCGCATCCAGCCGTCCGCGATGCGCGAGGTGATGGTGCAGGTGCCCAATGTCGCCTGGGAGGATATCGGCGGCGCGGGCGATGCGATCGACAAGCTGAAGGAGGGGATCGAGCTTCCGCTCAAGAACCCGGAGGCCTTCCGCCGGCTCGGCATCCGTCCGGCCAAGGGCTTCCTGCTCTACGGCCCGCCCGGCACCGGCAAGACCCTGCTGGCGAAAGCGGTCGCCAAGGAGGCCGAGGCGAACTTCATCTCGATGAAGTCGTCGGACCTACTTTCGAAATGGTATGGCGAAAGCGAGCAGCAGATCGCGAAGCTCTTTGCCCGCGCCCGTGCGGTGGCGCCCTGCGTGGTCTTCATCGACGAGATCGACAGCCTCGTGCCCGCGCGCGGGTCCGGGCAGGGCGAGCCGCAGGTGACGGGGCGGGTGGTCAACACCATCCTCGCCGAGATGGACGGGCTCGAGGAGCTGCAATCGGTCGTCGTGATCGGCGCGACCAACCGCCCGGCGCTGGTCGATCCGGCGCTGCTGCGCCCGGGCCGCTTCGACGAGCTGGTCTACGTCGGCACCCCGGACCGGGAGGGCCGCGAGCACATCCTCGGCATCCACACCGCCACCATGCCGCTTGGCGATGATGTCGACCTTGCGGCCATCGCCGCGCAGACCGAACGCTTCACCGGCGCCGACCTGGAGGACCTCGTGCGCCGCGCAGGCCTCGGCGCGCTGCGCCGGGTCGGCAGTGCGGTCAGCAAGGTCGAGGGGCAGGATTTCGAGGCGGCGCTCAAGGATTCGCGCGCCACGGTGACGCCCGAGATGGAGGACGAATACGAGCGGATGCGCGGCGAGCTGAAAAAGCGCGCCGCCGCCGTGCAGCCGATCGGCTTCGTCTCGCCCGACATGCTGACCCCCACGCGGGAAAAGAAGCACGATTGATCTGGGGCATCTGACCTCCCGCCCCGCCTCCCCGCCCGGCCCCCAATGGTACACCATACTGTGGTGGCCGGGTGGGGCGGCGGGGCGGGAGGTCTGCTCGCGCGTCAGCGCGATTGGAAATCAGTGCGCTGCGTCCCATGAGGCGCCGGTGCCGATATCGACCCCGAGCGGGACGCTGAGTTCGACCGCGGGCAGCGCGGCTTCGGCCATGACGCGGCGGATCACCGGGGTGGCGGCTTCGACCAGCCCCTCGGGCAGTTCGAACACCAATTCGTCGTGGACCTGCAGCAGCATCCGCACCTCGGGCAGCCCCGCCTCGGCGAGCGCGGGCAGCATTCGCGCCATCGCGCGCTTGATGATGTCGGCGCTGGTGCCCTGAATCGGCGCGTTGATCGCGGCGCGCTCGGAGCCCTGCCGCTCGGCCTGGTTCTTGGAGTTGATCCGCGGGAACCATGTCTTGCGGCCGAACAGCGTCTCCGAAAACCCTCGCGCCCTCACGCCCTCGAGCGTTTCGTGGATGTAGCGCTGGATGCCGGGGAAGCGCTGGAAATAGGTGTCGATCATGGCCTGCGCCTCGTCGGGCGTGACCTCGAGCCGCTGCGCGAGCCCCCAACGGGAAATGCCGTAAAGTATTGCGAAGTTGATCGTTTTCGCCCGCGCGCGGGTGTCGCGGGTGACCTCGCCGAACATCTCGGTGGCGGTGCGGGCGTGGATGTCTTCGCCATTGGCGAAGGCCTGCTTGAGACTGTCGACATCGGCCATGTGCGCGGCGAGGCGCAGCTCGATCTGCGAATAGTCGGCAGCGAGCAGGACATTGCCCTCTTCCGCCACGAAGGCCTCGCGGATCTGGCGGCCGATGGGAGTGCGCACGGGAATGTTCTGGAGGTTGGGATCGGTCGATGACAGCCGCCCGGTCTGCGCGCCGACGAGGCTGTAGCTGGTGTGGACGCGGCCCGTATCGGGGTTGATCGCGGCCTGCAGCGCATCGGTATAGGTCGACTTGAGCTTGGCGAGCTGCCGCCATTCGAGCACCAGCCGGGCGACCGCCGCGCCTTCGCCCGCAAGCTTTTCCAGCACGGTCACGTCGGTCGAATATTGCCCGCTCTTGCCCTTCTTCCCGCCCTTGTAGCCCAGCTTGTCGAACAGGATCTCGCCCAGCTGCTTGGGGCTGCCGACGGTGAATTCCTGTCCGGCGGCAGCGTGGATTTCTCCTTCCAGCCGCCCGATCTCGGCGGCGAATTCCTCCGACAGCCTCGCCAGCCGGGCGCGGTCGACCTTGATGCCCTCGCGCTCCATGCGGGCGACCACCGGGATCAGCGGGCGGTCGACGCGTTCATAGATGCGCGTCCCGCCTTCGGCGGCGAGGCGGGGTTTCAGCGCTGCGTGGAGCCGCCAGGTGACGTCGGCATCCTCGGCGGCGTAGTGGGTGGCGCGGTCGAGAGCGACCTCGCTGAACAGGATCGCCTTCTTGCCGGTGCCGCACACGTCCTTGAAGGCGATCGGCGTGTGGCCGAGGTGGCGCTCGGACAATTCGTCCATCCCGTGTCCGCCGCCGATCCCGTCCTCGCTGCGGCCCGCGTCGAGCGCGAAGCTCATCACCATCGTGTCCTCGATGGGGTGAACGTCGATACCGCGCCGGGCGAGGATGTTGAGGTCGTATTTGCCGTTCTGGAAGACCTTGAGAACGGCCTCGTCCTCGAGCAGCGGCTTCAGCGCGGCGAGCGCATCGGCCTCGGGGACCTGCTCGGGTCGCTCGGCGAACATGTCGTTCCCGCCGTGGGAAAGCGGGATGTAGCAAGCATCGTTCGGCCCTAGCGCGAGGCTGATGCCGCACAACTCGGCGCGCATCGGATCCAATGAGGTGGTTTCGGTATCGACCGCCACGACCTGCGCCGCACGGGCGCGGGCGATCCATTCCTCCAGCGCCGCCAGGGTCTGCACGGTCTCGTAGGCGGCGTGGTCGATGCGCGGCATCTCGGGCAGGGGCTGGCGGTTGGCGGTGCCATCGCCCGCGCCGTTGTCACCAGCCTTGTCCGCCTTTGGCGGGTTGAGATCGGTCCGGCGCGCCGGGCTGCCATTGCCGCCCTCGAGGCGCTTCAACAGCGAGGTGAAGCCGTGCTTTTCGAGAAATGCGGCGAGCGGCTCGGGCGGAATCTTGCCCAGCCTCATATCGTCGATCGGCTGGGGAAGGTCGCAGTCCTCCTTGAGCGTCACCAGCACCTTGGAGAGTTCCGCATCGGCGCGCCCTTCGATCAGGCGCTCCTTCAGCTTGGAGGGCTTCATGTCCGGCGCGGCGTCGAGCGCGGCGGTGAGCGAGCCGTGCTCGGCGATCAGCTTTGACGCTGTCTTGGGACCGATGCCGAAGATGCCCGGCACGTTGTCCACCGCATCGCCCATCAGCGCCAGCACGTCGCCGACGAGCTCGGGGCCGACGCCGAACTTCTCCTCGACCTCGGGGAGCCAGATGCGCTGGTTCTTCATCGTGTCGAGCATGTCGATCCGCGCCGGACCATGGGGCGTCTCCACCTCGCCGATGAGCTGCATCAGGTCCTTGTCGGAAGACACGATGGTGACGTCCCACCCCATGCGCTGCGCCTCGCGGGCGTAGGAGGCGATGAGGTCGTCGGCCTCAAGCCCCTCCTGCTCGATGCAGGGCAAGCTGAAGGCGCGGGTGGCGTCGCGGATCAGCGGGAACTGGGGGACGAGATCCTCGGGCGGATCGGGCCGGTGCGCCTTGTAGTGCTCGTAGATGTCGTTGCGGAAAGACACCGATCCGGCATCGAGGATCACCGCGAGATGCGTCGGCCCGTCGGCCTCGTC
Source organism: Porphyrobacter sp. (assembly GCA_016125555.1). Classification (GTDB taxonomy): domain Bacteria; phylum Pseudomonadota; class Alphaproteobacteria; order Sphingomonadales; family Sphingomonadaceae; genus Erythrobacter. Next base: position 211,278 of record WGLN01000008.1, read on the forward strand.
GAGATCGCTCGCCAGCTTCCACAGCATCGTGGTGTAGCCATAGACCGCGCCGACGGGCGTGCCTTCCGGGTCGGTCAGCGGCGGGAGCCGGTGATAGGCGCGGAAGATGTAGGAGGACCCGTCGACGAGGTAGAGGTGCTGCTTGGTGCTGTCGGCCATGCCCGCCTGCTAGCATCCGGCGGCGGTGCGGGGTAGCCGCTTTAGTGGCCGGGCCTCGAGACCGGTGGGTTGACGAATTATGGCGCAAAAATGGCGAAAATGGGGCGCGCCTGCCGCAATTGGCTTGCATCGCCGCAATCCTGCCACTATTTGCGACGGCGGACCGGGGCCCATCCCCGGTTGCACCATGCTCCGCCACGGCGAGTGTGGGAGACCTGATCAACAAGGGATTTCAAACTGATGCGCAAGATCGTTCTGGCTGCCGCCATCGCCACCTCGGCCCTCGGCCTCGCCGCCTGCGGTGAAAAGGCTGCGACCGAAGAAGCCACCACCACCGACGAAATGGCCGCCGACGCCGAAGTGAACGCCGACGCTGAAACCGCCGTCGAAGACACCACCGCCGCGACCGAAGCGACCGCCGAAGACGCCGCCGACGCCGCCGCCGATGGCGCTGCTGCCGCTGCCGACGCCGCTGCGGACGTCGCTGCCGAAGCCGAAAAGGCTGCCGAGTAATCGGATCGGGCCGTGCCGCACTGCGCGGCATATGCCAACAGCAAAGGGCGGTGCCGCGAGGCGCCGCCCTTTTCTTTCATGCTCCCGGCGCGAAGGCGGGTGCTCAGCCGCCGGTGTTGTAGGGGGCGCTCGCCCAGTTGCGCACCGGGGTCTGCTTGGCGCGCACCGCGAAGCCGTCGTAAAGTGCGCGGGCGATCGCCGCGATGCGCTCCTCGCGGGCGAGGCGGCTGCCCTGTCCGGTGACGTAGATCGCCACCGCGATCGCCCGCCCGTCGGGACATTCGATGATGCCGATGTCGCTCGAGGTGTTGTGGAGCGATCCGGTCTTGTGGCTGACCCGCGCCTCGTCGGGGATGTGCGCCACGATGCGGCGCTTGCCCGTGACGGTGCGGCTCATCGCGCCGAGCAGCACGCGGCGGCTCTCGTCGGAGAGGAAGTCGCCGCGGTAATAGCCTGCGAGCAGCTGCACCATCGCGCGCGGCGTGGCGGCATCGCGCTTGTCGATGTGGGTCGCGGGATCGAACTCGCCGTCGTCGCGCACCAGGGTGGCGATGTCGCGGTTGATGCTGAAGGCGTCGATCCCCTGGCGGTGCACCCAATCGGTCACCACCGAAGGCCCGCCCACGGCTGCCAGCAGCGCATCGGTGGCGGTGTTCGATGAGCGGGTGATCATCAGCTCGATGAGGTCGATCGCCGGCAGGTACTGCCCCTCCCGGACCGGCGCACGGGCCGAGGAGAAGCGCGCCGAGCGCACCGGCAGCATCAGCGGGAACTCCGAGGTCAGCGAATATTTGCCCTGCTCGACCATTTCGAGAAACGTCCCGGCGATCGCGATCTTGCTGGTCGAGGCCATGGGGAAATACTGGTCGCCCAGCACCATGATCTCCTCGCCGGTGGAAAGGTCCACCGCTGCGACCCCGATCCGGCCCTCCGCGGGATCGGCGAGCTCGTCGATGCGCTGCTGGAAGCTCGAGGCGTAGATCGCCTCGAAGCTCTGCGGCTGGCGCATCTCCGTCCCGAAGGTCTGGTCGAAGCGCGATTGCAGCTCGTCGGCGCGCGCTGCCGAAGGCGCAGCGAGGGTCGCGAAGGCAGCTAGGACGCCGGCGAAAAGAGCGGGGAGGGGGGTGCGTGCCATTGCCGGAATATCACTCCTTCACGGTTTCGAACGGCTTAACCCTCACCCTAGTCGGCGGCGATTCGTCGCGGCAAGTGTTCATTTCGTCCGGTGCGACGAAAGGTGCGCCCGCCACGACCGGGCCGCTTCCTGCATTGCTCGGGGCGCATCATCGCTTCGTCGATGGAGGGCTTGCCGGGGCAAGTGCCCCCTTGACTGCCTCGCGCGGCGCGGCAGTCTGCTGTCATCAACAGGGACCGAAGGGACATCATGATCAACCCAACCGCCTTGCGCGCGTCGCGCGCCGCGCTTTGTGCTTTGCTGTTTTCCGCCTCGGGGCTGGCGATGGCCCAGTCCGTGCCGATCGTGCAGCCCGGCGCGCCGGGACAGGACAGCCGCACGCTTTCCGCAGAGGAAGCGACCAAGCTTGCCGCCGCCAGCTATGCCCCGGCCGACGTGGCCTTCATGCAGCACATGATCGTCCACCATGCCCAGGCCGTGGCGATGGCCGACCTCGTCAAGGAGCGCACCAACACCGAGGAGATCGTCAGCATCGCCGGACGCATCCAGTCCAGCCAGGCCGACGAGATCGCCTTCATGAAGAACTGGCTGACCGAGCGCGGCGAACCGCTCGAGGACCCCAAGATGATGGGTCATGGCGAGCATATGCACCACATGATGATGGGCATGGCCTCGCCGGAACAGATGCAGGCGCTGGGCGAGGCCAAGGGGGTCGATTTCGACCGCCAGTTCCTGACGCTGATGATCAAGCATCACGAAGGCGCGGTGGACATGGTGGGCGAACTGCTCGGGCAGGCCGGCACCGCCGCCGACCCGGTGCTGTACCGCTTCGTCAGCGACATCGAGAACGAGCAGAAGGGCGAGATCGAGCGCATGGACGTGGTGCTCGCCGGGCTTTCCGAAGACCCGCGCGCGGGGCTCGCCGCCGGGTTCGACGATGCCGGCGAGGCGATCATGAACCTCACCAAGGTCGCCAGCCTGAGGAAGCCCGCGGGGTTCTACAACCCTGAAAACCCTGCCGATCTGCGCCCGCCGGTGGCGCCCAAGAAGGACAAGAAGAAGGACGGCGAGGACGCCGCGGCCGACACCAAGGCCGATGCCGCCGCCACGCCCGAGGTGGCCACCGCACCCGCGCGCGGCGAGGAGGAAAGCCTCACCCAGTTCGCCGAACGCTCGCCCCTGCTCGACTTCGCGAACACCGACATGGCCTTCTTCGACGACGTGCTGGTGGCGGGCAACTACCACGGCTTCAACATCTACAAGCTGGGCGATGACGGGGTGCCCAACCTGATGAGCTCGGTCGTCTGCCCCGGCGGTCAGGGCGACGTCTCGGTGGTGGGCAACATCCTCGTGATGAGCGTCGAACAGACCCGAGGGCGGGTCGACTGCGGGCTACAGGGGGTCGAGGGCAAGGTCAGCGAGGAACGCTTCCGCGGCCTGCGGATCTTCGACATTTCCGACCTCACCCGCCCGCGCCAGGTCGGCGGCGTGCAGACCTGCCGCGGCAGCCACACCCATTCGGTGGTGAGCGCCGATGACAAGCGCATCGTCGTCTACAACTCGGGCACCTCCAGCATCCGCGACGAGGAGGAACTCGCCGGGTGCGTCGGGGGCACTCCGGGGGACACCCGCACGGCGCTGTTCTCGATCGACGTGATCGAGATTCCGGTGGCCGATCCCTCCAAGGCGCGGATCGTCAAGTCGCCGCGCGTCTTCGCCGACGAGAAGACCGGCGAGATCGCCGGCCTGTGGAAGGGCGGCGACCACGGCGAGGGCACCCAGAGCACCTCGCGCACCGACCAGTGCCACGACATCACCGTCTTCCCGGCGCTGAACCTCGCGGCGGGCGCGTGCTCGGGCAACGGCATCCTGTTCGACATCGCCGACCCGCTCAATCCCAAGCGCATCGATGTCGCCACCGACGAGGGCTTTGCCTACTGGCACTCGGCGACCTTCAACAATGACGGCACCAAGGTGATCTTCACCGACGAATGGGGCGGCGGCGGGCGGCCGCGCTGCAAGGCCTCGGACCCCAAGACCTGGGGCGCCAATGCCATCTACGACATCGTCGATCGCAAGCTGGTGTTCCGCGCGCACTACAAGCTGCCCGGGCCGCAGAGCGACATGGAGAACTGCGTCGCGCACAACGGCTCGATCATCCCCGTGCCCGGCCGCGACCTGTTCGCCCAGGCCTGGTATCAGGGCGGCCTCAGCGTGATGGACTTCACCGACAGCGACCACCCGCGCGAGATTGCCTATTTCGACCGCGGACCGATCGACGACAAGCAGCTGGTCCTGGGCGGCTACTGGTCGGTCTACTGGTATGACGGCCACCTCTACGGGACCGAGATCACCCGCGGCATCGACGTCTTCAAGCTCGAGCCGAGCGCGTTCCTGACCGAGGAGGAGATCGCCGCGGCCGAGGCGGCGCAATATGCGGGCGGGCGGTTCAACCCGCAGACCCAGACCCAGGTGACCTGGGACGAGGCCGTGATCGCAGCCGCCGAGGCGAGCCGCAAGGGCGGGTGAGCCGATCCGGCCGGGCGGAGCGCCCTAGCCCAGGTTAGGGTCGCGCCGCCGGGCCGGCCATAGGACGCGCCTGCGTGACGTGTGGCAGGGGCCGGGCCAGTGCGGCCCGCCCCGCCATCCCGCCCGCAGGAGACCCGCTCCATGTCCTCGCCCGTGCCGTTCCGCCGCAAGCTCAGGCGCAAGGCCGACGCCGCGATCGCCTATGGGCTCGCCGCGCTGCCGGGCGGCCCGCGCGCCGCGCCTGTGCTGATCTTCGCGCAGGGTCGCTCGGGAAGCTCGCTGCTCGAGAGCCTGCTCGCCTCGACGGGCCATTTCGCGCCGCACGGCGAACTGCTCGGGGAGGGCTACGAGACCACGCGCTTTCCGCGGGCCTTCCTGCGAGGTCATGCGCGCCGCGCCGGCGAGCGCCACTTCCTGTGCCACGTCAAGATCTATCACCTCACCCGCGACCGCGAGCGCGCCGGGAGCCGCCCGGTCGCGCCGCACGCCTTTCTGCACCGGCTCGCGGACGAAGGCTGGCGGATCATCCACCTGACCCGGCAGGACCGGGTGCGCCACGTCCTTTCCGGACTGGTCGCGCAGGCCCGCGGCAAGTACCACAAGTTCGACGACCGGCCCGAGACCACCGCCATCACCGTGCGCCGCGGCATTCTCGAGAAGTGGATCGCGCAGCGCCAGAAGCTCGACCGGGAGGAGCGCGCAGCCCTCGCCGGGCTCGATGTTCACGAGGTGGTCTACGAGCGCGATCTCGAACAGGCGGCGGTGCAGCAGCAGACCATCGACGGCGTGCTCGATTTCCTCGGCCTGCCGCGCCGCCGGGTCTCGACGCGGCTGCGCAAGGTCAATGCCCGCCCGCTGCGCGAGATCATCGCCAATTACGATGCCTTCGCCGGCTGGCTCGAGGAGATGGGGCTGGGCGCGGCACTCGACGAGCGGCCGCGCGCCGCACCCGCCCTGCGCGGCTAGTCCGCGGCGACGATCGCCGCTTCCAGCCGCGCCGTGGGCTGACCGGTGAGGGTCTTGTCGATCTCGCCCACCAGCCGGTCCTTGAGTTCGCCGTGATAGTGCCGGCGCATCTCGCCCAGCGTCTTGGGATCGGCGATCACCAGCAGCGCGGCGATCTCGCCGGCGATGGCCTTCGCGTTGAGCCATTCCGCGGCGGCGGCGCCATGCGCCAGCTCGTCCAGCTGGGTGCGACCGAGATTGCGGCCAATATTGTCCTGGTGGCGTATCCCGGCGCTGAAATTGGTCGCTTCGAGATCGGGCTTGTCGACCTCCACCAGCCGCGGCTCCTCGACCTGTCCCTCGTTGCAAAAGAGCGTGAAGTTCTCGCCGTCGACCAGTGCGACATGGGCCTTGTGCGGGAGTATCATGGGCATTCCTCTCGTGTTGCCGTGTGCCCCCCTTCGCGGCGCGAGGCTAACAGAAAAGCCCCGGAGGCGCGAACCTCCGGGGCTTCCTGTGGTCGGGTCTGGAAACCAGCCGGGCTTAGAAGCCCATGCCGCCCATGCCGCCCATGTCGGGCATCGCCGGAGCGGCGGCCTTGTCTTCGGGCTTCTCGACGATCGCCGCTTCGGTGGTGATCAAGAGGCCCGCGACCGAGGCCGCGTCCTGCAGCGCGGTGCGCACCACCTTGGTCGGGTCGACAACGCCGGCCTTCACGAGGTTTTCGTAAGTGTCGGTGGCGGCATTGAAGCCCTGGGTCTCGTCGTCCTCGCGCAGCAGGTTGCCCGCGACGACCGCGCCGTCATGGCCGGCGTTCTGGGCGATCTGCTTGACCGGGGCGGTGATCGCCTTGCGGACGATATCGATGCCGCGGGTCTGGTCGTCGTTCTCGCCGGTGAGGCCGTCGAGCGCCTTGGTGGCGTAGAGCAGCGCGGTGCCGCCGCCCGGAACGATGCCTTCCTCGACCGCGGCGCGGGTCGCGTGGAGGGCGTCGTCGACGCGGTCCTTGCGCTCCTTCACCTCGACTTCGGTGGCACCGCCGACCTTGATCACGGCCACGCCGCCGGCGAGCTTGGCGAGACGCTCCTGGAGCTTTTCGCGGTCGTAGTCGCTGGTGGTATTCTCGATCTGGGTGCGGATCTCGGCGACGCGCGCCTTGATCTCGTCAGCCGAACCGGCACCGTCGACGATGGTGGTGTTGTCCTTGTCGATGGTGACCTTCTTGGCCTGGCCGAGCATCCCGATGGTGACGTTCTCGAGCTTGATGCCGAGGTCTTCGCTGATCATCTCGCCCTTGGTGAGGATCGCGATGTCCTGCAGCATCGCCTTGCGGCGATCGCCGAAGCCCGGAGCCTTGACCGCCGCAACCTTGAGGCCGCCGCGCAGCTTGTTGACCACGAGGGTGGCGAGCGCCTCGCCCTCGATGTCCTCGGCGATGATGAGGAGCGGACGGCCCGACTGCACCACGGCCTCGAGGATCGGCAGCATCGACTGGAGGTTCGACAGCTTCTTCTCGTGGATCAGGATGTAGGGGTTATCCAGTTCCACGGTCATCTTGTCGGGGTTGGTGATGAAGTAGGGCGACAGGTAGCCGCGGTCGAACTGCATGCCTTCGACGACGTCGAGCTCGAATTCGAGGCCCTTGGCTTCCTCGACGGTGATGACGCCTTCCTTGCCGACCTTGTCCATCGCTTCGGCGATCTTCTCGCCGACTTCGCGGTCACCGTTGGCCGAGATGATGCCGACCTGGGCGATCTCTGCGGAGCCCGAGACGTCCTTCGAGCGGCTCTTGAGGTTCTCGACCACGGTGTTCACCGCAAGGTCGATGCCGCGCTTCAGGTCCATCGGGTTCATGCCGGCGGCGACCGACTTCATGCCTTCGGTGACGATCGCCTGGGCGAGCACGGTGGCGGTGGTGGTGCCGTCACCCGCGCTGTCGTTCGCCTTGCTGGCGACTTCGCGCAGCATCTGGGCGCCCATGTTCTCGTATTTGTCCTTGAGCTCGATTTCCTTGGCGACGCTCACCCCGTCCTTGGTGATGCGCGGCGCGCCGAAGCTCTTGTCGATCACGACGTTGCGGCCCTTGGGGCCGAGCGTCACCTTGACGGCGTTGGCGAGGATGTCGACGCCGCGCAGAATGCCTTCGCGCGCCTCGCGGCCGAACTTCACGTCCTTGGCAGCCATGTTCGTTTCTCCTGTTTCTCGTCATCCCGGCGAAGGCCGGGATCGTTTGCGGCCCAGTGCGGGCCATCGAATGTTGAACTGGATCTCACGAGACCCTGACTTTCGTCAGGGTGTCCGTGCTTGGCTGATGGATCAGCCAACCACTCCCATGATGTCGCTTTCCTTCATGATCAGCAGGTCTTCGCCGTTGATCTTGACTTCGGTGCCCGACCACTTGCCGAACAGCACGCGGTCGCCGACCTTGACGTCGGGGGTGATGCGGTTGCCCGCGTCGTCACGCGCACCTTCGCCCACGGCGATGACTTCGCCCTCGCTGGGCTTTTCCTGGGCGCTGTCGGGAATGATGATGCCGCCAGCGGTCTTCTGGTCGGCTTCGATGCGACGGACCACGACGCGGTCGTGGAGCGGACGAAATGCCATCTTTGTGACCTTTCCTGAATGGATAAGTTGCCTTGGCACTCTCCCCTCGAGAGTGCCAACGCGGCGCATTTGGATGCGGCTCGCGCATGAATCAAGACGCCGGAATCGATTTTTTTCACGCCTGGTGCGATTTTCCGCACGGGGTGGCCAGAGCGCGGCGGCTCCTCTATCCCGGCCCCGCATCCCCCCCTCGCACGGCCGCGCATCCCGCGCAGGCCGGCTGTGCCTCAGCAAAGGAGCCTATCGTTCATGAGCACCAGCAAGCTCCCCGATGTCCGCGCCGATTTCGCCGGCGACTTCCACCTTGCCGACGCGGTCCTCGGCTGGCTGCGCGCGAACCTCGTCGACATGGCGGGCGCGCTGGTGGTGCTGGTGGTGGGCTTCGTGGTGGTGCGCCTGCTCGCCAAGGGGATCGACCGCGCGCTGTCGCGTTCGGAACGGATCGAGCCGACGGTCGCAAAGTTCCTCGGCAACATCATCCGCTACGCGCTGTGGGCGGTGCTCGGGGTCACGGTGCTCACCCAGTTCGGGGTGCAGACCACCAGCATCATCGCCGCGCTCGGTGGCCTTGCGCTGGCGGTCGGCCTCGCGCTGCAGGGCACGCTCAGCAACGTCGCGGCCGGGGTGATGATCCTCATCCAGCGCCCGTTCCGGGTGGGCGAGGCGATCATTGCGGGCGACGTCTCGGGCTCGGTCAGCGCGATCGGCCTGTTCACCACCGAACTCGTCCAGTTCGACGGGCTCTATGTCATGGTCCCCAACAACGAGCTCTGGAACAAGCCGGTCGTCAATCTCAGCCGCATGCCCACCCGCCGCTTCGAACTGCTGATCGGGATCGCCTATTCGGACCCGATCGACCGGGCGCGCGACGAACTGATGCAGCTTGCGACCGAGGACGAGCGGGTGCTCGACGATCCCGCGCCCGAGGTGTTCGTCGCCGCGCTTGCCGACAGTTCGGTGACGATGGGGATGCGGGTGTGGTGCGAGCGAACCGATTACCTCGCGCTCTCGCGCGACCTCACCGAGCGCGCCAAGCAGCGCTTCGATGCCGCCGGGCTCACCATTCCCTTCCCGCAGCGCGAGGTCAGGACGATCCCGGCACAGGCGGCGTGACCCTCACATCGCCGGTGCGCCGGGTCAGGCCGAGCCGCTCGCGCCGGTTCCAGCGCGTGGTCAGCAGCACCGCGGCGAAGAACAGGCCGGTGGCGAGCCCCATCCACACGCCGGTGCCCTCGAGCGGGGTGAAGAAGCCGAGCCCGATCGCGGTGCCGATGCCCGGCACCCAGTAGCTGAAGATCGCGATCCACATCGGCACGCGGGTGTCCTGCAACCCGCGCAGCGCGCCCGCCGCCACCGCCTGCACCCCGTCGGCCAGCTGGAAAAGCGCCGCGAGCGCGAGATATTGCAGCGCGAAGGCCACCAGCGCGGCATTGGCCGGGTCGGCAGGGTCGACATAGATGCGCAGCAGGGTCCCGGGCATCAGCACCATCGCCAGTGCGGTCAGCGACATGAACCCCGCCCCGATGGCGAGCGCCACCCACCCGGCACGCATCACCCCCTTGGGATCGCGCGCGCCGTAGAAATAGCCGACCCGGATCGCCGCCGCCTGCCCGACCCCGAAGGGCACCTGAAAGGCCAGCGCGGCAAGCTGCAGCGCGACCGTGTGCCCGGCAAGCTCGGCCGCGCCGAAGCGCCCCATGATGAACGCCGCCGCGCCGAAGATCCCGGCCTCGGCGGTGATCGTCAGCGCGATCGGCGTGCCGATCACCAGCAGCAGGCGCATCCGCTGCCAGTCGGGCGTCCACCAGCGTCCGAACACGCGGTAGCGGGCCAGCCGGCGGTCGAAGCGGATCGCCAGCACATAGGCTGCCAGCGTGAACAGCGAGGTGATGATCGTCGCCACCGCCGCGCCCGACAGGCCGAGCGCGGGGGCGCCGAGATTGCCGAAGATGAAGGCGTAGTTGGCGATCGCATTGACGAAAATCCCCGCGCCGGTGATGGCCGTGGCGAAGATCGGCCGGCCCAGCGCCGAGACGAAGTTGCGCAGCACCGCCGCCATCAGCATCGGCACCATCGAGAAGATGATCACCGTGTTGTATTCGTTCGCCAGCGCGCGGATCGCCGGGGCCTGCCCGGACAGGCGCATCACCGGATCGAGCAGCAGGCACAGCCCCATGCCGAGCGTCCCGCTCAGCACCGCCAGCCACAGTGCCATCCGCACCGAGCGCCGCACCGGGCGCAGCGAGGGGGCGCGCGCACCCATCGCCTCGGCGATCAGCGGCGCGACCGCGCCGGTCAGCCCCGTCAGCGCCCACAGCACCAGTCCGAACAGCGACACCGCCAGCGCCGAGGCGGCCAGTTCCTCTTCCCCCAGCCGCGCGATGAAGATCACGTCGACCGCATAGGTCAGCATCTGCAGCAGATTGGCCGCCGCCAGCGGCCCCGCCAGCGCCAGCGTCGCGCGGATTTCCTGCCCCCAGCCGGGCGTCGAGAGAGCTGTCGCTTGCTGCATGGTCGGTGTGTGGAACGCGTCCTGCCCGCCAGCAGGCGAGCCCGCCGCGATAGAGGCGACGGCGCTCCAAGAAAAGCGCAAAAGGGGCGCCGGTCAGGCGCGCGGATGCGAAGCTCCGCCAGAGGACGCGACGTTAGCCCCGGCAATTGACCCGGGGGTGGGCCGAAAGGCGCGGTTTTCCGACATTTTCCTTCCCCGAATCGCTTGCGGCCACCATAAAGGTCGGCTGAGGGGGCTAACCGCGTGCCGAAGACCGGAGCGATCAGGGGCGGAAGTGACACGCTCACGCTGAGCAGGGCGTGGATCGTGCCCTTGCCGTCGGACGCGCAGCGCACGCCCCGCGCGCTGTGGACCCGCGCCCTGCCGGGCGGCGTGGTGGCGGTCGCGGCGCTCGCCCTGCCGGAGTTCTCGGTCGGCGCGGGCGACCTGCCGCTGTTCCGCGAGGATCGCTTGCCGGACCCTGCGCCGGTGGCGACGATCCCGCTGCGGATCGCCGCCGAGCCCGCCGCCTTCGCTGCGCCCCGGCCAGCTGCGCCGCGGCCGGCGGCGCGCGAAGTCGCGCTTCGCCTGCCTCCCGCACCGGCAGTGCCCGTCGATTTGCGCACGCCGACCTCTCCGTCCGCGGCCACGGGTGCCGCGGCCGAAGCGGGCGTGGCGATCACGGTCGCGGTTCGCGGGACGGATTTCCCGCAGTCCGCATCCGAACCGAACCTCGCCGCTCCCGTGCCGGCGACGTTCGGCTTCATGACCGGCCCGCTGGAGCCTGCCGCCCTGCCGTTGGCAACCGCGGCCCTGGGGTTCACGGTGGAAGTGCCGCTTCCCGAGGTCCGCGTCGCGCCCGCACCCCCGTCGTCCGCGCCCCATGCCGCACCCTCGCTCGCACCGCCGCCGCAGGACGTCGTCGCCGCGACGGTCCCTGCCGCGCCCGGGATCGCCTTCGAGGGGGCGCCCGAAATGGCGCCGCCCTCCGCTGTCGCGGCGGGGGCGCCTCTCGTGGCTGCGGCGGTGGTGACGGCGGGTGCCGCCGGTGCGGGAGCCGAACGTCTCGCCGCGATGACCGCGCCCGCCTCCATGGCGGCGCCGTTGTCTCGCTCGGCCCCGCCCCCGGCCATCGCCGTTCCCGCCGCGCGCGCCCCGCAGCCCGGGGCGGCCGCGCCTGCCGCATCTTCGCCGGTGACGCCCCGCAGCGCTGCGCCTGCGCTCGCCGGCATCCCGCGCGCAGGCGTTGCGGCAAGTGCCCCCGGACTGGGCACCTCGCCGCTCGACATCCGCTCGCAGCTGCTCACACGGATCGACGGGAAGACCGCGGGCAAGCTCGATTTCCAGCAGACCGCGAGTGGCCTGAGCGTGCGGCTGGGATCGCTCGCCGAGATCATGGGCGACCGGATCGACCCGGCGATGCAGGCGCGCATCCGCGCCTCGTCCTCGGCCAATGCCTATCTGCCGCTCGCCGAACTGCAGGCGAAAGGCATCCCGATCAGCTACGATCCGGTCTATGACGAGTTCAACATCGGCAGGGTCGACACCCGTCCCGGCGCCGCCCGCAAGGTGACGATCGACCAGATCAGCGCGCCCGAGCGCGGCATCCGCAGCGTCGGCATCGCGCAGGTGCCGCGCGGCCGCTGAGCGCCGCGCCGGCCCGTGGCTCAGTCCCCGTCGGGACAGTCGCCCTCGCGAATTTCGTAAGGCTCGCGCCCTTCCTCCTCCGCTAGCAGCCGCACGCACCAGGTGTCGCCGACTTCGGCGGTCATGGTCGAGAGGCGCGCGGTGGTCCCTGCCGCCAGCGTGGTCCTGCCCCGGTGGCGCGAGGTCGACCTGCCCGACACTTCGAGCTCATAGCTGACCTCGACCGCGCTCGGGGCGCGGCCGACCAGCTCCACCGCCAGCTTCGTGCCGTGCCGTTCGACCTTGAGCGAAAGGGCCTTTGGAGGTTCGGGCGCTGCGTGGGTCATGGCCGGGGAAACCTCCGCGGTGAGTGCAAGGAGCGCGGCAAGGGCGAGGCTCGCGCGCATCACGGCCCGCCTGCGCCGCCGGTCAGTTGATTGATGATCGCGTTGATCACCGCCTCGGTGCCGTTCGGCAGCTTGGCGAGCGGATCGCCCTGGTCTTCCGGGACCGATTGCGGGGCGAGCGCGATCGAGGCGATCGCCTGGTTGTCGAGATCGTTGGGCGCGGCACTGCTGCGTGCAAGCCTGCCGATCACGCGCTCGACATTCGGCGTGCCGCCTTCATCGATGCCGCCGCGCAGCAGGCGTTCCTCGGCCGAGAGCGCCTCGGGCGCGCGCGGGGCGAATTCGCCCGAGCGGGTCTCGATCCGGTTGCGGCACAGCGTCAGGATCGCCGCCACCGCCGGCGGATGGTCGCAGATGTCGCTGCCTTCGATCGCCTCGAGCAGCACCCGGCGCTCGTTGGGGCTGAGCTGCGAAAGCGTCGCCTCGAGTTCGGCGGGGGAGAGTTGCGCGACAGCCGGGCGACCTTCCCCGGTAGCGGTAAGCTGCGCGGTCTCGCGGCCCGCGTCGCTGCGGGTCAGCTGTTCGCTGGCGACAGGGTCGGGCTGCGCGGCGGGAGCGGGCGCGGGCGTCGCCAGATAGGCCTTGGCGGATTGGCGCGCGGCGTCTTGCTGCCCGATCTGCACCGTCTCGACCTGGCTTCCCTGCGCTCGCTCCTGCGCGAGTGCCGGCACGGTGCCGCCGGCGGCGAGCGCGAGCGCGGCCATCATGCGCAAGGAACCGTCGCCGATCACGGCCCTGGCGGCGGCGCGAATTGCGCGCCGGTGTTGCTTTGGGTGACCTGCATCGCCTGTCCGCCGTCCTGCACGATCTGAAGGTCGGACAGGCCGCTGCCGATCTGGTTCCATTCGAGCCGGTTGCCGATCCCGGTCTGGGTCGCGGTCATGGCGTTCCCGTCCCCGTCCTGCGAGAGCAGCGCTTCGTTGTCGCTGCCGTCCTGACGCAGGAGGATGCGATTGTCGTTCCCGGTCTGGTACACGGTCGCCGAGCTCACGGAACCGGCGGCGCTTTCGTTCTGCGACACGTCGAGGAGATTGCGGCTCCCTTGTTGCGCGATCAGCAGCGCGGTCTTGCCCGTGCCGTCCTGATCGAGCCGTGCGACGTTCTCGTCGCCCTCTTGGGCGACCTGCGCGTCGTGCGCGGCGCTGCCTCCTTGGTCGAGCGTGGCGGTGTTGTCGTTGCCGTTCTGCGCGATCCGCGCGGAGGCAGCAGAGTTCTGCTGATTGACCGTCGCGCGATTGCCGTCACCGATCTGGCTGACGAAGACGCCGCTGTCGGTGGCCGACTGGGCCATGGCCGCGGGGGCGAGAAGGCCGAGCGCAAGACCGGCGGCCAAGGCCGCGCGTCCGGTGCGCGATCGCGATGCAGCATCCATCCTCATGGCGGAACCTTATCCTGAAATGCGTATCCGGGCGAGCGCGAAGTCCCGCCCGGACCGCGGAGCGGGCGGGCGGGCCGGAATCGGCCCGCCCGCCTCGCGTCGGCCGTTTGTCAGAGCGGCGGAGCGAAGGGGTTGACCCCCGAGCCCTGCGTGACGTTGGCGGTGTTGCCGGTGCCGTTCTGGGTCACTGTCGAGGTGTTGTTCGCACTAAACTGGAGAACGGTGGCGACATTGTTGTCGCCGGTCTGGCTGATGGTCGAGGTGTTGCCGTCGCCCTGCTGGAAGAGATAGGCGCCGTTCTCGTTGCCGCCGCCCTGGGTGACGGTGGAGCTGCCGCCTTCGCCTTCCTGACGAATGTCGGCAATCGAGTTGTCGCCGTCGGCGAGGTTCTGGTTGACCAGCGAGTAGTTGTCCGCCGAGAGCTGCTCGACATAGACCTCGTTCGAGAAGCCGCCCTGATTGACGGTGCTTTCGCTGAGGCCGTCGCCGATGCCGAAGTTGAAGGCCGTCTGGTTGACACTGACATAGCCACTGTCACCGGTCTGGGTCACGAAGCTGTCGTTCTCGTCGCCTTGCTGATTGACTTCCGCGACGTTGAGGCCGCCGCTCTGGGTCACTTTGCTCTCGTTGAAGAACGAGGCGATCTGATTGACGGTCGCTTCGTTCCCGTCACCGGTGTTCTGGGTGACCAGCGAACGGTTCGAGAAGCCTGCGTTGAAGTCCAGCTCGTCGCCCTGGTTGACGTCGGCGCGGTTGCCGTCCGAGTCCTGGGTCACGGTCGAGTCATTGCCCGAGCTGTACTGGTCGACAAAGGCGAAGTTGCCGTTGCCGCCTTGGGTGACGCTCGAGCTGTTGGTTTCGAAGAAGTCCGAAGCGCCCTGATTCACCACGGCGAGGTTGGTATTGCCGGTCTGCAGGACGGTCGAATCATTGGCGTATTCGTCGACGCCGAGCGGGCCGGCGACCAGGTCGCTCTGGGTGACGGTGGCTTCGTTGCTGTCACCGGTCTGATCGAGATCCGAATTGCTGCCGCCGGTGCCTTCCTGGTTCACGGTGGCCTTGTTGTTGGCGGTTTCCTGATAGATGTCCGAAACGTCGTTGGCGCCGGTCTGGTTGACCGTGGCTTCCTGGGCGGAGCCCTGCTGCTCGACCGTCGAGCTGTTGTCCTGCGCGAAGGCCGGAGCGGCCATCGCCAGCGCCAGGATCGAGGCGCCCGCAAAGATCGTCTTCATTCGATTTCTCCTTGGTTAGATCAGTTTGACTGCGACTTGATGGAACGTTGACCCGGGGTCTGGTGCCCCGGTGTGAGGACCGGACGGACCGCGCTGGACCCGCCCGGGAACGGGTGATCAGGGCGGGGGCGGAGGACCCTGCGTGACGGTCGCCATGTTGCCGGTGCCGCCCTGGGTGAGGGTCGAGCTGTTGCCCGAGGTAGTCTGGTAGATGTTGGCATCGTTGCTGCTGCCGCCCTGGGTGATGGTGGAGGCGTTCAGCGACGTGCCGCTCGCCTGTAGCAGGTTGGCTTCGTTGCCGAGGCCCGATTGGGTGAGATTGGATTCCCCGTCGCTCCCCATCTGCACGACGTCCGCGGTGTTGCCGACGCCGCCCGCGAGCTGCTGGAGCCGCGAGACATTGCCCGATCCGCCGCCGACCTGGTCGACATAGGCGATGTCATTGGAGCCGTTCTGCTCGATGAAGGAGGCCTGGTCCTCGCCGTTCTGATTGACGGTCGCGGTCGAGGCGGGCGATCCGGCATTGTCCTGGCGGATATCGGACAGGTTGCCGAACCCGGTCTGGATCAGCGTCGCCTCGGTGCGGCCGGTGCCGGTCTGGATCACCCGCGAGAAGTTCGCCCGCACGCTGTCGGTCCCGCCGCTGATGAGGTTGTCAACCGCGGTTCCGGTGACGATGCCCGAGGTGTCGGTCGAGTTCTGGGTGATGCTGATCAGCCCGCTGCCCGAAGACTGCTGGATGAAGCTGTCGTTGCCGTCGGCGTTCTGGATCACCTGCAGGCTGCTGGTGAGCCCGCCGCCGGCCGCCTTGTTCTCCTGCTCGACCCGCGACAGGTTGTCGCTGCCGCTCTGGATGATGTTGACCATCTGGTTGTTGAAGGCGGGGTTGGAAAGGCCGTTGATCCCGGTCTGCACCACCGAGGAGATGTTGTTGTCCCCGGTCTGGCTGACCCGGGCGCGCATGGTGTTGTTGTTGGCGACGGTCCCCTGGATGATCACCGAATCGTTGCGATCGCCGACCTGGTCGCTGCGCGCCTGGAAGCCCCGGCCGCTGGCGAGCTGGTAGACTTCGGCGTTGTTGAGGTTGCCGTTCTGCGTGATGCCGTTGTTGCCGCCGCTGCCGATGCTCGAATTGCCCGACTGCTGGAACGCGACCGCGGTGTTGCCGTCGCCGCCGAACTGGCGGATCGAGGCGGTGCTGTCGAGCTTGGTCTGGCCTGCACCATCCTGTTCGAGATAGGCGGTGTTGGCGCCGGTCTGGTTGACGAAGGCGCTGAAGTTGCGGGTGCCGAGCTGGCGGACGGTGGAATCCGCTCCGTCGCCGTTCTGGTTGACCGTGGCGCGGGTCGGATAATTTCCGCTGATCCCGGTGCCGGACTGGAGCACGTAGGAGGTGGCGTTGGTGCCGCTCTGGTTGACAGTCACGCCCACCGGGTTGCCGCCGACCGAACCGTCGATCTGGTCGACGTCCGAGACGTTGCCGCTGCCGGTCTGGGTGACGCTGGTCTTCAGGCCCGTTCCGCTCTGGGTGACCAGCGAGCAGTTGTTGGCGTCCGGCGGGCAATCGCTGGTCGCGGGAGCCGGCGTGGGCGTCAGCGGGTCGGCGGGCGCTGACTGGGCGAGCGCGCTGCCCGCGGCGGAGAGCGCGAAAAGCGAGGCGCTCGTGAGTATGGCTTTGTTCATCACTTCGATCCTTTCGTCTGGTGACGTGCGACCGCCGCCGTTTCATTGGTTCCGGAGTCTTGCGCCCCGGCTGTAAGGCCCGGCGCGCTGTGCAGCCCGCCGGGAGGATTGCGATCAGGGCGCCGAGGGGACGTTCTGATTGACGTTGATGGTGTTGCTGGAGCCGCCCTGGGTCACGTTCGAGGTGTTGTTGGTGGCCGCCTGCTTGACGGTCGCGGTGTTCGACACGCCGCTCTGGATGATGGTGCTGTCATTCAACAGCCCGTCCTGTTCGAGCGTGGCGGTAAGGCTGTTGCCGCTCTGGGTGATCTCGGATTCGCCGAGGTCGCCCGACTGGGTCACGGTCGCGCCATTGTCCGTGTTGGCGTTGGAGCCGCTGTTGTAGAACTGCTGGGTCACGCTCGAGGTGTTGCCCGCGCCGATCTGCTCGACATAGACGGTGCTGGCGATCGAGCGCTGGAACACGTCCGAGGTGTTGCCGTCGCCCGACTGGATCACGGTCGCGGTGTAGGGGCCGAAGCCGCTGCCGGCACTTGAGAGCCCCTGCTCGGTGGTGGCGGTGTTGCCGTCGCCGCTCTGGGTCAGCGAGCTGTTGCCGTCGCGCAGGAACTGGCGGACCGTGCCGGTGTTGCCGTCGCCGCTCTGGGTGACGTTGCTGAGGTTGTCATCGTCGGTCGGGCCGGTGCTGTTGGTCCCCTGCTGGACCGTGATCATGTTGCCGTCGCCTTCCTGCGTGATGTTGCTGGTCTGACGGCGCGAGAAGTAGCCCTGCGTCACCGACGCGGTGTTGCCGTCGGCGCCGACCTTCTGGTCGATGTTGCTGACCGAGTTGATCGAGCGCTGGTTGACGGTGGCGGTGTTGTCGTCGCCCGCCTGCGTGGTGTTCACGGTGCTCAGGCTGTTGCCGATGCTTGCCGCGTCGAGCTGGGTGGTGGTCGCGGTGTTGCCGCTGCCCGATTGCAGGATGTTGGCGGTGTAGTTGCTCGTCGACTGGGTCAGCGTGCTGGTGTTGCCGGGGCCGGTCTGGTCGATATTGGCGATCTGGCCCGAGCCGCTCTGGGTGACGGTCGAGGTGTTTTCCTGGGCGAGCTGCAGCACGTCGGCATCGTTGTTCGAACCCGACTGGGTGATGGTCGAGCCGTTCTCGTCCCCGGTCTGGTCGACGACGATTTTCTGCTGGTTGCCCGACTGGGTGACCGTGCTCTGATTGGTGGGCGAGGCGGTGAGCGCCGACAGGTCCTCGCCCGTCTGGGTGACGCTGACGGTGCTTCCGAAGGCGCTCTGGGTGATCTCGGAGGAGTTGCGCCCGAAGGTTCCGCCCTGGGTGACCGTCGCCGAGGAGTTGGCGCCGCTCTGGCCGATGGTCGAGACATTGAAATCGGCGTTCTGAGTGACGGTTGCGACCTCGTCGGCCGCCTCCTGGGTGACGGTGGACTGGTTGCTGTTGCCCGTTTGGGTCACACCGGCGTCCGCGCGCAGACCGCTCTGCGTGATTTCCGACTTGTTGAGAACACCCGTCTGGATGAGATCGGCGAACTGGTCCTGCCCGGACTGGCTGATCTCGGAATTATTGTTGTTCCCGACCTGCCACACGCCGAGCCGCACGTCGGTCGTTTCGATCGGCAGGCCGTTGGGGTTGTTGGGATCGCCGACATCGCCGTTGTTGCTGGTCTGGTCGATGCTCGAGAAGTTGCCGTCCCCGCCTTCCTGCCGGACGCCGGCGGTGTTGCCGAAGTTCGACTGGCGGATTTCCGAGGTGTTCGCGCCGTCCTGGTAGACCTCGACCTTCATCGGGCCGCCGTTCTGGATGACCAGCGAGTTCGCGGCGCCGCTTTCCTGAATGACCTCGGTGCGCTGGTTGGTGCCGGTCTGGGTGATGCGGCTAACCGCATCGACCGTGCCCTCGTTCTGCTGCACCCGGACATTGCCGGTATTGCCCGTCTGGCTGACCAGCGAGCCGGTGAAGGTCGGGCTGTCGGAATCCGTGTTCTTGCCCGAGCCGAGGCCGCGCTGGACGACGCTCACCTGGTTGCTGCCGCCACCGCCGCTATTGTCCTGCACCACCAGCGAGTTCATGTCCTCGCTTGCCGCGGTCTGGGTCACCGTGGCGGTGTTGTCGCCGGTCTGGTCGACGTCCGAATAGCTGCCAGTGCCTGCCTGGGTCACCGTTGCGACGTTAGCAATGTTGGGCGCGCCGCCGATCGGCGTGCTGTCCTGATCGACCTCGGCTTCGTTGCCCGAACCGGTTTGCGTCACGTTGGCCTGGCCGTTGGTGCCGGTCTGCACGACGCCGCTGGTATTGTCCTGGCCGAGAGCCGGAGCGGCGATGGCGAGCGCCAGAAGGGACACTCCCGCGGTCATGGTCTTCTTCATTTTCGTGCCTTCCTGGTGCGTTTTTCCGGTGTGTTCAGTGATCGGCGGTCATCGCGCCGCCCTTGCCGGGCCGCAGGCGATCGCCGAAACTGCTGCTGGTGCGGTGGAGCGCAGGGGCTGGTGTGATTGCGCCCGGTGCGAAAGGGACAGCGGCGGCACAGACGCCGGCGACATGCGGCGCGGCGATGTCCAAGCTCTCTGTCACGTTGCTCCCCCCCGGGAAATCGCGACCCTGCCGGGTGGCTGGCGTCGTTCCACGTCAGTCCGGACCGGCAAGGCCCATCAAAACCTCACACGACGGCAATGTGCCGCGTGTCCTGCGTTTCGACCCTTTGCGGCGCTGTTGCGCTCTCTGCTTTCGTCCGGGCGAGCCTCGATTGCCCGCCAGAAATCTCATCGCGCGTCAGGAACCCTCACGCTCGTCCTTGTCCTTGTCGATCACGGTCGGCGCGGTCAGCGAGCCGGCGCGCTTGACCGCCTTCTGGATGTCGCTGGCATCGTAAATCCCGTCGCGCTCGGCGCGGTAGGCGGCGAGCAGCGGCTGGGCGGCGGCCATGTCGTTGAAGCGCCACAGGTCGAGATCGACGCCCTCGAGCACCAGTCCGTAGACCGCCTTTTCGATCGCCTGTTGCAGCGCGACCTGATCGGGTTCGTTCGAGGTGATCCCGGCCTCAGCTTCGAGCAGCTCGCGGAAGGCCACGAACTTGAAGGCGTTGGCACCGATCGCCTGGCTGGCGATGGTCTTGGAAGCGGTGATGTTGGCCAGCACCTCGCCGGTGCGCACCGAAACCGCGCGCAGGTAGACGGTGACCGTGTCCTGGCGGTATTCGGTCCGCGCGCCGATCCCGAGGAATGCCGCGCCGGCGCCGCCGGTCACGGTGTTGGTGTCGTAGCCGACGATCCCGCCTTCGAGCAGCACGCCCGCGAACAGCAGCGCGGGCAGGGCGTTGGGATCGACCTCCTGCTCGCCGAGATAGCGCTTGCGCATTTCGCCAATGATCTGGCGCTCGCGCAGCAGGTTGTCGAGCCGCTCGCGCTCGACCACGGTGAACCAGCTGCGGTTGCCGGCGTCCTGGAGCGCCTTGACCAGCATCGATCCGGCGCCCTGGGTGACCGCGCGCGAAAGCGTCTGGCCGACGTCGCTCGGCTTGAACTGCCCGGTCTGGTCGGTGAAACCGTAGACCGCGATCGCCACCTGCCGTTGCGGCGGCGGGAGCTGCATCAGCAGGTTCTGGGTCTGGGTCTTCTTCGGAAAATAGGCGAGGCTGGTGGTCGTCGGGATCGTGCTGCGCCCGTCCTGCGGGGCGCTCATGCAGCCTGCGAGCGACAGCGCGGCAAGGCTGACGAGCCCGGTGGAAAGCGGATAACGCATCGCGACCGGCCTCAATTCACCTGAACGAACAGCGGCACCACGATCCGGGTTTCCTCGCCGGTCTCGTCGTTGCGGATGAGCAGGGTGACCTCGTCGAGCGAGCGGAAGAACTCGATGGTCTGCCCGCCGAAGGTGATGGTGCCCTGTTCCTGCGGATTGTCGCCGAAGATCGCATCCACGATCTGCGAGGACAGTGCGGAGAGCAGGCGCGACTGGAGCTGGCGCGCGAAAATGTCGGCCTGCGAATTGGTCGAGCTCGAGCGCGGGTCACGGGTGTTGTTGTTGGCGTTGGCGACGCCGAGCACGTGGTTCGAGTTGAAGGGGTTGCCGCCGAAGGTCGGGCTGATCGGCTTGTAGACCACGTCCTGCGCCGCCGCGGGCACTGCGACGCAGACCGCCGCGGCCAAAAGGCTCACCTTCAACAAGGTCATTATTCCCCCTCGCTCCACCATGTGGCGCATCTCGGGGTCATGACCCCTCGGGGCGCTTGGCGCCCCCGGCGCGACTCGGCGATAATCGTTAGCGAGTGTTAGCCGTTATTAACTCACTGTAAAGCGGGTTCCTCGAACAAGCCCGGAATCGTCCGGTAAGGGGACGCTTGCATCTTCCGCATGCTGTCGGGCGCGCGCAGGTGACAAAAAAGGCGGCGCCATCGCTGGCGCCGCCTCCTTGTTTCTGCCGGTCGGAGCCGGAGAAGCTCACTTGAGCTCGACGGTGCCGCCGGCTTCTTCGATCTTCTTCTTGATCTCTTCGGCCTCGGCCTTGTTGACGCCTTCCTTGAGCGCCTTCGGGGCGCCTTCGACCAGCGCCTTGGCTTCGGTCAGGCCCAGGCCGGTGATGGCGCGGACTTCCTTGATGACCTGGATCTTCTTCCCGCCGTCGCCTGTCAGGATGACGTCGAATTCGGTCTGCTCTTCGGCAGCCGGGGCATCGCCGCCCGCGGCGGGACCGGCGGCCACGGCAACCGCGGCAGCGGCGCTCACGCCCCACGCTTCTTCAAGCGCCTTGGCGAGTTCGGCAGCTTCGAGCACGGTCAGCTGCGACAGTTCTTCAACAAGCTTGGCAATATCGGCCATGATGGTTCACTCCAAATTGTGGCGGGGCAACAGCGCCCCAAGATTGTTTCGTCTGGCGAAAAACGTCTCTTAAGCGGCGTCCTTGGCGGCATAGGCGCCGAACACGCGGGCAACCTTGGCCGCGGGCGCGGTAACGACCTGGGCGATCTTGGTCGCCGGGGCATTGACGAGACCCACGAGCTTGGCGCGCAGTTCGTCGAGGCTCGGCATCGAGGCGAGCGCCTTGATCCCGGCTTCGTCGAGCACGACCGCGCCCATCGAACCGCCGACGATTTCGAGCTTGTCGTTCGACTTGGCGAAGTCGACAGCGGCCTTGGCGGCCGCGACCGGGTCCGCAGACCAGGCCAGCCCGACCGGGCCGGTGAGCATGTCATCCAGCCCGACATAGTCGGTGTCCTTGAGCGCGAGCTTGGCGAGACGGTTCTTCGCGACCTTGTAGGAAGCACCAGCATCACGCATCTTGTTGCGCAGGTCGGTGGACTGGGCCACCGTCATGCCGAGGTTGCGGGTGACGACCACCACGGCAACCTCGTTGAAGACCGTGTTGAGCTGGGCAACCGCGTCGGCTTTCTGCGAACGATCCATGCCATACTCCTTCACATTTGATCGCGGCGGGAATGGCTCCCCGGTCGCGACCGGCTACGTTTGTCCGCACGCGGAGCGGAAGCTCCGAACGCGGGCGAGTCCGTCGATAGGGAAGGAGGGTGTGCCATCAGGCACGTGCAGACCGGCCTGCGCGTGGCAGGCCGCTGCGAAATCTCGTTTCCCCGTCTAGGCTGGAGATTAAGACCGGCAGATCCCGGTCACCAACTGTCTCGGACGGATGACCGGCAAACGAAAGGGCCCGCCGGTCAGGGCGAGCTCCTTAGATGTCCCGCGGCAGGAGTCAAGTGCGCATCGGGTGCGGACCTGCCTTTGGCGGGGCGAGCTTACATGTCGTCGGCGGCGTCTTCCATCTTGTCCGCCTTCTCGTCGAGCGCCTCGGCCTTCTGGTCGAGCGCGGCCGCCGCGGCCGGGTTCCCGGCGGCTTCGGCGACGTCGGCCTTCTCCTCGGCGACGTCGGCCTGGTCCTCCATCGCCCCGGACATGGAATCGACCGCCTCGCCCTGGGCTTCGCTAACGTCGTCGAGCTTCTCGCCCACTTCCTCGTGCGGGCCGTCGCAGGCGGCGAGGGTCAGAACGATCGGAACAGCGGCGGCGAGAGCGAAGCGCTTCATGAAAATCTCCTTTTTAACGGGAAGAACCTAGCTGCTGGTCCAAGCCGCGCAACCGCACCCCGGGCCGGGGCGTGGCTGTGGTGCGATGGGCCGACGGGTGGGCGGCGCAGCAAGCATGCCCCGCGGCAAAGCACGAAAAAGCTTAGCCGGCCCAAAGGCTCAGCGCATCGCTGTGCCAGAAAGCGTGGATCGCGTGGACCTCGCCCGCGACGGTCTCCAGCGGGTCGTCGAGCCGGTGACAGACCGTAGCCCAATGGTCGGCAGCCTCGCTCAACGGTGCGTTCTCGTAGGTGACGCCGCTTCCGAACTCGATGCGCAGCCATTGGGCGACCACGTTGGCGCGCCCCCCGGTGGCGCGCAAGTCCGTCTGCGCACGACCGGTCAGCGGCACCGGATCGTCGGCGTTCCAGTCCAGCCGGGTGAGGTCGCCGACTTCGCTGCGCAGGATCAGGCCTTCACCCCGCCCCGGGGCGAAGCTGCTGTCCTTGTAGAGCGGCGCGAAGCCGGCGAGATCGAAGCCCTCGACCCTGTCGGGCGCGCTCGGCAGGGCGGCGAACTCGGCCAGCGCGACCCGCAGGCTGGCCGCCTCGGGCACGAACAGCGCTCCTGGAGCAGTGAGTTCGGACCGGGCATGGTCGAGCGCCCCGATCACACCCTCGCCGACGAGGTCGGCCGCGAAGATTTCCGATACGACGAGGTCGGCGCCGGCCTCGGCAATCGCGCTGCGCGCGAGCTTGGAGGAGTGGCAGGCGTAGATGGTGATGACGTGGTTGAGCCCGTTTGCCGCGACCACCCGGCGCGCGGCCTCGGCGACAACCGGGTTGGCCTCGCAGGCAACCACCCGTTCTGCCCCTGCGCGCGCCGCGATCATCGCCAGCAGCCCGGATCCGGTGCCGATGTCGAGCACCACGCGGCCCGGCGCTGCAGCTTCGATGGCGGCGCGATAGGCCGCGTTGCGCGGCGTGTCGCGCAACATCGCCGCATGCCAGCCCGGCACCTTGCGGGTGCGGATCATGCGCGCCACATTGTCGTAAAGCGGATCGCCCGGGTGCCGCGAAAGCGTGTCCGCTATCAGCTCCTCGGCGGCCGCGCCCTTGCCCTGATCGAGCAGCGACAGGCCGAGCGACAGGAAGATCTCCGGCCGGTCGAACACATCGGCGCCATGCTTGCTGCCCATCCTCATGCCCCCGCTGGTGTTTTGCGCCCCGCGCCATGACACGGGCCGAGCGCCGAGGAAATAGGCTCCTGCGGCCAGCCCGCATTGACTCGGCTCTTCCGGCACCTATATGCAACCCACGAGTCGACGGTTTCGAGCAAGGCGCGCCTTTCGCGGGGGCGGGCACAAGGAAGGAAATCCGGCTTTTCCGTGAGACGTGACGACAAGGCTGCAGGGCGGCGCCGGAAGGCGTTGCCGGGTGCAGCCGCTTTTCGCGTCTCCCGGGTCCGCTCTCGAGAACAGTTTCCCAGGCGCAGCGGACATGCCCCGCGCGCACAGCAAAGAGGCCGATTCCTCCATGGCAACCAAGGCGAAGCCGCCCGTCACCCGCAGCCGCAAGGCGCAGGGCACCGCGAAGAAGCGCATCCGCAAGATCTTCGGCGACATCCATGAAGTCGTCCAGATGCCCAACCTTATCGAGGTGCAGCGCGAAAGCTACGAGCAGTTCCTGCGTTCGGACAAGGCGACCGGCTATGTCTCGGGTCTCGAGAAGACCTTGCGCAGCGTGTTCCCGATCCGCGACTTCGCCGGCACTGCCGAGCTCGACTTCGTGCATTATGAGCTCGAAGAGCCCAAGTACGACACCACCGAATGCCGGCAGCGCGGCATCACCTACGCCGCCCCGATGAAGGTGACGCTGCGCCTGATCGTCTTCGAGGTGGACTCGGAGACCGAAACCCGCTCCGTCCTCGATATCAAGGAGCAGGACGTGTACATGGGCGACATGCCGCTCATGACCGAGAACGGCACCTTCATCATCAACGGCACCGAGCGCGTGATCGTCTCGCAGATGCACCGTTCGCCGGGCGTGCTGTTCGATCATGACCGCGGCAAGACCCATTCCTCGGGCAAGCTGCTGTTCGCCGCGCGCGTGATCCCCTATCGCGGCTCGTGGCTCGATTTCGAGTTCGACGCCAAGGACATCGTCAACGTCCGCATCGACCGCAAGCGCAAGCTGCCGGTGACCGCGCTGCTCTATGCGCTCGGTCTCGATGCCGAGGATATCCTGCACCACTTCTACAGCACCGTGACCTGGGAGCGCGCCAAGGACGGGTGGAAGATTCCCTTCGTCGCGGAAGCATGGCGCGGTGCCAAGCCGGCCTTCGCGCTGATCGACGCCAAGACCGGCGAGGAAGTCTTCCCTGCCGGCCAGAAGATCAGCCCCCGCGCCGCCAACAAGGCCGCCAAGGACGGCCTCACGGAACTGCTGCTGCCGACCGAGGAAGTCGTCAGCCGCTATGCCGCGCGCGACATGATCGACGAGAGCACCGGGCGCATCTACATCGAGGCCGGTGACGAGGTGACGCTCGAGCATGTCGAGACCTTCGACAAGGCGGGCATCGACAGCCTCGAGCTGCTCGACATCGACGAGATCAACACCGGCCCGTGGATCCGCAACACGCTGAAGGCCGACAAGGCCGAGAACCGCGATGAGGGCCTCGAGGCGATCTACAAGGTCATGCGTCCGGGCGAGCCGCCGACGAAGGAAACCGCCGAGGCGCTGTTCGAAGGCCTGTTCTTCGACGCCGAACGCTATGACCTCTCGGCGGTGGGCCGCGTCAAGCTCAACATGCGTCTCGGTCTCGAGTGCGAGGACACCATCACCACGCTGCGCAAGGAAGATATCCTCGCGGTGGTGAAGGAGCTCGTCAGCCTCAAGGATGGCAAGGGCGAGGTCGACGACATCGACAACCTCGGCAACCGCCGCGTGCGCTCGGTGGGCGAGCTCTTGGAAAACCAGTACCGCGTCGGCCTGTTGCGCATGGAACGCGCGGTGAAGGAGCGCATGAGCTCGGTCGACGTCTCCACGGTGATGCCGAACGACCTCATCAACGCCAAGCCGGCCGTTGCCGCGGTGCGCGAGTTCTTCGGTTCCTCGCAGCTCTCGCAGTTCATGGACCAGACCAACCCGCTCTCGGAAGTCACCCACAAGCGCCGCGTTTCGGCGCTCGGGCCGGGTGGTCTCACCCGTGAGCGCGCCGGCTTCGAAGTGCGCGACGTTCACCCGACGCACTATGGCCGCATCTGCCCGATCGAAACGCCCGAAGGCCCGAACATCGGCCTCATCAACTCGCTCGCGAGCTTCAGCCGGGTCAACAAGTACGGCTTCATCGAGACCCCCTACCGCAAGGTCATCGACGGCAAGGTGACGAGCGAGGTGATCTACCTCTCCGCGATGGAGGAGCAGAAGCACACCGTCGCGCAGGCCTCGGCCGAACTGACCGATGACGGCTCCTTCGTCGAAGAGCTGGTCTCGGCGCGTCACAACGGCGACAACCTGATGGCCCCGCGCGAGCAGATCACGCTGATGGACGTCAGCCCCAAGCAGCTCGTCTCGGTCGCGGCCTCGCTCATTCCGTTCCTGGAAAACGACGACGCCAACCGCGCGCTGATGGGTTCGAACATGCAGCGCCAGGCGGTGCCGCTGGTCAAGGCCGAGGCGCCGTGGGTCGGCACCGGCATGGAAGAGACCGTGGCGCGTGACTCCGGCGCGGCGATCGCGGCCAAGCGCGGCGGGATCGTCGACCAGGTCGACGCGACCCGCATCGTGATCCGCGCGATCGGCGATGTCGAACCCGGCCAGTCGGGCGTCGACATCTACACCCTCCAGAAGTTCCAGCGGTCGAACCAGAACACCTGCATCAACCAGCGTCCGCTGGTGAAGGTGGGTGACGTGATCGAGGCGGGCGACATCATCGCCGACGGCCCCTCGACCGATCTGGGCGAGCTGGCGCTGGGCAAGAACAGCCTCGTCGCGTTCATGCCCTGGAACGGCTACAACTACGAAGACTCGATCCTGATCAGCGAACGCATCGTGAAGGATGACGTCTTCACCTCGATCCACATCGAGGAGTTCGAGGTCATGGCCCGCGACACCAAGCTCGGGCCTGAGGACATCACCCGCGACATTCCCAACGTTGGCGAGGAAGCCCTGCGCAACCTCGACGAGGCGGGCATCGTCTATATCGGCGCCGAAGTGCACCCGGGCGACATCCTCGTCGGCAAGATCACGCCCAAGGGCGAATCGCCGATGACGCCGGAGGAAAAGCTGCTGCGCGCGATCTTCGGCGAAAAGGCGAGCGACGTGCGCGACACCTCGCTGCGTCTGCCCCCGGGCGTGGCCGGCACGATCGTCGAGGTGCGGGTGTTCAACCGTCACGGCATCGAGATCGACGACCGTACCCGCGCGATCCAGAACGAGGAAATCGAACGCCTGCGCAAGGACGCCGCGGACGAGCGCAACATCCTCAACCGCGCGACTTACAACCGCCTGCGCGACATGCTGGTGGGCCAGACCGCTTCGGCCGCGCCCAAGGGTATCAAGAAGGGCGCGGAGATTACCGAGGAGGTGCTCGAGGACATCGATCGCCACGAATGGTTCAAGTTCGCGGTGGCCGACGACAGCCGTCAGGCGCAGATCGAGGCGGTGAAGTCGCAATACGACGAAGCCGTCGCCTCGATCGATGCCAAGTTCCAGGACCGCAAGGAAAAGCTGGAACGCGGCGACGAGCTGGCGCCGGGCGTGCTCAAGATGGTCAAGGTCTTCGTCGCGGTGAAGCGCAAGCTGCAGCCGGGCGACAAGATGGCCGGCCGTCACGGGAACAAGGGCGTGATCAGCCGCATCCTGCCGGTCGAGGACATGCCGTTCCTCGAGGACGGGACCCCGGTCGACCTCGTGCTCAACCCGCTGGGCGTGCCCTCGCGCATGAACGTGGGGCAGATCTTCGAGACGCACCTCGGCTTCGCCGCGCGTGCCCTCGGTCACGAGATCAAGGACAGGCTCGAGGAATGGCGCGCCGCCAATCCGAACGCTGCCGAGGACTATGCCAATGCGGCACCTCCGGCTGCGGTGGTCGAGCGCCTCAAAGACGTCTACGGTGAGCAGTACCACGAGGACCTCGACAGCCGCTCGACGGCGGAGATCGTGGAACTGGCGGGCAACCTTTCGGCCGGTGTGCCGATGGGGACCCCGGTGTTCGACGGCGCGCGCGAGGCGGACGTGTCGGACATGCTGGTCAAGGCGGGGATCGACTCTTCGGGTCAGTCCACCCTCTATGACGGCCGCACCGGCGAGGCGTTCGACCGCAAGGTGACCGTGGGCATCATCTACATGCTGAAGCTCCACCACCTCGTCGACGACAAGATCCACGCGCGCTCGATCGGCCCCTACTCGCTCGTCACCCAGCAGCCGCTGGGCGGCAAGGCGCAGTTCGGCGGCCAGCGCTTCGGCGAGATGGAGGTCTGGGCACTGCAGGCCTACGGCGCGGCCTACACCTTGCAGGAAATGCTCACCGTCAAGTCGGACGACGTGGTCGGTCGTACCAAGGTCTACGAAGCGATCGTCAAAGGCGACGATACCTTCGAAGCGGGCATTCCGGAGAGCTTCAACGTGCTCGTCAAGGAAATGCGCTCGCTCGGCCTCAACGTCGAACTCAAGTCGCTCTCCGACGACGAGGACGACGACGGCGAGATGCTGGAGGCAGCGGAGTAAAGATCAGGCCGGTGTGGCGGAACGGTAGACGCACCACTCCAGTGGTCCCCTGCAACGGGGTGCGGGTTCAACTCCCAGCCACCGGCAACTGATCGACCGATTTACGGATTTCACCCCCAGAGGGATTGAACGATGAACGAACTGACCAAATTCACCAACCAGCTGGCGAAGCCCGAAACCTTCGACCAGATCCAGATCGGCATCGCCTCGCCGGAGCGCATCCGCTCGTGGTCCTATGGCGAGATCAAGAAGCCCGAGACGATCAACTACCGCACCTTCAAGCCGGAGCGTGACGGGCTGTTCTGCGCGCGCATCTTCGGTCCGGTGAAGGACTACGAGTGCCTGTGCGGCAAGTACAAGCGCATGAAGTACAAGGGCGTCGTCTGCGAAAAGTGCGGCGTCGAAGTCACGGTGACCAAGGTCCGCCGCGAGCGCATGGGCCACATCGAACTGGCCGCGCCCGTCGCGCATATCTGGTTCCTGAAGTCGCTGCCGAGCCGCATCGGCCTGCTGCTCGACATGCAGTTGAAGCAGCTCGAGCGCATCCTCTACTTCGAAAGCTACGTGGTGATCGAGCCGGGCCTGACCCCGCTCGAGAAGTACCAGCTCCTGACCGAGGACGAACTGCTCGAAGCGCAGGACGAATATGGCGAGGACGCCTTCACCGCCAATATCGGCGCGGAAGCCGTGCAGACCATGCTCGCCGAACTCGACCTCGAGGCCGAGCGTGACGCGCTGATGGAAGAGCTGGCGACCACCAAGTCGGCATTGAAGCCCAAGAAGATCATCAAGCGGCTGAAGGTCGTCGAAAGCTTCATCGATTCGGGCAACCGCCCCGAATGGATGATCCTCGAGGTGATCCCGGTGATCCCGCCCGAGCTGCGCCCGCTGGTGCCGCTCGACGGCGGCCGCTTCGCCACGTCCGACTTGAACGACCTCTACCGCCGCGTCATCAACCGCAACAACCGCTTGAAGCGCCTGATCGAACTGCGCGCGCCCGACATCATCGTGCGCAACGAAAAGCGCATGCTGCAGGAAGCGGTCGATGCCCTGTTCGACAACGGTCGTCGCGGCCGCGTCATCACCGGCGCGAACAAGCGTCCGCTCAAGTCATTGAGCGACATGCTCAAGGGCAAGCAGGGCCGCTTCCGTCAGAACCTGCTCGGCAAGCGCGTCGACTATTCGGGCCGTTCGGTGATCGTGACCGGTCCGGAACTCAAGCTGCATCAGTGCGGCCTGCCGAAGAAGATGGCGCTCGGGCTGGTCAAGCCGTTCGTCTACTCGAAGCTCGAAATCTACGGCATGGCGACCACCATCAAGGCCGCCAAGCGCATGGTCGAGAAAGAGCGTCCGGAAGTGTGGGATATCCTCGAAGAGGTCATCCGCGAACACCCGGTGATGCTCAACCGCGCGCCGACCCTGCACCGTCTTGGCATCCAGGCGTTCGAGCCCAAGCTGATCGAAGGCAAGGCGATCCAGCTTCACCCGCTGGTCTGCTCGGCCTTCAACGCCGATTTCGACGGCGACCAGATGGCCGTCCACGTGCCGCTGAGCCTCGAGGCTCAGCTTGAGGCTCGTGTGCTGATGATGTCGACCAACAACATCCTGTCGCCCGCCAACGGCCGCCCGATCATCGTGCCGAGCCAGGACATCGTGCTCGGTCTCTACTACCTCTCGCTGGTCAAGGACGGCGAGAAGGGCGAGGGCATGGCCTTCGCCGATCTCAACGAAATCCAGCAGGCACTGGATTGCGGCGCCGTTTCGATGCACGCCAAGATCAAGTGCCGCTTCACCCAGAAGGACGAAGACGGCGTCGTGCGCACAAAGGTCGTGGACACCACGCCGGGCCGCATGAAAATCGGCGCCCTGCTGCCGCAAAACGAGAACATCGGCCTCAAGGTCCTCGACCGGACCCTGACCAAGAAGGAAATCGGCAACCTGATCGACGTCGTCTACCGTCACTGCGGTCAGAAGGCGACGGTGATTTTCGCCGACCAGATCATGGCGCTGGGCTTCAAGGAAGCGGCGCGCGCCGGCATTTCGTTCGGCAAGGACGACATCGTCATCCCCGAAAGCAAGAAGGTCATCGTCGACGAGACCCGCCACCAGGTCGAGGAGTACGAGCAGCAATACGCTGACGGCCTTATCACCAAGGGCGAGAAGTACAACAAGGTCGTTGACGCCTGGTCGAAGGCCACCGACCGTGTTTCCGACGAGATGATGAAGGAAATCAGCCGCAAGCATAAGGATGCTGACGGCCGCGAAGCCGAAATCAACTCGATCTACATGATGGCCAACTCCGGCGCGCGGGGCTCTCAGGCCCAGATGAAGCAGCTGGGCGGCATGCGTGGCCTGATGGCCAAGCCGGACGGTTCGATCATCGAAACTCCGATCATCTCGAACTTCAAGGAAGGCCTGTCGGTTCTGGAATACTTCAACTCGCCCCACGGCGCCCGTAAGGGCCTGGCGGACACCGCGCTGAAGACCGCCAACTCCGGTTACCTGACCCGCCGCCTGGTCGATGTGGCGCAGGACTGCATCATCATGGAAGAAGACTGCGGCACCACGCGCGGAATCACGCTGCGCGCCGTCGTCGAAGGCGGTGACGTCCTTGTCTCGCTGGGCCAGCGCGTGCTGGGGCGGACGACGGCCGAGGACATCAAGGACGTGGCGACCGGTGAGGTCGTGGTCGAAGCCGATACCTATATCGATGAAGACGTGGTCGACCTGATCAACGAGTCGGGCGTCCAGTCGGTCAAGGTCCGTTCGGTCCTGACCTGTGAAGCGGAACTTGGCACCTGCGCCTTCTGCTACGGCCGTGACCTTGCCCGCGGCACCCGCGTCAACATGGGTGAAGCGGTCGGCGTCATTGCGGCGCAGTCGATCGGCGAGCCGGGCACCCAGCTGACCATGCGGACCTTCCACATTGGCGGCACCGCCCAGGTGGCCGAGCAGTCGTTCTACGAAACGACGTCGGACGGCGTGGTGAAGATCTCGAACGGCAATACCGTTCGCGGCACCCATGGCGACCTGATCTCGATGTCGCGCAACCTGACCATCACCATCCATCACGACGGCAAGGACCGCGAGACCTACAAGGTCAGCTACGGTGCGCGCCTGAAGGTGGCGGAAGGTGCGACGGTCAAGAAGGGACAGCGCCTGGCCGAGTGGGACCCGTACACCACTCCGATCATCACCGAAGTCGGCGGCAAGGTGCGCTACGAAGACCTGACCGACGGCCTGTCGGTGCGCGAGGAAACCGACGAAGCGACGGGCATCACCCAGCGCGTCGTCGTCGACTGGCGCGGCGGCTCGAAGTCGGCCGACGTCCGCCCGACCATGGGCATCACCGACGAGACCGGCGCTTACAAGAAGCTGTCGTCGGGTGCTGACTCGCGCTACATGCTGCCGGTCGGAGCCATCCTGTCCGTCGGCAACGGGGACGAGGTCAAGCCGGGCGACATCCTGGCGCGTATCCCGACCGAAGGCGCCAAGACCCGCGACATCACCGGCGGTCTGCCGCGCGTCGCCGAACTGTTCGAAGCCCGCCGTCCGA